>NZ_JBKIYH010000001.1:758434-1772163 GCF_047085025.1 Halobacteriovorax sp. RT-2-6
TTTCTTTGCTACTTTCTTAGTTGCTTTCTTTGCTACTTTCTTAGTTGCTTTTTTCTTTGCTACTTTCTTAGTTGCTTTCTTTGCTACTTTCTTAGTTGCTTTTTTAGCAACTTTCTTCTTTGCTACTTTCTTCTTGGCCATGGCCATCTCCTTAATCTATATAGAAAAAATTTCCAAAATCATGTGCATATTTTTGAGTAATCATTCCATAACCTGGATAGTTTACTTCATCTAACTTAAACTTCTTCCCAAAGCCTTTAACTCCCCAAGAATTCTTAAAGTAATAAACACCCTTATATTCGAATTCCTGCCAAGAGCCATCTTCCATCTGCATTCTAGTCTTCACAACAACATCATCGTCATAACCAACAAGAATCATCGAATGGCCCCCGCCTTTTTCTCCCGAAATTCGACGATCACGTGTTCCAACTTCAGGATAGCCAACAATGCCTGCATACCATTTGCTCTTATCACGTTCTTGAATCTCAAGAGTCTGAGTCTTTTTTGCATTCCAAGATCCATAGTACAACTTAGTTCCTAGAATAACTGACTTTCCTTGACTTAACCATTTCTTAATTTTGGATAAGTCTTTCGACATGTAAGACTTCTTTCTTGAATAAAGATCATCCACTAAAGTGTCTCTTAAATAAATTGCCTCTTTTCTAATTGGAATAAAATCAGGATCAATTTGAGCAATATCATAATCAGTCATTTCAAATAAACGAGGATCACGCTGCCCAAGTAAACAAGACTGTAGATACTTTGGAAGCTCTACTAAATGGCCACAAGTTTGTTTGGCCATAGTGATTTCAGGATAGTCATCTTCAAGAGATGGCCATTTCTTGCGAGAGTAAGGCCAAGTTTTTTCGTAAACAACTCCCCAATCAAGAATGGCACGCATATTTTTAGATGTTGTTGAACCTTCCCAACTCTTATCCTTCATTATGAGATATTCCATCCACTGCTCAGACAAATCGAGCTCAACTGGTAGAACCCCATGCTTACGAATTAGTAAGTGCTCAACAATTCCAATTGCACTAAACATAGTGCATGTACCACGGGAGCCTTGAGACTTAACGGAAGTCTGTTGGCCAATTAATGCATGGATATCACTTCGCGATGGAAGCTCAGATGCTTGGGTGTATAGTGCACCAAGTAGAATTATTAAATTCAATAAAATCGATCTAAGGTGTGTTGTGTTCATGTATGGAATTCTGACTCTTTAGCTCGGTTTTATCAAGATGCAATGCAAGGTTCCTGGATACTTTTCGGGATGCGTGGCATGAAGTAATTATGCTAAGCATCCCGAAAAGTATCCAGGAACCCATACCAACAAACAGATTGCCTAATCGCCTTTCTAAAGGCACATTATACGCATGATTTCATTGGCAGGATTAAACGACAAACAACGCGCGGCGGCTGAGACCATCGAAGGCCCAGTACTGATTTTAGCAGGTGCTGGAAGTGGTAAAACACGTACAATCACCTACCGAATTGCGCATATGGTTGATAACCTGCATATTCCTGGAAAACAGATTCTGGCCGTTTCATTTACAAATAAGGCCGCAAAGGAAATGAAAGAAAGAGTTCACGGCCTGCTTGGAAAGAATAAATCTAAAGGAATGACTTTAGCGACTTTTCACTCACTAGGTCTGAAAATTCTTAAGAAAGAAATTACTCATTTGGGTTATCATAAGAACTTCTCGATCTACGACCAAACAGATCAAATGAGTATCATACGTGAAGGTCTTAGACTTTATCACGATAACAAGGGCTCATTTAAGAAAGAAGTTATTCAGTCTAAGATTGGAAAGCTTAAAAACGAAGGGATTAAGCCTGAGGACTTTGCTGATTCGCCATTCTTTGATGGAGAAGATCCTTATGATCACGCAGTTAATTTTCTCTACGAATTTTATCAAGAGAAGCTTAAATTTTATAATGCCATCGACTTTGATGATATTCTTCTTCTAACAGTTAGGCTCTTTGATGAGAATCCCGAAATCGCTTTAGAATATTCAAATGGATTTAAGTACATTATGGTAGATGAGTACCAAGATACAAATCCACTTCAATTTAGACTTATTCGACACTTAACTTGTGCCCACGATAATCTGTGTGTTGTTGGTGACGATGATCAAGCAATCTATTCGTTTCGAGGTGCCGATATTTCAAATATCATTGGCTTTGAAAGAGATTACTCTCGTGCAAAAGTTATCAAGCTAGAGCAGAATTATCGCTCAATCTCACCGATTCTAAAACTTGCTAACGCTGTTATTCAAGAAAATACAGATCGTCGAGACAAGACACTGTGGTCAGATAAACCAAGTGATCACAGGCCTATCCTTTGGGAGCTTGAAGATACTGAACATGAGGCGGAAATCATTGTTGAAGATATTATCTCTCACCAATCTAAAGGTGGGCATTTAGGTGACATCGCAATTCTTTACCGTTCAAATACTCAAGCAGCACCAATTGAAGAGCAGCTAAGACTTTCTCAGGTTCCCTATACAATTATCGGTGGCCAAAAATTTTACGAGAAAAAAGAAGTAAAAGATATCATGGCCTATCTTTCGGTCATTAAAAATCCTGCCGATCAAATGGCGCTTCGAAGAATTCTAAATGTTCCAAATCGTGGAATCGGAATGAAGACTTTAGAGAAATTTCTAGAAGAAAGTGAGGCCCATCAGATCGATCTGTTTAGTGCAATGAAAAATGCACCTGAACTTGCGGGTACACGAGCGGATAAGATTACAACATTTATTAATTTTATTGAAAGTGCAAAAGAGTATTTTGGAAGACTACCTCTTAGTCAGGCAATCACAAGTCTTACGGATGATCTAAAGTATTTTGAATATATCGACAAATGCTATGACCAAGTTAAGCAGGCTTCACGTAAAAAAGACGATATTCACTTCTTCATTGAATCAGCGGCGCGTTTTACAGAGAATTTTAAGGAACAAGCTACCCTAGATAAATTCATGGAAAAGCTTATGCTTCAAGATTCTCAGGATACAAAAGATGAAGACGAAGATGATGATGTAAGAAAGAATGAAGTTACGATGATGACTCTTCACTCATCAAAGGGGCTTGAGTTTAAACAAGTTTATATGGTTGGAGTCGAAGAAGAAATCCTTCCGCACAAGAAAACAATTGTTAATGGCGAAGGAGACGCAGAAGAGCGTAGACTTTGTTATGTAGGGATTACTCGCGCTCAAGAAAAGCTTATCATGACAGTGTGTAAGCAAAGAAAAATATACGGCAATATGCTAACACGCCATCACTCACGCTTTCTATGCACTGATGATGCAAAAAAATACTTTGTTAAACAAGACCGTCAAAACTTCGGTCACCTTGAAACTCAAGAAGAAGTCGACGCCTATAAGAAAGATTTCTTTTCAGGACTTATGAATCTTCTAGATTAAAATCAATGATAACAGTATTGGAAGAGTAACCTGGGATAAGGCTAAGTAGTGTTTCAAAAAATCCCTGCTTAATCGTCACACGCATCTTACTTACCTTGCGACAATCATAACTTCGTTGCTTAAAAATATCTCTAATTCTACGCTCTTCAATACCAAAGCCAGAAATATTTTTTGAAACACGATAATCAAGTTTATCGTCTGCTTTTGCCCAAATACCATTTGGAGAAGCACAAAATTGACTATTGAGCTTAACTCCACTTGATGCACAAGAAGTAATGAACAGTATAAAAGGGAGAATGACAAATCTAGTAAACTTCATACTCATTCTCTCCAATATCAGTGGCCGCCTTAACTTCAATTTGCTTTTTGGAAAAAAGGCCAAAACTTAAAAATTTTATAAATTGATCAAGTGGAGATTCAATCTCTTGAATTTCAACACGTGAAACATACTCACTTCGACGACGAAAGAAATCATTACCTAGTTTTATATGATGCTGTTTCGGAAGTGATCCATAAAACATATTTTGAATTTCGTGATTTGCTTTTAACGTAATGGCCTCTCGATTTGCATGTTTTGAAATATGCAAAAGCCTCTCACCATCTCCACTATAGAGTGTGCTAGAGCAAGACGAAAGAAAGAAGGCAAAAAGGCCCATTACGATTATATTAATATTAATTTCCCTTGAAGTCTGGGCTTCTCTTCTCTTTTAGAGCTGAAAGTCCCTCAAAGTGATCATTCGTTCTTTGCGCAATTCCTTGGTATGCACTCATTAAATTGAGATGAGACTCAAGATCATCGTGAGCAGCACGCTTCATTGCTGTCTTTGTCAATTGTACTGCAACTGGAGCATTAGCAGCTATTTCATTTGCAAAAGCAGATACAGCAAGCTCAAGGTCCTCACCTGTTACGATATTATTAACAAGGCCCATTTGCATGGCCTCTTTAGCAGTATAAATACGACCCGTTAAGTACATCTCCATTGCTTTTGTGTAACCAACTTTTCGAGTTAAAAAGAATGGCCCACCATCTCCAGGAACGAGAGAGAGCTTACAGAAAGTTTCACCAAATTTCGCATCATCGCTTGCGACTGCAAGATCACACATCGCTACAAGATCACATCCAGCTCCAATTGCACCACCGTGAACCATTGCTATAATTGGTTTTTGAAGTCTTTCGATAACTCGAGGAATATTTTGAATTCCACGTGAGTAACGATTTCTGAGCTCAAAAGATTCACCTGCAAACATTCCTTTGCGAGCAATCATTGCTTTAATATCACCACCGGCACAGAAGTTGTCGCCTTCGCCTCTAAGAACGATCACGCGAATATCTGGATCACCATCAGCGAATGTTAAAACTTCAGTAAGAGAAGCAATCATTTTATTAGTGATAGCATTTGCCATCTTAGTATTATCAAGACTTACCCAAAGGGTTGCGTCTTTCTTTTCAATTTTTAAGTGTTCAAATTCGTAGCCGTAAATAGACATTACTTTCTTCCTTTATAAGCTTGAAAAAACTTAGACGGTGCAGTGTGACCGATTTTAGAAATAATAAAAGAGCTAGCATCATGGAGTTTATCCATATCCACGCCTGTATCAAAACCAAGTTTATGTAAGAGATTAACAACGTCATCTGTTGCCACATTCCCACTTGCACCTTTTGCATATGGACAACCGCCAAGACCTGCTGCAGATGAATCAAAAACCTCAATCCCCTCTTCTAAAGAAGCGTAGATATTAGCGAGGGCCATCCCCTCTGTATCGTGAAAGTGCATTGCCATCTGTTTTAAACCAAAGTGATCTTTAATTAGTTTTGTAATTCTTCGCACTTGGTTAGGGTTAGCGACACCAATAGTATCCCCTAATGATATTTCGTAACACCCTAGATCTAATAATCTTTGGATTCCATCAACGATTGATTTATCTTTTATTTCTTTTTCATAAGGGCAACCAAAAACTGTTGAAAGATAGCCTCTAACTTTCATTCCTTCATCAAGAGCGGCCTTTGCCACTTCAATCTGTCTTGCATGGGCCTCTTCAATAGTTGCATTGATATTCTTCTGGTTGAAAGTATTCGATGTTGCAGTAAACATACTAATCTCTTTCACCCCAAGACTCTTTGCAAGCTCTAGTCCCTTTAAGTTGGGTACTAAACAAGGAGTCGCAATCCCCTTATCTTCAGTGATTTTTAATACCTGAGGATACAGCTCTGCTGCATCCTGCATTTGAGGAATCTTATCAGGACGAACAAAGCTTGTTACTTCAATTGTTGAAAGTCCTGTCTCACTTAAAAGCTTGATAAACTCGAGCTTATCTTCTGTGGCGACAAAACTTTTTTCATTTTGTAATCCGTCGCGAGGTCCAACTTCAACAATCTTAATTTTTTTAGTCATAGTTAATCCGAATTAGTTTAATTCTACGAGGTCAACTCCACCATCAATTGTTTGGCCTTCTTGAACTAGTATAGCATCAATCTTACCATCACGAGATGCCTTTACAGTATGTTCCATTTTCATGGCCTCCATAACAACTAGAGCATCACCAATTTTAACTTCTTGCCCTGCTTGAACAAGAACCTTAAGAATTTTCCCAGGCATTGGCGAGCTCATTTCATGGGCCTCACCTGTAGCAGCCCCAGAGCGCTTCGCAACACTTCGTGAAAGTTCAACACGCTTACTATTTACAATATAGGCATTCTTTTGCGTTAGAATATGGAATGGAACTTCGTTAATCCAAAGAGCATCTTCTTCAATATCAACAGTACAAGTAAAGCCTTCAAAACGTACAACAAGAGTACTCACACCTGAGAACTTGAAGAAAGCTTCAAAAGTATTTTCTCCAAAGTCATAAATTCTCTTTTCACCTTGGTCACCGCTCATTCTAAAAGAATCAAACATGATATCATCTTTTAAGAAATCGTGAGCAAGAGCAGCAGCAATCTCTTCTGCATAAACTTCAGCAGGTGCAAGATCTGCTTCATAAGTTTTTACAAAGTGAGTATAAGTGTTACCAGCAAGGAATGCCTCATGCTTTAAAATTCTTACGAGATAGTCATTATTTGTTGTTAAACCTTCAAATGGAAGGTGATTAAGACCTGCAATCATTGTTCCTACAGCTTCATTTCTTTCAGCTCCCCAAGTAATTACTTTTGCAATCATTGGGTCAAAGTTAACAGTGATTGAGTTTCCATTCTTATAACCAGTGTCTAGACGAATCCCCTCAATTGCATCCCCAATATATTCAAGGCGACCAATTGCTGGCATAAAGTCATTATCAGGATCTTCTGCATAGATACGACATTCAATAGCGTGCCCGACTTGCTTAATATCATCTTGAGTAAACTCAAATCTCTCACCACTTGCTGCCATAAGCTGTAATTCGACAAGATCATATCCTGTTACCATTTCAGTGACAGGGTGCTCAACCTGTAATCTTGTATTCATTTCAAGAAAATAGAAGTTTTCACCGTCAAGAATTAATTCAACAGTACCAGCACCATGATAATCGATGGCCGTTGTAATCTTAACAGCTGCATCAGTCATCTTTTTACGAAGCTCATCACTTAGGGCCAAAGAAGGAGACTCTTCAATAATTTTTTGGTGACGTCTTTGAATTGAACATTCTCTTTCAAAAAAGTGAAAGTGATTCCCGTGAGTATCACTCATTACTTGAATTTCAATATGGCGTGGACTTGTTATGAATTTTTCAATCAAGACAATATCGGAACCAAATGAGCTTAGGGCCTCTCGCTTACAACTTTCAAGTTCAGCAAGAAAGTCTTTCGAGTCATTAACAACTCTCATCCCTTTTCCACCACCACCGGCAGATGCTTTAATCAGTACAGGATAGCCCATTTTATCAGCTTCAGACTTTAAGAATTCAGGTTCTTGATTTTCACCATTGTATCCTGGAATAACAGGAACACCGATTTCAATCATCTTGTCTTTAGACCCTTTCTTATCTCCCATAAGAACAATATGCTCAGGAGTTGGTCCAATAAACACAAGACCTGCATCAGTTACTTTCTGAGCAAATATTGCGTTTTCAGATAAGAAACCATAACCAGGGTGAATTGCATCACATCCACTATCTTTTGCAATTTGAATGATCTTATCCATATTCAGATATGTTTCACTAAGAAGTTTTCCTTCTAAGTAATAAGTCTCATCTGCAAATTCTCTTTGAGGAAGATTTCTTTCTTCAAAAGTGTAAAGAGTTACTGTTTTAATTCCAAGAGTGCGACAAGTTTTGATAACTCTTAGTGCAATCTCAGCGCGGTTGGCGATTAATACTTTCTCAATTTTCTTTATAGTTGCCATATATAACTTACTTCCAGTTTGGTTTTCTTTTTTCAAGTAATGCTGTCATACCTTCCTGACCTTCATCAGAAATTCTCTGCTTAGCAATAACTTCACAAGTGTAATTCATTGTTGCTTCATCATTTCCAAGACGCTCTTTAACACCAAAAATTAACTTCTTTGCAACTCTCTGTGCATTTGGTGCAACTTTAATGAGTTCTTTTGCCATATTGACGATATCTGCATCATAGTAGCGATCAAGAGAAACTCTATGAATAAGGCCAATTTGTAGAGCACGTTCTCCATCAAATCTCTCACCAGTAAGAAATAGGTGGCGAGCATTTGACTCTCCAATTTTTGCCATAACAAATGGAGAAATTACCGCAGGAACAAGTCCAAGATTAACTTCCGTAAGACCAAATTTTGCACTCTCACTTGCGATGACAAAGTCACAACAAGCAACAAGACCAACTCCACCACCAAGGGCAGCGCCATTTACTCGGCCAATGACTGGCTTAGAAAGATTGTTAATTGCATGAAATAGTCCCGCTAACTTTTTAGAGTCCGCAATATTTTCTTCCATTGAATAGTCTTTCATTTTTTTCATCCAATTTAGATCAGCTCCTGCGCAAAATGATTTTCCGGCACCAGTAAGAACAACAACGCGGACGCTATCATCATTTTCAAGTGCTAGGAACTCTTCTGTAAGTGCTGCAATCATCTCATCATTGAATGCATTATGAACTTCTGGGCGATTTAGTGTGATGAAACAAATCCCACTTTCTTCACCTGTTTTTATCTCTTTTGTATATCCTGTCATAAAAAATCCTTCTTCTATTTCACTACATTCTAAAGACACCAAACTTAGTCTCTTCAATTGGAGCCTGTTTGCTTGCTTTAATTGCCGCACCTAAGATATCACGAGTTTTATGAGGTTCAATCACACCGTCATCCCACAGTCTTGCTGTTGAATAATATGCGCTTCCTTCATTTTCGTATTTATCTAAGATAGGTTGTTTAAACTTCGCTTCTTCTTCGGCCGTCATCGGCTTTTCACCTTTTGCAACAAGCCCGTCTTGACGAACAGTTGCAAGTACTCCTGCTGCTTGCTCACCACCCATTACTGAGATACGAGCATTAGGCCACATCCATAAGAAACGAGGAGAATAAGCACGACCACACATACCGTAGTTACCAGCACCAAAAGATCCACCAATCACAACTGTAAACTTTGGAACATTAACAGTTGAAACGGCCGTAACCATTTTAGCACCATGTTTTGCAATTCCTTCAGCTTCATATTTAGAACCAACCATGAAACCAGTAATATTTTGTAGGAAAACTAATGGAATATTTCTTTGTCCGCAAAGCTGAATAAAGTGAGAACCTTTAATTGCCGATTCAGAAAAGAGAATACCGTTATTAGCTACGATCCCTACTCTTTCTCCACAAATCTTTGCGAAACCACAAACCAGTGTTGGCCCGTATTTTTCTTTAAACTCATGAAAGCGTGAACCATCCACAAGGCAAGCAATGATCTCTCTAATATCAAATGGCTTCTTCGTATCACGAGGAAGAATTCCGTAAATATCTTCGGCATCATACTTTGGCATTTCAAAATTGAAGTCGTCTTCGTTTTGCTCAAAGTTTATATTTTCAAGAATTGATCTTGTAATTGCAAGAGCGTCGTCTTCGTCTTCAGCGAAGTGGTCAGCAACACCTGATTCACTTGTGTGAACTTTTGCCCCACCAAGAGTTTGAGCATCAACTTCTTCACCTGTTGCAGCTTTTACTAGAGGAGGTCCTCCTAAAAAGATCGTCCCATTATCTTTTACAATAATTGATTCATCCGCCATCGCAGGAACGTAAGCTCCACCAGCAGTACATGAACCAAGAACAACAGCAATTTGTGGAATCCCTTGGGCAGACATTTGGGCCTGATTAAAAAAGATTCTTCCAAAGTGTTCTTTATCTGGAAATACTTCATCTTGCATTGGTAAGAATGCTCCACCAGAGTCCACAAGATAAACACATGGAAGGCGATTCTCACGTGCCACCTCTTGCGCTCTTAAGTGTTTCTTAACTGTCATTGGAAAATAAGTTCCACCCTTAACAGTTGCATCATTGGCCACGAACATACACCAAACACCGTGAACCTTACCAATCCCCGTAACAATACCAGCACTTGGGATATCCATTCCATACATGCCGTTTGCAGCAAGAGATGATAATTCGATAAATGGAGATCCTGCATCGAGGATTTTATCAATACGCTCACGTGGTAATAATTTTCCACGAGAGTGGTGACGAGAAACAGATTTTTCTCCTCCACCCATATGAGCATGTTTAACTTTGTTTCTTAATTCTTCTACATTTGAAAAATGAAAATTGAAATTCTCTCTAAAGTCATCACTTGATCGATCGACCTTAGAAACGATAGGTAGCGTCCCTGAAATTGTCATAGAAATTGCCTCTAACTTTTGTAATAAAAACTGAGCAATTTTATCTATTTATGAGGGATTTTGACAAGGCAAGGCACGTTATAACGCGCCTTGCATCGGCTTATTCTAAGAAATTATTCTGATATTTCTGCTGCATTGAGAAATTGAGAGTAGATACTATCCTCAGAACTTACTTCTGAAGCCTCCGAGGCAATTGAGCGACCTGCGTTATCCAGTTTTTTAATCTGATCTGCTTCTAACTGGGGCCCCTCTAATTCAGGAAGCATTGCTACCTCAAATAGTGCATCTTTTGATTGTGAAAGGATGACGTTCCCATCATCATCATGGCCAATGAAGTATGTCTGACCATCTGCTAGGACAACGCGATTGCTACCTTTTGAAATTGCATCAGCAACTAGCTTACGATCTTGCTTTCCTATTCGATTATCTGATACCGATAGTACATCTGATCGTGTATTACTAGATAAACTAAGTCCTGATACCATATCTGCTGCGCCAAGGGCAGCTGAGATTGAAGATGCTGATCCAGAAGTTCCAGCACCTGCTATTGATGCTCCACCACCACGGCCAGAAGTTGTACCAACAGAGGCCCCTCCTCTTACACTAGATGGAGCTGCACCAGAGTGAGGATATGCAGAAGAACTACTACCAAAGTGACCTAATGCTCGCTCATCAGCAAAATTTTGCTCACTAGCAATACTTCTTTCTTTTCTCTTTGCGCTTTCTTCATTAACTGCAAGTGCATTTTTTGCAACATTGGCCAGTTGTTCTTTTAACTCTTTAAGTTGCTTTCTAAGCTCTTGCGCTTCTTGATCGTCATTAACACTTGATGCAAGTTGATTTTCTATTTTCTCAACTTGATTTTCGATCTCTCTCTCGACTCTTTCATGTTTTGTTTCATTTACTTGAGAAGCAGTATTTGTTTGCACCTGAGCAACTTGGGCCTGTCCCATCGTAGCCATTTGCGAGCTTTGTGCCATCCCAGTATTTTGTGTATTTGTATACTTCTTATTTAGGTACTCTGCCGTTTGAGAAAAGGCTCCATCATCGATAGCATCTGCAGATACATTTTCTATATTCGAATTTGATTTAGAATTATTATTAAACGCATTTGCTAGGCCACCCTTCTCATAGGACTCTCTAACTGAAGCAATTTGCTGTCCGTGACTTCCACGAACTTCATCAAAAACGAGTGCAGGGTCATAAGTTGAAGTAAAGTTACCATACCCACCCGCAATAGTTTGTGGGATCTCTCCTTTATTAAAAGCTGAACAATAGAACTCTGCTGTTTCAATATCATTTCCACCAAATGACTCATTCGCCTCAGTAAATTCAACTGCAGATACACTTTTCATTACATCATCAAAATTTGAAGGATCACAAGTATACTCAAGTTCTTCAATACGACTCTCACACTCACTAATTACTTCTTCTTTCAAATCTGTTAAGTGATTCATAAGAGAATCAAAGATAAAGCTCTTAGTATCAACACCTTGATTTTTAATTTCTTTTAAGGCCTTAGTTACTTGCTCAAAATCATCTGCGTCACGAACCATTGATTTCATAAATTTTGAACCAAAGAAGGATACGTATTGAATTAGAAATTGATCCTCTTCTTCTGCAGTAAAGACTTGATTAGCATAATCAAGGCGACCTTCTTTACCATCAGTTTGATAATAAAGGGAGCGACTTAACTTATCTGACTTTGCAATTTCTCTTTCTCTAAAACTATAAAATTCACGACTAAAGATTTTGTTATTATAAACATAAGCTTTAAGATCATCTTTATAATACTTCGAATATCCTTCACCACTAATTCTTTGTTCATTGAATCTTACAATGAAAAGATCAATGAATTGGTTTCTTTTACTACCGCCATTACCATCGAGGGCAACATTCTCAGCTGCAATTTTCTCATCAAAATAATCATCGATTTCTGTATTAGATTTTGTGAAAACATGATTTAGGCGCTGCTTTGCCTCACCTTCAGTACTTGTTTTGATAAGATTATCCAAATTATAACCAAGTTTCTTATCAATAGCATTTCTAACTTGAGGGCTTAAACAAGACTCAATTTTTTGACTAATTTTATCAATATCACTTTTTGTACAAGTAAATCGATCAAAGTTTTTATCTCTAATAGCTAGTTCGTGACGATAACGTTCTAATCGTCCAGCATTGTCTCTAATGAGATCAAAAAGATTATAAACTCGGCTGGCCACAATCGCAGAGTGAAACTTACTCTTATATGCTTCATCTGAATTAGGTACTAATACCTGTTCTTGAGTTACAGTAGCTGTAACGTTACTTACACAACCACAGTATTGTTCAACATTAATTTTCTCTTTAGCACCTTCTTGAAGGTCAACACTATATAAAGTGTCTCGACATGCATTACCATAACGAGACATACTGATTTCCATTTTTGTCACTTGATCAATTTGATTATCAGCTGGAGATGAACTCTTACGATCACCAACACAGCCAGACTTTGCAAGAGACTTCTCCATTTCCACAAATGGATCACTTGTACCAAGGATACGATTCTTTCTAATCTCATTGAATGTATTTTCGTTGTGATCAACCTGTTCAAGAAGATAGATACCAGCATCAGCAATAACCGTATCGACTTCACTTAACATTAGTAAGTTTTGTTGAAGTGGTGTAGAAAACGAACCTCCAGCGACTCCTAGGATAGCGGCTGCTTGAGTAGTGTTCTGTAGTGTAAACAATGTCGTAGTAATAAATATTTTAATTAATTTCATTTCCGTCCCGGATACCTGATCCAATTTGTCTATCGGTGGCATTAAGAATTCTCTTAAGTGACCAAAATTTATTGTTCACCTTCCTTTCTTCAATATATTATGGACGCTAAAAATAAATTTTCTAAACACACTACAAATAACTTAATTATGAGGTGAGCAAACTCACTGAATTCACGTGTACAACTGTTTAAAAATAAATAAATAGCGACTAAACAACAAAATCTCCTTGCGCCAATAATAGTCGTCGTTTCAACACTTTCTATTTTCAAAAAAAAGTAAAAAAAATAAAAAAGACCAGCTATTGCTGGTCTTTTCTATATGTGAATTTATTGATAATTCTATTCGTTGATTTCTGCGGCATTTAAGAACTTAGTATAAATACTATCCTCGCCAGGAACTTTTACTTCTTCACCTTCAGAAGCAATTTCACGCTTAGGACCGTCTTCGGCCTTAGGAGTAGGAAGTTGAGGTCCTTCTTGCTCAGGACTCGTCACACCAGCTAATACTTCTTCTGCTGTTTCAGAAAGAATCACATTTCCATCTTCATCATGACCAATATAATAGACACGGCCATCGGCAAGAACAACACTGTTATTCCCTTCAGCGATAGCTTTTGCAACTAAGCGTTGATCACTTTTAGCAATATTATCACCTGCTACTGCTCCTGAAGAAGCACGTGAAGAAGAGCCTGCTGTAAGTCCTAGTCCACCAGTTGCACCTAGTCGATTGATCGCACTAATTCCTGTACCGGCCGATGAAGAACTGCCTCCAGCTCCAGCAGAAAGATTTGAAGGAATACTCGATCCACTAGACGCCTGCTGTACAGCTCTAGTATTTCCTGCAGGTGCCGCATCTCGACGACCTCCACCAAAACCACTACTTGCAGCTATATTAGACATTACTTTATTTCTTTGAGCTGCAATACGCTTTTCTCTTTCAGGATCATCTTCATCAATAGGTTTTTCAGACTTTGCAGTTATAGCAGTATTAAGCTCTGCTATTTGTGCTTTAAGTGCAGCAAGCTCAGCTCTAAGCTCCGCACTCTGACTCGCTTCATCAGTAGAAACAGCTGTAGAGTTTCGGTTCTCTTCAAGCTCTTTCGCAATTGCCTCGGCTTCATCCTCAACTCTTGTTTTCACATCTTCAAGAGACTTAACAGATGTTGACGGATTTTGAATCATTGATTGCAGAGAGTTGTTATCAATAACATTCGAACTTGCAAAACTATTAGATGGTAATGAAGAGTTTGAACTATTGTAGCTTTCAAGAAATTGCGCAGCTTCATCAAAATTATACTCGCTTGAACTTCCATCATTTGCGACACCTGAGTCTTGTCCATTATTAATAATATCACCAGCAGTATTAGCTCTTTCAACAAAGCCTCCGAGGCCTCCATCTAATTTTGAATCGTCGTCACTCTTTACTTTATTAGTCCCAAGGCCAGTCGTTGGATCATATGAGCCTTTAATTTGCTCTAAGACTTTTTGTGAGTCCGAAACAACAGAGCTAGCAAGCTTGGCCGCATTCTCATTGGTAACACCCATATCTAGGGCAAGACAATACTTTCTTGAATTCAAAGAAACGTCTTCACTATTTGTATCATTAATCGCAACGAATTCTTCTAAAGAAAGAGAAGACATAATCTCTTTAGGACTACTGTTACAATCCTTTTCAAGGGCCTCAATTTTTTGACGACATGTTGCTCTTAATTCATCTTCGTGCTGATTTCTAATTACGTTATACATATCTCCCATCACTTTAGCGCCTTGATCATTTTTCGTTTCAAGAGCATTTAGAGCGTTTGAGATTTCAGATAGAGATGCCTTTGAAGAACCATCAAGTAGTCGTGGTAATGTTTGACTGGAAATTGATGTTGCAAATTGTAACATTAGCATATCTTCCTGAACTTGAGAGATATACATATTATCGACAAAAGAGCTTCCCCAACCATAACTTTTATTTTCTAAATTGGCCTTTGCTCTTAATGTTTTATCCGTTACATCAAGTTCCTGCTTTCTAAAATCTTGATAAGCTCCATACATAACAGGATCACTATAGATATACTTATTTAAGCGTGCCACATATGAACGAGGAAACCCTAAAGGTCCTCTTTTATGCTGGCTATATTCTAAGATAAAAATATTTGCGAATTCTTTTAGCTTTTCTTCATCAGTTGTGAACATCTGTCTTTGTCCACTAACATTTTTATCAATGTCTTCAAAGATTTGCTCGAAGCGATTCTTAGCGCGAGACTGTCTAGACGAGTTACCAAGAGCTGGAATCGTTGTCATAAAGTGTAGGCCAATCATATCATCCGAAGAATCAAGTTCCAGTTTCTTATCAATAGCATCACCAAGCCTTCCTGCAAAACAAGACTTAAGCTTATTACTTAGGTTTTCAATATTCTGCCCAGAGCAACTATACGGGTCATTCACATAGCTGTGCTTGTCAAATTCATCAAAACGAACTCTTGCGCTCTCTAAGAAGTCTTTAAATTCTTTGACTCTGTGAGCGACAACTTTTTCATAAATTTTATCAGAGAAGTTATCAATAACATCCTTCTGACCTAGCTCTTCTTCTTGTTCATCAGAATGAGTTATCTTATTTGCGCAATTACAGAATTTTTGAGGGTCAACTTTTGGTGTTATACTAAATGGATCTTCATCTATTGTTAAATAGTCATCAGAACAGCCTTTAAAACGGCTATCAAGCTTAAACATAAATGACTCAAGGAACTCACCATTCGTCCCTAGACGATTCTCAGAAATTGAATCATCACCAGTACAAGGCCTGTAGGCTTCATCAAAGCGAAAAGCAGTCGCATTATTCCAAGGATTGCCTCCAACGGCCACTGCAGAACTATGTGGATATTGTACTTTTTGCTTAAAAATGAAAGGAGAATTCGATAATCCCTTTAGTGATTTGTCACCATCGTCATAATTCAATTCGATTAGATTATCATAACTAAAGTCGTCCATTGGATCTTCAATACGACTCATAAGACCAGTTTGAAGGAAGCTTGCACTGTAAAACATCGGAGGAACTTTACTTCTAATTCCATCCCCACCTTCAAGCTCTCTAAGCTGTAGACGCTTAAGACGAATCGACTTCTCAAAATCATTATTCGTTTCAGCGATGTTATAGACTTGTTGAACAAGGACTTGTTGAACAGGGTCCACAGCATTGAATTGCCCACTTGCATTCACAACCGCATTACCAACCGCAGCGCCAAGCATGTCACCACTTTGATCAGCCACTCCACTAATAAGACCTGATTGTCCATTAGCAAAGCTTGAGTTAATCGTGAATAATAGGATAATCGATGATTTAACAACTTTCATTTCTTCCTCACATAGATTAATCTTCTTAATTTATCGGTTAATAAGTTTTATTTCTTTACTTAACCGACAATAAAGTTGACCACTCCCCTCTATCATTTTCACTTGAGAAAGGGTGTGAGTGAATAATTTTAATAAATTAGGTGCAAGATAATTTTTAGACCGACTTTAACTAGCTGATATCAAAGAATAATTTTCAATTGTAAAATTACTATTCACCAAAAACTGTGCAATTAATTGTGCCAATAAATTTTGCTTTTTAGCAAAGTCCTGGCCCATACTTAGTTAATTTATCTAAGTGGGAATCAATCGTAGCATAGGCGTACTTATGTAATCTTTCAGGAAGATCTGGGTATATTGATTGAAAAATCTCTTCACGACTCTTGCCTTCTTCCAAGCAAGCACGGATTTGATTCTCTCTTTCGATTCGATGATCAAGAGTTTGCTTAATTTTATTTGTTCCACCAAGACAAATTCCATGTGAAGGCATTACAACTTGTGGATCTAGATTGATTACATTAGTAAGAGAGTGAAAATATTCTCTCATATCAGAGCCTCGGCCACTTATTGTAACTGTTCCAATCGTTTGGATTAGATCTGAAACAATCATCCATGCCCCGTCAGCTCTTAGAAGAGAGCTCTGACCAAAAGCATGGCCACCAGTCGTAACTAGCTTTACTTCATGGCCACATGACGTTGTCACAATATCGCCATCATCATAGAACTTTACTTCATGGCCATCAAAATAATCCTGCCCAAAGTCTCCTAAAAGATGTTCATAAGTACCTTCGGACATAGAAAAAGGTAGTTTTAATATCTTTGCTAATTCACGACTAAACTCGTGATGATCAGGATGGTGATGAGTAAGAAATATCTCACTAAGATCATGTTCCTTTAGGCCATAAATTAGCTTTTCTAGTTCTTCTTCATTCTTAGGAGATGGATCGATAACAATTTTCTTTCCATTATCATCTCCAATGACAAAACAATTCGTACGATTTGCTGGAGGAAAAGTATGTGAAAGAGGCATGTATTGACGTAGGCCAAATAAAGGCTCAATCATTGGAACCTGCAAATCTCCATCATACTTCAAGTTAGCATCAAGGAAATCAAGAGAATTAATATCACGATCAAGGTCTTTAAGAATTGTAATCATAGGAGGAACAACCAAGAGATGTCCTTTCTTATATTCAGTAAAGGCCTCGTGACAATTCATCCACGTTGCCTTGGCAATTTCTCCCTCGTCAAAGTGAAAATTAATTTCTTCAAGAGCACTCTTATCTTTAATAAAAACCTTGAAGTAATAATTCTCAAATCGATGTGGATTAAAGTCAGGAGTGACTGCTAAAGCGTATTGCTTAACATCAAGTATGTGACCTGACTTTAATAGTTCATCAATATTTATATGAAGCTCCTCTTGGATCTCTCTTTTTAGAGCAAAGAGAAGGTAATCATCTCCACCATTGAGCACATCCTCTTCATCAACTTTTCCTCCAGGAAAAGAAGAGTAGCCAGGAAATGCTCTCAGATAGTTTTGTCTCTTCATAATAAGGACTTGGTCCTCACAGATAAATATTGCTGAAACTGATTGCTTCAATTGATCTCCAACTCTTTAAATACTCTTTGCGCATTAGTGTAGCGAACTTCCCTGTAACCTTTAATATTATCGAGAAGCTTAAGGGCGTGATATTGACTATTCTTCGCTTCAATTTTTTGAATACCGTTAAATAAGTAATTTCTTACCTTAGAACCAATCTCTCTTTCTTTTGCATGCCAAGCAGGCAGCAGAGAACGTAAGATTCTAAAGTGTCTCATAATTTTTAGTTGCCAATCTTTTGGCGAAATATCAAATTCAATCTTCTTTCCAAAGATATCAAATGAAGGACGGTTAATTCTCTCTTTAGTATAAGACTTACCAAGGAAGCTATAGATACTCTCTTCCATTTGCTTTAAAAAAGGTGAAAGCATTAAGTGAGCAACCATGACTTCATCTTTAACGATAAATGTCTTAGCAAGAACACGTGTAGCAAGAACTTTATTTTCTTCATCAACAATAGTTCCCACTGCTCTGGCCCCAGAAATAAACTCAGTCGTCTCTTTTCCACGATTGTATATATACTGATCGTGAATGATCTGAATTAAGTCCTTGCGACTCATCCAGTTAATATCAACAATTGCTTGATCAAGATGTTGTCTAAATTTATTAATAATATAAGTAGAATTATGCCAAGGAAGTAGTGACTCCCTTACGGACTCGATTGCTAAATCGAGAGGGTCCTTGTTCTTTACGACAAGATTCTTATACTTAGCTTCAAAAGCTTCAGTTCCAAGAGACGCCATTTCTCGCCCTAGCTTAAACGAAGCGATATTATTTTCAATTTCAGCAGGCTTCATCGACTTCTTTAAGGCCCCAAGAAGATCATCTTCACCAAATGGAACAAGACCTAATTGAAATGCATAACCGAGAATCATACTTGAAGCATAGACCGCTTTACCAAAGAAGAGATCACACCACTTCTTAAGAGGAACCAGAATAATTCTGTCATCACCTTTACTTCTAACTTTTTCAATAAGCTTAGCTCTAGTTAAACTTTCTTCACTCTCCCCCTTATCAAGAAGAATTGAAAGAGGCACTTGATACGAATCATCAAAAATTGCAACAGCATTCTCAGTCTTTAAAAATCCCAGTTGTCCAATACCATCTAAAAGGTCAGGACTTAAAAGTACATCAGAACCACCACGAGGAGTTACGGCCCCCATCGATTTTTCTTTATGACAAATCGACATATGTCCCGTTACATTTCCATTTCTTTGAGCAAGGCCCTTTTGATCCATAAATTTAAAATCCAGATCATCACGGCCGGCCATTTCAACACATGCATTTGCAATAATTTTAGAGATCGTTGTAATCCCCGATCCACCGACTCCCGTTACAACCATTCGCCAAGTGTCACCACTAGCAATTGCATCAAATGTTTTCTTCGTTTCAAATTCTTTCAGATCATATGTTAAGTGAGAAAGATCACTGTCACGATACATTGTTGGGTGATAACCTTTGACCACAACTTTTTCAAAACTTGGACACGCCTTCATTTTTGTACAATAACTATCGGCCACACAAATAGTAGGGTCAATTGCCATCTTAGTACCATATGCATCCATAACCTGAGTTAGGCCAGGACAACCTGTCTCTTCAATACAAATACGGCAGTCTTCACAAGCAGAAGTATTAATTTGATAGAAAGTTTTCTCAGTTAAAGACCCTTTCTGTTTAATCTGAGTTCTCTCCTTTGCTCTTACCTTTGCTTGGTAAGTAAGAGAACATTCTTTATTTGAAATAATAACCTTCACACCTTTTTGAACAACAAATTCCCGCATAAGGTTTTGGTAAAAGTAGCGATCTGATGGATTGACTTCCTTAGCTACCTTAACACCAAGGTTTTGAACGATATTTAACATATCTTGCTTTGGCCTCTTACTTCCCTCTACGTTAACTTGAGAAGCAGGAGTCATCTGGTGCCCAGTCATGGCCGTATTATCATTATCTAAAAGAATATAAGTAATATCGTGATCAGCTTGAACTGAATTTGAAATATCAGTAAGGCCTGAGTGGAAGAAAGTTGAGTCTCCCATAAGAACAACAGAAGGATTCTTTGTGAAAAGATCCATCCCCGCACCAAGAGCACCACCTTGCCCCATTGCTGATAAATTATGCATTTCTCCAAATGGCGGTAAAAATGAAAGTGAATAGCAACCAACGTCACCATGAGTGATAAGGTCAATATCTTGGGCCTTAAGCCAGCGACGAAGGTCTTTTAAAAGAGAAAGAGTCTCACGGTGAGGACAACCTGGACAAAAAGTAGGAAGTCTCTTTGGAAGAATCTCTCCGAAATTCCTTTCTTCGAATGCCAATGATTTACATTGGCCAACTTCAAGATAGTCTTTCAGTGTTTCAAGTTTTTCACTGATGATCTCATAACTAAGCCCACCAAATGCAGGAAAGCCTTCAGAGTCCTTAAAGTCTTTACCAACAATATCAAGAGTCAGGCCATGTTTCTGACAAAGAGAGCGAATCTCCCCCTCTAAGAAACCTCGCTTTTCTTCAACCACAACAAGCTTCTTCAAGCCCTTTAAGTAAGGTACTAAGATGTCATCAACAAGTGGAAATGAAGAAGCAACTTTATATAAAGAGAAGTGATCAAGATACTCACCTTCTTCTAGGCATTGCTTAAGGGTTTCGAAAATTACACCGCTTGAGATAAAACCAATATCAGCGTTAATATTTCCAAAAACTTGATCAAGGGCCATCTCTTTAAGTACACTTTGAAGTTTTGGAAAGCGCTCTTTAATCATACTCACATCAGCAAGTAGAGAATTTGGTGGAACCATTACATTTTTTTGAAGATCAAAAGTTGAAGGATCGATATCGATTAAATTGCCATCAATCGGGGCCTCGTCAAAGCACTCAACTCTTCCACCACCTTCAGCAAGAAAAGTCGTTAGAAGTAATCCTTGATATAAACTTGTTTTAGAAGAAATTTCTTTTGCCTTAGCAATCCAGTCTTTTAACTCTTTAGGATTTGAAGGTTCTAGAAAAGACATATGAAGATGCTTAAAAAGATATCTTGAATCAGCTGCAGTTGAAGTGGACATCGACCAAGGGTCATCTCCAACACAAATAACAGTAGCAGGATAAACTTCCTTTCCATCGACTATCTTAGGTCTCGCAGGATTGGCAAAGTTACCAACGGATAAAGCATCACTTGCAACATGAAGTCCCATTGATTTCATGGCAACAATACAGTCACGTCCCGCTTGTTTTACTCCACTGGCCATGGCCGCTGCATTGGCTTCCGAGTTTGCAATAACAACACGGATACCTTTTTCGTGAAACTCTTTTTTCTTGCTATATAAGATATTAAAATAATCTGCTAACGGTGATCCTGGATATCCAGTATAAAGATTAAAACCAGCTTCAAGAGCACCTTGAATGATTAGCTCATTCCCATTGAGAATTCTATATTGACTCATAATTCCTCTAAATTTAATTGAGGTGCAAGTATAGAATTTTTATTATGTTTTTTGACGAACCAAAGCGTCATTACTCAATAGTAAACACGATTTTTTTAGTATATGTATTTTGAATCTTCTGAGGCTTGAATTGCCATTGTTTTGCAACACTTAGTACTGCTTCATTGAAAGCTGTGTAATCAGCAGGTTTTAAAATTTTGACATCCACAACTTTCCCGTCAACACCAACAATAAGGGAGATAGTCACGGAGCCACCAATCGCAGCTCTTCTGGCAGATCGCGGATAAATAGGGGCCTCGAAATGAACTATTTGGTTCTCAAATGTATTATTTGTCACAACCTGTTGTTGCTCAGACTTAGAGGACTCCTCTTTAGCCTGAACACTTTTTCGCGGCTTTTGTTCAATCTTTTCAACTTCTTTTTTATTTTGCTTTTCTTGTTTTATAGCATGGGCCTTAATCTGGACATCAATACCAATGCGCTCGCGCCTCATCTGCTGCTCACCTTTTCTTATATTTGAAAAGAATATAACAGCATGAGTCACTAGACTTAGTGCAAAAAAGAAAAACCATAAACGATGCTTCATGCACATATCATAATGCATCTTGCTCCATTTGGGAAAAATCGTTAGTATCTTTCATACACAAATCAAACAGCTAATATAAAGAAGGAAGTTTTTATGAACTCAAAAATTTCTCCAGAAAACCCTCTTGGGGTCCTGGCCATTGATCATCTCGAATTCACATGTGATTCACTTGATACGGCCACAAAAGATTTATTCTACACATTTGGTTTTTCTAAAACATATGAAAAGCAAAGTGAAAGCAAAGAGCTATTCACTCAGGGACAAGTTAGATTTCTTTTAACGGCACAAAAAGGTGGCCATGCGCAAGATTACTTCAAGGCTCACGGTGAAGGTGTTTCAACAATCTCATTCTTAGTTGAAGATTGTGAGCATGCTTATAAGACAGCAATTGAGCGTGGTGCTGAGTCACTTCAAGAAGTTGTTATCACTGAAAATGAGCATGGTATCTACAAAAGTGCTCGCATTAAAGGCTTTGGTGATGTTGCCAATGAGTTCATCGAAAGACCTCGCACATTCTTTCGTCCAGGGTTTACGAAACTTGAAGAAGATCCAAAAGCGCGCCCTCTAGGTTCACGTGTTGCTCGCATTGACCACTTAACGAATAACGTTCCAAAAGGTGAAATGAAGAAATGGGTTGAGTTCTATGACCGTGTTTATGGTTTCAAAGTAACTCGCTACTTCGATATTAAAGGTTCAAAAACTGGACTTAACTCAGAAGTTGTTCAACTTCCAAAAGGTGAAGTCATTATTCCTATTAATGAGCCAAAAGAAGCTGGTGGAAAGGATCAAATTCAAGAGTTTCTTGATCGTCACAACGGTGCAGGAGTTCAGCACATTGCTTTAACTTGCGGTGATATTCTTACAACTGTTAAAGACTTAAGAGAAAGAGATATTAAATTTCTTGATATCCCTCATTCATACTACGAAGGTATTGCTGGGCGTGGAATTAATGTTACAGAAGATCTAGTAGAGCTCGAAGATCGTCAACTGCTTGTTGATGGTGATGAAGAAGGCTACCTAATCCAAAACTTTACTGACACTTATGTTGGTCCACTATTTTTTGAATTTATTCAAAGAAAAAATCACAACGGTTTTGGTGAAGGAAATTTCCAGGCCCTCTTTGATGCTATTGAAAGGGACCAAATCGCAAGAGGATACCTGGATTAGAATTTAATTACTTAATACAATTGAAGATGCTTTGTTTCTCATAAGACTTCGAGGCAAAGCATCTTTTATCAATTGTCATATCTGACCAAGCTTTATAAGCACGATCGCGAATTGAGTTAATCACATCTACAAATCCTTGAAGGACTTCATACTCTGACTTATCAGAGCACTCGAATAAGAAGTTTGAACAAATAACTTCTTTAGAAATGATAATATCTTCTCGCTCTGTATTGATTACGATATGGGCCTCATGAAAAGGGCGAAAAGATTCAATTACGTGCGCACGCACATCTCTTGGTGAAACTTCTAGAGCAAATGACACTTGCAGCGCCATTAATACTAGAAATACTTTTGTTAATATTTTCATTTTCCACTCCGGGATTAAATTTTTAAGATGCGGCAATATAGACGAAAAGCTAAAGGCAATGTTTATTATTGAAAGTATTTCACATAGCGTCATTGGAAACTGATATTTTCCATTAGATTAAACTAATATATTGATTTCCTTTATCTAAACTACTGATAATACGTCAAAAAATGACTCAACTAGCCTATTCAAAGGGCCCCTCATATCCCTACAATATTGGTTTAATTAACTAAAATTTAAACAACACGACACAACTTCAAAGAAAGGATACTTATGTACAAGTTAATCGCCATTTATAAAATTCCAAACGATATCGATGCATGGGAAAAGCACTATGCGCAAGTTCATACTCCACTTGTAAAGAAAGTTCCAAGTATGAAAGAGCTTCGCTTAAATCGCATCACAGGGACTCCTCGTGGAGCAAGTGATCTACATGTAATCGCAGAAATGGTTTTTGAAAATAAAGATGACTTTAAAGTAGGAATGAGTTCTGAAGAAAATATGGCGTGTGGAAAAGATCTATTTAATTTCGCTAAAGAGATTGTTTCAATTCACTTCGCTAAAGAAGAAGTAATCACTCTTTAATAAGGAAAGCTTTAATGAGTAATATACTTTGTGAATTTCCATATAACGACCACGAGCATATCGCCCTAGTTAAGCTTAATCGCCCAAAGGTTTTAAATGCTCTTTCAACAGACCTAATGCGAGAGTTAGTTGATAAGCTTTTCGAACTTGATGATAACCCACAAGTTCGTGTCATCATCCTTACTGGTGATGAACGCGCATTTGCTGCTGGTGCAGATATTGCACAAATGGTTGAAGCGACTCCAATTGATCAAATCAATGACAACCGCTTCCGCTCATGGCAACAGCTTGCTCAAATAACAAAGCCAATCATTGCGGCCGTAAATGGTTACGCTCTAGGTGGTGGATGTGAGTTAGCAATGCACTGTGATTTCATTATTGCTGGAGATAGCGCAAAATTTGGCCAACCAGAAATTAGCATTGGGACAACTCCTGGTGCAGGTGGAACACAACGCCTAACACGAGCTCTAGGAAAGTCGAAGGCAATGATGCTTTGTATGACAGGTGAAATGTTTGGTGCAAACCAAGCACTTGACTGGGGCCTAGTTGCAAAGGTTGTCCCTAGCACGACTCTACTTCAAGAAACTTTTGAAACGGCAAAAGAAATCGCAAATAAGGCACCAGTTGCAATTAAGTTAATCAAAGAATCTGTAAACAAGGCCTTTGAAATGTCACTTAGTGATGGTGTTGATTTTGAAAGACGCAATTTCTATTTAACTTTTGCAAGTAGTGACCAGAAAGAAGGTATGCGTGCCTTCTTAGAAAAGCGCTCACCAGAGTACAAAGGAAATTAGAATGTCTGAATTTAAGAATATTATTATCGAAAAAGAAGCCTTCACAGGTATGATCACAATTAACCGTGAAGAAGTTTACGGCGCACTTTCTCGTGAAGCAAAACTTGAAATCATCAAGGCCATCAGAGATCTAAACCGCGACAGTGAAGTTGGCTGTATTATTCTTGCTTCAAAAGGCAAAGGATTTTGTACTGGACAAGACTTAAATGATCGCACAGTGCAAGCTGGAGAAAAACCAGTTGATCTTGGAGTAACACTTGAAACTGAGTGGAACCCACTGGTTAATGCAATTAAGTCATCTAAGAAACTAGTTATCGCAGCAGTTGAAGGTGTCGTTGCAGGAGCCGGTGTTTCCGTAGCACTTGCATGCGACTTAATCGTAGCAAAACCAGGAATAAAGTTTGTTTCAGGTTTTTCAAAACTAGGTCTTTGCCCAGATGCTGGATCAACTCATATGTTCACTCAAGCACTTGGCCCTAAAAAAGCAATGGAATACTTCCTTTTTAATGCTCCTTTAACAAGTGAGCAATTAGAGAGTGCAGGACTTATTAATAAAGTAAGTGAAGAAGCATTAACAGATGCAAAAGCATGGGCCGGGCAAATTAATGCCATGGCACCTCTTTCAGTAAAAGCGATAAAAGAGAATATCAATGTTGCAATTGATAGCACTTCAAAAGAATCGATGGAGCGCGAAACAGCTTACCAAAGATTCTTGGGAAATAGTGAAGATTATAAAGAAGGCCTAACGGCGTTCTTTGAAAAGAGACAAGCAAAATTTTTAGGAAAATAAGAAGGAGGCCATATGGCAGCAAGAGAATACACTCAAGAAGAACTACAATTATTTGAAGACATTCAAAATGGTAAGAAATTTGATAAGGGAGATGAGCTTCCTCCACTATACAAGAAGGCCCTAAGAAACCTTCTATGGATGCAACACGATTCAGAATATTCTGGGGCGCTTGGATATGCACCATGGATTGAAAAGGCACCAACGATGCAAGAAAAAGTTGTTGTTGCTCAAATCGTTAAAGATGAAATGAGACATGCTTCAGTTTGTTACAGACTTCTAAAAGGTCTTGGTGAAGATGTTGACTCACATATCGAAAAGTCAGAACTTGGATTCAAAATGCCAGAAGACGAAGCACAAATTGGATTCCAAAGATTAAAAGATGACTACCGTGTAAATATCTTCTACTACGGTATCAATTTCTGGGAAGACTTTATTCTATTTAACTTCCTAATGGATAGAGCTGCTGGCCACCAACTAGAAGACACTCTTGATTCAAGCTACCTTCCTTGGAAAAAAGGAATCGAAGGAATCTATAAAGAAGAAATCATGCACCTTGCTCACGGTGACAAATGGATCAAAATCCTTGCCGAAGGTGACAACAAAGAATTCCTACAAGAAAGACTAAATATCTGGTGGCCAAGAGTTATGAACGTATTTGGTTCAACAAAAGGTCGCTCAAATGACCTATATGTTAAGTTAGGACTTAAGAAGAGAACAAATGCTGTTGTTCGCGATGTTTTCGTAAAAGAAGTAGAAGAGCTTTGTGAACAAGCGGGCCTAGTTCTTCCTATCTACGACGAAGATGCACAACCACAAAGGCAATAATTGAATGAATATAAATAGTGTACTAGTTATTGGTGCAGGAACTATGGGGCGAGGAATCGCCCAATGGTTTTGCCAACACGGTGTGAAGGTTGAATTAGTAGACCAGCACCTTGAAATGGCCCAAGCAAGTGGTGATCTTATCACCTCTTCGTGGGACAAACTTGAAAGCAAAGGTAAATTTGACTCCGCTGAAATCACGGCTTTTAAAAAGAATTTAAATATCGTTGAGATGAATGAGCACCAAATCGATCACGACCTTGTGATTGAGGCCATCGTTGAAAACTTAGATATTAAGAAAAAAGTTTTTGCTCGTCTTGATGAGATCATGAGTGAAAAAACGATCTTTGCATCTAATACTTCATCTATTCCAATTACTAAAATGGCAAAAGACTTATCAAAACCTCGTAAAGAAAAATTCTTAGGTCTGCATTTCTTTAATCCTGCAACTTTAATGAAGTTAGTTGAAATTATTGAAACACCATGGAGTAGTAAAGATCAGGCCCATGCCCTTTATGACTGGTTTGAGCGCTATGGAAAAAAGCCTGCTTTATGCAAGGATTCTCCTGGTTTTATCGTTAATCGTGTTGCCAGAAATTTTTACGGCGAAAGCTTTCACCGCCTAGAAAACTACAATCAAGAGCAGGTCGCAGAAATTGATCGTGTCATGAAAAATGTAGGTGGATTTAGAATGGGCCCATTTGAGTTAATGGATCTTATCGGAATTGATGTCAACTATGATGTCACTCAATCTGTGTGGGCTTCATACTATTATGAACCACGTTTTAGGCCACACAAGATTCAACGTGAAATGGTTGATAGTGGTCGTATTGGACGCAAAGTTAAAGAGGGGTTCTATCGTTATGAATAAAACTATTTTAGTAAGTGATAACCACCCTCTGTACAAAAATGTTCTTGGAAGTGAATATCCTTCAATTGTTGTTGATCCGTATAGCATCAACACACTAGATGGTGTTGATTTTGATGAGACAGATTTAATTGTTGATCTTACTTGTTTTGATCGCAACTCAAAGATGGACCTATACGAACACTTAGATATTGTCTTTGATGGCCCAATCGTTTCAGATCTAACGGTCAACTGGGGTGAGTATTTAATTGGTCAATACGAAAATGTACTTGGCGCTGTAGCAGCGGCCTTCTACTCTCCAAAAAGCTGTTTTGAATTCTATATGAAAGATGATTCTATTGAAGAAGCTGCGTTTGATGTCTTCAAAAAACTCGGTTTTGATCTTGAAATCGTCAATCACATTGGAATTGGGTTCACATACCCTAGAGTTATTTCACAAATTATTAATGAAGCATACTTTGCTAAAGAAGAAGCCTTGGCTTCAAATTCGGATATTGATAAGGCAATGAAGTTTGGTGTGAACTATCCACTAGGTCCATTTGAATGGGCCGATAAAATTGGAATTGAAAAAATCTTAATTCTGCTAGAAGAATTACGTGAAATCACAGGAGATGCACGTTATCGTCCGTCTCGCCTACTTAGGATGAATTTATGACACTTAAATATAGAGATGCGTATCTTGTCTACGCAAAAAGAACACCTATTGGAAAACTTGGTGGAAGCCTTTCTCATCTAAGAGTTGATGATATGCTAGCGACACTTTTTCGTGACTTCTCTCAAAGCTTTGATTTTGACATGAAGGAAATAGACGATGTTATCGTTGGCTGTGCAAATCAGGCCGGTGAAGACAACAGAAACCTTGCTCGTATGTCTGCTCTCTTAGGAGGCCTTCCTTACGAAGTTCCAGGTGTAACACTTAACCGTCTTTGTGCATCATCACTCGATGCAATTATTGATGGTTGGTCGCGCATTAATTTAGGAATGGCCGATTGCCTTCTTATTGGTGGTGCTGAGAGTATGACAAGAGCACCTCTTGTTATCTCTAAAGGATCAACTCCATTTGGGCGTGATTCTCAAATGTTTGATACAACATTTGGTTGGCGATTTCCAAATAAGAAGATGAAGGAGATGTTTCCTTTACTTGGCATGGGAGAGACAGCTGAAGAAGTTGTGGCGAAAATTGGAATTTCTCGTGAAGACCAAGATAAATTCGCACTTGCATCCCACCAAAAAGCTTGTAAAGCATGGGAGAATGGAGAATTTAACGATGAAGTTCTTCCTGTTGAAATAGCGATGAGAAAAGAAACAATTACTGTTTCAAAAGATGAAGGTCCTCGTCCATCAACAACTCTAGAGGCCCTAGCAGGACTTAGAGCAGTATTTAAAAAGGATGGTTCAGTAACGGCCGGAAACTCTTCAATGATGAATGATGGTGCAGCATGTGTGGCACTTGTTAGTGAAGAGTTCTTAAAACGCCACAACTTAACTCCTCTAGTGAAATTAACAGGAGCAGGTGTTCGCGGAATCCACCCAAATATCATGGGCCTTGGCCCTGTAGCTTCAACTCAAAGATTAATGGAAAAATTTGGAAAGAAAATTTCTGACTTTGATGTTGTAGAACTAAATGAGGCCTTCGCTTCTCAATCACTTGCTTGTATTCGCGAGCTTGGCCTTGATGAATCAAAAATAAATTTACGTGGTGGAGCAATCTCTCTAGGACACCCTCTTGGATGTTCTGGTGCTAGAATTGTGACAACACTTACTCATATCATGAAAGACAATGCAAATCTTAAGCAAGGTCTAGCTTCAATGTGTGTTGGTGTTGGTCTAGGTGTCTCTCTAAGCGTGGAAAATTGTAAATAGGAGTAAATATGAATGAAGTAAAGTTATATATCAATGGAGAAATCCGCCCTTCGTCATCAGGTGAAATGGTTGATTCAATCGACCCATCAAATGGTGAATTTGTAGCGAAGGTTCACATTCCTTCGACACAGGATCTTGAAGATGCAGTACAAGCAGCAAAGAGCGCCTTCTATAATAAAGAATGGCGTGAAATGACTGCGGCCCAAAGAGGAGAAATCCTACTTAAAGTTTCAGAGCTTCTAAAAGAAAGAAAGCGTGAGTTCATTGAACAAGAAATCAAAGACAGTGGTTCAACTTTTAGAAAAGCTGCCGCTGATCTTCACAACACAGCAAGTTTCTTTAAGGTAATGAGTAAGGTTGCGACAAATTTTAAGTTTGAACAATTAGATGAAAAAGCAACAAGAGCGGGCTTTTCTAAAAATACTCGTCGCTATGAGCCTGTTGGTGTTTGTGCACAAATTATTCCATGGAACTTCCCTCTTGTTATGGCCGGTTGGAAAATTGGTCCAATCTTAGCGACAGGATGTACGACAGTTCTAAAATCAGCAGTTGAAACTCCAGTGACAGCAATGATGCTAGCAGAAGTTCTAATTGAAGCAGGCGTGCCTAAAGGTGTTGTCAATATCGTTACGGGTGGAGCAAAAGAAGGACAATATCTTGTTAATCACAAGGATATCGCAAAAGTAGCATTTACAGGATCAACGGCCGTTGGGCGTGAAATCTTAAAGCAAAGTGCAAGTGAAATTAAGAATACGACAATGGAGCTTGGTGGAAAATCGGCAAATATCGTTTTAGACGATGCTGATCTTGATATCGCTGTTGATGGCGCTCTTTACGCATTCCTATATCACTCAGGTCAAGCTTGTGACTCGGGAACTCGCCTACTTGTTCAAGATGGAATCTATGATGAGTTCATGACAAAGTTCAAAGAAAGAATTGCAAAAGTAGCAATTGGTGCAACTCCAGAGAAGACAACAGGATTTGGACCTGTGGTTTCAGAGAAACAATTTAACACAATCATGGGTTATATTAATAAGACAAAAGAAGAAGGTGCAAAGCTGATCTATGGCGGTGAGCGTATTACTGAAGGTGACTTTGCCAAAGGTTACTATATTCAGCCGACAGCTTTTGAAATCACACCAGACAATACAATTTGGCATGAAGAGATCTTTGGGCCAGTTGTAGGTATTACTAAATTCAGCACGGAAGAAGAAGCGATCAAGCTAGCAAATAACTCAATCTATGGACTTGCAGGAGCTGTATGGTCAAAGAATGAAGAACGTGCGCTTAAAATTGCCAAAGAAATTGAAGCCGGTACAGTTTGGATAAATGAGTATCACTTATTAAATCCAGGAATGCCATTTGGTGGATTTAAACAATCTGGTGTTGGACGAGAAATGGGTGAAGAAGGAATCAAGGCCTACCTTGAAGTTAAACACCTATGGGAATCTGATTGTAATACACGCGAAGGTAAAATGTGGTTTGATGCCCTATTTTAGATAAAGAAAAGGCCTTCGTTATGAAGGCCTTTTTTTTATTTGTATAAAACTTTTAGTGCAATATCTCCAAAGTCATCGTAAATCGAGAATGATTTTTCAAAGTGACTTTCTTTAAACACAATATCTAAATTAGAATCAATACATGTTGTGATAAAATCACGTCCGTAGATTTCGTAACTACGATTTAAGAAAGGTTGAAATTCACAAATTCTCACCCTTGGGTATTGATAAGGAACACTTTCATAACTTAAAGCAAAGTACTCACGATACTTAAGAAAGTCCTCTCCTATTCCAGCTAACCTCGTAAAGACATAGCTAATATTGCGATTATTGAATCTAAAAAGTTGAGATAATTTTTGAGAGTGCTGTGCCGTTCCTGGGCGAAAGACTGGTTCATCACAATATTGAGTGTCCTCAGAGTTGTAATTTGCGATATTAAATTTCTTAATAACACACTTAATTGGTGTTGCGATCGTAAGGGTTGATCCCTTTCTACCATGCATGAAGCGCCTAAATGTTTTATCCTCATTAACTGATCCGTGCACAAGGCCAAGAACATCACCAGTTCTCGTATCAACGACACCGGCCCCCATTGAATCATCACGAATATTACAATTTTTCATCGCAACGGCAGAAGATTCTTTGTTATTATTTGGGAATAAAACATTATTATTTGTTTTACGGCAGTTGTATCTCATACGGTTAAGTTCATAACCTGTATTATCAAGCTTCTTTTTAACGAACCAAAGTTGATAATAGCTAAAATCACTCATCTTATTTTCAGAAACAGCGGCATAGTCTCCAGGAATGGCCTCCTTGAGTCTAATAGTTGTAAAGTTTCCGTTGTAAGTATTTTGTTCGTTGAATTGAGATTGATCTTCTAGAATTTCACCACATTGATAGACGCGGCCGTTTGTTGTTTTTGCTGCAATTGAACTACAGCTTGCATCGGTCACACAATGAGAAGGAACAACCATGTGCTGCTCATCGGCCATATAGCCAGTACAATACTTAGGAAACTCACTTGAACTATTAATAAATAGCACAAATGAGTCAGTACACTGACCCTCTTCGAAACAGTCGAATTTAACCTTTGTTGAGGTCTCTAATTTCGAGGTCTGTCTCGTAACATTCTTTTTAGCACCATCTTCTCCACCTGGAGTTCCACATGAACACAGAACAAGTAGTGAGATGATTGAAAGTGTTATTGCCTTAAGCAAAGTTCGTCTCCAAAAACTTCATTTAGTCCGATTTTTTACCATAAATAGGATACCCAAATATGATATTGTAAATTATTCAAGAATCCTCGACACACAGTGGCAAAATCGACGATTTTAACGTATTCTTGTTAAATATGATGATCGTAAGCGCGTGCTTGGCCGGCAAAAAATGTCGATATGACGGAGAGCATAAAAAACAACAACTTATAAGTGACCTCGTTGCTCAAGGCAAGGCCATTGCTGTCTGTCCTGAAGAACTAGGAGGCCTTCCCACTCCAAGGCCACCCGCAGAGAATGTCGATGGAAAGCTCATCACAATCGATGGAAATGATGTCAGCATCAACTACGAGCTTGGGGCCCAAAGATCTCTAGAAATTGCACTAGAAAACTCATGCACAAAGGCACTGCTAAAATCAAAATCACCAATGTGTGGTGCTGGACTTGTTTACGATGGGAATTTTTCAGGAAACCTAATTGAAGGTGATGGCGAATTTACCAAGAAGCTAAAAGAGAACGGTATTCAGGTTGAGGCCATCGACTAATCCAAAGTTTTCACACATCTAACAAAGCTGTAACATCTCAATTAATAAATCAATTAAGATAGACCTACTAGAACACTAGGAGGGTCTAGATGAATGAATTAGAACTAAAGAAATTTCAAGCAAGAAATTTACAAGGTCGAATGAAGCACCTTAGTCATCAACTTGAATACTTAAAAGTGAATCCAGAAGACTGGGATAACTTTCAATCAATCATTAATATGAAATTTAATCATCTCATCAATGATTCAATTTCTCTTGGAAGTATTGAAGCGGCAAATTATCTTGCCCTATTACAAAATCATTTAAATGAAAATTTTAATAATGAGACTATTACTATCGTAAAAGACCAATTTGATGAAGTTCTCGATGCTCTAGATGGCCTTGGTGTTGAGCTTTTAATCAATACTGAAATGCAATCTGAGTTTACGCATTAGTTAAACTGTGGTTTGTGCTTCTGCGGATGCACGCAAACTCGTCGGCTTCGGCTCCTGCCTCTCGCCGACATACCGTCCATCCTGGACATAAAAAAGCCCCGCATTCGCGGGGCAATCCTTTTGCAGTAATTATAGTGGTTTTAATTAACCAATTAGTTTTAGAGCTGCAGCACCTTGAGAGTTAGACTGAGCAAGTACTGAAGAACCAGCGTTAACAAGAATATCATTCTTAGCTTTCTTCGCTGTCTCAGCTGCATAGTCAGTGTCTCTGATACGAGAGTTAGCAGCACTTAAGTTTTCTGAACTGATCTGTAGGTTGTTAATTGTAGAATTTAATCTATTTTGCTTAGCACCTAGCTCAGCTCTTTGTCCTGCAATACTTTCGATTGCAGAGTCTAGGTTTGCAAGAGCAGATTGAGCACCCTCTTTCGAGCCAACTTCAAGGTCTGCTACACCTAGGTTTTCCAGAGAAGAGTTCAGTACATTCGTATCGAATTGAATTCTATCTTGGAAATCATCATTATTAATACCGATTTGGATATCAAACTTATCACCAGCACCAGTTAGAAGTTTCTTTCCGTTAAACTCAGTAACTTCTGAAATTCTTTGGATCTCTTGCTTAAGGTTTTGATACTCAAGATCAGTAAATTGTCTCTCAGTGTCACCTACTGTGTCCGATGCTGATTGAACAGATAGTTCTCTTAGTCTTACTAAGATGTTTGATACTTCATTCAGACCACCTTCTGCGATTTGAATCATTGAAATACCGTCATTCGCGTTTCTTTCTGCTTGATTAGTTGATCTAATTTGCCCTTTTAATTTCTCAGAAATCGCAAGACCTGCAGCATCGTCAGCTGAACGTACAATTCTTGTACCAGATGAAAGTTTTTCTAAAGATTTTGATTGAGCGTTGTTGCTTAGACCTAATGATCTTTGTGCAGCTAAAGACGTTACATTTGTGTTAATACGCATACCCATTGTGATACCTCCGTGATCTATTTCCCCCCCGTACTCAGGGTTGTCCCGACCATTGGAACAATGAGCATACTGCTCTTGTGAATTTTATTAACTTTTTAATTAAGTCTTCTGACCTAACATGAATCTTCTCGGAGGTGAAAATGAAAGCTTTAGGAAAATATTAAATTATTTTAGATTTTTTTTTACATTTTCTAAAATTAAGGAAAGTCTCGAAAATCATTAATTTTTTTGGACTCTATAATGATAAGTACATAAATAAAATAAATGATTTACCGATAATAAGCTATATGGAAGAAGGGAAACCGCTCATTTTTCTTGAGCCTCTTACTGAAGCAGTAAAGAAGCTAAAAGAGTCTATTGAGGCATCTGCAGAAGCAGAGGGTATCGAAATATATGAAGTTGAAAGTCCCGAGGAATATAATCAACTAATCCCAACTATCGGCCAGTCTTTAACGATTGCCTGTAGTCCTAAAAAGACAGCTCAATGTATTCAACCGCTAAGAAAATTCATTCATAAAAATAATGTAAAAGTACTTCTGATTAACTCGAAAGCTGTGCCTCCTAAAACTCTAGAAAAGTTTAGAAAGATTGGATTAACAGAGTATATACAAGAACCTGTTCCTGCAAAAACGTTAGAGTATAAAGTAAATCTTATATTAAGATCTTTAAAGAAGGCCGAAGAAACAGCAGAAATGGAGTTTCGAAGTGGTGAAGATAAAGCAGCACTCGAAGAAAGAAATTATGAAGATAAGAAAGAGGCCGAAAGAAATAATAATGGTGGGCACTTAAAGGGAAATGTTTCAAAGACAGCTCCTCATAAAGCTAATAAGGATGTCTTTGATGATAGTACATATGCAGATTATAGTGATGATGACGAAATTAAAGAACAAGGAATGTCATTAAAAGACTTAAGTGCACACCAAAAGCAAAATAATCAAGAAGGTGGCCATCTTAAAGGCTCATTAGAAAAGAATAGTAAGGCCGACAACACTCCTGAGATAAATTTTGAAGAGGATCTCTTTAAAAGCCTTGAACAGCAATCAAGTAAATCAAATAAGGATCTAGGAGGAAGTCTAAAAGGTCAAGTATCCCCTACTTTAGATGACTATGATGAAGATAAAGACGACTTTGATGAGGACCTTTTTAAAAGTCTTGATAGTGTAAAAAAGAGTTCACAAAACACAGACCAACAAAGTGGACAACTTAAGGGGAGTTTATCTCCAACATTAGATGACATTGAAGACGATGATTTCGAAGACGATCTCTTCAAGAGTCTTGATACTGTCAAAAAATCAGCGAATAAAGCCGATGACCTTGGTGGAAGCCTTCAAGGTAAGCTATCTCCTACTCTTGATGACATAGAAGACGAAAAAGATACTGACGAAGACCTCTTTGCAAGTCTCGATAAAGTTAAAAATACGACAAATAAATCGAATGAGAAAGATGGTTCACTTAAAGGTAGCATCTCCGCAACATTAGATAATGTAGAAAATGAAAAAGATACCGACGAAGACCTCTTTGCAAGTCTTGATAATATAAAAAAATCAAACTTAAATGATAGCAAAACGAGCAGACCAAATCTTAGTAGAAAGCTTACTCCTACACAAAGCGATACTGATTATAGTGATGACGATTTTGATGATGACTTATTGAAAACATTAGAGGAGCTACAGTCAAATAAGACCACTTCTAAGGGAAAAGATCAACAAGGAATACAGTCTTCATCTAATGATGAACTTATTGATAACGAGAAAGGTCTCCAAGGTAAATCGAAAGACAGTGCCGATCTGGCAATGAGTAAGAATAATGGTTCTCGTGATAATCAGACAAATAATAGAGACAATGAAGATTTATTTGCTTCTCTCGATGCGCACTCTAAAGAGAAAAATAAAAAGTATGATAATGTACATAACTTAGATCTAAATTTAGATAACAAAGCCGAAAACGAAGAAGTAACAAGACCTCCTGGACCAACTATTGAATACGAAAAGAAGGGTGATCTTGGCGAGCAAACTATTGATTACTCAAACCTTGATAAACAACCTGAATACGAAGGTGGTTCGAAGGAAGAATTAGAAATAAGATTCTCAGAATCTCAGGATGTGCTTGCTGCTAAAAAAAGAGAAGAAGCAAATCGTCTAGCAGAACAATTAAAGATTCAGCAACAACAAGAAGATGCAAGAAAAAAGCAGGAAGAAGAAAGAAAAAGAGCACTTGAAGCACAACAAGCAAAGGCACTGGCCGATGCTGAAGCAGAGAGGCTAAAAAATGAACAAGAAATTGAAGATGCCCTAGGCGCAATCTTTATTCCAGATCCAAAAGATATGAACTTTTTTATCGAGGCGATGAATTTTGTTATTGATGGTGACGCAGTAAAAAGCTTCACAAATGAATATATAAATAGTTTTTGCATTGGAACAGTCCTTATTTATAATATTCAAAATGAGTGTATTCTAGGTAATGAAGATGTTGATGATCGCTTCGAAGCTATAAAGAATGTTTTAAAAGCAAAGAGAAAACCTAGTTGGAATGATACAACATTTCAAAGTGAGCTGCTCTACTATCACATACCAATCATAGAAAATGGAAAATACCATAACTTCATTCTATTTCTGACTTCCAAGGGTGAAATTGCAAGATCAAATGAAAATCCAAAAAGGGTCGAACAATGTCTACAAGTAATCAAGGGAAGCTACCTTAGTGGAGAAGATCGAGCATCTAAGAAGATTGAATCAAAAAAGAGCTCATCCATTACAGAATCTGTTAGTGGTCTCTTTAAAGGAATCTTTGGAGGTAAGAAATGAGGGCATATTTCTTTATCAAATTAAGTTCACTAAAAGACATTAAAACTTTTCCTTTTTCACTCTATGTCTACAACTTGAAAGATAAAACATATAATTTGTCACTAAAGGCCAATACTCCATTAACAAATGATAGTTATGAACTACTACGTTATATTGAAGATAGTAATAAAGGTAAGATCGCAGTAAAGCTTTCCCAGAGAATGACTTATTTGGCCACAGTTGGAGAACTCGATAAGATTGAACCAAGAGTTATTGAAGAAACAAAGCAGAAGATTGAAATTTTAAAAGAGTACGAAGACATTATTGAGGAACAAAGGATAAGCGAACATATCGCACTTCCCCCACTTCGCAGTATGGTCTCAAAAGCAATCGATAAGGATGACTTTCTACCTATCATACTTAGGGCCCAAAAAGAAATCATGCTTTTTTCAATTGATATAAGCCACACTGTATCTCTTGCACGTCACTTTGCAGGTGTGCATATGAATAAAGATAATCTGACAAATAGAATCGTCGCTCTCAGTTATTTCTTTGCGAAGAAAATGATGATTGATAACCCACAAGATCTTGCAGACCTAGTATGTGCTTCATTCCTAGCAAATATTGGCCTTACTCAAATATCGCCTAATATCATTCATGGCAATCAAACTGAAATCACTCACGATCAAAGAGAGCAATATTACAAACATGTTAAATTTAGTCGTATGTTTATTGATCAAAGCGGTATTAAGTTAAGTGAAGAGTGTAAGAAACTCATTGATACTCATCATGAAAAATATGATGGTTCAGGAATGCCCGATCAAATATCACAAGCAGGCCTTGGCCTAAGCAGTGAGATCCTTGAGTTTGTCTCTCACATCATGGAATTTAGCTACGGACTGATTACCGGAGAAAAAACATCTCTAAGTAGTGTTATTTATATGATTGATGCTGGAGCAGGAGTTAGTGGACTCAATGTCAATTACAGCGGCCGTATAAAGCCTCATGTAACAAGCATACTATCTCTTTAATTATTAGTTATTAATTAAATGTTCCGTACGGAAGTGTATTTCTTCCCATCCAAGTGTGAAGATTCGCCTGAATACTCGTTTCATTATCATTTTTATTATCCATAACTTCAATCTTAGCGAAAGTTAACTGAGTCGTTCCAGTTCCCTTTCCAAAATCGAGATTATACATACGAGTCCATGTTCCAGTATTTATAAATGTCTTCCCATTAGAATAGGTACGACAAATCGGCTCATGCGTATGACCAACAATTAGCACATCTGTATCTTCTGCTTGCTGTAGATAATCGAAAGTCAGAGATTCGTAATCTTGAAAGAGTGCTAATTCCTTAAAGAATAGTTTTAGCCAATCACCAAAATTATCACTTATCTTAAAAAGATAAATTGAACGAACCATGATGAAATAGATAACGTTTGCGAGCATAAAGCGCAGCGTGAAAAATGTATCGTAAATAAGTCCATTAATTAAGAACTTATTGATAGGTCTTACAGCATTTACGTGATCTCGCTCCTCTTTAAACTTATTGATTACTCTTGTGACGTAATAAGATCCCCACGGAGGATTAAAATAGCGCTTACCAGACTCATCTTCGATAATACAATGCTCTTCATCAAAGGTATGAGCAATCTCATACTCGTGGCCATGCTTAAGAACAACTCGATCAGCAGGACGATACTCATCATTTAGGTGACGTATTTCAAATTTTGATCGTATATTTTCGTCAAAGTAAGATAAAACAAGCTCCTGTAGTGATTTAAAAACAAGCTCCGCATCGTGATTACCTATAATGAAAGTAATTTTCTTATTCTTTGTTTTCAAAAAATCATTAAGGGCCTGCATAACTTCTTTATGGGCCTCAAGAATCATTTTTAATTTTTTTAATGAAGACTCTTCAGACCAAAATTCGTCATCATATACCTTGATATAAGGAACGGCCAAAAGATCAAAGAAGTCTCCATTAATAATTAATTCAACTTCTTTATTTGAATATTCTTCTTTACTAAAATATTCGAGAAAATCCACAAGTTCTTCATCGTAGTGAAAATCTTCAAGATAGTTTCTTACACCATCAACATACTCGCCTGCTCCGAGATGAACATCAGAGATTACAATAATGGTTTTCTTTGAATTATTTTTGCGAAGGAATCTCATATGCCGATTTACCTATATTCAAGACGATTTTTTGAAAAGCAGGATCTAGTGGAACGAAGAAAAATCTTTTCTTGGTATTAAAATCAAATTCAACACTTACTTCCATGTCTGACTTTACTGTAATAAATTTTAAATTCTTATCAAACTCATCAACAAACTTGCCGCGAATCGGAGTAAGGGTTTTATTTTGAACAATAACTGCAACTCTCCCATTTCTCATTTTTGCAGGGGAAATTACTTTGTAATAACTAGGCATGGCCGTAACTATAAATGCCTCGGCCCTCTCCATTCTCTGTTGTGCAAATACTTCTTTTGTTAAAAAGAAGCTAAAAAAAATTGAGAAAAGAAAGAAGCTTAATCGTTTATTATTCATATTTATATTGTAACTATTTAATATTTTATAGATTATAGCTGGCAAAGCTTACCTAGTAATCATCATTTACACGCTGAAAGTGATGTCATTTAAGATTCATACCGATGAATCTTGTATGATAAACGCAATAAAGAAAACATTTACAAAGAATACTGAAGAACAAAACCTACCATTAGTGGACTTTTCTGATCCAGCACACCACTGGATCGTTTCAAATCCACATATTTTTAGATTCTTTCAAGATATACTTGGACAACTCGATGAAGAAGAATGTGAGAGCTTGGCTTCATATGGACAATTAGTTTTTCTCGAAAGCCAAGGAATGTACTCAAGTGTTATTCCTTCACATGGAGATAAAACATTTGTTCTTATTTACCCTCAATTACTAAAATTGATTCGTTCAGCAGATAACGAAATGGCCCAAGCAGTTATCTTCCATGAATTAGGTCACCTCTACTATCGTCATTTTACGATGAGGTCACAAATTGGAGAGATGACAAAACAAATTGAAGCAGATGAGTTCTCTATTCGTCATGGCCATGCTCTTGGACTATTTAATTTCTTAAAGGGTATGCCAATTACAACGGAAGTTAGCCAAAGACTAGAAATGATTCGTTTAAGAACTTAATTTCATCTCTTATTTTAGCTGCATCTTCAAATCGAAGATCCTTTGAAGCTTCTTTCATCTCTAGCTTAAGCTCAGCGATACGCTTCTTAATTTCTTCAGGAGACATCGAGACTTCTTTAGGTCCACTCTTCTTACCTTTCTTCTTATTTCCTCGAAGAGTCTCGATAACACCACCAGATACCTCTTTCAAAATAGTTTGAGGAGTGATTCCATTGGCCTCATTATACTCCATCTGAATAGCACGACGCCTTTTCGTTTCACCTATTGCTCGCTCCATCGATTTTGTCGTTTGATACGCATACATAAGAACCTTACCATCACTATTTCGAGCGGCACGTCCAATTGTCTGAACGAGTGATCTCTCAGATCTTAAGAAGCCCTCCTTGTCTGCATCTAAAATTGCGACAAGAGAAACCTCAGGTATATCAAGTCCTTCCCTTAATAAGTTAATACCAACAAGAACATCAAATTCCCCAAGCCTAAGATCGCGAATGATTTCAACTCGCTCAATTGTATCGATATCACTATGAAGATACTTCACTTTAATTCCACTACCATGATAGAAATTAGTTAGCTCTTCAGCTAACTTCTTCGTTAGTGTTGTGATTAAAACTCTTTGACCTTTTTCTATGATTTTTCTTACTTCAACAAGGAGGTCATCAACCTGATTGGTAGCATCCCTAACTTCGATAATTGGATCGAGAAGGCCAGTTGGTCTAATGATTTGTTCAACAAACTCACCGTGAGTTCTCTCTAACTCATAATTTCCAGGAGTCGCTGAGACATAAAGAATATCGTCTAACTTTGTCTTAAATTCTTCAAAGTTTAGAGGACGGTTATCGAGTGCTGATGGAAGTCTAAAGCCATAATCCACAAGATTTAACTTCCTTGCTCTATCTCCTCTATACATCCCTCCAACCTGAGGAACAGTAATATGGGACTCATCAATAATCATAAGAAAGTCTTTTCTAAAAAAATCAATGAGAGTCGGAGGAGGATCACCAGGCTCACTTCCTGTCATATGGCGCGAGTAGTTTTCAATACCAGAACAAAAGCCCATCTCTTCAAGCATTTCGATATCAAGAAGTGTTCTTTGTTCAAGTCTTTGCTTTTCTACCAGTTTATTTTGTTTTTCTAATTCCTGTAGTCTTTCACGAAGCTCAAATTTAATAGTCTCTAAAGCATGCTCCATTCTCTCCTCTCCAACAACATAGTGAGACTTTGGATAGATTGTCACCTTCTGTAGTGCTTGTATCTTTGTTCCTCTTAAAGGATCAACAATTGTAATACTCTCAATCTCATCATCGAAGAACTCAACTCGTACAACATTTGAATCCTCGTGGGCCGGAAAGATTTCAACGATATCACCACGAACGCGAAAGCATCCACGAACAAAGTCGATATCATTTCTTTCATATTGAATTGCAACAAGTGACTTTAAAAATTCGTCGCGATCTTTTTCATCTCCAACAAAGAGAGTCTCTCTCATATTCGCATACTCATCAGGGGAACCAATCCCGTAAATACAACTAACAGATGAGATGATTATCACATCATCTCTTTCCAGTAGTGAACGAGTTGCCGAGTGGCGAAGTTTATCGATCTCATCATTTACTGATGAGTCTTTTTCAATATAAGTGTCACTTCCAGGAACATAGGCTTCTGGTTGGTAATAGTCATAATATGAAACAAAGTATTCAACAGCATTATCGGGAAAGAATTCACGAAACTCTGCATAGAGTTGAGCAGCAAGAGTCTTGTTATGGGCGAGAATAAGAGTTTTCTTTCCTAGCTTTTGGATAACGTTGGCCATGGTAAAAGTTTTTCCAGAACCTGTTACACCAAGAAGTGTTTGTTCCTTAGTGCCGCTTGTAAGCTTCTCTACAATTGTTTTAATCGCCTCAGGCTGATCTCCACAAGGCTTAAACTTCGATTTTAAATTAAATACATTTTCACTCATATGCCTATTTTATCTTATTATCATAGTTTAAAACAGCGAAATTGAGTTATCATTAATATAACCAAGTTAGTTTTTGTAAACTCGATAGAAAGTTTATATGATAGTAAAAATTCGAATTGTTATTAGGGTTTATTATGAGTGTAGGTGAAACACCTAAAGGTGAAAAAAGAAAGATCGCGATCATTGAGACAGCAATCGATCAGATGGCGCACAAAGGTATTGATGGTGCATCTTTTCAAAAGATTGCAAATACACTTGGAGTTAGCCAGTCTGCAGTTTTTCACTACTTTAAAAATAAGTCTCAACTCTTTCTTGGAGTTCTCGACTTTATCGTTACAAAGAACCACGCTAGAGTCATAAGCACAATTTGCGAAGAAGATACTTCTTTAACTAAACTAAAAAAGCATTGTCTTGCTAATTTCCAATGGCTCATTGACCGTCCCAATGAGGCAAAAACGATTCTCTATCTTTACTATCGCGCTTCTATCGACAAGAAGGTTTCACAAACTGCTGCCAACCTCATTCACACCGGTAGACAGAGGATAATTGACCTCGTTCGTAGCGCTCAAAAAGATGGGCAGCTCGCAAAAAACCTAAACCCTGAGCTTGCTGGTCAGGCCATTCATGAATTTCTAACAGGTGCTATCATCCAGATATTAAGCCTTTATAATGTAATTGATCCAAAAGAAGAGGTTGAAGCCTACACAAAAAGGCTTGAGACGTTAATTAACCGACTAAACAACTAAAGAATTGCCGTAGAATTTCCGAAAAGCTATTGGTGAAGATTCTAATATCTTGTGTATTTTCCATTCTAGTTGTTCTTAGCTTTATTCTTAGTAAAGACGAAGTTGCACGCCGCTCAATTGCAAGTGTAAATAGGCCAAATTCTTGTCTCGAGGCCATTTCTGAATTTGTTAATTTTGGAGCGGATCCTAAGTATGACACAAAGGTTGCACAAATCATGACTTATCTGAAAGATAAGTATAAGGGGATCAACCTTTCTTATATCCATCGTTCAGGACTAGATCGTAAGATAGAAGATGGCCACTTAGTTTTCACTACTTTAAGAGGGAATTTAAAAGTTCCTCTTAATCAGCAGCATCTTATTAAGGCCGATAAAGTAAAGGCGGTAACTCCCCTTTCACAACTGAGCGACTATCATCAAAAGCAATATGAGAATAATATTTCAAAACTTTATAAGTATCAAAATGATATCAGCACTATTATTTATGAAGCTCATAAGAAAGATGAAAAAGAAATAACAGATTATCTTCTAGGTGAATATCAACGAATCAATACTCTTATCAAATTCTACCGTGGAGAATTAGATTACGTCCCATATGCACAACTTGGAGATAACCCTTATAAGTTACACGAGCCAGTTCATGTAGACTCTCAAGGAAGAACAAGAACTCTTGTACATTTTGATAACTCGAGCTCAACGAGCAACTCTATCTTTAATATTTCTGTAAATGAGAGTGAAGAGATAAGTTACCAAACGATGTTTGCGAACTTTTTAAATAGCTTAAACTACAATCAAAACTTTTTCTCACCTCAAAGAATGATCAAAAAGATTCAAAGCTTTACCTATATGGATGATAATGAAGTGAAGGCATCCTTTCATATGATTGATGCTATCAGAGACTATGAATCACGTCCTGAACTAGTCAGTACCGTGAGAGACTTTCTTTTTAATGAATACAAGAATCGTCTAAATATCGAAGACCAAGACTTAGATAAGCTTAAAGAAATAACGGAGCAATTAGAAAGTCGTACAATCGTTCTTGCAGCAGCTCGAAACTCTCAGATAAAATATTCATTTAAAGGTCATGATGATTCTGGTATTCGCTACCTATCTAGAGAAAAAGATTCGATCGATATTTCGGGAACAATTTCAATTACTCTTTCAAAAGAAGTAAATCAGAAGCTTCCTCTTGAGATCTTTACTGGCCATGAGGTAGAAAGACAAAGAGGTGAAATAATAGCCGAAATTGGACGTTTTGCAGTGGATGGGAATGATTCCATTTTCAATGCAAATGACTTAATAGCGGCCGTTACATTTGCGGCACAGAAAGTAGAGGGCCTTGATCGCATTGTCATAGAAGCTGATAAAATTAGGGCCCGCTCATTTAAGCGCTGGGGCTTTAAACCAATTCACGAGCGAATCAATTACGAAGGAAATACTGAGTACATTATGGAAGTTACACCAAAAGAGTTACTCGAAAATGTTGAAAAAAGATATTTTGAAAGTCTTTGAAAAAAAATAAAGCGCTTGCAAGTTACCCCACAAACGCTTATTTCACACACACAACACAAGAGAATAAGTTCAAAAGAACCTTGAACTTATAAAGCTATTAATTAAAACAGCTCTCAATTTGATTTTTTACTTCAGTTTTCTCTGCCCCGTTCTTGATTGAAATCTCTTGAACAATTAGGTCTCTACACTGCTCAAGCATTTTCTTTTCACCGAACGAAAGATTCTTCTTATTCTTTAATAAGAAAAGTGATCTAAGGACATCAGCAATCTCAATAAGTGAACCAGTCTTCACTTTTTCCATATAGTCTCTGTAACGACGGTTCCAAGTTGAATTATCAACTGTTACATCATGATCATTAAGAAGCTCGTAAACTTCACTGATCTCTTTTTCGTCGACGAGTACTCTAATTCCATCTTTGGAATTCGTAGGAACCATTACAGTCATTCCATTAGCTACAACTTTAATGATGTAGAATGAAAGACTTTGTCCTCCTACCTCGCGATCTTCGATGTCCACAATTTGTCCCACACCGTGGCCAGGGCAAACTGCGTAATCTCCAATGTTAAACATTTCTACCTCCAAGGGTATTTTCTCTCCCATTGAATATACTACGACGCAGCATCAGCCTCAATGAGCCTTGTAAGATTTACATATGATCTTTGAATTTTAGACAGTTCGTTGTAGAGAAACGACCCAATAATTTCAACTACTTATGTTTAGCTGAGTTACGATAAAGAGGAAGCATGATCTCAAAAGTCGTATTCTCCTCTTTATTAAGATATTTAATGTGGCCATTCATCGACTCAACGATCTGAGTACTAAGGGCCAAACCAATGCCCATACCGGCTTCTGGCTTAGTTGTATACATATATGCAAAGAGCTTCTTCTGATCCTTAAGATCAATCCCTTTACCTGTATCAACAATATGTATGATCAATTGGTTTTCACTATTAGATTTATAGCGAATCGTAATTCGCCCTCTTTCCATCTCTTCAATTGCATCAACAGAATTGGAAACAAAATTTGTGAGCACCTGAAGAATCTGAACTTCCTTTCCCCAAATCTGACAACCTTTACAGTCACCTTCAATATTCAAAGCAATATTATTTGCACTACATTTATGAATAACAAGCTCTTGTAGCTGATCAAAGAGCTTATCTACATTAATTGCACTATTGTTTAGATGATTAGAGTTCTTAGATAAAAGCTTGATCCCTTTAATAATTTGATCAATCCTTTGGGCCTGATTCTTAATCATATTAAACTTTTTCTTCTCTTCTTCATCAGCAGTGTTCTTCTCTAGTCTTTTCACACTCCACAGAAGTACAGTAAGAGGATTATTAATTTCATGAGCGACATTGGCCGCAAACTCACCTAGATTTGCCAGACGATAATTATTAACAAGCTCAACATTCTTTTCTTCAAGCCTCTCATCACTTCGAATTTTTAAAACAAGGATGACGAGGAAACCAATAAGGCAGATAGTTAAACCGGTAAGAGAAGCTAAGTAAACAGCACGCTTAAAGTCAAAAGAGTTGGTGATATCGCCATAGACATAGGCAGAGATTTGCCAAAACTCACTTTCAAGCTCTAAGTTCAAGTCACTGAGTCGCTCTAGAATTAGAATTGAGCGAGCAATCTCCTTAAAGTCATTTTCCGTAAATTGATAGCCATCTACACTCTCGGCCCTCGTAAGAACTGTCTCAATAATACCACGAGCAGACGTGAGGATTTCATTTGCAACCTTCAGGTAGTCTTGAAATGATTTCGTTTCATACTCATCTAAAATAAAAGCTTCACTCTTTAGTGCACTAATTTGTCCAAAGCTAGCATCAATTCTTAAATAGGCATCTTCGAGATTATCAATTGTTGGTGAATCTTTAAATTTTATAAGTTTTTTATGAGTGTCATGAATAGCGTAGGCCACATGAAAATAAAGTCTAGCAACAACTCTTGAGTTAAAAAGTCTGTGCTCTTCCTTATCAAAAATTCGAAGCCCTGCTCCAAATCCAGCAGAAAGCATCAAAACGAGAATAATTAAGAAACTATAGAATAAATGCTTATTAGAAAGCTTACTCATAGACGAATTCGATCTCATTTATCATCCAAATCCAGTCAGCTCCTTCTTCAGTAATCTTATCTTTTGAAATGACCCCTAAGTCTTTTCTAATAATTCTCATAGGGCCAAGCTCTGAATTTTCAAGCCACTTCCCATCCTGCTTATACATAATATAAGTCGTTTTAGAACGTTCAACATTTCTTTTAATATGAACTTTATAAAGATTAATGGCCTTAAGTTTCACGGACGTAGCTGTAGGCGCAAAATAAACAAACAGACTCTCAAGAGAGAAAGCAGTTACCTTTATCTTCTTGTGCTGTTGATATGGATCAAAAAAATCAAACTCAACACTTGGGATTTTAGTGAAGTAATCAACCTTCACAACCTTGTCTTCCGTATGAAGTTTTTGATTTAAGATTGCAATTTTTTGTCTAGGTACTTTAGCAATCACGCTAATACTAAAAAACGTAGCGATTAGTAGCAAAATTTTCATAAATAATTTTTATCACGATTAAGTCGATTTGACCAAGTATAAAAGAAATATAGAAACTAATTAGCGATAAAGGGGCAACATGATTTCAAAAGTCGTATTTTTCTCATTATTTAGGTATTTGATATGGCCGTTAAGAGACTCAATGATCTGTGAACTAAGGGCAAGTCCGATTCCCATACCTGTACCAGGCTTACTCGTGTACATATAAGCAAAAAGCTTCTTCTGATCTTTAAGATCAATCCCCCTACCGGTATCGATAATATGAATAAGTAACTGATCTTCAAGATTAGTTTTATACTTAATCGAAATTTTCTTATTATTCATTCCCTCCATTGCATCAATAGAGTTAACAATAAAGTTTGTGAAAACTTGAAGAAGTTGAACCTCTTTCCCCCAGACCTTACTTCCTGAGCAACTCCCTTCAATATTCAAAACAATATTATTAGCGACACATTTATGAATAATAATCTCTCGCAGGTGTTCAAAGAGTTCTTCAATATCTATTGGGCTATTATTTAAGTGATTAGAATTTTGAGAAAGAAGCTTTATCCCCTTAATGATCTGATCAATCCTCTCGGCCTGACCTCTAATCATCGCCAAGTTTTTCATTTCCCCATCGCTGTTATTAACTTTTTCAATTCTTTTTACGCTCCACAATAAAACCGTGAGTGGATTATTGATCTCATGAGCAACATTAGCGGCAAACTCACCTAGGTTTGCGAGTCGATAATTATTAAGCAGCTCAACATTTTTTTCTTTTAGCTCTTCATCACTCCTACTCTTTAAAATAAGCATGATCAGAAAACCGGTCAGACAAATAAATAGACCAATTAAAGAAGTGAGAAAAACAATTCGATTAAATTCAAATGAACCTGCAGCATCCCCAAATACATTTGCAGACAACAGCCATGACTCACTCTCTAGCTTTAAAGTTAGATTATTCAAGCGCTCTAAGATGATTAGAACTTCATCAATTTTATTCAAGTCACTAGCAACATAAGAATATCCCACATTTGACTCAACCTTAAAAAGGAGTGCTTCAATCTTTTGTCTAGCAGTATTAAAGCTACGGTCGACTTCAGAGAGATATTTTAGAAACGACTCTGTATCATATTCAGCAAGAGAGTAGATTTCACTCCTATAGGCCATTGTATGACCAAGGATTGCATCGGCCCTAAGAAAAGCGGACTCAAGGGCTTCAGAACTTGGACTCTTTTTAAATTCTTCAAGGTTCTGGGAAGTGGCATGAATACTTGCGACCACTTGAAAATACAATCTCGAAATAACACGAGCATTAAACAGCTTAGGCTCATCTTTATCAAAGATACGAAGACCGGCCCCTACTCCTGCAGCGATAACAAATATAAAAATTACGATGAAACTGTAAAATAAGTGTTTATTCGAAAATTTATTCATAGATGAAAGAAATCTCATTAATCATCCAAATCCAATCTATTCCTTCTTTGGTAATTTTATCATTCGGAATTATACCTAAACCTTTTCTGATAACCCTTAAAGGACCTAAGTCAGAGTTTTCCATCCAATTTCCATCTTGCTTATACATGACGTAAGTTTTTTTGGCCCTCTCAGTATTTCTTTGGATAATAACTTGATAAAGATTAATGGCCGTTAGCTTTACTGACTTTGCATCTGGAGCAAAGTGCTTGAAAAGATTCTCAAGAGAGAATGCCAACGCTTTATTCTTTTTATTCTTTTGATAGGGATCGACGAAGTAAAATTCTTCACTTGGAATATTTGTAAAATAATCAACTTTTGCAACTTTAAGCTCTTTATGAAGTCGTTGATTCATTATTTTAATTTTTTGTCTTGGGATCTGAGCAAATGCCGAAATCCCGAATAATGCTAAAGACAGTACAAGAGTTTTCATACGTAAACTTAACACGACAAATTCTCTTTATAAACATAAAAAAGGCCTTGTCATAGACAAGGCCTTCTCTCATTATACTTTTAAGATAAAAAGATAATTAGAAACGTGGACAAATTTCATCTTTTTCGAAGAAATAAGCAAGTTCTCTTTCTGCAGAAGCTAGAGAGTCAGAACCGTGAACAGCGTTTTCACCGATTGACTTAGCATATAGCTTTCTTAGAGTATTTTCAGCAGCTTCAGCTGGGTTAGTAGCACCCATGATTTCTCTGTTTCTTTCAACTGCGTTTTCACCTTCTAGGCACATAAGTACAACTGGCGCAGAAGTCATGAAAGCAACAAGCTCACCAAAGAATGGTCTATCTTTGTGCTCAATATAGAAACCTTCAGCTTTCTCTTTTGAAAGGTGAGTAAGTTTAAGAGCAGCGATTCTTAGACCTTCTTCTTCAAATCTCTTAATGATGTTACCGATGTTGTTATCAAGAAGCGCGTTTGGCTTAACGATACTAAAAGTTCTTTCCATTTTAATCTCCTTAAAATTATCTTGCGGAAAATTTCCTAAATTCTTTAATTAAAGGTTCTTTAAAACCTTCTCCATTGTCTCACCAAGCTCAGCTGGAGAACGTGATACAGTTACACCACACTCTTCAAGAATTCTAAACTTAGCTTCAGCAGTGTCATCACCACCAGAGATGATTGCACCTGCGTGCCCCATTCTCTTACCTGGAGGCGCTGAAGCACCAGCGATGAAAGAAACAACTGGCTTACTCATGTTCTTTTGAATCCAACGACCTGCATCTGTTTCTGCAGAACCACCGATCTCACCGATCATGATAACAGCATCTGTATCTGGATCTTTTTCGAAAAGCTCTAGTACGTCGATGAAGTTAGTTCCGTTTACTGGGTCACCACCGATACCAACACAAGTTGATTGTCCGATATCTCTTTGAGTTAATTGGTAAACAGCTTCATAAGTAAGAGTTCCTGAACGAGAGATAACACCAACACGACCTGGCATGTGGATGTGACCTGGCATAATTCCGATCTTACACTCACCTGGAGTGATAACACCTGGACAGTTAGGACCAATTAGTCTTGATTTTGAACCTTTAAGAGCTGCTTTTACCTTAACCATATCTAGGATAGGAATCCCTTCAGTGATAGCAATGATAAGTGGCATTTCTGCATCGATTGCTTCAAGGATTGAGTCAGCTGCGAACGGAGGTGGAACCATAATCATGGCCGCATTCGCTTCCGTCTTATTCATAGCTTCTTTGATTGTATTGAAAACAGGGAAACCTTCGTGAACTGTTCCACCTTTACCTGGAGTTACACCACCAACAAAGTTAGTACCGTAATCTCTTGATTGTAGTGAATGGAAAGTACCTTGCTTACCTGTAAAACCAACAGTGATTAGTTTTGTATCACGATTAATAAGAATGGCCATTACGCCTCCCCTTTTGCTGCTTCAACTGCTTTCTTTGCAGCATCAGCTAGATCTTCAGCAGCGATAATTGCAAGATCTGATTCATTTAATATTTTCTTACCTAGAGCAACGTTTGTTCCTTCTAGACGTACTACTAATGGAACTGTAAGTTCTAGTTCTTTTGCAGCTGCAACAACACCTTCAGCGATAATGTCACATTTCATGATCCCACCAAAGATATTAACTAGAATTGCTTTTACGTTCTCATCTTGAAGAATTAGAGAGAATGCTTTTTGAACAGTTTCTTTTGTTGCTGATCCACCAACGTCAAGGAAGTTAGCTGGCTCACCACCGTGTAGCTTAATGATGTCCATTGTACCCATTGCAAGACCTGCACCGTTTACTAGACAACCAATATTTCCATCAAGCTCAATATATGCTGCACCAAATTCACTTGCTGCAAGTTCTTTATCACTTTCTTCAGTTGGATCTCTTAGTTCTTGAACCTCTGGATGCTTGAAAAGAGCGTTTGAATCAAAGTTTAACTTTGCGTCTAGTGCTAAGATATCACCTTGCTTAGTTTTTACTAATGGGTTGATCTCTGCAATTGAACAGTCATACTTCATGTATAGATCGTAAAGACCTTTAAAGAAAATTGAAGCTTCCTTCACTTCTTCTTTTGTCTTAAGACCAATTCCGTATGCAAGCTTTCTAGCAACAAATGGAGTGAACCCAGCTGCTGGATCGATTGCTACTTTAATAATTTTCTCTGGAGTATTGTGAGCAACTTCTTCAATTTCAACTCCACCTTCTTCAGAGGCCATCATTGTAACTTTACCAGTTGCACGGTCTAGAACAACACCAGCATAGTACTCATGCTCGATGTCACATCCTTCTTCGATGAATAGTGTGTGTACTTTCTTTCCTTCTGGACCAGTTTGGTGAGTAACAAGAGTCTTACCTAGAATATCGTCAGCGTGTAAGCGAACTTCTTCGATTGACTTTGCAAGCTTAACACCACCTGCTTTACCACGCCCACCTGCGTGAATTTGAGCCTTAACAACCCAAATATTTCCACCTAATTTTTCTGCAGCAGCAACTGCTTCATCAACAGTCTTCGCTACTTCACCTCTAAGAACCTTCAGGCCCATATCTCTCATTAAACCCTTGGCCTGGTACTCATGTACGTTCATTAAAACTCCTAAGTTTTTTGTCTATGAAATATTCATGATTTTACTGGCTTATAATAGAGGGCAAGACCATATCTTTCTAGGTGAGTCGTGTCATTTTCCCCAAGTTTTTTGTGCATTAAATGATTAAGATTTAGAACTGAAGATTTATTCACAATATAACGCTTACAGTCTTGTAGCAATTTCTAAACTTTCGCACAATTATGACATGGAAAACATACTTATTAGCCCTGGTAAATTTAGATTAGACGGTGGTGCCATGTTCGGCATTATTCCAAAACCATTATGGAACAAGGTTCATCCTGCGGATAATGACAACCGCATTGACCTCGACCTAAGACTTTGGATCATCAAGGACCAAGATCGCATCATTATAACAGATACGGGAATTGGCGATTATCACGGTGAAAAGTTTGATGAGCAATTCGATGTTCGCCAAGAACACTCTCCTTTAAAGAAGGCACTTGCCGACAAGGGAATTGATTGTGCAGATGTGACAGACCTTGTGATCTCTCACCTACACTTCGACCATGTTGGTGGGATGGTATATAAAGATGAAAATGGTGAATTTGCACCGGTCTTTCCAAACGCTACGATTCACCTTCACAAAGACCACTGGGAATATGCACTTAATCCAACGTTAAGAGATAGTGGCTCTTTTCATAAGCAATACTTTAAAGAAACAATTGAAAGGTTTGATAAAGCTGGACGTGTTCACTGGCTCACTGGAAAAGAAGGTGAAATTTTAAAATTAAGTAATGATAGCCTTCGTTTTAAGTGCTCTTATGGCCATACTCCTCACCTTATACACCCATATACAAATGAATATATCTATCTTGCCGATCTAATCCCAACATCAAATCACGTTCACGTGCCTTGGGTAATGGGCTATGACATTGCTCCTGGGCAGACGACTGTTGATAAGATTGAATTTCTAAAGATGATTGTAGAAAAAGATCTTCGCGTAATTTTTGAACATGACCCTAAATATGCCAGTGCAAAGATTACGCAAAATGAGCGCGGAAAGTATATTCCAGTAGACTTAGAGTAGCTTTTGAATTTCTGCTTGAATATCATTCTTTGAAGACTGAAAAATCACGCGGTCATCATCCATAAACTTTCTTAGGTAGAGACGCTTTTTCTTATTTAGCATTCCATAGCGAGACAGCTTATCAGTAAGCTTCACACTCCAAGCACTTATATCTTTACCCAAAGAGTGTATTTCATTTTCAAGTTTCCTCTCTTCACTAGAAAGTCTTGCATCATTAAGATCATAATTCGATAAAATAATACTCTGTAACAAAGGTGCAATATTTTTTGCATATCGTTGCTTAAATTCTTTATGAGCCAACCATCCACTAACCTGACTAAGAGAAAGACGATAGTGAATTGACATCGAAGAAATGAGGGCCTCTAGTGTTCTAAGCTTTTCATTAATTGCAGCAATATTCTTTTTTGAAGCAACAGTCTTCTTTTTCTCAACTTTTGTAATTTGTGCAATATATTTTTCACGTGTTTCAGGAACAAGGAATACTTTCTTTTCTAAAACTTCACGGTTTGAACCAGTCCCAAATTTGCTCTTAATATTATCCAATAGTCCAAGATAATCGTAAATGAAAGTTACAGCATAAGAACCAGGTATGAAGTTTTGTCCTTCCTCTAATGTTAGATCCTTAAACTCAATAATTCCGCCTTCTCCAATATTATGGGCCTTTACAAGAACATCCCCACGATGTAGCTCATCAGGTTTTCGATGAAGAATGAGCTCAACACTTACTCTCCTTTTAAATGGAAGCTTTATATAAAGAGCAGACATATCCTTATTAACAATTAAATGTACATCATTTGCACTAACAGGCTTCTTAAATTCATTTAGTGCACTAATAGAGATATTTTTTAACTCAACTTCTTTCACTTTAGGGCCTGCGGCCATGTAGAAACTGATAACCACAACAACTGTTATGATAAAACTTGCAATAACTGTTGTATAAATTGGAAACTTACTAGGTAACTTAATGTCTGCTGCGACATCAAGTTTCTCGCTACTATCTTCTAACTCACGTTCAAAATCGTCCTCATCTTCAATCTCTTCCTCTAAAGGAGGTGGAGTATCATCCTCATTGTAGTCATCAAAGAACTTCGCTTCGTGTATAGGAATCTCAGGAAGATCATGATCTTCATCTAAAACCTTAGACTCATAATAAGATTGGGCCTCATTACGGGCAACTTGAATGACTGCAAAGACAGGCTTCCAATTCTTGGCCCCTTTGCGCCAGCAAAGTTGATAGGATTTAATTAGACCTTTATCATAAAAGTCGATAATATCTTGAGCGTTGAATGGTCCCTTATTTTTGCCGGACTGATTAATATACCAATTTTTTTGCATAGTTATACTTTAAAGGAAGTTACATGGGCTGGAAAGAAATAGATGACAATCTTAACAAAAGAAAATCACAATCTATTGCCACTCGCTTTAAAATTGATGACTTTAATTCACAGCAAGCTCTTCTACTAAGTGAGAACGACCTTGGTGTTGTGAGAAACGGTGGCCGCCGCGGCGCCTCTCACGGGCCAAAAGTAATCCTTTCTCAGCTAAAGAAATTTGCCGATCATAATAGCCTCAGTGAGCTTGGGATAATAAGTATCGCCAACCAAGGACAGTTGGACTTTGATAAAATGCAGGCCCAATCAATCGAGAAAATAAAGAAGATAAAAGCAAAGAAATTAGTTCACCTTGGTGGAGGCCACGACCATGTCTATCCTCTTGCCATGGGTGTTGAACTAAAGAATCCACTTCTAATCAATATTGATGCCCACCTTGATACAAGAAGTGATGATGTCTATCATTCAGGGACTCCATTTCGCCAAGTGGCCAATCAGAAAGAAGTCAAAATTTTGCAAATTGGAATTCATCAATATGCAAACGTGCCTCAAAATTATGATGGTATGAAGATGGATATTATCGATACGAAAAAGCTCAAAGAGTTATCTCTTACTTTTAGCGACACTAGCTTTATGAAAGAGATCTACGAAAAACATGATGGTGATATTCTCTTTAGTATCGATGCAGACGCTATTGCAGCTAGTGATATGCAAAGTGTGAGCGCTGTAAATCACGACGGAATCCCTCTTGAGTTTTTAAGAAAGCTTGTTTCTCAATATAAAGAGTATACAGCGAGTAAAAAACAGATTTTAGGAATTTACGAATACAATCCGTTATTTGACGAGTTATCGACAAAGGACGCACGCGCCCTCGCCTCACTCATTTATGATTTCTTAGTTTGATCTTAATTGGATAGTTTTCTTCAAGTCAGTTTGTGGGTCATTAATTTTAATGACCTTCTTTGAAATATCCCATTTTGGATTATCAACTTTTTTAGATCCTTCTTGAGCTTTATATTCCCAAGGGTAGTCTCCAATAAATTGATTTTTCTTCTTATCAAAGATGACTGCGTAGTAAATATCTATTAACTGGAAAGTACCCGCTGAACCTGCGTAATAAATTATCAATTCATAATTATCACCAACAGACTTAGTCTCAGTAACTTTACTTTTTCCAGTACGTTTTGTGATTTTTGCCTTAAGTGTTTTCGAATCTTTTTTCTTAAGCCAGAAGTCACCTTTAATATTTACAATTGACCAGTCACTAACACCAGCGCTAACAATTGTTTGAAATAGAAATGTTGTAATTAATAGTATCTTTTTCATTATGACCTAAACGGTTTCTTTACAGTCCAATGCCAATCGTCGCCATCAACGATCTTTCCATCTGTATCGATTGGTTTATAAAAAATATGGCGTTGTCTTTTCCAACTTTTCGCAATCTTCTTACGATCACTTGCATTGTTTTCATTATACATTGGGTTTGGCTGTCTTAGAAGATTTCCATCAACTTGAACATTTAACTCCCAATTATCTTGATTTGCTCTAAAGTTATCTCCCCAAGCATCATTCGTTGGAAGCATCCAGTTTGCATGGTAATGGTAAACATGATCAACATCTGGCTTCGGCTTAAAATTGGCCGTTCCAAATTTCATATAAGCATCAATGGCCGTATCAAACTCTTGATTTCGACCAGGAAGCATCATTTGTCTCCAATTATCTTCATTATGGTTATACATCGAGAATTGCCATGGATCTAAAGCAATATCGAGAGCAGTCGTACTACCTTCTTTACCAGCACGAGATGCATCTTCATTCGAGTTACGAACACGATTATCAATAACCTTCATGATCATCATCATTTCTTCAGGGTGTCTTTCACCACCATTGATATCACGAACAAGGATTCCAGCTTCACCTTGAGCAGTAAAGATCATAGCGGCAAAGTGCTGCTCTTCCGGTCTTAAATAACGGTAGAGGTTTTTAAATATTTGCCCACGATTTTTTAAAGAACCCTGACGTGTAATTGAGTTTTGGATACTCCTAATACATTGTCCAAGCTTTGACTTAGTATTGCTATCGCTTGAAGTTAATGAATTACGGTTTTCTAAGACCTCGCAACCGGCCTTCCACTTTTGATTACTTGTAATGATATTCTTAGGCTCTTCAAAAATTTCGCCAACATAAACAGGACGGTTTTCAGATAAAATATCACTACCTTCACAAGGCTCAATTGGAGGATTCCCTACTTCATCAATAGTACGGTTTAAGCGGATATAGTTGTAGGCCGTTGCCATATCAAGGGCCTCTTTAAGATATCGTTTCGTTACATGATAAGTCTTATCTTGCTCAACTCCGTCGACTTCAAGTTTAATTCGATAGGCCCAATTATTTTGACCAACAATACGAACCTTTATACTCTTATCACTTCCTCTCTTTGGGGCATCAATTCGGTGGGAGTAACCTGTTTCAGGATCAAGAATATCAAATGAACGGACAACATCGAATTGAACATCCGTCACTCCTTCGTAATTCTCATCTGTTACAAGAGCATAAGTGCTTGAAATTGCGACTATGCTTAAAAATAAAATCAACTTTTTCATCAACTTCCCCATAAGTTTAACGCGACAATAGTTATTGTAACACGTTGCGAAGATATTAATGAAATATGGGCGAAATCTGCTTGTTTATACAAATTTCGCTACCAATTTTTTAAGGCATAATTTTCTGGAGATCTTTCTTATCAGTTAATCCGTACTTCAAAAAGTAGACTAAATCGCTTTTTTGCGAGTCATTGATACGAATCAATTGATCTTTAAGGATCATGTCTGCTGCATCTTTCTTTTTAAAGAGCATATATTGATTTGTTTCAACAAAGAGATTCTTTCCAAAATTCTTCTTAAAAGTGCTTAGTAACCAAGAGCTGTCATACTGATCAATTGCCGTAACACCTGTTCGGTAATGTTCAACAACTTCCTCAAGGCTCCCATATGCGCCCGAATGAAAGTAAGGAGCGGTTAATGCAATATTTCTTAAAGGTGGAACTCTAAATTTATAGCGATCACTTTCTCGCTTGGTTACAAGAAATCGCCCTTCATCATTTCTTCTCGGATCATTCTTACCTGGCCCTATCTGCGGCGAAGCTACTGCTGCAAACATATTCGCACCAAGAAGTGTCCCTGTATGACATCCGATACAGCTTCCAGTTTCAAAGAAGACAACTGCACCACGCTTGGCCTCTTGATTAAGAGCAAAGCGGTTGCCATTTAAGTACTCATCCCACGCCGTTTCATATACTGCAAATTCATGTGTTTCAAAATGAGCAATGGCCTGACCAAAGTGGCCAATATTAAGTTCAGCTTTTGGAGTCCTTGGATAGGCTTCTTTGAACAACTTTTGATACTTAGGCATCTTTAAAAGTCTTCCCATAACGATCTTCCAAACTGCTTCTTCGTTTACGGCGTTGGCAATGTCATTGCTTCCCTTAACGCCTCTCATTTCTTCATGAGAAGTAATTGGAAAAAGAGCTTGCGCAGCAAGGGCACTTCCAAGATTTTCAGTAATATCCCATCGTTCAGGATAATCACCATTTAAGGCTTCAACTGGAGTTGTGTAAACATCCCAATCTTTACGATAGTGAACTCTTCCATCCCAGAACATAAATTCGATATTCTTATCACCTAAGTTATAAAGAGGTTGTGAATTTCGTGGAATAGCATGGCCTTTAGCAATTAAGCGCTCACCTGCTTGCCACTTTCCACCTTCACCAATTCCCACAGGAAGCTTATCACCACTGCCAAATTCAGGCATATGGCAATCGGCACAGCTAATATTGCGATTTCCAGAAATCTCTTTCTCATTAAAGAGCTCTTTTCCTAATTTAAAAATTTGTGGATTCTTTCCTGTTGGCTTCTCAACGGCCTTCATTGAAAAGCGCTCAATATAGCGCTTTAACTTAATATCAAGTTGGTCGGCCTGGACTGCAAAAGCGCTCAGTGCCAATGTGAGGATAAATAAATTTTTCATTTTGTGTGTGTCCCAAAAAATTAATTTTCAAAATATTAGGAAAGAGTGTTTGACACGTCAAACTTTCAACTTCCTAAATCTTACACGACTTAAACTTATCCTTAAAAAGAAGAATTAAGTCGTGTGGCATAAGTCCAAAGGATAAAAGAGTATCATTAAAGCACTTAAGCTTAATTCTTCCGTAATCCTTTTCAATTGATGCCTTAAGTCCCCTAATTTTTTTTAATCCGTGGTAGTAAGCCGTTGCTTGCCCCGGAGATCTATATGCATAACGCTGAAACTCAAGCATTGACATCTCTTTTGAAACACCAAGCTTATTGTGAAAAACCTCAACGACATCTTCAGCACTCGCCATTCCAAGTTGCACACTTGGATCAAGAAAGTAGCGAGCAATACGCCAAAGTCTCATTTCAAGGCCTGCAAACTTCTCTTCTAAAGTTAGATAATCATAAACAAGATCTTCCGCATATAATGCCCATCCCTCTACATTCACAGAATTCATTGCATAACGTGCGCGAATTAAGGAAGTCCTCTCTTCAAGCATACGACTAAATTGTAGATCATGCCCTGGTCTCCCCTCATGTGCAGTTAGAACAGTTGCAGCACTTTCATAAGAGAAGTCATCAAAAGGAAGGCTTCCTGTTGAAGACGTCGGTACAACAAACTCAGGCTTAATACTTCCGTCGTTTCCAATTAGTGGCGGAGGATTTAAGTGAGGAACAGGTTGCGCTCTCGATTCAGCATCCCCGGCCATTCGAATCACTAACTTCTGCTTAGGTAGTGAAACAAGATCATTTTCTGCAATTATTTTTTCCAACTTATCTGCAGCTCTTTCATAAAGCCTCTGAACATCATCAAGCTTTGTTACCTGCTTCTTCTTTAGAAATGTAATAACCGAAAGAGGATCTTCTTTTTTTAGATTATTTTTCTTTGCAATTTGAGATGCTAATTTCTGGTATTCTTTATAAAGCTCATCAAAGTCTTTCTTTCCAATTTTAATTAACTCATCCGCACCAATATCAACACCAGCATCACCTAAGGCAACTTGATATAGCTCTTTTGGTAAATTTGGATTTTGTCGTGCATGTGGAAGAATTTCGCTTCTTATGAATGCATCATACTCAAGAACTTGTTTTTGAAATAATTCATATTCCTTCTGCCAATCAGTACGGCCACTTGATTCAAGCAGTTGCTTTACTCCTGCAACGTAGGCCGGAGAATTTTCGAGGTTCTTTGTAACTTCCCCTATGAATGGATAAATTTTATCTTTATAAAGAGCAAGGTATCGCTTCTCTTCACTAAGCATTCCCATTACATAAGACTTCTTACCTTTTTCAGACATATAGTATTTAAAGCGATCAACCCCTGCTTCCTTTCGATGCTTTGGAGATTGAGGATTAATTAAGCCAAAAAGTGATTGATAGATTGATTCAGAAACATTAGAAGCACCGATAACTCCAAGACGTCTTGAAGTATCAACTCGATTCTTCATTCTCTTGATAACACTTAGAAGAATCTCATAATCTACCTTAAGGTTACCTAACTCAGTTTTCTCTTCTAGTTTCTCTAGTTTTTCAATCCACTGAATAAACAACTTATCATAAGCTTCATCCAGCTCCATTCGGGGGTTTGTCCCTAACTTATCATATTGTTCATAACCAAATGATGAGCCTATTTCAGGATTTAAATCAGAAAGCGCAAATGTAAACTCTTCGGCCAGTTTATCTGACGTTACTCCCCAGTCTTCTTCCTTTTGAGAAAAGCACGAAGTAATAATTAATAAAGATAGAAAGATTAAGTAGCTAAACTTTTGCATTATGACCCTTAGGAAAATATTTAGATTAGAAAAGTTTAATTGCTAGGTACTGGAATGTCTATGTTTGGTATTGGGTTTGCTGGTTTACAGGAATTGCTAACTTCACTTCGTGAAGTGTTGCGGTTGGGTGGTAATTTGGTAAGGGTGTTTTCTAGATTGCATAGTTGGTTCACCTGACCTCCCATACTGGTCGGTCGGCGTTGTTCAGCGTCATTTTGCCATCGTGGCAAATGCCGCTTCCAAAAAAAAAGCCGGATCACTGATCCGGCTTCTTAAAGAGAGACATTTTTGACGGAGTGAAAAAATCCTTTCTTCTGCTCCAACACACACACGTTTATATATAAGCAAGGCCCGTGCCAACTTTTCAAAACCACTGACGCAGCGAAAAGGCATTAATAGTACGTAGTTTCATAAAATGGCGATGTCATATTTATGACTGACACACATTGTCTTTGTGTTATTAAATTGACTTCACTGACTTCAAGAAACGAGACAATTTCATCATCCCAATATCACAAGCTTCAGTTTCATCTTCTGCGTTAAAAACTTGATCCACGTGTTTGAAAATCTTTTTTGTTTCTTTATAGACGATTGCAATATCTGCATTGAATCCACGAGATGTTTTATTAACTTCAATTTGACCAATGAGATTGTCATTATTTTGTAAAGTTACATAAAAATCTTTCGGATAATCATTTTGTTTCATATACTTGATGTATCTAATTCAAAGGAGAAAGACAATGAAATTTATTATTGCTGGGCTCCTCTTTTCTAGTATGACATTTGCAAACTGTTTCGAAGTTAGTAACGCAAATACGAAGATAAAGTGGGAAGCATACAAGACTGCAAAAAAAGTTGGTGTAAAAGGTGAATTTAAAAAATTCGACATCAAGACTACGAAGAAACAAGGTTCTATTGAGGATCTAATTCGTGGTGCACGTTTTACAATTGACGTAAACTCTGTTCACACAAAAGATGCTTCTCGTGATGCAAAGATTGAGAAATTCTTTTTTCAAGATATGAAAATCTCAGGTGTTGTTAATAAAGTTGATAGCAACTACCTTTATGTAGATATGACTTTAGGTGGAAAAACAATCAAGGTTCCAATGAAATACGATATCGAAGATGGTGAGCTAGAGGCAGAAGGAACAATTGATGTTCTTGATTTTGCTCTAGGAAAAAACCTATCTGCTATCAATAAAGCATGTCTTGCCCTTCACGAAGGGAAAACTTGGAACGATGTTCAAGTTTCAATTGAATCTAAGTTCTCAAAGTGTAAATAATATACTCAATTGTGGGTAAAGAAAGTGAACCTTCACTAACTTCACCCACATCTTTTTGTGATTAATTCAATTAACTATCATACTCCCTCTAAGTTCAGGGTCGAACCCTATTTAAGTAAGCTTGGAGGCATATTTGAAAAAGATAGCAACATTACTACTTTCATTGGTCATTAATATAACCTATGCGCAGGTCAATGAAATCTCAATCGAAGAAGCTTCTTTTCTTGATTCCCTATCAAAGAATTTTAAACTTCTTTATTTAAACTCTACATACGCAGAGATCAATTCAAAAGATAGAGATGGTATTACAATGGATCACCTCTTCTACTTTCGTTTAAACCTATCAAAGAATCAGAATATTCGTTGGGTTCCTGTATACACTCAATATATAGGACAAGAAGGAAAGAAAACACTTCAAGGAGAATACGCTTACTCATCATTAAGATGGTACGTAAACAATATCCTAACTGAAGATAAGCACGGAATTAACTTAAACTTTCAAAACCGAAATTATATTTTTGATGGTGAAGATCGCAACAGTGGATACGACTCATATCATAGGGCCTATTTCCTATCATCAAAAACAGTCGCTAACGGAAAGCTAACTTTAGAAGCGAATACTTACTTGCAGGTTTACAATAAGAATGGAAGGAATCCTAATGCAAATGCATGGCGTACAATGTTTGGAACTTTTGCTTTTTACAACTTTAATGACAACTGGTCTCTTGGCTTTGGTGGCGAGTGGTATACTGACCACAGAGATGGTGACAGAAAAGCTGGTGACGATCGTTTCGTCGCTTGGCTACCCTATTTAAGATATGCCAAGGGTGATGGATTTGTTGAACTTTATGCAACTTACACTGCGGCCCAATCAGGTGACAATGACCATGCTCTTATCATTGACGACTTTCACAAGCGTGGAACAGTTACATTGGATATCGGTTATTACTTCTTTTAAATCTTAACAGAATCTCAACTTTGCAAGTGGAGTTGTTATTGTTATTTTCATTGAGAACACAAGAACAATTTCCTCTCCACTTAATTACAATTGCATAGAGTAATCAGGTCTAGAGAACACACTTCGCGGCAAGGCCCCTGAATCTTGCCGCGATTCCAAAATAAATTTTCTTCTTTTCATTCGGTCAATTAATTGTTACTACAAATAAAATTTAGATATATCTGTAGGGGGATATTGAAATTGATTTGCTAGAACATTCGCTTCTGGTGTGTCGCTATATCTTTTATCCAACTACTATATATAACTTTTCATAGAATCAGGTACGCGAGCCTGACTTCTATTTCTCTAAGTATCTGGCGTGGCACTTGTGCCACGTCTTTTCTTTTCCTAATATTCAAATCTTAACAGAAACCAAACTTTTCTTTTGAGTCTTTGGTTGGTACTTAACCAGCATAAATAAAACTCGGAGATTATTATGAAACTTGTTATCGCACTTTTTGTTACACTTACAGCATTTGCTAATACTTACCAACTTTCAAACACTGTAGCTTCTGAAGCTAGCTATGACTACAAAGCTCTAGAAACAATTACACTTACAGATGTTGAGCATCTAAACTCAGACATCTTTGCTAGAACTGTTACTTTTAGAGCAGTACTTAACGGTGAACTAAAGTCATTCACTGGAAAGATCGTTGAGCGCGAAGTTGTTGGTTCAGATTACCTATACAAAGTTCAAGGATCTCTAGACAGAGACGTTGTTGCTAATGGTTACCAATGTGACGAATTTGAAGCATTCAACTATGTTTTCGATGCGCAGCTTGAAGTTAACTTTGAAGCAAAATACAGAGAAGTAAAAATCACAAAAGTTTCACTACTTAGAGAGTACAGCTACGACATCTGTCACGACAGAAAAGAGTCGACAATTACTCCATACATCCTAAAGTAATTCAATACTTCTAAGCGACACTCCGGTGTCGCTTTTTTTTTGCGATGGGAGCAACAGCGATGGACGAAGTCCTAGCAGCGACGAGCGAAGCTCTAGCAAAAGCGATGGGCGCAGCCCGAGCCACAGCGATGGACGAAGTCCCAGCAGCGACGAGCGAAGCTCTAGCAAAAGCGATGGGCGCAGCCCAAGCCACAGCGATGGACGAAGTCCCAGCAGCGACGAGCGAAGCTCTAGCAAAAGCGATGGGCGCAGCCCGAGCCACCGGCAAAGCCGCAAAACAAATTTTGAAATGATATTTAATTCTTTAAGGCTTGCTTCGGATGCTAGCGTAAGACGAGGGAAGGCGTAGTTTGCTACGCCGACCGAAGTCAGGCGCAGCAGACGGAGTGAGACCTAAAGAATTAAAAGAAGCCACCGCCCCAAGGGCCGCCCTTCTTGCGAGGCTTTTTCTTCTTGCCACCAAATCCAGGAAGATTAGGCATTCCACCTCCCCCCATTCCTGGCATACCAGGCATCCCCGGCATCGCTCCACCTTTCATCATTTGAGAAAGGCCACCCATCATCTGCTCCATCTGCTTAAACTTAGCGATAAAGTCACGAACCTGTGCTTCTGTATTTCCAGAACCACGAGCAATACGCTTGATGTGAGAATCCTTCATTATCTTATAATTGTCGCGTTCCTTTTTTGTCATCGAGTTGATGATAACGCGCATTCTTTTCATTTCATTTTCAGCAGGTGTTAAATCCCCTACTTGCTTAAGCATGCCCCCCATTCCAGGGATCATCTTCATGATTGATGCCATTGAACCTAAGTTCTTCATCATATCCATTTGTTTCATGAAGTCGTTTACAGAGAACTTTCCTTTCTCTAAACGTTTCATCATGCCTTCAGCATCATCTTTGTCTATTGCAGCTTCTGCTTTTTCAACAAGAGTTAGAACATCTCCCATATCAAGAATTCGTCCAGCCAGACGATCCGGATGAAAGAGTTCAAGGTCTTTCATTTTCTCACCTGTAGAGATGAACTTGATTGGAACTCCAGTTACGTGCTTGATTGAAAGTGCGGCACCACCACGAGCATCAGAGTCCATTTTTGAAAGTACGACACCAGTAAGCCCTACAGCTTCGTGGAAGCTCTTAGCAACGTTTACGGCCTCTTGACCTGTCATTGCATCTGCAACCATAAGAACTTCAGGATTAAGTCCCTCAAGGCTTTGACGAACTTCTTTAATTTGTCCCATTAGCTCTTCATCAACGTGAAGACGTCCGGCCGTATCAATGATAACAATTTCTTTACCGTGCTCTTTTGCATAGGCCATTGCCTCTGCTGCAATATCTTTCGGATGCTTTCCTAGATCAGAATCGAACCAGTCCATATTCATTGACTTAGCAAGAGTAATTAGCTGATCTTTAGCGGCAGGTCTGAAAGTATCGGCAGGAACAAGAAGAACGTTCTTCTTTTCTTTCTTTGTTAGGAAAAGTGAAAGCTTACCAGAGAATGTTGTCTTACCTTGACCATTTAGACCAACAACTAGAATTGGAGTAATACCGCCTTCAACAAAGTTAAGCTCAGTATTTGTGTCTCCCATCGTTTTTGCAAGTTCATCGTGAACGATTTTAATGAACTGTTCTTCAGGATTAACACCTTTGATAACTTTCTCACCAAGAGCTTCTTCTTTAACGTTGTTAATGAAATTCTTTACAACCTTAAAGTTAACATCAGCTTCTAGCAGTGCAGTCTTTACAAGTTTTAGAGTATCCTCAATATTGCTTTCAGTAATCTTTCCCTTACCCGAGATATTCTTAAACGCTTCTGAAAACTTATCACTTAAATTATCAAACATTCTTGTCGTCCTTATTTTATTTTATTCAAAATTATATCTAAACATTCACTTGGGTGCGTGGCCCAGTAGTCAGCACTATGCTCACCAAAGCCATCTTTAGTTATCCCACTCTCCCATAGAGCGCCAATTGATTCAACCCCAAAACCCTTTGCTCCTTGAGTATCCGTGTAGCTATCACCAATCATAAGAATCTTATTCTTTGGCATATCTTCAAGCATCTCACTTAACCCCTGCGGGTGTGGCTTAGGAGTCGTATCATCAAGACATCGTAACTCTAAAAAATGCTGAAGGACATTTTGGTCGTCTAAAATTCTTAACGTTGATCTGCGATCACGTGCCGTCCAAACATAGAGTTGAAATTCGTGATCAAGAAGATCTAAAATTAGTCTCTTCATTCCATCAAAGAGTTTGTAGTTATTGCTCTGCTTTGCCGTCACTTCTTTCCAAGTCGTCATGAGCTTGTTTCTTTGTAGTTCAGAGTTCACAGGATCAAGACCAAACTGATTTGCTGTGTAAACAAGATCTGGCCCATATTTTGAACGGGCCTCTTCGATCGTGACATCACGATTTAAAATAATCGTCATCATCTCGGCCACAGCGCAGATTACGGCCTCTTTAGATGAAACTAAAGTACCGTCGCAATCAAAAACAATATATCCTCTTGGATTTTCAAAAAACATTAGTAATTATTTCCAAATTATTGAAATATGTTGACCTAATTCTAGCTACTTGCTAAATAAACGCATGGCCAATAATCGCACTTTTTCACCATCTCTTCAAGCTAAGATTGACACTCTAATGGCACGTCGCCCAAAGGTCAAACTTGGTAATATTTCATTTGATTCACCACTTCTACTTGCTCCAATGAGTAGTATTTGCACAGCTCCATATCGTTTATTGATGGAAGAGCTAGGATGTGGTGGGACAGTAAGTGAATTGGTGAGCTGTCACGGGATTAACTACAAGAATGAAAAGACGGTGAAAATGCTTGAGATTCACCCACGAGAGAAGAATATTGGTCTGCAGCTATTTGGTGAAGATGGAACGGCCATGGCCGAAGCCGCAAAAGTGGCCGAAGAAAGACAGCCGAAATTTATCGATATCAATATGGGTTGTCCTGTTCGTAAAGTTGTCACAAAAGGCGGAGGATCTGCTCTTTTAAAAGATACTTCTAAGCTTGGAAAATTCTTCAACCAAATGAAGAATGCAATCGAAGTACCTTTAACAATTAAGATTAGAACTGGTTGGGATGAGAATTCAATTAATGCTGGGGAAGTTATTCATATTGCAAAAGAAGAAGGTGTTGAATTCGTTGCTATCCACGGTAGAACAAGAACTCAGGCCTATAAAGGATTAGCAAATTGGGATCTTTTAGAGAGTATTGCTGAAACATCTCCCCTGCCAATTATTGGAAATGGAGATCTTCACTCGGCCCCTATGACAAAGCAGCGCCTAATGGCAACTCGCTGTCAGGCACTGATGCTTGGACGTGGACCTCTTAGAAATCCATTTATTTTTCTCGAGAGCTTCTTAAACGAAGATGATGAGATTACATTCACACCAAGTGACTATCTTGAAGTTATCGAAAGATTCCGTGAATACATGGAAGAGTACACTGATCGAGAAAGAACTGTTCTTATCACACTTAGAAAGAATATCGTTTGGATGGCCGCAGGCTTTCCAAATGTAACTCACTTTAGAAATGTCATGTTCCAAACACCTGATATCGAAGAAACGATGAAGGTAACTCGCGAATATTTCGATGCCATAAAAAATGATCACAAGAAATTGGATCTAACTCAAGCCTTCATGGCCGGCGGACACGGCTAAGACTCCGAAATCACTTCTCATACTAAAGTTTTCCACTTGAAATGTCGAAGAGGCGTTAGTGGAGATAGTGTAAATTACTTTATACTTAAGTTAAGAGATGAAGAGACTTTTTAAAAATATTTTCAATACAGTGCTTATCGGTACATTGGCCTTCAATGCGATGGCCTCTGATATGTGTACAGATCTTGAAAATGAAATCTCTGCCATCCATGAAAAACAAGATCAAATGAAAAAAGATGATAAGGCGGACTCTCCAACACTTATCGAACTCAAAAAAATTCGCGATGCTCAAATGGCACAAGTAGTGGCCTTGAGATCATTAAAGAAAATTCGTAATGAATACCTAAGCTTTAAAAAAGAAGCCGAGGTACTTGATGTCGCTAAACTCTTTGATACTAATACTGCACAGGCGCTAAAAGAGCTTGAAACACACACTCAAGCTGTGACAAAGTATGCAGTCATTCACTCGACTGTATCGGCCTTAGCAAAGAAGCAAGCTGCAAGTATCGCTGAGAATAACAAAGAAGAAAATGCTTTCGTAAAACTCTTTAATCATCTTAAAGATGGAAATGGGAAGGATCTCTACTCTTATGTTAAATCTGCGTGTCGTGGCAGAGATGCAAGCGTACAAAAAGAATGCGAGGTCTTCAATGATTTCACAGGAAACTTTGAGATGGATCAAGGCTATGAAGATATGGCCAAGGATACAATCAATAACTATGGTGTAATCTTACAAAAAATTTATGCTGGAAGTGCAACAGAAAATGATGCAAACAATTTCCTAGAAGCTCACCTAGAGGCCCTAAAGGACGATACTGTTAATGTTGCATTAACAACGACAAAAGAAGGAACTCCTTCTATAAAAATCAACACTTCGGGCAATAGCTTAAATTTACTTTCGCACAACGATCAATTAAAGCATTACTACGAAAATACAATTTTAAAATTATACGAAGACACTTTTGATCATAACAAAGATCCAAATATCTTTAATACTGAAAAAGGTTCTTATGCTTCCTTCTACTTAGATAGTGGTATCTCTGATCAGTCATTTAGTGACTTATCTTCAGCACTGACAAGTCTAAAGAGCTGTCGTGTGAAAATAAAAGAGTGTGACGCGAGCAAAGACTTAGAAAAAATAAAAACTGCTATCAATGACTCTAGAGCGGCCATTGGTAATTACAATACACTTGATAGCATTTCACTCTACCCTAGCGAGGAAGAGAAGAAGGCCGACGAAAAAAGAAGAGATGATCTTAAGAATAAAATTCATTCATTCTTAAAAGATGCTAATGATAAAGTATCTGCCTTAAACAAAACAAGTAAGAGTAATCATAACTTTGGTGAAATTTTAGCAGATAATCTCGCAGAGCTTTGCCCTGGAACTCCGGGTGGTTCAACGACAGATATTTTATATGGCTGTGTTGAAAGTGAATTAAATGACGAAGCTTTAAGTCAAAAGATAAAAGAGCGTGAAGAAGCGCTGGGTGACGTTGAGAAGCAGATTGCAGCAATTTTCACAACAAGACCAATGAAGGACTTAGAAGTTCTAAAGGCCCTTAACTTAAAAACTTATAAGCTAAACTGTAGTGGCTTTAAAGAAGCTAATATCTCTTGTATGCCAGCTCTTGAAACGGGTAATGAAGGTATTTCGATTCTCACAAAACTAAGTGATGGTATCGATGATAAGATTATTACAGAGGATTACTCTCGCTACTTTTATGGTGAGCAAGAGCCTAATGATTTTCGCATGACTGATCGCTACCTACTAGATTACTGCCATGAAAAGAAAAACAAGCGCTGTAATGGAGCTGTTGTCGAAAATGGTGCAAGTGGAAATGATGAGGATAGCCGTGGCGACGAGTTTGATTATGCCTGTCGAGCTCTTCATGTTCGAACGTGTAACTTAAAAACAAAATCATTTGCCGATAGTAGTGTTGAACTTAAAAGTAATGAGTACTTCGACTGGGACCCTGTCTCAGAACGAATGGTCAAGCGCCAGCACAGAAAGAGCTTCTGGCCTCAAGTTGCGATGTATGCTGCTCAGAATTCGTATGCCTTCATTGGGCCAATGATCTCTACTCAGCAATTAAGGGCCCAACTTCCTGGATACATTTACACGGGCCGAGTTCAACAGCAACAACTCGCCTATCAACAACAGTACTATGATTGGTACATGGAAAAGCTTGATCTCTCTAATCAGAGAATGTTTAGTGGAAGCTATAATCCTTTCTATAGCTCTTACGACTTCTACGCCAATTATGGCTATGGATTTTAGAATCTGCTAAAACACACAAAAATTTGTCGTCTCATTCAGTTCGCTCCCTTACCAAAGTGCTAAAAATGCTCCTTATTTCAACAAGTTATCTATAAGTAGGTATTTCTTACCTTTTCTTTAATATCAACAGGTTAATATAAAGAAAGGCATCGAATTTCACGAAAAGTAAATGGGTAGGAAAATGTAAACCAATGAAATTTAAAGTAAGTTTACTCACATTCATAAGCACATTGATGCTCCTTACTTCATGTATGGAAGCGGCCAACAATCGCCGCTCTAATCTAGATTCAAACGACTCAGAACAAGAGTCATCAGATTATATTATCGAAAATCCTACGAATCCTTCTTGGTACGCCAAAGGTCAGTATGTCGATGGTGCTCTAACACTAAATTCCAGCGACACAGGAAGTATTTATCTTGTTGGTGGCATTGTTAATAATTACATTGTTTCACAAGATAAAAAGAATTCAGTGTTCTGTTTAGTTGGTTCTATTAATACTGCTAGCTCTACAGGAGTGGATAAGAAGTCACAAGTTAGATTAATGGCCACGCCAATTAAATCAAGTAAATCACAAGAAACAAGCTTAAGAATTAATGTTGCCAATGCTGGTGATAATGCTGCTTTTTGTGGTGGAGATAATATCGTAAGCTACACAAGCTCTGGATCTTCAGTGCTAGTTGACGCAAACGAGGCCGCTTACAGCCTTGCTACAATTTGCCCAGAATGTTCAACAAGTTTTACAACTATTGCACTCACTCTTCATGAGTCGGTAGCAGGTGTTCTAAAGCACTCACCTGTTCCAAGTACTTCAGTTAGCCTGTCGAATCTTTCTGTCACAATCAATGTTAATGGCTCATCAACAACACCTGGTGGTAGTTGTACAAATACTTCATGTCAGCAACAAGGCTATAACTGCTGTCTAAACGGACAATGTGTAATCGACGGTGAAGTTAGACCTGAAACAGATCAAAATAGTTCAGAATATAAAACAGCTCTTGCTGAAATCTTAGAAGATGCAAATAGTTTTAAAAATTATCCAGAACTCTTCTATGTCTGTCCTATCAACGTTAATCCGGGAGAGGATGACGATGATTCAAACGATGGCGATCCAATTGATGATGCAAATCAACAGCTATTAAAAGATATCGAAGATTACAAGTGTCTACTTGGTCAGCTCGATAGCTGTGATCCAAATCTTGATAGTGTGCGTGTGAAAGTATGGCAAAAATGTGGTTGTTCATTTGAGCCAACGTATATTGGTGGAGAACTTCAACTAGACTCTCGCTGTATTGACTACGGCCTAAAAGCTGAAAAGGACGCCAATGGTAATATTTTAAATATTCAATGTGATATTCCAGTAATTGAGAATGAAGACAGGCCATTTCAAAACCTATCAGTTTTAGTTTCTGGAAAGAGTGCTCCTCACCGCTTCTTCTCTCTAGCGGGAACTCCTTATGATGATTTATCAGAGATTCCAGAGGGAACAAATCAAGAAGGCGATACATTCTACTATCTTGATGATGCAAACAAGGCAGGCCCTTTAGAAACGTCATATAATATGAACGCTGTTATTGGTCAGATGACACTTGATCTTCAACAAGCACAACCGGCCAAGGCCTTAGATGTCGAAGTTGATAAAGTTTATATTGTCTCAGTAACAAGTGGTTACGCTACTCCTTGCCCTTACTGTCAACAAGATGCTTGGCAAAAGGTCTTTAGCTCACAGCCAGAGACAGCAAAAGGCTATGGGTTAACTTGGCGAGGGTATACAACTGATCGTGCCCAAATCGGCAGTAATACAACTTACGGAAATTATGAAGATACAATTTTTGGACGTGCTTGTTGGGTCCCTCCGACTATGCTACCGAGTTCACACATAAGCTATGCAGATGCAGGTGTGCAAAGAAGAAACCGTCTAGAAACTCAAGCGGCAATGTATGTAAACGGTTACCAAAGAGATTGGTATGGTTTTAATCAAGGTGCCCTTATTGGTTCATTTGATGGAGTATCTTGGTTCTCTGTTGGAGCAGGAAGACGTGTACGTTCGACAACGCAAAAACTATTCTTAGCAATTAATGCTCCTTTTGCGGATCTTGCTCAAAACACAAATTATACAGTTTCTGTTGTCGAAGATCTTGGTGGTCAAACGGCAGCAGATTATGACTGGGACTTCTCAAAAGATCCTTCGGCCGCAGGTCAAGGGTACGGGGCAAGTTGCCAGTATATGCATGCTTGTAATGTTGATAGCGATTGTGTTGCAAAACTTGGATGGGAATATGCCTGTGCTCAGGTAACAGATGTGAAAACCAATTGGCCAAAATTTGATATTGATGCATTTGAAAGAAATAACTATTCAAGAGAAGGAGTTTCACTCTCTTCTATTTTAAATACAAATATTAGTAGTGGTCAAAATAAGAGATGTGTTTACCGCGGGGCCGGTTCACTTTGTAAATTAAGCCCGACAACAAATGTTAAAAAGACAACACACTCAAAACTTTTAACTTGTGCTCCAAACTTCTACTGTGCGGCCCTGGACTCTGCAAGTTTTTCAAAAGAACTAATTCGCTCACCTAATGAGCCGACAGCAATCCTTTACGGACAAGCTGCAAGTATTCTTGGACGACCAATCTCTTACAGTAACCGCGGCGAAGAGCTGCCGACAAATATTCAACAAGCAATTGCTGCAAACCTCTCAATATATGCAGCTACTGGTACCTATGGGCCAGGAGATGTGGGCCTTTGTGTTCCAGGGCGCTCAACAGATACAACTAATGGATTTGAAAGTCGTCACGAGTCTGAAGATAATAAGAACCGTACTGATTATATTTCTCAAATAGCTTCTTGTAATGAAGATGCTACAGGCTTTAATCGTACCCGTTCATGTCCAGTATTCGACACAGACGGAAACTATGTGACTGTAGAAGATGCTACAATCAATGTTCCATCAGTATTACAAAATATGTGTTCAGCGGCTTCTGTTGATACAGATGAAACATCATCTTTCAAATCAATTGAAGCTGGTTTAATTAAAGATATCCTTCAGCTTCAAACGGAAACACTCGCGGCCAACGCCTGTGTTAGAAGAGCGGGAGCTGTTTGTCATACTAACTTAGACTGTGGTCCAAACCGCCTTCATGCTGATGTGGCAAGAGGACTCTCTCCTTCTAGCTTTGGTGATACAATCGCTGAGCAAAAGTACTGGGAAGAAGAACTCGTTTGTGGCCAAAGTCAACAAGAGCCTCTTTTAAATACGATTCTTGCGGGTAGTTACTATAACTATGATATGGGTCAAAACCGTTGTTGTCGTGAAATTTCGAAAGACTTCACGATGTACACACAAGTCGAGACAAATACATCATTTCCTGGTTATGACTCACAAAATGAGGTTCTTAATACGAGAACAACATCAAATGTATCTCCTGATGCAACAGGACGCTACTCTCGTTACTCAGCATCTGAGACATTTAATACAAGCTCAATTGAGATGAAAGTAGAACCGGGAGTTCTTCCAGATAATGGTCAGGCCCTTATTATTAATGAAACAGGACGCTCAAATTGCTGTGGTGGTGGTTTCATTAGAAAGTTTGAAGATGGAACAAATAACTGGACAGCTGGTGGACGCCTAAACCTTTCACCAACAAAGCTAGCTTGCCTTAACTATTCAATGAAGTCATGGCGTGAAGAGCTTCAACCTCTTTACCGTAATAACTGGCTAATGGAATACTCTTTCATGAGTGCTATTGGTGGTTACCGTACTTATAATGGAGAAGTAGGACAACCATTTGTTTGGCTAAGACCAGGTGATCCTATTGGAAGTATTCAGGCAAATATTAATGCTGACTCTGCGGCAGTACCTGAAAATATTAATACAACTTCACCTATTGATGGCCGTATTAGCTTCTACCCTGCCGATGAAGAAGGAACTCTATTTAATACGAAGATAGCATTTGGACTTTACCAGAATACTGGTTTTAATGACACATTCAATGCCCCGTATTCGCCAGTGGTTGTAAAACCGGCAGGATTCAATAACCCTATTGCCCCTGCACTTGGAGCTGATGATCTTGAGCAACAAACGCTTGCGATTTACATCCCTGACTATGTTAATGGTGCATCGATTAACGATGTTATCCTTAACTATATTACTGATCCAGATGCGACGGACTTTTCAGACCTTTCAACACACGATGAAGCAGCAATGACTGAAGTTGTCTGCCCAAGTGTAGCAGGTGCCGAACTAGCACTGGCCTCAATTAGTCAGCCGGCATACTGTACTGTTACTGAAAACAACTTAAGATACATGTTCTTTAGAATTAATAATGATCTTCTGTCTGCTCCCACACCAATGCAAATTGGATGGGTATCATTTAGGTACAATTTCCCTGCGAGTGCTTTTGGGACAATTCCAGGTGGACAAAAATACTACGAAAGTATCTTCGAAAGATATGAGTTACTAGGTGTTCCACAAGTTACTTATGAGGCCATTCGTTGTAATGATGAGAAGGCCAATCCTGCGGCCCACACTTCAAATGAAGGACGACTAGTTGAAGGTATCTATAATGAAGTAAGTGATCCGTTCTTTACTGATCCAGATAGAATTCCTGCAACAGATCCAAATATTGGAACAGCTGATGCAATTGATAATCAAGTATATTACAAAACAGATGGTTCAACGATTGCCCTACCTCAGATTTTTGCGGCCAACGACTTTAAGTGTTGTTCAAAGCTAGGGACAAACGTTACAGACCCAGGCTCAATGTGTTGTTCAGGCTTTGGTGTCTTAAATGAAGATAATACTTATGAGTGTCGTCTACCTAGTGGGACAAATATTAACACTTATCTAAACTTATTTATCTCATCTGAAGGTATCGTAACAGAAAGTGCGGATATGTCACTTGATCCAGAAAAGCATTATGATCTAAGAACAGGATTTCCACTTGTTGAGGGTGCCAATGGTGATCAAGTAAAATCTAAACTAAATCAAATTGGTAACCGCTTCTGTCAACTTGGAAAAGTAAGAACAGGTAGCGCCTTTGATAATTACTATCCTCAACCGGCGGCCGGCTACTTTACTGAAGACACTCAGTTAAAAGGTTATAACTCAATTGTCGACTCAATGGATGACTTAACTGCTGATGACGCTAACTACTCAAGCTTTATTAAAGGTTTCCGTTGGAATCATCACTTCTATTGTGAATAAGTTTCATACACTGTTCATTTAATAGACAGTAGTTTCTTCAAACACAACGAAAATTCAATATCTTGCCCCTTCTGTTTTTTGGCACACCTATTGCTTTATACATAGTATCTAAACTTAAGAAATGAAAAACCAAATGGGGAAACTATGAAAAAGCAAAATCTATCAACACTGATTAAAGTTGCCATCTTCACTGGATTAATTCCACTTTCTGCTTATGCAAATATTTGTACTATTGTAGAAAGGAAGTTTGAAAGAAAAGGTTTTGAGAAGATTAGTGACTTCGATAAAGACTTTCAAGAAAGATACAATAAATACAAGGATAGATGTGATCTAGAAAAATATAAGATTGCTGAAGAGAAGTTTCAAAAGAAACAAACAAATATCGAAAAAGATGAAAAGAAGCATGCTGACTTCATTAAAGACCGTGAGTCAATTGAGCTTTCAACAGAAGATCTTAGAGACTACTATGATAACTCACCTATTATCGCATACCGTGCATCACTGAAATATAAAGTATTCGAAGGTAATAAAGAAATCTATCTTCAAAAAGTTTCTGATGCTGATGCCATTTGCCAGAATATCCTTGGTGACAAGAAAGCTAAAGCAAAAAGTGCACTTGTTTCTATCGCTGAAAAAGAGCATATGGGTCAAGTTCAAACACCTCAGGATGTAAGTGATCAGCTAGAATCAAGATTTGATGGCGCTGGCTCATCTGCCGCATTTAAGATCACAAAAAGAGGTATCTTTGATCTTGGAGACAATGTTGAATCAGGAACAGTTACAGAAGACTTTGAAACATCAAGAAAAGAGCGTATGGAGTTCAATGCTGATCTAAGAGTTCTACAGGCCAATGGAAGCATCTCAACATTTGCAAGTGATATTAGAGCACTAGAGTTTACTAAAATTGAGTGTGTTAATAATCCTGTAAACGACAAAGATACTTTAGAAGACATTAAGACAAAGACGACAATTGAAACAAGAGTAAACTCTGCAAAAGTTGATAGCGATGAAGATGAGCAAAAAGTAGTTGTAAAATTTGAAGCACAAGAAAAACAAAACTTTATGGCCCAAAAAGGTAATAGTGATCGTGTTAATCCAAATCAACCAACGATCAACGATATCAGAAGAGGCGAAACTACAGAAAAGTATACAGTAGATGATCAGATTGACTTTATCCTAGGTGGATCAGTTAACTCAAGATCACAATAATAAATCCCCCTCCCCCCTTTAAAGGCCCGCATCATGCGGGTTTTTTTGTTTTGAGAAATATTCCAATTCCATATACAATTTAGATATGAAAAATTATTACAAAGTGCTTCTTGTTGCCACAATCAGTCATTTCTCAATGGCCCTAAGCCCTCCGCCTCCTCAGGCGCAAGTTATTGAAGAAGTAAAGTTTGAGCCGCATATGGTGGAGCATCTTATAAAAGGCTGTCCAGAAAACTCTGAATGTAATTCGCAAATGGGAAAAATATCAGAAGACTTTAAGCAAACTTTTTTAAAGGATAGCTTGATCAAGAAGAAAGAATTCGCAAACAAATATGGTCTGCCTTTCACTTTCTGGACAACTCTCCCTAAAGATAAAAATACAATTACCTATCAATCAAAGTGTAGTTTTCATCATCCTCAGAAAGATAAATTTGGAAAAATTGTAAATGACAGGCAGCCTATTTATGAAGGAATTAGATTTCTAAAGAGCACGAAGGAGCTTTCAAACAATCAAGATATCCTACCTAATATCATGTTAAGGCAAGGGCAAGATAAACCAACGATCATCCCACGCCACTCTATTCCATTTTATACAAATGGAGCGGCCATTTACTTTCAACAAGAGTATCGCGGGGTTGATTTTAAGTTTAAAATAGAAAATGAAAAGGTCTCCCTCTTCACAGATAAACTTCAAAACTATGAGATACAAAGTGGAGCTTGCAGCGAAGAGCTCTTAACTAAGTTTAAGGAAATTAATAGTCAAAAGCTCTATCAAAGTGCATATTGTAAGCTTATCTATGATGCAAAGGCGAAGAAGTATTTTCGCTATATTTTTGGATGGAGCTGTTAATTGCAACAGAAACAATTAGAAGAAATTGAGCTTTGTGTTTACAACCTAGAAAATCTATTTATAAAGGATGCCTTTGATCATCCTCCAAACCTAAACTACTTTAAATCACCACTAAATCTCAATCAATTGCGTACAGTTTTTAGTGAAATAAATGCTGATATTTATGCTCTAACGGAGATTGGTTATATTGAAAGTCTTCATTACTTTAATGAAAATTACCTTTCAAATGAGTACGAAATTTATCACAACCAAGGAAATAGTGATCGAGGAATTGAAAACGCCTTCTTAGTTAGAAAGGGCCTGCCTTTCTATTTTGAGCATCTCTCTCACACTGATAAAGAGATTGATTTTATCTTGCACGATGAAGATGAAACAAATTACTTTCTATCACGTGACTTCTCTCACTTAAGAGTATTTAGCGATAAAGAGAAAACAAAACATATAATGAGTCTTTTGAATGTTCACTTAAAGTCCCAACGAGATGATTCCGGCCATGACTTTAGATCAGTTAGAAGAAGAAAGGCCGAGCTTGAGTTACTTGTTCACGTCTATAAACAAGAATCTTCACTCTTTAAAGAAACCCCTGTCATTTTATGTGGAGACTTTAACGGTAATGCTTCGAATGAAAAAACAGATGAAGAATTTTTATCACTATACTCAGAAACAAATCTTAAGGATGTACTTGGAATTTTTGAATTACCACTAGAGTACCGAACAACATTCTATCAATTCGTTGGCCAAGCGGCCCACCCTCTTCAACTTGATTACCTCTTTATTGATGAAAGATTTAAAAATCAAATTGCAGATGCTGCTGTCTATCGCTACCGCAACTCAGTTGGAAAGGTTTTAGGCCCGCCGCGCAAACGATCGGATATATGGAATAATCCCTCTGACCACTACCCTGTGTACGCAATTTATAAACTATTGAAATAAGATTCGAGAATTGATGATTTACGCGATGCAATTGCAAGGATGAAAAAGATCATTTAATAAATTCTCTATGCATCAAATTAAACAACACATCTTAATCTGGCTTTTTGCGTTACCTACTTTTGCAGCTTCTGTTGTTGCCATCAGTGATAACCAAATTGATATCAATCATATTGATCTTAAGGATCATCTTTTTTCTAATCGCCAAGAAATCGAAAATGGTAAAGATAGCGACGCTAATGGAAAGATTGATGATCTTAATGGTTGGAATTATATCCAAAACTCTGGAAAGGTTTTTGATGACGGCCTTATTGGAACTTTCGACCCAAGAGTTTTTGAATACTATGAAATTAGAAAGAAGAAGACACTAAAGACGGCAACTGAAAGTGAACTTAAATGGTACACGGAAATTAGAAAAGACGACGAGTTTATGGAAAGCAGAGATGAGTTCTCTTCATATACGCACGGCTCTCATGTTGCATGTCTTGCAATGAACACAAAAACTTTGCCGTACGAGCTAAAGTCAGGAGATCTCCAGTATCTTCCAATTCGCTACTTAGGAGATGATCCGAAAGGTCTATTTGCTAAGAAGGAATTTATTCCTAGCAAATATAGTAAGTCATATCTAAAGATTAGAAATATCGAAAGATACTTAATGTACTATGAAAACTGGATGATTTCTAAAATGAGAGAAACTGTTAAGTACTCGTCTAAGTTTTCAAATATCTACCACGCATCTTGGGGGCAAAGCTGGGAGCCGGCCTATGATATGATCAACGGGCTCTTCCAAGATGAATTTAATTTAAAAGAAAAAGAAGTTAATGATAAATATGAAAAGCTAATCACTCAAATGCGTGATAGCTATATGAAAGGACTGATGGACAAAGGTCTAGAAGTGGTAAAAGCATATCCTAAAATGCTTTTCGTATTTTCTGCTGGAAATAAGAAAGACGATACGGACTCTTTATTGCATTATCCATCTTCAATTATTGCAGAAAACGTTATTTCTGTTGCCGCAATTGATGAACACAATAAAGATAAGGCCTATTTTTCAAATTTCGGAAAAAAGACTGTGACAATCTTTGCACCAGGAGTGGCAATCAATTCATGCTCACCAGGCGATAACTATGTTCCAATAAATGGAACTTCTCAAGCAGCTCCACAAGTAACAAACACGGCCGCAATGATTTATGCCATGGCGGACTTTTACAATAAAGATATTAATGGATCTTTTGTAAAAGACATACTGGAAGACTCGGCCAAAAAGCTGAGTACTTTAAGTAATCTTTGCACAAGTGGCGGACTACTCGATCAACAAAGCGCTCTAAGCCTTGCACGTTACTATTTAAAGTAAAACCTATGCTAAATTTTAGCTGAAATTTCATACGGAATGAGCATATTTTGCCTAAACCTCTTATCTATTTTGACGATAAGAATAGATAAGAGGTGGATCATATGAACAAATTAGCAACTTTAATCTTACTATCTTCATTAATGAGCTGTGCGAGTAGTACGCACCAAACTGAATCAATTGAAAGCAAAATTGCAGGCTTTGAAGATCGCTCAGATAGTGAAGTTAATCCAATCCCTTCTTATAAAATTAGAAGCTTTAAAAAGAAGAGTCGTGGCCCAGCGAGTGTTGGTCAAGAACTGACTAAAGATATCTCTAAGCTTGATAATAAGAAAGTCTACTTTCTTTCGCTTTATGAACAATACTTAACATTCTCTGATCTCTACCCTAGTTTTAAAAAAGACGTTAAAACATGTGCTTACTTTCATCAAGAGTTTAGCTCATATAATGACAAACCAAAGACTTGGAGTTATCAGCTAAGAGAAGATATTGATGACAATATTGAAAATGTGGTTTGGCACCTTCCATATGATGGAGAGAGAGCAACAAAAGCAACTCTTCCTCTTGCAATGAAAGAACATATGGATCGTACATATTACGAAATATCAAAACTATGTGACAATGGTTTCTCTGATAATTACTACGTTTTCGAAAACTATATTTCGTTAGCAAAAAGTAATAAAGTTTATGCAGGAACAAGTGAAGGTGCAAACTCACTAGTTAAAACAAGTCTTGTTTTTAACAAATTACTAATCGACAATCTTTCAACAAAGAAGAAAGTTAATATCGGTCGTGGACTAGCTTCAAAATCAGAAGATATTGAGTATACGGAAATTTCTTTTAGAAGAATGCAAGCACTTTGGTTTTAGGAATCTTTAACTAAATTAGGCCTTACCGACCTTTTAATTAACTTTAAGTAGAACCTATGATGTTCATATGAAAGTTCTACTTTTAATTCCCCTATTCATTATTGCATTGCTATCTTGCAATCAAGATCACCCCAAGCAAGGCCGCTTATCAGAGATAACAAGAAATTTTTACGAAATCCCTTCATTCTTTGATATCGAGATTGTCTCAATTGATATACAAAGTGAAGTCTTAGATCAAAATTACAATTGCTACGAATATAAACTTGATATCAACCTTAAGGCAAAAGAAGACCTACTAACCCTAAGACCGAATCGTCCATTTGGAAAGTATCGAATTAGAACAACAAAGGGTGAAGAGTTCATTCCCATCACAAATACAAAAGTTGAATTAGAAAAAGAAATTAGATACTACGAAGAGCAAATAGATCAGGTAGCTCTTATCAGTCAATGTGTACGAATGCGAGGTAAGAAATGTATTCGCTACAGAAAAGTGAAGGCCTCTCGTCGCCATAAAGAAAGTATGATTGATCGAAAAATAGCATCAACGAAGAAGTTCTTTCCTTTCGCAATAAATAAGAATCAGAATACTATTGTAAAAGAGCTACCCATTGTTGTTTGTAAGAATGAATTAACTAATAAGTGGAATTAGATAACACCAGTTAAGAGTAAATAAACCTCTCTAACATTTGCACGAACCACAGATATTGATGTCATCATATCCGAATAATAGATATGCTTTCTTCCATCTTCATTGTGATGAACTTTCGCAAAATCTTCTCTTTCAGTCATAAGGTGCCTCTTGAGTTCACGAGTACTAACAATGACCTCATTAATTTCATCTTCAGTTGCAATCTGTCCTTTATAGACTGAAATACTTCTTTGATAGAGAGATTCAACTTCTGAAAAGTAATTTAGAAGACGATCGGTTTCATCTGCTGATAGCTTCCAATTTTCGTAATACTTTGTAAGCATAGTTGTAAGCTTATCTAAGCTATCTGCTAATTGTTCGAGGTCAGAGGCGATCTGCATAAGCTTTATAGCATTGCGACTCTCAACTTCCTCTGCACCATTAGCAATTACTTTTGAAATAAAATCATTAATTTCAAGTTGAATATTATCAATAATTTTTTCATAATCTTTAATTTTTGCCAGAGCACGGGCCCCCTTAGTAGGACTTTCAATATACTCGTGGCACTTCTCAAACATTCTTGAAACAATATCTAAAAGCTTACCAATTTCAAGTTCGACTAAAACATATGCCATTGTCGAAGAAATATGTCTTCTTTCGCCAAGGAATTTTAACTTTGGACGATCCTTAAATTTCGCATCCGGATACATTCCCTGAATAAGTTCCGCCACAATATTCTTAAAGAAGAAGTAATTAAGGATTGCCAGTGAAATAACAAAGAATTGCCCTATGACAACAAGACTAACCGTTCCAACTGTTGTTTCAACATTATGATCAATGATCACAATTAATAAGAAACTAGCAAATGTGGCCACTAAGTAATGGACTAATGGATGGAGGGATAAACGAATTGCAAGAGGTCTTGCAACTTTTCTTGCCGTATTAAAATTTATAAAAAATGAACTTAGTGTTGAGGCGCAAATAATTGAAAAGCAAATACTAACAGGAAAAACTTTTGTGAAGATCATGACCACTGCGATGGCCAATGTCATCGTTTGGCTTCTTAAGATGAACGATACTAAAGTTCCAAAAACAAATCCAATTAGAAGGTTTGTAAATAAAGAATAATCAACAAATCGAACAACAATATCTTGAACAAGATCCCAAGTTAAAAGAGAGACAAGACTCTCATGCATTACCGATACACCAAGAAAAAGAAATGCTAGTCCAAATAGGAGCTTTGTTAGCTTTCTCACAAAGCGTTGTGTAAATACCAGACCAAGAATAAGAGCAAAGGCCATAAGATTCAGACCTATCTCCTGTCTTGAAAGCATTAGAATAAGAAAGATCGTAACGGCCCCAATGACAGAGCCAAAAAGCATAGGAATTACTCGATTCTTTTTAATCAAGTTGGCATTAACAAGACCTACCGTCACGATATTGGCCATTGTTGGTGAGAATGCTAGTAGACTCAGCCTTGCACCATTCCAGAAATTGACGACAAAGTTCTTTCCATCAATATCTGAAGCAATATGTTTGATAGCACCAGAACCCAGACTCTGAATACCTGCAGAGATAATTCGTTGTCCGTAATAAAATATAGCGAGTCCTGAGATAAAAAATAAAACCGTTTGCAAGTATTCCATGACTTATTAAATATAAATCCTTGTAAGATTTAAGAAGTGGCCTTGGCCACCCAGATAGGGATAATAATGTAGAGTATTGTATCTCGGATCAGATAAAATAGGAAAAAATAAATAAAAGCTTTTGGGCCTTTATTCCATAATCCTTCAATCCCCAAGTATTGAATCTTCTTAGACATTGCCACCATAAATTTTGTTTTACCATAGTGGGTAATGAAGAATGAAATAGCACCATCGACCTTGCGATCAAATGCCAGGAAAGGAGCCTTTAGTCGCTCCAGTAAGGACTTTAGAACAGTTTTCTGCTCTGATTGCTTATTCTTATCTACTTCGTTTGCATTATTAGTAACTGAGCTCATGATAAGCACAAATTAGCAGAGAAAAACAGTGGTGAAAAGGATTTTAGGAATCTTTGAACAACTATTAATGACACCATATAGAATTTCTATTGGCCCAGAATCAAGATATATAAGATAGTAATATTATGGAAGAAGATATTGACTAATACACTCAGACAATACAAATTAGCACAATATCTCACAAAAAGAATTAAGACGAATAAAGAAAAACAAGGTCTACAATTCCATGACACTTTTGGGTACCGATTTGGGTAATCTAAGTCACAGGGATTTTAGACGACACAGTGCAAGGAAGATTTTTTGCTACAAAAAATACACCTATTAAACATTCAAACTAAGAGTGAAAATATACCTACTCACCTGCTAAAAATGCCAGGTGCGTTTGTTCTTATTACATGTCAAAGAACAATCATCCTAACAACTACTGAATTCAGTGATGAAGACAGACAACTAGGACAATACTACTTTGGAAAGAAGGCCTATCACTTTCTACTAGAAACTATTTGTGGCCTACAAAGTAAGCTTAAGGGTGAGAGTGAGATCGTTGCCCAATTCAAAGAAGCATTCTCAAATTATTTAAAAGAAGATATTCGCTCTTCTCTAATTCTTAGAGTCCTTGAAAAACTATTTAAGGATGCTAAAGAAGTAAGAAAAGAGCACTTAATTAAGATTGGTCAACAATCTTATGCAGGTATTACAAGAAGAATCATTCAATCAAAATATGACTCTGGAGATGTTCTAATTTTAGGATCAGGACAATTAGCAAGAGATTCTATTAAGCACCTAATGAAAAAGTATAATGTTTATATTAGTGCTAGAAACCCAGAGAAAGTACAAGATATCATTAATGATTTTCCAAATATCAATATCACTGCTGTTGGCTGGAAGGATTATAACGAATACTTCAAGTTTAATAGCTATGTGAACACTATCGGATGCTCAGGAAAGATCTTTGCTGAAGAGTTCTTTGCTGGCCACTGTCCAAATAACTCAATCTTTGTCGACCTTGGCTCACCTTCTGTAATTGACACAGAATTTGACAAGAAACAGGGTGTTTATCGTTTAGGAGATATTCTTAATCACGGTAAAATGCTAGATGAAGAAAAGATTGAGAAACTAGACCAAGCGAAGATGGCCATTGAATCTCTTGTTGAGAAGAGAGCTAAGCACTTAGCTACAGTACGCGCAAATCTTTAGTATTAATTAACTCAAAAGCACCGTTATCTAAGTCGATCTGTTATCTACAGTAATTTACTGTAGGAGACGACATGGAGATTAATAGCTCAAATCGAATCGGACATATACCGCTTAGTACACTTAAGTGGATTCGAAAAAACTCAATTGTATTCGATAAAGAATTTATTTCTTTAAGAATGCTATTGCTACTTAGTCTACTCATCAATATTACATCCTTTGCACTTCCAATTGTTGTGATGCAAATCTATGATCGAATGATACCAAATCATCGAACAGCAACAGCGATTATTTTATTACTTGGACTAACTCTATTCCTAATGGCCGAAGCAGCTCTAAGATACTTGCGCTACTATATTATTACCTTTGCAGGTGCCCGATTTGAAAGTAAACACTCACAAGAGCTGATTAAGAAAACAATTACAGATTCAGATTTTTATAATGTTGGTGTATTTCAGTATTCCTTAAAAGAGATTCAAAGAAATAAGTCATTCTTTGCAGGACAAGGGATAATTACATTAACAGAGCTACCATTCTTATGCCTCTATTTTGGATTCCTTTTTTATATAAATCCGTTTATGGCATTAATTCCATTTTTTACACTGTCAGTTTATATGATGACCTCACTCTATTCTTTAAAGAGGATAACTAGAATAATCCAACTCAAGCACATAACTGATATTGATCAAAATAACCTACTTTATAAAATTCTCGATAATCTTACTGTGATTAGAAAGTTTGGTAGAATTAAACTATTTAACAATCAATTTAAAAAGAAACAGGCAAGAGTTGCTAAAAATAATTATCAGCTTAATTGCTATGAGCAACAGTTAATTAACCTCGGTCAATTAACAACACAAATTACATCTGTTGCCGTTCTAGCATTAGGAGTTTATCTAGTAAGAACAGGACAAATAGGAATTGGATCACTTGTTGCTTCACTTATTCTGGCCAATCGATGTGTAGCACCAGTCACAAAAATATTTCAAGTATTTAAGAAAGTACATGAGGCTAAAGTCATGTCTGATGTAATTATTCATCCAACAAGTTCAGCTCAAGCAAAAGAAAAACAAAAGCTAGAAAGTGTTTATTCGATGGTTATCCCTATTTATATAAGAGGTAAAAAGCACGAAATTCCATTCATGAAGGGCGATACTATTTCATTAAAATATCAAGACAAGGATACAAAGGAATTCTTATTTGCACCTAATTTGAAGGCCATCACAAAAAAAGTTTATATAAATGACTATAAGTTATCAGATGTTGATGACTTAAGTCTTTACCAGAAAATTGCAATCATAAACGCAAAGCCAAATATATGGAACGGCACAATTAGAGAGAACATCACTTCTTTTGGTCTAGTCGATGAAAAAAAGGCCCAAAAATTCATTAACATTTTGGGGCTTGGTGAAATAATTCGAAATCTTCCAAACGGACTTGATACAAAGCTGACATCAGAAGTTGAAGATAATATTTCTGATGAAGTAAAATCATTAATCTATATAACTAGACAGCTTGCACTGACACCAGAGATTATTGTTTTAAACGAATTTGAAGCAGGAGTAGATAGAGAAAACTATATTAAGGTATTCGAATATATTGCAAATATTAGAGAGTCACGAATTATATTTATCAATACCAGAGATCAAAACTTACTTAAGTTATGTAATCGAGATCTTTTGAATAATCGCATTGGCGAAATAGATACTTACTTGGCCTAGGGAGAATTATGTCGAATATAAAAATGATATTTCATAATTTAATGGAACTTAAGTATCAAGATAATTACAGCGAAGACGTCAATGAAATTTTGATGTCTTATCGGCATATGAGAGAAGTTGATCTTATTAACTCACTAGCATCGATTGGGTTAAAAACTGAAAAGCTAAAAATCAATCTTAAAAATATTGAAAATAGTGCGCTTCCATGTTTACTAGTTGCGGACCAATATATTGAAAACTTTTGCAACAACGGAGATCATCTTATACTTAGCTATGACATCAACCTAGAACAACATTATCTAATTAATGATCATGACTTAAAGAGACAAGTAGACATCGAAAATTTCTCTATCAAGTATGCTCTATTTATTAAACAAATTAACCATAACGAACTCGATAACGAAGTAATTTTTAGAAATACAGAAAAGAGTTTCCCAAAATGGATCAAGGCTTTACTTCTTCGTTTTAAGAAGGAATTCATTACTGTAATTTCTATTTCACTACTTAATACAATAACAACAATAGCATTAGCGCTCTACGCAATCATTATATATGACATAATGATTGATGCAAGAGACATGTCATTTTTCATACCGGCAACAACAGGTATTATGCTACTACTTGCAATAAACTTCACTGCTCGAAATATTCGATCAAATATAATAACCTGGTGTGTTCAGCGACTAGATTATATTCTCGAAGTTGCCATACTTGAGAAAGTTTCAAATATGTCAGATCATCAAAGGGAGTTAGAGAAGATTGACTTTCAAAACAATCGATTTGAAGAGATTAGAAACTCAGTAGAGTTTTTATCATCCGAAAACTTTTTAAAGTTAATTGATATATTATGTAATACCCTACTCATCTTTCCAATTATCTTTCTTTCTTGGCAAGTAGCTTTACCTACTCTAATTTTAGCTCCTCTCTACATTTTTATTTATCTATACAATATTTCAAATATCAGATTGAAGCAGAAAGAGTTTGATAGTTTAAATGAGAACAAGAACAATCTCGTTGATGAACTTAAAAGAACTTCAGAAGAAATATACCTTGAGAATCTCTTTCCAGTCTTTAGCACTCGCCTATCCTCACTTAGTTCCAACTCATGTTACAGAGAACATAAAACTAAAATGCATTCACAGAAAACATACCTCTTCTCATATTGTTTTATGGTTGGTGTTGCAATTATCTCAATAGCAATTGGTCTTAATTTAATTTGGAATCAAGGCCTAGAAGTAGGAAGTTTCTTTGGGTTAATGTTCTTACTATGGCATCTCTTAACACCAGCTCAGAAACTCTTAGAACTGCTACAAAAAACAGATACCGTTAACTCTTCATTTAAAAAGCTACATTATCTCCTATGCTCAAAAAGTGAAACTAGAACATACCGATCAATTGAAGATCTCTACACTAAAAATTTTGAGATTCAATTCAAATCAGTATCATTTCAATATCCTGACACTCTAGAAAATATCTTTGAAGATGTGAACCTTACAATAAAGCAAAATGAAATCTATGGTATTCATGCAGGCATAAACTCAGGAAAAAATGCTTTTATAAAACTACTTAATAAAACATATCTACCAAAATCAGGTTCAATACAAATAGGAGGAATTGATCACCGCCAATTTGATACTCTCTATTTGAGACAATATATCCTGACTTTAAATCTCAAAAAGTCCTTGTTGAAGGACATGAGTATTTACGAAAATATAAAATACATTAACCCGCTTATTTCACGTGAAGATATTATGATACACCTAGGTATCTTCGGTGTTGGTGAGTTACTTGAAGAAAATGGACTGACAATAGATACTCCTCTTAGCGGTTCAATGAAATTGAAATTATCAAACGAGCTCTATTCGACTATTGTTCTAGCGATACCATTTTGCACTCAAGCAAAAGTAGTTCTTATCGAAGATATCCCTTCAAATATGATTAACGAACAATTTAAATTATTAAAGAAATTCTTGAAACTTTCCAAAGGTAATTTCTCTGTTATTTTCTGTAGTGAACATAAAGAGATACTAAAAGAAACAGATAATATAATTTATATGGCACCTGGCTCAAAACTTTCGTCTGGAAGAAAAGAAGAACTTCTAAATATCCTCGAAGAAAGTGCACTTGTATAGAAAGATGTAAGGAATGAGATTTATGAAAGAACAAAAAAAAATATCTCTTAAAAATATCTCAGATTATGAAAAGCAATCCGACTATATTGGACAAGACATTCTGCTAGAAGAAGCAAGGGTACCACTAGCGACAAAATCGATGATCCTACTCTCTTGCTTTACTCTTATTGCTTTTTTTGCATGGATATCGTTTTCGACGGTAAATGAACTTGTAAGTGGTAATGGAATCATCGAATCAACTCGAAATATTATCACTATTCAACATAATAAGTCAGGCATACTTAATGCACTCTATGTTATGGAGGGACAGTATGTAGAGGAAGGAGAACTCCTTTATACACTTGTTGATGATAAAACAAAGAAGAAGGATAACACTCATTATATACGTTCAAACACAAGAGGAATCATAAGAAGCGTTATGATAGAGGCCATTGGACAAAGAATTTCAACAAGACAAAGTATAATGAGACTAGAGCCTATCGCTGACAGTGTCACAGCATCTATTGAAATCACTCCCGATGATATTAACTCTATTCAAGATGGAATGCCTGTTCAGCTAAAGTTTAAAGTTGGCAACAGGTATGAAACAATCCTAGGAGAGATTACATCGATCTCTTCTAATACATTTTACTCTAACGATGGTAAGGCCTACTACCAGGCCAAAGCACTTCTCTTTAAAAATCACCTTGGAAGAGACCCTAATAAGAATTTAATTTTACCAGGTGTCAAAATAAGAGCGGATATCTTTATAACTGAAAGAAGTATTCTGTCTTATTTAACAAAACCTCTAGAGTCCTCACTTAACTATGCATTAACAGAGAGATAATTATGTTTAAAAAACTACAGCAGGCCATTCAGGACAACATGTCAGAAGCAAGTAGCAGTGATAAGTCTCACATGCCAGAACATGAGACGAAAAAACCTAAGATACTTATCATAAGCAATAATAAATATATCACTGAACGCTTGATGCAAGTATTGGACGACACTTATGATATTATACAGCGAGATAAAGTTGAAATGATCATTCAAATCTTTGCAGATGTAAAAAAAAATGACGTTGATCTTATTCTCTTCTATGACTCAAGCTTAAGTAAAGACTTATCAATCTTTTCAATGCTAAAAAAGTACCCCAGATTCTCAAGTGTTCCAATAATAGTCTTGGCACAAGAAATTACAGAAAAGAGAAAGTCACACTATTTAAGCAATGACTTAAATGATTTCATTGATCTTCAAAGTTTCTCTAACATTAAACAGTTAATTAACTCAAAAATAAAACTTCAAGCTAAGATAAAATCTATTATTAATTATTCTCTCAACCACAATAGTGGGCTTGATATCGTATCAAACGCACAAATGCACATAAGAACACTAGCTGATGTTGCCGGATGTGCAAGAACATTAAAGCTATTTACAAATTCATCAATTACTCAAGAAAGGGCATTTTTTGAAATTATTCTAAACTCTCTTGAGCATGGTCAACTTAAGATTGATAAACTCGAGCGAGAGAAAATAAAGGCCAATGGGGACTATGAAAGTTATCTTGATATCTTATGCAATAGAAATAAAGAGCCTGTTATTGTGACATATGAAAAGCTAGAAGAGTCCTATCGCATCTCTGTCATAGATGGAGGAGATGGTTTTGAGTTCAAAAAATACCTAAAGGCAAACCTTAGTAACTCTATCAAAGAATCTGAAAAAGGAATTGCTATTGCCAATAGTACTAAAGGAATCGAGTTAAATTATATTGTTCCAGGAAATATTGTTGAAATTAATATTCCACATCAGGAAAAGTTCAAACTTTGGCACTAAAAAAAAGGCCCGTTATTAACGGGCCATTATTTTAAAGATTTTCTAAAGCAGAAAATAAATCGACAACCCCGCCCGTTAGGATATCTCCATCCATCGAAGACTTGGCCGTTACACTATTCATTAAAACATTTTTTAATTCAACTGCTGTTAAGTAAGGGTGTCTTGAAAGTACTTCTGCGGCTACACCTGTTGTATTAGGAGAGGCCATTGAAGTCCCTGACATATTTCCGTAGCGATTTCCAGGAGTCGTTGAATAAATTGATGATCCCGGGGCCGCAACATCAACACTTTTAACACCGTAGTTTGAAAAATAAGAAAAGCGACCATAGCGAGTTGATGAAGCTACAACTAACATCCCTTCACTTTCATAAGAAGCTGGATAAGTTAATTTTGTATCAATATTTTGTGAGCTATTACCAGCACTAACAACAACAAGAGTGTTATATGTTTTTGCGATATAATCAATTGTCTCCTTTACCAGCATTCCACCTTCATTATGTGACTTACCAAAAGAGCAGTTAATTACTTTTGCACCATTCTTTGCCGCATAAAGAAAGCTTTCCGCAATATCGACATCTGTTTCATCACCATAGCTTGGAACTGAACGAAGTCCCATAATGCGAACATTTGATGCGACACCTGCAATACCAACTCCATTATTTTGTGTTGCTGCTATTGTTCCTGAAACGTGAGTTCCATGTGAATGGCCATCCATCATATCCCCTGTTGCATTCCCTTCACTATCACGCTCAAGTGTATTGATTCCGTGAACATCATCGATATAACCATTACCGTCGTCATCAATTCCATTGCCAGGTATTTCCTTAGCATTGACCCACATTACATCCTTAAGATCCTCGTGGTTATAATCAACACCTGTATCAACAACTGCGACAATAATTGGAGCATTAGATTGTGACAATCCACTATCCTCATAAACTCTATTAACACTCATGCCATGCTTGTCAGCATCTTTAAATGCCCATAACTTTGAAAGTTTTGGATCATTTAAAACAGAGCTATAAATCTCATCTCCTTCTTCAATTGATTCTGACTCAAAAGATTCAACCGGCATTGGAAGAGGCTCACGTTTTGAGAAAGTATCAAATTGTGCATCAAGAATATTTTGATGCGCTCTTAATTTATTTAAAAGTGACTCATCCCCATTTGTATAAAGAACATATGTGGATTCAAAAAAGTAAACTGATTTATTTATTCCCTTAAACGCCGGAATATCTTTACCATTCTTTAACTTTACAATAATGCGTTTTGGGTTGATGTTAAGAGACGATGCCTTAGCTGTGATGTTAAGGAAAAAACCTAATAAAATTAGGACTGTTCCTATTAAGATCGATCGATTCATTTGCAATTCCTTTTGCTAATAAAATTTCAATGACTTAAGTGTATATATAAAAAAACGATATAAAAAATGTCTTTTTCTTACATTTTCACTCGGAGATGGGACCAGTTTAGTTAAAAATCAAAGATTAGACTCATCGCGCATGCTTGGTTTTAATGACAATTTCATGACAAAAAAGTAAGTTATCTAATGTATTTTACGTTCACACCATAAACAAGGATTTATTTTGAAATACATCATCGGAACACGTGGCTCACTATTGGCCCTGACTCAATGTAATCAAGTAAAAGATCAACTTGAAGAACTAACTGGTGACGAGTTTGAATTAAAGGTAATTAAGACTCAAGGTGACCAGATTGTTGATAAGCCACTTTGGCAACTCGAAGGGAAAGACTTTTTCACTAAAGAATTAGATGCGGCCCTACTACAAGGTGAAATCGACTTAGTCGTACACTCATATAAAGATCTTGGAAGTGATAGACCGGAAGGAATAAAGCTAGCAGCAATATCGAAACGTGACTATGCTTACGATATTCTCCTAATAAAGGAAGAGACTGTTAGTAAGTTAATGGCCAAAGAACTAACAGAATTTGTTGTTGGAACTTCTTCTCCACGTCGAATTGTTAATATTGAAAGCTCTCTATCGGAGTTCTTGCCTTATGGAGACAATGTAAAAGTATCAACAAAGATGCTTCGTGGAAATGTAAACTCACGTATTCAAAAACTTAGAGATGACAACTACGATGCGATCGTTCTAGCAATGCCTGGTATCGAAAGACTTGCTATTACTGAAAGCTCAAGAAAAGAGCTTGAGGTTCTACTTTCGGGAATGACTTATGCTGTTCTACCTCACAGTCAATTTCCAGCAGCCGCTTCTCAAGGAGCTCTTGGAATTGAATGTCTAGAAAACCGTGATGACAACGGAGTACTAGAAGAAAAACTTTTTAAGCTTCAAGACAAAGATACAGCAAGTGAAGTAAGCCGTGAGCGTAAAGCATTTGCAAGCTATGGAGGCGGTTGTCACCTTGCAGTTGGTATCAATGTCACAAAAAAAGGTGATTATTATATTCATACGCATAAGGGAAAGGTTGATGACAAGGTAATCTATGAAAGACACCTTGAAGGAAGCTTCCCTGCACCAGCCTCTAAGGCAAAGGCATTCATTGGCCTTCCGCATGCTGACCACAGAGAACAAGAATATATCTATTGTGAGTTAATCCACAAAGAGGCCCTAAAGAATGCACGCGTTCCAAATAACGACGTTCTTCTTTCTGCGCGCTATGGTGTAAGCCTTCTAAAGAATCACGGTAAAGCTGTATATACTGCTGGTACTTCAACTTGGAAGCTACTTGCTCAAAATGGCCAGTGGGTTCATGGATCATGTGATGGCCTAGGAGAAGACACACTAGACAAGATTCGCAGCTCAAAAGCCATTGAAGTTTTAAATGGCCCTAAACAAGAGCTAACAATCTTAACACATAAAGACTCTTACTCTGACTATGGACAAGTATTTGAATCATATGAAAAGAGCAATAAAGAAATTCGTGAAACATTCTTAGATGAGCTTAGACAGTGCGATGTATTCTTTTGGACTAGTTACTCACAATACAAAACTTATGTTGAACACCTTCCAGAGTTAAAAGACAAATTTCATGCTTGTGGACTTGGTAAAACATTTGAACAACTTTCAAAAGAAGGCGTTACTGTTCGTCCATTCGCGAGTATGGAAGAATTTAAAGCTTGGCTAAAAAAATAAATATAAAAGGATTACATATGAGCAATATGCACACAGAAATTTTTGAAAAAAGTAAGAAGATGGTTCCAGGTGGAGTTCACTCACCTGTTCGTTCATTCAAAGGAATGACATCAACACCAAAATTCTTTAAAAGCGCTAAAGGTGCTTACTTTACAGATATCGAAGGTAAAGAATATATCGACTTTTGCATGAGCTTTGGGCCACTCGTTCTTGGACACCAAAACGAAACTGTAAAAGAAAAACTAACTGAGGCTTTAGGTCGTGGCTGGAGTTATGGTGCTTGTGAACCATATTCAGTTGATCTAGCTGAATACCTACTTTCTCGTCTTACACATGTTGATCAAATCAGATTTGTAAACTCGGGAACAGAAGCAGTTATGACAGCACTTCGTCTTGCACGTGGTGTGACAGGAAGAAATAAAATTATTAAGTTTAATGGTTGCTACCACGGTCACGTTGATGCCATGCTAATTAAAGCGGGATCAGGACTTGCTGGTGCTGCTGAGTCTTCTTCTCTTGGTGTTCCAAAAGGTGTTGCAGATGACACTCTAATTCTAGAGCTTGAAGATCTTGAGGGTGTAAAGAAATGCTTTGAAGATCACAAAGATGAAATCGCTGCAATCATTGTTGAGCCACTTCCGGCAAATAATGGCCTCTTAATTCAAGACCAAGCATTCCTTGAAGGATTAAGAGAGATCACAAAAGCAAATGATGCACTTTTAATTTTTGATGAAGTAATTTCAGGCTTCCGTGTTGCTTTTGGTGGTATGGCAGAACTGACTGGAATCACTCCAGATATCGTTACTTACGGTAAAGTAATTGGTGGTGGTCTTCCAGTTGGAGCAATTGCGGCCAAGAAAGAAATTATGGAACACCTTGCTCCTGTTGGTGGTGTTTACCAAGCTGGAACTCTAAGTGCAAACCCACTTGCAATGGTTGGTGGACTTGAGACACTTAAACAAATGACAAAAGAGAGCTACCAAGAGCTTGAAGATAATACTCTAAGAATTGTAAATATCTTTAAGAAGTGGCTTGCTGAATATAACGATGGTCAATTTTCAAACTACAACGTAATTCACCACTCTTCTCTATTTTGGATCGTTCCAGGAGATAAGATAAAGTCAGTTGGAAATATTCCAGGCAATATTGGTGAAGACTTTGTTCCACTATTTGAACTTCTTCTTGAAAAGGGAATTTACCTGTCTCCAAATGCATATGAAGTTGGATTTGGTTCACTTGCACATAACGAAGAAGTTGCGAAGGATTTAGAGAACAGACTTTGGAACTAAAGAAAGCTTCTTCTCCATTCTTTTTAATCTCAACGATTACGACGGGACTAATTGGGCTCTTTGGCCTGTGGTGGCTCTTTTTAATTTTTAAAATGAGTGACCGCTTGGCAAAACTTAATATCACAGAGGGCCCAGACATAGGCTCACTAATTAAATGGGAAGGAATTACGTTTCTGGTCCTTATTCTCATTCTAGTGAGCTCTCACACTCTCCTCTTTATCAGAGACCAGAGAAAGAATCGCTCGATTGCAGCTTTCTTTGCAGGGCTTACGCATGAGCTTAAGACTCCCCTTGCAAGCATAAAACTTCAATCTGAAGTCATTAAAGATGAAGTTGAAAAAGACTCAAACCAAAGACTTCAAAAACTTACGACTCGCTTAATTGACGATACGATTCGACTAGAGAATCAAATGGATAAAATCCTACAGCTCTCACGTATAGAGCGAGGTGGAAACTTAAATTGTACAGATATTGAAGTAGGTCATTTCCTAGAAAATATTATTGAGAGTGGCTACCAAAATAAATTGAATGTTACGGTAACTAAGGAAGTAAAAAACATTAGCCTTCAAGCTGACGAGTTTGCTCTAAGTATCATTTTCAAAAACCTTTTAGAAAATACTATTTCACATACTGATTCGAATGAAGTTGAAATTACGATCAGTACTAAAGGACAGGCCGTAAATATCAGATATCATGATCGCGGCAGTTTTAGTGGTGATGTCAAAAAGCTTGGAAAGCTTTTCTACAAGCACCAATCGACGAAAGGCTCAGGCATAGGCCTATACCTTTCGAAGAAATTAATTGAAACGATGAAAGGTCAATTTAATATAACTTTAGATAAAGGCTTAATCTTCGATATTCAATTACCACTATCAGAACAAAGTGACGGAGGTAAAGATGAATAACTTCGGAAAGATTCTTGTCGTTGAAGATGATAACAATCTAGGTGATACACTAAGCGAATACTTAGGCGACATCGGTCACGAATGCCGACTTGCAAAGAATGTTAAAGACGCTCGTTACTATTTCGAAGACTTCAAACCAAATATCATTCTAATGGATATTGGACTTCCAGACGGAAATGGGATTGATCTTGCTAAAGACTTTAGAAAGCTTAGAAAAGACTTCATTCTTCTTTTCTTATCTGCTCTAAATGATCCTCAAACAAAAGTTGAAGGGTTTGAAGCAGGTGGCGAAGATTATATTACAAAGCCATTTGCTCTAAAAGAGCTAACGATAAGACTGGATCGACTACTAAGCTTTAAGACTAATATCGACTCCCTTGAGGAAGAAATTCTTATTGGTGATTTAAAAATTTGGCCAAAGCGATTTGAAGTACAAGATGGCGACGGCAGGATACTAAATCTAACACAAAAAGAGTGTGCCATTCTAGAAATCTTACTAAAGAAAAAGAATGAAGCTGTTGAAAGAGATTTTATTATTGACGAAGTATGGGGTGAAGATAAATTTCCATCACAACGTACTGTAGATAACTATATTGTTAAACTTAGAAAATGGGCCGAGAGTGACTCAAAGAACTCACTTGAGATTCAAAGTGTTCGCGGAATTGGCTACAAGCTTATTATAAAGGAATAAAAATGGGATTATTTAACGATCGCAAAAGTGAAAATGGAAAAGAATTTGTACCTGTATGGTTTATGAGACAAGCTGGGCGCTACCACGACCACTACCAAGGTATGAAAAAAGATCATACATTCATGGAGCTATGTAAAAAACCAGAGCTTGCATGTGAAGTAACAATGGGCCCAATCAATGACTTTAAATTTGATGCGGCCATTCTATTCTCAGATCTACTCTTCCCTCTAGAGCAAATGGGAATGGGCCTAGAGTATGCTCCAGGACCAAAGCTTGAAAAAACTCTAGAAACTGTTGCAGATGTAAAAGCACTTAAATTCTTAGATAGCGCAGAGAACTTTTATAAATTCCAAGGAGAAGCATGTACTCTTCTTAAAGATGCTCTACCAAGTAACAAGACACTTCTAGGTTTCGTAGGTGCTCCTTTCACTCTTTATACATATGCAGTTGAAGGATCTCATGCTGGTGCCTTATACAGCTCAAAAATTGGTCTATATGACGGACGTTGGGATGCATTTGTCGATCTACTTCTTCCAGAACTACTAGGAGAAATGAGAGCTCAGGCCATTGGTGGCGCAGACGCAATGTGTCTTTTTGATACAGCAGCCGGTGAGCTTAATTTTGAAGATTACACTCAAAAAGTACTACCAGTACTTAAGAAAGTAACTGCTGAATTCAAAAAAGAATTCCCAAATAAGAAAGTAATTTACTACTCAAAAATGACTCACCTTAGATACCTACAGGCGATTGAAGATGACAATATTGATGTACTAGGTATCGATTGGCGTCATGACCTTGGTCATGTTTTAAATACTCTAGGAAATGACTATTATATTCAAGGAAACCTTGAACCAGCTTATCTAGGACTTCCATGGGAGACTCTTGAGAAGAAGTGGATGGACCTATATGAGTCAGTGCAAAATGCTAATGCGCCGATGAATAAATGGATTTGCGGTCTTGGACACGGGTGCCTTCAGTGGATCGATCAAGAAAATGTACGTAAAAGTGTTGATTTAATTCAAACAAAATTTCAATATTAATTATTTGGGCGCAAAGCGCCCAAACTCCCTTCCTAGACGTCTTCTCCAACATCTGTGTAAGAAGATAACAGAATCTATCTCTATTTTAATTATCTGATTGGCCCTAAAATAATTTAGTTACAGTTATAAAATAACCAAGGAAGGTTAGATGAAAATTACACGCAAGATTTGTGTTCAGTTACTAGCAGGACTCTCACTACTTACAATTAATACTCATGCGTTTGAGCACAACTACATCGTGACAGGAAAGGACTTATTCCAGTCAACGCAAAGTCTACACTCGAATCTGCAAATTGATATTATTAAGGTTGAAAAAGACCTTGTTATTGCTAAGACAAAAATTATGAGCGAGCAAGCTGAGATCTCTCACCTTGCACACGAAGAGCATCAAAGATGTGGTGGTTTCTTTGCGTTTCAAACGAAAGAAGAAGCACTTCAATTCGTAAAAGAACAAAAAGAAAACTCAAATATTAATGCATTCTTAGCTGATTACACAATCAACCAAGAAGATCTTGTTAGATCGGCCATTGCAAATGCAAAAGAAAGCTCAATAAGAAGTGTTATTGAAAAGCTTTCTAGCTACAATAACAGATATTATAAATCTGAAACAGGTGTTGATTCTCAACAGTGGCTTAAAGATCACTGGACAAGCCTAACATCACACCGTTCTGATATTAGTGTTGATTTCTTTAACCACTCTTCATACCCACAACCATCAGTTATTGCGACAATCAAAGGTAAGAGTGATGATGTTATTGTAATCGGTGGTCACGGTGACTCAATCGCAGGTTGGTGGGGACGCACAAACGCTCATGCACCAGGTGCCGATGATAACGCTTCAGGTGTGGCAACGGTTACTGAAGTTTTAAAAACACTAGCTCAAAGTGGTTACCAACCAGAAAAAACAATTATGTTCATGTCTTATGCTGCCGAAGAAGTTGGTCTTCTAGGTTCTAAAGAAATTGCACAAACTTTTAAAAGACAAGGTAAGAACGTTGTTGGTGTTATGCAACTTGATATGACAAACTTCAATGGTTCAAACGATGACATCACAATCATCACAGATTATACAAACGAAGCACAAAATAACTTCCTAGGTTCTCTATTAGATAAGTATCTTCCAGAACTATCTTGGGGACGTGATACTTGTGGTTATGCTTGTTCAGATCATGCTTCATGGACTGCTCAAGGCTTCCCTGCTTCAACACCATTTGAAACTCGCAAACGTGAAATGAATGGAAAAATCCACTCATCTCGTGACACTCTAGATAATATGGGTGGAACAGCTGATCACGCTCTAAAGTTTGCGAAACTAGCACTAGCATTCACAATCGAACTTGATAGATAGGATATCTCTCGACTTTGATCAAATAAAAAAAGCCAGCTTATGCTGGCTTTTTTTTATTTAAATTCAATCGATAGTGGACAGTGATCACTTCCCATAACATCTGGCTGATGCCAGCAGTTTTTCACACGAGAAACAAACTCATCAGTTGACCAGAAGTAATCAATACGCCAGCCTACATTCCTTGCACGACAATCTCCGCGGTAAGTCCACCAAGTGTAGTGGCCATTCTCTTCAGCAGAAGTGTACTCGCGAAACAAATCAGTAAAGCCCTGTGCCTTAAACTCATCCATCCATTCGCGCTCAATAGGAAGAAAACCAGTCGTCTTTGTATTTGTCTTTGGATTTGCAAGATCATTTGCCGTATGCGCAGTATTATAATCTCCACAAATCACAACTTCTTTTTTCGTCTTCTTCTTTAGAGCTAATGCTTTATCAGCAACAGCACGACAAAAGTTTAACTTATATGGAACTCGAGCGTGATCTCTTTGTCCATTTGGAAAGTAACAATTAAAAAGAATGTAATCATCAAATTCAGAAATGATCGTTCTGCCTTCACAATCGAACTCAGGAATTCCAAGCCCTATCGTGTGCTTAACATTGATCCCCTTTCGAACCCAAGTAGCAACACCTGAATAGCCCTTCTTTTCAGCAGGAGCAATTAGCACTTCGTGGTTATCAGGATTATTTAAGCGATCACTTAATTGTTCAGGTAATGCCTTCGTTTCTTGAAGACAGATTACATCTGAATTATCTTCTAAATACCAATCGTAAAAACCTTTTTTTTCGCAGGCCCTAAGACCTGCGACGTTCCAACTAGAAATTTTAGTCAAAACTAAGCTCCTAAGATCGAGATACCAGAGTCAACGTAAAGAACTTGTCCAGTAACACCGTTAGCAAGACGAGAACCTAAGAATACCGCTGCTCCACCAACATCTTCTTGAGTAACATTGCGACGAAGTGGCGACTTCTCTTCAACATCATTTAGGAAACCTTTAAGCCCTGGAACACCAGAAGCAGCAAGAGTTCTAATTGGACCTGCTGAAATACAGTTTACGCGAATTCCTTCTGGACCTAGATCATCTGCAAGGTATCTCATTGTTGATTCAAGAGATGCTTTGGCAACACCCATTACATTGTAACCATTAAGAACCTTAACTGATCCGTGGTAAGTAAGAGCGATAACTGAACAATCTTTTGCCATAATAGGCTTTAGAACATTACACACACCTAGTAGTGAGTATGCTGAAATATCTTGTGCCATCTTGAAACCTTCACGGCTTGTTTTATGGAAACGATCTTTAAGATCAGTTTTATCTGCAAATGCTAGAGAGTGAACGATTACATCAACCTCTCCCCATTTTTCTTTTACGATTTCCGCCATCTGAGTCATATGATCTTCATTTTGAACGTCTAGTTCAAATGTAAACTCTCCACCGATTTGTTCACTTAGTGGCTCAACTCTTTTTTGAAGTGCTTCATTAAGATATGAAAACGCAAGACGTGCACCTTGTTCTTTCATTTGTGTTGCAATTCCCCATGCAATTGACTTGTCATTTGCAAGTCCTAGGACAAGAACTTTCTTTCCTTCTAAAATTCCCATTTATTACTCCATTTCTATTTAGTTATTTATTATTTAATAAATTTGTATCCGACAGATCGGATACTTATTATATGTTTTGGTTCCTTAGGGTTCTCTTCAAAGTATTTTCTAAAACGTACAATGAAGTTGTCAATGGTACGAGTATTTGAATCCTTTTTGTAGCCTAATAATTCAAGTAACTCACCGCGCGTAACCACTTCACCCTCATTTTGCGTTAAAAGTGTCAAAATCTTCACTTCCTGCTCTGTTAGAGTATATTCCTCTCCCTGGCAGAGTGCTTTAAAGTCAGAAAAGTGTATTTCATTGGCCCCAAATTTATATATAGTGACTTCCTTTTTTGTCCAACTAGAACGCTTTAAAAGACGTTTTACTCGCAAGATGAACTCATCTAAGTTAAAAGGCTTCGATAAGTAATCATCAGTACCTAAATTAAAACAGCGCACTTTTGATTTCGAGCTATCCTTTGCAGAAAGAACAAGAACTGGTGTTTTCTCATTAATCTCTCGTATTTGCACAAGAATATCTTCACCACTTATTACCGGAAGCATGAGATCCAAGACAACTAAATCAAACTCTTGATCCTTATATAATTTTATTCCCAAATCTCCTCGATTTGCATGAACGACTTCATAGCCTTCTAGTTCGAGGTTTAAGATAATACCTTTCGCAATATTTTGCTCATCTTCAATAAGTAAAATACGACTCATTTAACTAACCCTATTTTTAAATAATAACTTTAATGTCATCCCCTGATCGACACCTTCACTTTCAGCGCTAATGCGTCCTCCATGAATTTTCATAATTTGAGTGGCCATATAAAGTCCGACACCACTTCCCTTTGATGACTTTCCAACTTGGTAGAATTTTTTAAAAATATTTTTCAAATCTTTTTCTTCTACACCATCACCATTATCAACAAAGAAGAGTTCACTAAAACGTTTCCCTTTTTGAAAGATGATCTCCATTGTCTTCACTTCTTTGCTATTGTAGCGAATTGCATTAGTCAAAATATTCATTAATAGAATATCAAAAAGCTTGCTATCAAATTCGATTGATTCTTCATTATCAAGATGTACAAACGATATATCAAGCTCAGAGAAATTATGACGATTACGATGAACAAACTCTTCGATGGTCTGGCGGATATTGATTTGTCTTAAATCAGGCTCGACTTTCTTTTCTTCGAGACGCCCAAGTTGAAGGATTTGCTCAATATTATCACCAAGTCTTTCAGTATCATGTCTCATAATATCGAGATATTCCAACTGCTTTTCTCTCTCAAAGCTATGGCGTTTTAAAGTATCAATAAAGATTGCAATCGAAGCAACGGGAGTCTTTAGTTCGTGAGTAAATCCATTAATAAAGTTTTGCTGCATACGATAGAGCTGGCGAAGTTTTTGGTAATAATAAAAAACCATACTAAAGCCAACGATAATAAGTGAAACTAAAATAGACAGAATTAAGATCATTACCCATGTTTCAGTTTGTTGGAACTGAACAAGAGGAATATTCGACTTCTTAACAAAGTCCGTTAACTTGGCATTAACCTCTAAGTAAGAAGAAATATAGAGATATAAAGAAATACCTAAGGCCACCAAGCTCGATATAAAGATAAAGAGCGGGTGAATAAAAAATGGACCGCGTTTAATAAGTGACATATTGCAAATATTAGCAATTATTGGCACTATTAGTTAAGAAAATAATAAAAGAATTTCTATCGAGGACAACTATGCAAGACATCGCTCAATTTATTGACCACACTTTATTAAAGCCTGAAGCAAGTAGCCTACAAATTAAAAAGCTATGCCAAGAAGCTAATGAGTATGGCTTTAAATCAGTTTGTATAAATCCAAGTAATATCCTCGAAGCAAGGAAGTATATTGACCCAAGTAAGTCACTTATTTGTACAGTTATTGGTTTTCCACTTGGCGCCATGACGACAGAAACAAAGGTTTTTGAAACTAAAGATGCCATCGAAAAAGGTGCAGATGAAATTGATATGGTTTTAAATATCGGAAGGCTAAAAGAAGGAAATCTTGAGTACGTTGAACAAGATATCGCCGCAGTGGTTAAGGCGGCAAACGGAAAAGTTGTTAAAGTTATCTTTGAAACATGTCTTTTAAATGAAAAAGAAATTCGTTTAGCGGCCAAAGCATCCATAAGTGCTGGTGCTAGCTTCATAAAAACATCAACTGGATTCTCAAGTGAAGGAGCTAATCCTGAAGTCGTCTCAATAATGATTGATGAGGCTCAAGGAAAATGTGAAGTAAAAGCCTCTGGTGGGGTTAGAAGTCTTGAGGATGCACGTAAATATCTAGAAATGGGTGTAAAAAGACTAGGAACGAGTTCTGGTGTCGCGATCATGGAAGGTGAAAAAAATATCACAACTTCTTACTAATGTGTAAGTTTGCATCTTAGTATGCTATTGATAGAAGTAGATGAGAGAGAGGGACTCACACAAGGAGTTTTCATGAAGTCTATTTTGCTATCAGCAACTGTAACTTTAGTTTCAATCAAGGCGTACGCAAGTCTGCCATGTGAGCAACTCGACCAAAACCTGGCTTATGAAAACACTCGCGAATTCATAAGTATCAAAAAGAAAATCACAGAAAATTCTCAAGTAAATGACGACATTCGAAATCGAATTAAATCACTTATTAAGAACACGAGAAATTACTACTTCAAATCAGGATGCCAAAACCTAAGACATCAGCAGCTTGGGATTTTATTAGAGCTTAATGAACTGAAGAAGTTATAAGATTTTCTTTACCCTTGCCTACCTACTATTGCGCCAAGCAAAGTGCCACAATGACTTTAGAGTCATTTAGGCCAAGGCCAGGAAGGGTTATATGGAGAGAGTCACACACCAATTAACAATTTCAAAACATGCAAAAAAGCGCCTGCTTGAGCGCCAAATTCACTTTAGCGAAAATGATTATAGCCGCTTAAATGAAGCTGCTCATAAATTGAAGTTAAAAGGCGTAAAGGAATCCTTAGTTATTACTGACGATGCAGCCTTTATTCTCGATATCGATCGCTACTGTTTAATAACAGCAGTAAATAAAGACGAACTTAGTGATAATATTTTCACTAAGATTGATGCAACAATGATCTTATAGCTCATTCCAATAATTTGTTGGTAATTCACCTTTTCGAGCTAACTCACTTGCAAGGTTTGGAACCGCACCGCCAAATACTAGCTCACCATTTTCAATTTCAAGAACTGAAGTCGTAAGGATATTATTTCCTTCCATATTGTTGACTTCCAGCACTTGCGTAACTTTTCTACGGCCGTCATCAGTACGTCCTAATTGAATAATGAAGTCGACTGCTGTTGAAATATACTTTCTAACAACATGATAAGGAAGATCAAAGCCTGCCATTAAAAAGAGGGCCTCTACTCTTTGTAAACATTCCACAGGAGAATTGGCGTGAATCGAAGTCATACTTCCATCATGTCCAGTGTTCATTGCCTGAATCATATCAAAAACTTCAGCTCCCCTTACCTCACCAATAAAGATACGATCTGGTCTCATACGAAGTGTATTCTTAACAAGTTGGCTCATCGAAAGCCCTTCTTGTCCACTTGTTAGCCCGGCCTCTAGCCTTACACAATTTGTATTAGGAACAACTAACTCGAGAGTATCTTCGATTGTAATGATTCTCTCATCAGGAGAAACTTCCTTAAGAAGCATATTCATAAATGTCGTCTTACCTGAACCAGTTCCACCAGAAATAAGAATATTTTTCTTGGCCTTAATAAGTGATTTGAAGAAAGGAATATATTTTTCATTAATTCCAAAAAGCTGAGAGTGCTTATCGAGTTGGAAATTATTTGAAAGATATTTTCTAATAGTGATTGAAGTACCTTGAGATGCATATGGTTCACTAATAATATTGATACGTGAACCATCTGGAAGTCTTCCATCTAAGATAGGATTTTCGTTTGAAAATTTCTTCTTATTAAATAGTGCCACTTCATTTGAGAAATCGAGAATATCTTTCTTATTAAGAGGTACGTTAAGTCCAATAAACTCTCCTCCTCTTTCAACAAAAACATTCTTTGTTCCATTGATTACAATTTCAGAAATCCCCTTCTTCGTTGAAAGGTCTTCTAACATTTTCCATACACTATTTTCTGCCATACTCTTCCTTCTTCATACTGAACAAAACTGACTTACACAGTCTTAGATGCAATTAAATCAGTATCTCCAATACTTAAGGCGTAATTAATTATATTTTTTTGTAATTGATACTTTTGATCAGTAGCAAGCATCGACTCTATTGTATCAAAGCTTTGTTTCGCTCTAATTAATCCAAAGAGCTTCTCCTCTCCTAAATATTTTAGAAAGTGAACAAGCATAAGGATAAGGATATCAATGCGGATATTACGATTTTTTGAAAGAGATAAAAGCTGATCAATTCTTCTATCCGGAAAGTATGGATGATCTTCAATCTTTTCAATATCAGACTCATAACAAGATACTTTTAAATACATTCCAAGTGAAATTAGGCGCGAATACCCACTTACTGTTTTGTCACGAAAACGAGATTCTATTTTTTTAATATCTTCGATCTCTTCAATAACGACAGCATGCGGATGATTACTATTATAGAGAAAGTTCATATAGTAGGCCAAGAGACGATCACGAATACCGTGCCAGCCATACTTCTTCACAAGAGAAGTTAAATCTGTTTCTTCACCGCCATTTAAAATACGATAAAGAATCCTACCCATAGCAGGAGATTCAAAAATAAATCTTTGCAAATCGACAGATGTGTTACTTGAACTTGAAACATCACTTATTAGTAACTGACAAAATCTATCGGGAAGCTCTACATAATCTAATTCCATAAAACTATGATAAATGAGATTTAGATGAGATTCCAGCTTTATATTAGTAAGGAGCTCCTGTTATAATGAATCTATGAAAACACCTATTCTAGAAGAATTCAAACTCAAGGCAATTGATAAGGAAGAAATTAAGACGGCACTTAAAACGTACCGAGTTGGTCATCAGCCTCTCTATCTCGATGCATCGAAATTACAGAGGGATCGACTAATAAAGCTTCTTGGGCTTTTATCAAATGTTTTGGAGGAACAAAATCTTTCACCTAAATTCCCTTATCCTTTCTATGTGATAACGGATGTTGAAGATATTTGGACGCGCTTTCCAATCTTTAAATCTCTTGAAGATCTACCAAAGTACTATCAATTTGAAGCGGCAAGGCCAACTAATAAAGAGCAAAAAGTCTTAGACTTCATTGATATCTCAGCTTCAAATATAAGAAATGAAGATGTACAGTTATGTCTTGATGAGTTTGGACGTACAATTGCATCCCAAAGGATAATTAAAGCACTTGCAAAAGAAGGTGCAAAACTTGAGAAATTAATTTCAATCTTGGAAGACGAAAATGTCAGATAACGATAACAACGACTTAAAGAAAATTGACCAACATATCAAAAAGGTCTTAGGTGATGAATTTGCACCAATTCCTAAAAAGCAATCTTCTGGAAGTGAAGAACATAAACTGACGAATTTTCTCGATATTGAAAAGAATCGCATAAAGCAGCTAAAGGACTTCTTTCAAACGAGAGTTCCAAATGTGATTGAATTGAATCAATTTGATGAGCTCATGCAAGAATTGGTTGAATATAATGACCAACTTCGTGCAAAAGTGTTAAAAAAGACAGTTCTAAAAGACTCAAAGTTTAGTCTAAACTTAAAGCAAATATTTAATAAAACTTTTATCGAATAGGAGAAGTGAATGAAGAAGTTTTTTATGATGGCGCTTATTTGTGCATCAACACTGGCAATGAAACCAGCTACAGTTGAAATTTCGGGTGAAAATGGTGGCCGTTTAAATGGTAAAGCGTGGTCGTCAACTGAATTAAAAGACAAAGTTCACGTACTCTTTTATGTTGATCCAGATGAAAAAGATTTAAATAACCATGCTTCAGAAGCACTAGCTCGTGAAAAGTTTGACCGCACTAAATATGCCTCAGTTGCAGTAATTAATATGGATGCAACTTGGCTTCCAAACTCAATCCTAGAAGGTGCTTTAGAAGATAAGCAAAAGAAATACCCAGATACAATTTACGTAAAAGATCTTGAAAAAGTAATCGTAAAAAAATGGAAAGGAATCGTAAAAGATGACGATTCGAATATCCTTGTCTTTGATAAAAAAGGTAGCTTAGTTTACAAGATCAATGGCAAAGCAAGCGAAGCTCAAGTGAAAGAGATGATTACAATTATCAAAAAGAATATGTAGTGGTAGGTGCGAAAGCACCTACTCTTTTATAACTGTCGTGGAGTTCATCAAGACAGGATAAGTTTTTCTAAGTTTCTTCCCATTTTTTAACAGATAAGGCCATTCAACAACAACTTCACTTACCTTCTCGTCACCAAGGCCAATATGTATATAAGATGTACTCTGAGGTTGGAATTGGCCAAATGATGGATAATGCTGACGAGTATATGTATTACCTTTATTCGTATCAGCTATTATTTTAGCTCCATAAGCTTCTCTATTTGAATTCTTTCCTACTAATTTTAGCTTTATATAATTCTTCTGTGGTAGTCGATTTTCAAAAAGATATACTCTAGGCTGAATTCTAAAATCACGAGTATTTGTCTGAATCGTTAAGATATCCATTCGCCCATCATCATTAAAATCAAACACTACTGTTGAGCTAGGGTTAACAATATCAATACCAAGATCCGGGCCTCGGTTAACTAACTCATGATCTCTTTCTTGCACAAAAGACACAAGCCTTGAGTGAGGAGGAAACCCTGAATTATCAACGAGTAGATCAATAAGGCCATCATTATTCAGATCAGTCCAAAGTCCTCTCATATCACCTTGGTTCCAATTCGCCTTCGCCTCATCATTTGTATACTCTGTACGAATAAATGAAATACTCTTAAGCCCTTTATTAGTTAAAATACTTGAGCGATCACGAGACTCTAAGTCCAGAGAGTGTGAGATTTCTCCCATGGCAATATCATAATAGCCATCATTATTATAATCGCCACAAATTGCAAAAGTTGAATTTCCGCCATTAAAGCGGCCACCACTTGTGATAGCATCCATACTATATCCGGAACTCACTCCTGCATCAGTATAGACGATACTCTTTCCACGCTTTGTGGAAAGCCACAACTTATTTGGATGGCCTGCAGAGTTACTTGTTAAAATGTCTGCGAAACCATCATTATTAATATCGCAAATACTTGAAGAAAATGTAGGGGCCACATTAATATAAGTATTGCCTCTTTCTTCTAATTCACTCGTTAGTGCTCCCGAGATTTCAGAAATTTTTCCATTCTTATAAGTAAAAAGTCTGTTTTCGATTGTTTTGCCCTCTTCGTTGCGATCAAACCAATTGGCAACAAAGAAGTCTAAAAAACCATCATTGTCATAATCAAAGATATTTACGTTAGAAATTGGCGCTATAAAATCAAAACTAGTTTCACTAAATTTTCTAAAAACAATTCCATTATTTCGCGATGGACTACCTTTGTAAGAAACAAGTGGCTTTTTCGTCAGTGCTGACTTTTGATTATGAATTCCCGTAATTACATCTACAATGCCGTCCTTATCGAGGTCTACAAATTGCATGAATGTAACCTGAACATCATCTTCAAAGTAAATATTCTTAGCTTTTACAAATCCATCGTCTGTCGCAAGATAAAATTGAGGAACAGAATAATTCCCATTTAAAAAGACAAGGTCTTCTCTTCCATCACCATTTATATCGTAAACATAAACACGTGATGCCTTAATACCATCAAGACCAAGCTTTTGAGTTACATCGACAAATTTCGAACTTGCCTTTGTTGGCCCATAGTTAAGTTTGACTTGTTTTGCTTTCGATTTTTTTTCTTTCTTTTTAAAGACCTTACTTGAACATGAAGTAGCAATTAGGGCCGAAGAAAGTAGGAGTAAAGAATATTTCATATGAATATTCTAATAGGCCCTAGCATTTTTTACTAGGGCCTAAGAGATTATTTTTTAATTGTAATGAGAAATAATTAGAAATTAATGATATCTAGGCCGTATCCATCATTTGCACAAACTTGATCAGAAGTTTCTTTAACAACTTTGTCATCGTGTGAAGTCATTGCCTTAAGATTTGTCACAACTACTGCTCTTGCATCTTTTAGTGCAACACGAGCAAGGTTAAGAGCATAGTCTTTCTTATCTTGTTCGATCTTATCACTATTAAGAATTGAAGTTGTACGAGAAATTACAGCAAGCATTACATAAAGATTCATTGCCATTTCAGCAATTCTCTTTTGTGGAAGCTCGTTACCGATAATATTCTTACCATACTTCATAAGAGTGTTTTCAACTTGAATCGCGAATTGACCAAGAAGAGAGTTAAACTTCCCTGCTTCTTTATCAAGTTTTGCGTGATGCTTAGTAATTAGTCGCTGACCAATCATCTTTGATAGACGACCTTTAGCAAAGTTAGTTAAAACACCTACAGACTTAATTGGATCTTGAAGAGCTTTTGATACATCAGCTGCTTTTCCAAGAGCTTTCATACTTTCAGATGGGTTTCTAATACCAGAAAGAGCAAGGAAGATTCTTAAAATTTCGTTTGTTCCTTCAAAGATCATATTAATACGAGAGTCTCTCATAATTCTTTCATATGGATACTCTTTCATATAACCGTTACCAGCAGCAATCTGCATTCCTTGGTCAACAACTTCCCAAAGAGATTCAGAACCATAGATCTTACATACAGCAGTCTCAAGGTAGTAGTCGTTAAGACCTTTACACATATTACCAGTTGTCATGTATACGATTGACTCTGTTGCATAAATTCTTGCTGCCATAAGAGCAAGTTTATCTTGGATAAGACCAAACTCAGCAATTGGTGCACCAAATTGCTTACGACCTTTAGCATGCTCAGTAGCAAGCTTTAGGATTGTCTTCATTCCACCTACACATCCAGCACCAAGTGAAAGACGTCCAGAGTTAAGAACGTTCATGGCGATCTTGAAACCTTTCCCAAGCTCACCTAGAATATTTTCTTTTGGAACGATTACTTTATCGAAGTATACTGCACGTGTTTCAGATGCACGGATCCCCATTTTGTTTTCTTTTTCACCAAATGAAAGACCTTCCATTCCTTTTTCAACGACGAAACAAGAAATTTTTTCTTTAATTTCACCGTCTACCTCATGATCTGTCTTACAGAACACAGAATAGAACTCTGCAGTACCTGCGTTAGTAATCCAAAGCTTTTGCCCTGTAATTGTATAAGTGCCGTCACCGTTATCAACGGCCTTTGTCTTAATTGAATAAGCGTCAGAACCTGATCCTGGCTCAGTTAAACAAAATGCTGCTAACTTTTCACCTGAAGCGAGTTGTGGAAGCCACTTTGCTTTCTGCTCCTCAGTCCCCTCGTTTAAAAGTGCACGGTAACCAATCGATTGGTGAGCACCGATCATCGTTGCAACTGCGCCATCAAAAGAAGCAACTTCAGCGAAAACGCGACTATAAAGAGTGTAGTCAAGACCAAGACCACCAAGATCTTCATGAACACCCATCCCAAAAAGCCCAAGCTCAGCTAAACCTTGCATTACTTCTGGTGGGATCACACCCTCATGATCCATCTTCTCACCGTCTAAAGTCCCCTCACAGAACTTGTTTACAGCGTTTACCATCTCACGACCAAAGTCTTGCTGCTCATCAGTAAAACCTGGGTATGGAAATACATTGTCTTCTTTAACTTCACCAAAGAATAGATCTCCAACAATGGAGTCCATCATTTGCTTTTCTTCACTCATCATTAAGTCCTTTTTTAAAATCCATCTATGTGGGTAGAAAATTGATTGACTGGAATTCCCTGACATTTTAGCACGACATTCGTCAAATAATCAAAGCAAACACTTACTTAAGTTTAACCGACATTTTAACTCGGTCAAAAAGCAAGAAAATTCTTACCGAATATATCAATGGTTGATGCTTTGGGTAAACAACCTTAAAATACTATAAGGTATTAAAATATAAAAACTTTCAAGAAGAAACTTAATGACGAAAAAGAAAGGATTCTTTTCTAAAATTAAATCAAAATTATCCAAAGATCAGGATGATGGGGAATTTATTGAGCATGAAGAAAATCTTCATGACGGTGAAGAGTATGAGTACGAGGAAGAGTACGAAGAAGAGTACGAAGAAGAGGACAACGGCGAAGTCTACGAAGAAGACGTCGACATTCCCCTACCTCCCGCACCAACCCCAGACGCAGACCAGGTCTTAGAAGACCCCACTCTAGAAGTTTATATTGACGATCTAGAAGCTCACTCCGAAGAAGATGCCGGTTTTCTTTCTAAGCTAAAAAGTAAGTTAACTAACAAATCAACTAACGAAGCTGATGAAGAAGCTGACTCTGAAGATAGCGACGAAGAAGACGAAACTGAAGGATCAGAAAATAAATACAATGTCATGCAACGCATGCTTGATAAAATCAAATCAAAGACAGAAGACTTTGACTTATCAAGAGTTGGAAGTGGTCTTGGAAAAAGAACAAAAGGTCAACCAACTGGCGCACAATACTTTCTTCCTAACCTATTAAGTAATGAATCGCGCCCTAAGATTCATCATTATTTTTTAATTCTTTTAACTTGTGCCTTCTTATATCAAATTGGTAAATTTGCGGCCCTTTTCTTAAATGGCAAAGACGGTGGCGCAAAATTTCAAACAGATTTTAGTCGCCCTAATACTTACGATCACAATGCATCAATTGCTAATATTAGAAACTATAACCCATTCAATATTCAAGAAGATGAAAACGAAAAAACTGAAACAAAAGTTAAGCGTCCGAAGAATGTTGTTAAGATCTGCCTTGCTGCTGATCAAGAATCAAGACTTGGTTTCAAACTCTTAAATACAATTGTTCTTCAAAACAGTGCCAAGTCTGTTGCAAGTGTTTCTAACCGTGGAAAGGTAGAAAATGTTCGTGTTGGTGGAAAGATCAATAATATAGCAGAGATTGGAAGTATCACACGTCAAAAAGTTATCTTTAAAAACTTAAGAACTGGTGAATGTGAATTCATTGCAAACGTTGACGAGAAGGCCAAGCGCTTTGCTCGCAAGGCCAACACTAAAATTCTTCCACCAAGTAGCGCCAAAGACGTAATGCCTGAATTTAACAAGGATATTAAAGTTGAAGGAAATAACTTCAAAATAAAGAAGGAACTACGTGACTCTCTTTTAAGTAATATTGGAGATGTTCTAACGCAGGCTAAGGCCATTACAATTAAGAATCCAGATGGGTCCCTATGCTTTAAAATGACAGAAGTAAAGCCAGGATCAATCTATTCATATCTAAATGTTCAAAACGATGACATAATCTGTGAAATCAACGGTGCAAAAATCGAAAATATGAATCAAATTATGGGAATGTTTGGAAAAATTAAGTCTACGGACTATTACGAACTCGGTATTAAGAGAAACGGAGTTCAACAAAGCTACAACTACAATTTTGTCGAATAATTATAGGGATCATGGATGAAGAAACTATTTTTAAATCTCTCAGCGCTATCTTTACTTTGTCTTGCAGCAGACCCTGCTCAAGCACAGTTTAGACAATTCAAATCAAAAACCAAGGTTAATCGCGATGCGAATCCTTCGGCAGCTAGCCTACTCGATAGCAGCAATGCAGAGTCAGGAAGTGATGCATTTGGAAGAACTGCAACTCAGCCTAAGAAAACTGATGATGCTTACGTTAACTTAAATCCAGAGACTGCTTTTGGTCCAGAGATTGTTACAAGTTTTGACTTCGAAGACACTTCTCTTCAAGACCTAACTAAGCACATGCAAAAACTTACAGGTTTAAATCTGATTATCGACAAAGACCTAAAAGGAAAGATTTCTATTTCTGCACCAACACCTATTACTGTTGGTGATGCATGGAAAGCATATTTAGCAGCACTGAATATGAATGGCCTAACGATGGTTAAATCTGGTGCATTCTACAAAATTGTACAAGCTAGAGATATTCGCTACATCCCTACTAAAATCTACACAGGTAACTATGTTCCAGAAACAGAAAACTACCTAATGAAGATTATTGCCCTTAAAAATATTGATTCGACAGAAGTTTCACGCTCGTTTAGACCATTTATGTCTCGTTACGGACGAATCATTGAAATCAAACAAACAAATACTATTATTATTCAAGATACTGGTTCTAACATTAATCGTTTAATGAGTTTAATTAAATTCATCGATGTTCCTGGCCACGAAGAAACACTACAGATCATCCCTGTTAAGAATACTTCGGCATCAGAAATTGCAAAGCTACTTGATAAGATTTTAAAAGATGATACTTCTAAGAAAACTGCCTCAAGAAGAAGCTCTGATGGTGGTGGACAGATCATCTCAAAATTAACCGCAGAGCCACGTACAAACTCGATTATTGCCATGGCAAACTCAAGTGGAGCAAAGAGACTTAAGGAACTAATCAATAAGCTAGATGTTGAATTAGTTGCTTCTAATAACGAACAAATTCATGTTTACTACCTCTACCACGGAGATGCTGAAGATATGTCTAAGACACTATCTGAGCTAGTAAGTGGATCAAAATCGAATTCTTCAAGCTCAAGAAGAACTTCTCGTTTTTCTAGAACAGCAACTGAAGATAATAACGAATTATTTAATGCAGAAGTTAGAATTACTGCAGACAAGTCTAATAATGCTCTTGTTGTAACTGCCTCTCCTACTGACTGGCTTACACTTGAAAAAGTTATTAAGAAACTAGATCAACCAAAAGACCAAGTATTTATCGAAGGTCTAGTGATGGAAACAAATATCTCTAAATCACGTGATCTTGGTGTCTCTATCGTTGGTGCATACGGATCAGGTGCTGCAGACCGTGCTGGTTCAATTCACGGAACTTCAGGCTCTGTTCTGACACAACTTATTTCTGGAACTTGGACATCAATTGGTGGTCTATTTGCCGGTGTTGGTCTAGGAAATGAAATTGAAACAGAGATCAATGGTCAAACAGTGAAAATTGATTCAGTAAACGCACTTATTTCTGCAATTGCAAGTAACGGAGACACAAACGTACTCTCTACTCCTCAATTATTAGTTCTAGATAATACAGAAGGTATTTTTGAAGTTGGTGAAAAGATTCCTGTACCTAAAGAGAGCCAGGCATCTAATGGTTCAACAACGACTTCACTAGACACACAAAATGTTACTTTAAAGATGAAGATAACTCCTCAAATTAACAAGGTAACAAGATATATCAAACTAAAAATTGACCAAAACTTTGAAGATTTCTCAAGTAGGGCCCTTCCATCTGGTGTAGCATCAGTTGGTGTTGGTACAGTCGTAAGAAGTGCTGTAACAACTGTAACTGTTCGTGATCGCGACACAATTGCAATGGGTGGTATGATGAGAGACAAGACAACAGATTCAGTAAGTAAAGTTCCTCTACTTGGTGATATTCCAGTTCTTGGTTGGCTATTTAAGAATACGACGACACAAACTGAGAAACTAAATATGCTAATGTTCTTAACGCCAAAAATTCTTGATAACTATCAAGAAGATATTGCGAGTACAGTTAAAGAAAGCTTAAATCGTCGTGCTTCTCACCTAAAAGAGTTCCACGGTGAAAAAGATCCATTTAAGTCGACTGCTAAAGGTCTTTACAACAAGGCCCAAAAACAAGAGCAAGGTCCTCTTTATGATGAGCAACGTAACAAGTACTACAAGCAACAAAACCAAGATAGCGTGATGAATGACTCTGTTATTGAGCCTGGCTACAATGATGTCGTTCAGAAAGTAAATGCGAAGAAATCAGCTCCTAAGAAGGCCCCTGCTATAAAAGTAAAGTCTTCAGATAAAGAAGTTGTGATTAAGAAGTAATTTAAAAAGGCTTGATGTAAATGAGAAACCAAATGCTAGAAACATTTGAACACGGTAAAGAAAAGATTGGTGAGCTTTTAATTAAGCACACCTCTCTTACACGTGAGCAGTTAGATGAAGCACTAGAGATTCAACAAGAATCTGGAATGCTTATTGGTGAAATCTTACTTAAAAAGAACTATATTCACCCTCACGATATTACAAAAGTAATTTGTCACCAAATTGAAATACCATACGAGTCTGAAATTGATGTGGATACAATTGATCCTGAATTAATTACGAATATTCCAATTAATTATGCAAAGACGCAGGAGCTTATCCCAGTAATGGAAACTCCCCGCTTTGTTTCAGTAATTATTACGGATCCATTTAATTTTGATGCCATCAATGACCTAAGAGAAATTTTTAAAAAAGATATCCATATCTCAGTTGCCCAACCATTGAAAGTTAATGACGCAATCAATCGCGTGTATGAAAAAGCAAATAAGAATATGGTTCAGTCTCTTGAAGACGAATTTGATGAATCACTAGATCTTGACGGTCCGATTGATATCCTAGATGCTGGTGCGGATGAAGCCCCTGTTATTCGTTTTGTTAACTCGATTATTTTTAGAGCAGTAAAAGAGCGTGCAACAGATATTCATATTGAGCCGTATGAAAAAGAATCAATTTATCGTTTTCGTATCAATCGAGTTATGACGGAAGTCTTAAGACAACCGCTTAAAACACACTCTGCTGTAGCTTCACGTATTAAAGTTATGGCAAAACTTGATATTGCAGAAAAACGTCTTCCTCAAGATGGCCGTATTCCAATTAAGATGGCCGGTAAAGATATCGATATCCGTCTTTCAACGGTACCAGTTCAAAATGGTGAGCGTATCGTTATGAGGATTCTTGAAAAAGACAATAATATCCTTCAACTAGACCACCTTGGTTTCCACGGTAAGGTTCTTGATGATCTCGATGCCCTATCGCAAAGAAAAGATGGAATTGTTTATGTATCAGGTCCAACTGGTCACGGTAAATCGACAACTCTATTTGCGATGCTAAGTCGAATCAATACACCAGATCGAATGATTATTACAGTTGAAGATCCGGTGGAATACGAAGTACCTGGTATTTCTCAAATCCAGGTAAACCATAAGATTGAACTTTCATTTGCTAAAGCACTACGTGCCATTCTTCGTCAAAACCCTGATGTTATCATGGTTGGGGAAACAAGGGATTACGAAACTGCAGAGATGGCGATACAAGCTTCAATTACTGGTCACTTTGTTCTATCAACGATTCACACTAACGATGCATCGTCAGTACCAAACCGTCTGATTGATATGGGAGTGCAACCATTCATGATTGCCTCTTCTCTTTCTGGTGCTCTTGCGCAAAGACTTATTCGAACACTATGTAAGGAGTGTAAGAAGCCAAAAGATATTACTGACTTTGATCTAGAAGTACTAGGAATAGATAAAATACCTGAAGGTGCAACTGTGTATGAGTCCGTAGGTTGTCCAAGTTGTGACAATAAAGGCTACTCAGGTATGACTGTTGTCGCAGAACTTTTAATGATTAATGATGAAATTCGCTCACTTATTATTAACTCTGCTCCATCAGGGCAGATTAAAAAAGTTGCACAGAAATACGGGATGAAAACTCTTAGAGATGATGCCATTGAGAAAGTTATAATGGGAATCACTTCAATTGCAGAAATGAACCGTGCAATCAATATTGAAGGCGAAGACGAGAGTCAGGAACAATAAAGAAAAAGTAAAAAGAGTAAGAAGACATGGCCATATTTGATTACAAAGGTATCGATCGTACCGGAACTGAAAAGAAAGGTAATATCACAGCTGAAAACGAACAGGCGGCCAAGGCCAAAATTCGTGCTAAGGGTATTATGCTTACTGCGATAAAAGAACATAAGTCTTCTAGTAAGTCTTCTTTTGAGCTAAATTTCGGAAGTACCGTTTCAATCAACGACCTTTCACTTATGACAAGACAATTGGCCACTCTTGTTAAAGCAAAGATTCAAATTGTTGAAGCCTTCAATGCACTTATTGAACAGTGTGAGAACCCAAAATTAAAAGTTGTTCTCTCTGAGATTCGTCAAAAAGTAAATGAAGGTAGCTCCCTTGCCTCTGCATTCTCAGACTATCCAAAAATCTTTGACCATATTTATGTCAACATGGTTGAAGCCGGTGAACAGTCAGGTACATTAGATATTGTTCTACTTCGTCTTGCAGAATTTACAGAAGCGCAAGTTAAATTAAAAAATAAAGTTAAAGGTGCCATGATGTATCCAATCATCATGTTACTAGTTGGAGCCCTTGTTATGGGTGTAATTCTAGTTTTAGTTATTCCTAAGATTACAAAGATTTTTGTTTCGATGAAAAAAGAGTTACCTCTGCCGACAAAAATTTCAATTTGGCTATCAGGATTTTTACAACAATATTGGTGGGCCGTAATAATTGGCGCCTTTGGTCTTTATTGGCTATTTAATCGCTATATTAATACAAAGAATGGCCGCGCAAAATGGGACTACGTGACTCTAAAGCTTCCAGTATTTGGTTCACTTATTACAATGGTGAACGTTTCACGCTTTGCTTCAACTCTTGCAACACTTTTAAATTCAGGTGTACCAATTCTTGCTTCAATGAAGATTGTTAAAAACCTAATTGGTAATGTCCATATGCAAGATGCAATTGAAAGCGCTCGTATTAATATATCGGAAGGTTCTTCCATGGCAGCGCCCCTTGCACAATCAGGATACTTCCCTATCATGGTTACACATATGATAAGCTTAGGTGAAAAATCAGGTGAACTCGAACCAATGCTTAACATCATTGCGGAAAACTACGAGGATCAGGTAGAATCTAAATTAAGTGGGTTAACATCTGTACTCGAACCTATTATGATGGTCGGCATGGGTGGAGCTGTTGCTTTCATTGTAATGTCAGTTGTCGTTCCAATGATGGAGCTAAACTCAATCAATTAAGCTTTTTAGAGGATATAGAAAAGAAGACATTTAAGGAGATTTTAAATGAAGTACAATTTTTTTAAACGCCAAGTAATGAAGAGTCAGGCCGGGATGACATTAATTGAAATCCTAATTGCCCTTACTCTAATTTCACTTATGGGGACATTTATTGCAGGTAAAGTTTTCGACTCACTAGAAGAAGGTCGTGTAAAATCTGCTAACATTCAAATGAAATCACTAGAGTCACTACTGAAAGACTTTAGAAGAAAGTGTAACTTCTACCCTACAACAGAGATGGGATTAGACGCACTTATCAACAAACCGTCTGGCGGACGCGAGTGTAAGAATTATCCACCAAATGGATTTATCGATGCGGATGAAATCCCATTAGATCCATGGGATATGGAGTATGTTTATACTTCAGATGGAAAGACTTACAACATCATGTCTTATGGTAATGATAACGAAGAAGGCGGAGAAGGTTTCGCTGCCGATATCTACTTAAGAGACAATAAGTAATCTAAAATAAATTAGGGAAACTATGCATAAGGCACATGGACAATCAGGTTTTACATTAATTGAAATTCTGGTATCCATGGCCTTAGCTTCCCTACTTCTTTACATGGTTGCAGGATCAACCTTTTCCTCACGCCGCAACCTAGATGATACGATTGAAAATGTTGAACGAGTTATTCGCTTCTCAAGTGATGAAGCAAGCTTAACAAATAAATTTCTACGCGTTGGTTTTGACTTAGAAGATATCGACCAAAAACTCTCTTTAGAAATGGCACAAAGTAATGACTTTGTAATTGATATGGATTCAACAAAGAATTACGATGACATGACTGATGAAGAGAAAAAAGAAGCAAATAAGAAAGGTCGCTTCATGCCTCTACCGGACTTTGATGCTAATGACTTCCGTCCAACGGGCGGTGTTCGCATTGTTGCAGTTGGCAGCACACTAACACAAAAATTACACATAACTGGCAAACCATATGTTTACTTTTACCCCACAGGTGAGAAAGATTCTGTTATAATTATTCTTGCAACTGAAGATGAAATGGTCGCACTATCAACAGAGCCATACAGTCAAGTAATCAATCGTGAGTACGTGGCCTTGGAAGATGTTAACTTCTCTAGTGACGACTTTATTGAAAAACTAACAACAAAAGCAGAAGAACTTTATAACGAATGGTTAAGCAATTAAAAAATAATTCTGGATTTACCCTCATAGAGGTTCTTATTGCACTTGCAATATTCGCTGTCTTTATTACTTCATATATCACTGCTCAAGGCCTAAATATTACAGATTCGATGGAGATGCGAACGGAGATAACTCTTCGTGAATATGGAATTGAAAAAATGAATGAGATTCTGGCCTACCCACCGGAGCTAAAAGATAGTATTACGATGAAGCCTGAAGTAGGGAAATTTGAAAGTAATGAAAATATTAGCTATAGCGTTGAATGGAAGAATTTTACGGTACCAGACTTCGAAAAGATAACGGGCTCTGAAACACCAGATGATGGTGACGATAGCAATAACTCAATTCAAAAACAAATCTTTGGTGTTGTTAAAAAGAACCTTGAAAAACTTATTTGGCAAGTTAGTGTCACTGTTAAAGATGATACTACAGAAGAAACGTTTACAATAAGTACGTGGCTTTCAAATGATAAATATAAAGTAGAGATAAACGGACTCTAGAAGATGAGAAGTTTTAAAACCGATCATATTCACAACAATGAAAAGGGCTTCACATTAATTGAAGTTCTTATCGCTATCGCTATTTTATCAGTACTCATGACGGCCATTTATACAATCGTCGACAGCAGTGTTAACACGAACGATCGTGTTACTAAAGAAGACCGCGAGAGACTACAGTTAGAAATTGGAATGATGAGAATTGAAAGAGATATCGAACTCATCAACTCTCCTCTTTATTACGAATCGTCTAAAGCAGAAGATAACAAAGCTTTTGCAAAAATCTACAATGCCTCACAATCTCAATCGGGATCAAGGCTTGGAGGATCGTCTCAACAGCAACAGCAACAACAATCAAGTAAATATGTGATGACTTCTCATATATATCAGAATAAGAATTTTGATAACTTATCGTCAGGAAATGTTCCAATTCCAATTTTACAAAATGAAGAGAAAGGTTCACTGGTTTTTCTATCTTCAGCAAACAGAAGACTTATAAAGAATATGAAGCAATCTAACTTAATGTGGGTACGCTACCGAGTGGTAACGACATCGACAGAGGGGCAAGAGGAAGAAGAAAAAAATACAGAAGCTCCATATTCCCTAACGAGAACAATCATTCCAGTTGATATTTATAATACTGAATTAGATTGGGAAAAAGCAAAAGAATATCCAGTAATAGAAAACTTAAGAGACTTTTCTTTCGAATTCTATAGTCCAGAAAAAGAAAAGTTTGTTTCATCACTTAGAGAATTGAATAAATTAAGAAATACTCCACGTCTTATTCGTATGAATATCGATTACGTCTCAAAGAATGGAGATGAAATACAAATTAATCGAACAATTAGAGTAATGTGGCCAGAATTTGATGCAGCAGCAGACTTAAAGGAAAAGTATGACTTTAAAAAATAAGAAGACATTACTTAAGAATGAGTCTGGTATCGCCATTATTATGGTTACGACGGCCGTTGCAATTCTAACTGTTCTACTTGCTCAATTTACGTATGAGACAAAACTAAATAAAATCAGAATTGAAGGCCAAATCGATAAAGTACAAGCTAAGCTAAATGCTGAAGCAGGACTTCATTACGCCTTGTCTGTCTTAAAGGTATATAGAGAAGCGTGGAACAAACTTGAAGATAACACTTCCCTTCAATCGACAATTTCTAAAAGTGATATTGAAGCTATTGCCACACAACCATTCGTTGTGCCAATTCCGGTTACGACTGAATTAAGTGCTCTTCAAAAAAATGCTATTGCAGAGTTTGAAAAAGAATCACTAATACAAGGATCAATTTCAGTTAGTCTTAAGCCTATAACAGGATTTCTTAATCCTAATACCCTAAGAGTAATCAAACCAATGAATGGAAGCTCTTCACAATCTTCCTCTGAGGCAAGTGGCCAACAGAGCTCGACAATAACACCTCATCAATTCATGGAGAAAACTTTTACAGAAATGCTTGAAACAACATTTAGAAATGAGATCGAAAATAATGAAGACTTCGCTCTTCACTACTCTAATCTTGATCCGAAACTACTTGTTAAAGAATTAAAGTACTTTGTTTCTGGTAAAGAAGATTATGATGAGCCAGAAAAAGCAGATATCCAGAGAACTTATCAAAACCTTGGTGTTGAAGCCAAACATGCCGCTTTTGAAACAGCAGAAGAGCTTTACTCTCTTGCGGGCTGGGATGATGAGATCGTAAATCTTATAAAGGATCGAATTTCAATTCATAATGTTTCCGTAATTAATGTTAACGAAATTACAATCAATCAACTCAAAGTTTTATTTCCTGAAATGTCTGACGTTGCTCTGGAAGAATTCTTTAAGTACCGTGATGGTGATGAGGAAAATGGAACTTCACCAAGTTCATTTAAAAGTGACAAGGACTTCAAAGAACTTATTACAAATCGTCTCGGAGCTGTCGAAGCATCAGACTTTGATAAAAGAATTAAAGAATTTGCTGACGCAGATATTATCATTGGTACAGGTGGTAAGCTTTTCAAATTAGAATCCATCGGTATGTATGCCGACACAACGTATAAGTTGACTGCTTTTATCGACTTACCAATCAAACCTCAGGCACCAACAACGACATCACAAGGACAATCTGGCCAACAAGCAGGTGGTTCACAGAATCCAGATGATGATGACGACCAAGGTAGTGGACAACAACAATCAAGTACAGGTCAACAAGGGCAACAGTCTTCAAGTAAGTACTATCTCCTGCGTCCAAGAGTTGTTGAGATACGCACCTACTAATGGCAAATTTTTCATTCAAAAAAAAACAGCAAAGTTATTGAAATTTGGTAAAATAAATTTATGAGTATTTTAGTAATAGACTGTGGTGCCTACAGTATTAAATTTGTTGAAGGCCGAGTACACAAAAAAAGATTCATTATTGATGATATTGAAGAAGTTCTACTCGAAGATGTTCGTGGGCCAAGTGACCAAGAAGTATCGATTCATGAACTTCAACAAAGAATCATCTCAGGCTTTCTAAAAGACCAGCACTACAATGGTCGAATCATTACTCAACTACCAAATGAATTCTTAACGAATCGCTATCTTGATCTTCCTGCTAAGAGCAAGAAGGATGCGGAACTAATGATTCCTTTTCAACTTGAAGAGGACCTACCATTTAATATCGCCGATACTCACTACATTGTTAATCTTTATAAAAAGATCAATAGTCAATTTTCAGCAATTGTTCAAATTGCAGAAAAGAGTGTCTTTGCGACTTATCGTAATTTTCTACAAGCCTACCATACTGTTCCATCAAACTTAACGTCGGAACTTAGTGTTTATCAGAGCTTTGTTGAAGAAAAGAAATTAGAATCAAATGTATGTATTTTAGATATTGGTCATCAGACAACGAAGGCCTACCTAATTTATAACGGTATTATCTACACTCACCACATTTCGTATGTTGCTGGCGCGGCCATTGATGAGGCCATTTCAAAGACTTACAATATTGGGGCAGCAGAAGCACGTATTTTTAAACACGAAAACAGCTTCTTTCTAACGAAGTCACAGCTTGATAGTGTAACAAAAGAGCAGCAAGATTTTGCTCTTATGATGCATCATACTTTTAAAGACCTACTTTCTCAAATCGACCGATGGCTACTTGGACATAGAGTAAAAACAGGTCAAAGTATCGAACATATCTACTTAACTGGTGGTTGTGCCAATATCAAAAATATTGATAACTATATTACAGAAAGACTTCACGTAAGTGTTTCACAATTTATGACACCAGGTCTTGAGAGAATGGTTTCTGCACAAGAATACAACTCTCTAACACTCGCCTACACAATGGGTGCTTCAAATACATACAGAGAGCCTGCAAAAAACTTTTTTACGAAAGAATTTGCTTCTGCACTTAAAGATGGAATTAAACTAGAAAATACAATCTTTACTTTCTATCGTCTTGCTATAGTTTGCCTAGTTTTATCTGCAGGATTCTTAGTGGAATCACTCTACTTCGTAAATCAAGAAATTAAGTCAACAGATCGTGAGATCAAAAAACTAATTAAATCGAGTAACTTGAATATTACGCAAAAACAGGAAAGATATCTTAGAAAAACTCCTGAGAAGCTAACAAAGATTATTAAACAAAAAAATAAAGCAATTGATGTTGATTTAAAAGTTTTAGCAAAAGTTCCAAAGACTAGTGCTCTTGCTAACCTACACACAATTACAAGTGCGATAAAAAGAAACGAAGAAGTATCATTAACTAAGTACAAAGGTGATCTAAACTCAGGTTTTGCACAATTTCAAAGTAAGAGTGATCGAGATACAAAACAATTATTAAAAGTCCTTAAAGGACTTAATGTTGACGATGCCAATATTGATGAATCTAATAAAGATAAGATTACTATTAGTTTTAAAGGTAAATAATGACACAAAAGAGCATGTTTAAAGAAATTGATGTCGCTATTGATAAGCAAATAGAAGAAGCTAGAAATTCTGGTGTATTTCAATCATTTGCAGACCAACTACGCTCTTTCTCTGAAACTGAGCAAAAAATTATTAATCAGTTCTTATCTGGACTAGTTGTTATTATTCCTGTCATAGCTCTACTTGGTGTCTTTATCTTTAGAACAATGAAAGTCAGTGATCTGAACACAAGAAAAGAATTAGAGAGCGCTATTGTGAGCTTTAAAGAAGGCAACGTGAAGCTTAAGGCCCAAGAAGGCCCTATTGTAATAAATGATGCAATCTACGAAAAATCTGATTTCGTAAATAAATTAACGGATGCGACTTCGAGATTAAACTTAAAAGCAAATCAAATTAATGTTGATGGCTTTCAAAAAGAAAACTTAGGTGGTTCAATCAATCGTATTGAAACAAGTATTATGATTGATAAATTTACTAATAAGGCTTTCGTTGGCTTACTAAACGAACTACACCGAAAGTTTAAAGTTATCATAACAGAAATCGATCTTGAAAAAACAGCTGATGGAAAATTTGTTTCAGGCAAATTTCTTGTCGAATTTTATGCAAAAGTTAACTAATACATAATATGGGTATCCAGAAGAATAATATGAGTGAAGAAGCAGTACAAACAGACGTATACAAGATAAATAAGAAAACAATTTTTCTAATGACGATCCTTGCATTCTTATCTCTCTTTCTTGGATTCATTTTCAATTTTTCAGTTGAAGATAAAGTAATGAGTCTCGTTTATGATGGACTTAGAAAGAATCGAAGCTGCCCTATTTATTATCAGAACGCCTCTCTTAGCTATTTTCTTCCAGGTATTAACTTAAAAGAAATCGATATCTCATCTCGATGTTTAAATGCTCCATCAGGACTAACTATTTCAGAAGCCGATATTTCTTTAGGACTTCCAAGCTTTGCACCAATGGGTCTTACATTTAATACAGAAATAAGTAAGATTTCGGGATTAAATAATAATATCAATATTAAGTCGATTCACAATTTTTCAACTCAATACATTAAGATAGAAAATTCTGTAATCAGCTTTGAGGCCCTTGGCCCGCTAATGAATGCATTTAAAATAGATGGAACGATCAATCTAAACGCACTTGTTAGTACAGATTTAAAAGCAATAAAAGATCTCGATATTTATTTAACATCAAAGGATTTTACGATTCCGGCCCAAGTCATTCAAAGTTTTGAATTACCTACTCTAGCAATAAAAAATCTTTCATTTAAAGCACATGCTGAAGATGGAGGGGCCGTTGAAATCCAAGAGTTAATCATTGGAGATAGCAACTCACCTATTCGTGCCAATGCAAGTGGAACAATTTCTCTAGATAAAAGAAATATTAGAAATTCAAAAATCGATCTCGAAGCACAGGTTAAATTCACACCAGAATTTATCGAAAGTTTTGCGATTATCAACCTTCTTCTAGGCAATGGTACTCCTGACGAACAAGGTTTCTACCATATGAAAATTGATGGGACTCTTGGACGTCCAAACACGCCGAAAATGATTAAGCGCTAGTTGACTAAAGGCCAACTTTAAAGCATCTTAATTCAATGCAAAATCAATCACTACTTAAGCCAAAAGAAGCAAGGCAGCAAATTGAAGCTGACCTAAAGTTATTTATCGATCAAAATAATTATCACAATTTCTTCAGTGAGATATATGATTATTCGTTATTACCTGCAGGAAAGTTATTTCGCCCTCTGCTCGCTTATGCCACTGCAAAAGACTTTGGTATAGACTTTAGTAATCAAAAGCTTGAGAAGTCAATTAAGAGCTTCTCATGTGCATTAGAAATTCATCATACATATACACTTATTCATGATGATATGCCTTGTATGGATGATGATGAATATCGTCGTGGCAGACTTTCAACTCATGCAAAATTTGGCCAATGGCAAGCACTACTGGCCGGAGATGCTCTACAATCTCTAAGCTTTAATTTAATAAACAAAATACAAGTTAGGAATAAATACGAAATTCTAAATTATGCTCATTGGTGTTTAGGCGCCAAAGGACTAATTCTTGGCCAGGCCCTCGATTTAGGCCACCATATGACAGAGAGTTTTAAGAATTTAATTCTTACTCATAAGCTTAAGACAGCACGTCTTATTCAACTCTCAATTGTTGGGCCATACCTATTTAATGACGATGCGGATTTAAAAACAGCAAAGGCACTACACCGCCTTGGACATCACATGGGAATAGCATTTCAACTTCTTGATGATCTTTGCGAATTAGAAGATGAAGTTTTAAGTGAACATGAGGAAGCTGTAAATCCTTGGAAGACACGATCGCAAGAATGTTTCAATGAATTACAATCTAATCTAGAATATATGAAAGTATTTTTTGAAAAGTACGCGTGCGAAAATATCCGTTTAGTGTACGGAGAATATCTTGGAAAGATACTTAGTATTATTGAACCAAATCAAAGAACAATAACTGGTCACTTAGATGTAGAGACAGGCGCTAGGCCCGCCTCTTTAGATCCAATTATTTCTTTGTTGAATACTTTGACTCTTTAGGTTCAATTGATTCAGGATGCTCTTCGCTTGCTCTAGTTTATCTAAATCAATATTGTAATTTACAACTTTTGATTTAGAAGACTTTGCAGGCTTAGTATTTAACTTCTTCTTGGCAACAGCACTGTCTTTAGAAAGATCTAATTGACCTCTTAAAACTAGCTTAGCTTTTTCAATAGTCATCTTTTCTTCAAATAGAAGGCCTTTGATTTTTGCCAGCATTTGAATATCTTTTTGTTCAAAAAGTTTTTGACCAGTAGAAGAAACGAGAGGTGAAATTTCATCAAATTCACTTTCCCAAAATCTTAATACGTATGGCTTTACACCAACGATTGAGCAAACTTCATCAAGTTTAAATAACGATTTTTGTGGAATCGATAATGTTTCTAGCATTTAAAATCCGTTTTCACTCTCGTAGTCATCATCAGTATCATTTCTGAATGATGTTAATGCTTTCGGTGTTCCTTCCTTAGGAGCAATTGAAGTGTCTTCCTTACCTTTATCATCGATACGGTGAACGTAGCGTCCAGTAATATCTTCTTTTAGCACCTGTGAAGGTTTAAAAGTAAGAACACGTCTTGCTGAAATTTCCATCGCCTCACCTGTTTGTGGGTTACGGCCAACTCTTGATGCTTTATCGCGAATTGAGAAGTTTCCAAAACCAGAAATTTTTACTTTTTCCCCGCGGGCCAAAGTATCTTTAATTACCTTAAAAACTAAGTCAACAAGGTCAGAAGCTTCCTTTTTAGAAAACCCTGCTTCCTTATAAACTCGTTCGACAATATCAGCTTTAGTCAAGCTCATTGCATTCCTCCATGAATCAAAAGAACCTTTATATATTAATAGGTTAGCAGAATTATGAATATTTCACAAAAAAAATTTTGTGGGAAATATATTTCATTTTAATAACTTAGCCTTTTTCGGCGTAAAGATGTCAATTAAGCCAGTTTTAAGAAAACATTAAGTTGAGTAGCTAAATAAATACCATGTATTATGTTTATATCAACTTCTTCTTGTCAAATTGGCGTATTGACATGAACAATCCCCAGCACAAGTTTTGCACTTCTGCTGGGGATTTTTTTATCAGACTATTTCACTTAGATTATTAAGACTTCTTTTTAACTGCTTTCTTCTTGGCCTTTTTCTTTCCAAGTTTCTCTTGATCTTTAGCAATCTTTTTTAGGAGCTTTTGCTTTTCCGCATCTTTCTTCTTAAGCCAGTCAGTTAATTTAGTATCAACATCATTTAGCTCTTCAATTAGCTTCTTGGCAACAAGCTTAGGTGACTTCGCAATTTTTGTATACTCATTAAGTTTTTTCGTTTCATCCTGAATAAGTAACTTGCGTTTTTCAACTTCATCTTTTGTCATACGATAAATTGGCATATCTGCTAGATAGTCAGCATAAACGTACTTCTTTTTATCAAGATACTCTACGAAAGACTTTCTGTTTTTCGACTTTGTCGCCTTTTCGTATTCTTTATTTTTGATGAATTTGATAATTTCATTATTCTTTGTAATTGAATCTTTCAGATCAAGGCAAAGAAGTTCATAACGACGAGTAACAACCTTTAACCTTTCACCAGTGAAGATTTCAATAATCTCTTCAGCTTGATCAAAGATCTTTACCCCTCTTTCTGAAATTAGAGTGTAATTTGGAGAAAGAGTTGAAGTTGCACCAATTGTATCTTGAATTTCTTTAAGTGTTGCTTCTTGGCCCTTCTTTAAAAGAAGTTCAATATTGATTTCATTATCCACAGAAGCATCAACGAAATCTTTGATATAACCGCTATCAATGAATTTTGTCAGGTGACGATAAATCTTCTTAGCATCGTAACCACGAGGAAGTTCAGTAATAAAGAACTTTCCACCTTTTTCTTCAATCGACATTTCAAACGTAAGTTTTCCAGTCTTCTTATCAACATGAATTGGTAGAGAATAATTATGAACGTAAGGTTTTAACTTCTTCACCTTACCAGTTTCAATAAATGAAATCATCGACTTAATAATATCTTTGTGATGAAAACTTGGAATCGTCGAAGAGAAACCTGTACCAATCCCCTCAGCTCCGTTTAATAACATAAGAGGAAGCTTTGGAAGAAGCCCTACTGGCTCCATCGAACGTTCATCATAATTTGGAACCATTTCAACTTGGTTCATATCATCAAATAGTAAGAGATCAGATACCTTACCTAGCTTACATTCGATATACCTTCCAGCGGCCGGATCAGTTTCCATCCTCTCTCCGAAGTATCCTTTCTTATCAATAAGAGGATAGTTATTAGAGAAAGTATAATCTTGGGCCATATTTACAATGGCCGATTCAATCGAAGCTGGTCCGTGCGGGTGAAGAGTTAAAACGAGACCAGTGGCAGCTGAAACTTTTAAAAGTCCTTTCGACTGATTTTTCCAAAGCGTATAAAGAATACGTCTTTGACCCGGTTTAAGGCCATCTTGAAGATAAGGGATCGCACGATCCATTAATGTATAGATCTGATACGTGCGGTATTCATCTCTTACGATATCTTCTAAGTTTACTGATTCTAGTGAATGAAGATAAGTTTCTTGCATTATTTATTTCCTTCCAATTTCTTTTTTAATCAAGGTAATCAATCATGTCGGCCAGACCACCAGTTGCAGCTTTTTTTGCAACGGCCTTCTTTGCCTTTTTCTTAGCAGCTTTCTTAGCGACTTTTTTTGCTGGTTTTTTCGCCGTTTTCTCAGTTTTTTTCGCAGCTTTTTTAGCTACTTTCTTAGCTGGTTTAGGCTTAGTTACAACTTTATCTTCAGAAATTGCCTCTGACATAATCTCAGACTGCTCTTCATCAAGTAATAAATCTTTTCTAAGATTCGTATCTTTACCAAAGCAGATATTTAACATCTCTTTAGCTTTTGATTTTTGATCAACGATAATTTTTGTATATTCATCTTTTGATAAAACATACTTCCAGGCTTCCGGTGACATCTCACCAAGCCCTTTGTTTCGATGAATTTCTTTTATTCTTACTTCTCCAGAATTTCTAAACTCTTCTAGTTCTTTATCTGATTCGAAATACAGAGTTTTCTTATCTGTCACGACTTCAAAAAGTGGCGCTTTTGCAATTTGAATAGCACCCATTTCAAATAATTCTGGCCAAAATTGGTAGAAGAAATTTGTTAGAAGCGTATTGATGTGCCCACCGTCAACATCCGAGTCGGCAAGGAATACGATATTAGAATAACGAAGCTTCTTCTCATCAACCTCTTGTCCAAGAACAAGACCGATTGATGCCATGATATCTGAAAATTCCTGATTATTTAAAATGTCTTTGATACCTGCTTGGGCAACGTTCATAGGTTTACCACGAAGAGCAATCCCACCTTGGTACAGTTTATTACGAGCAGATCTTAGACCACCAATGGCCGAATCCCCTTCACAAATAAAGAGTGTACATAAATCACGTTTTTTTCTTTCGTTGGCATCAAGAAGTTTTTCAACTCTTTGTCTTTTTTGCTTACGGCCCTTAGATGCCGCTTCTTTAAGAACTTGATATTTGTGACGAGACTTAGCTCTTTCAATAACAACTTCAAGATAGTCTTTGTTTTTTCTCATGAATTTATCAATAGACTTTGCCATTAATTCTTCAAGGGCCTTTTCAAGATGTGCATCACGAACTAACTTACGTTTAGTTTGCGATTCAAATCTTGGATTTGGCATTGTCACACCAAGAACAAAAGTAAGACCAGAAAGAATATCATTATCAACTAACTTAATTTTCTCTTTCTTTGCCTGACGTTCTAACTTGTCTTTAATCGCATTAATGAAAATTCTTCTTACGCGATCGTGGTGGAAACCACCATCATAAGTAGGAGTAGAGTTAACAAAAGAAATAAATTTCTCTCTTTCTTCACTTCCCTTATCAATAGTTAGAGAAAGAGACATATCAATCTTTCCCTTAACCTTTTTCTTCTTAGTATTTACTGTTTCGTAGATATAGGCTGCTTCACCAAAATCATGCGCATTCTCTTCATCAATTCTTTGAGCTAGTTGGAAGAGACCTTTTTGATAGTGATACTTCTCACCATTAAAGTAGAAAGCTAGCCCTGGATTATTGTAAGCAAGGTCAATAATTCTCTTTCTCAGAAGGTTTTCATCAATCTTATTATCTTTGTATACTTCTTTTGACAGAGTTACTTGGATTGATACACCAGATGCACCTTTGAAGGCTTTTGGTTTTGATTGAGTAATCTTTAGGGCCCCGTCGATAAACTTCGTCGTCTGCTCTTTCTTAGAGTTATAGTGTTTAATTGTAACAATAAACTCATCTGCAGTAAGACAAGTTGCAGCAGCACCAAGTCCGTTCTGTCCTAAAGTTCTGTGTAAGAAGCCTTTCTCGTCTGTTTCTTCATCCTTAAACTTAGAACCAGTTCTAAACTCAGAATAAACCTGCTTGACTTTATTTAATGGGAAACCAATACCATTGTCGGCAACAACAACAGTTTTCCCATCTTCACTAAGAGAAGTGTGAATTTCTGTAACGTGCCCGCGGTAATACTCATCAATACAGTTATCTAAAAGCTCTTCAATGGCCTTTGATTTTGCCTGATGAAATTTAACGGTTTTGAAATCTACTGACTTATCTTCGTAGACATATGTTTCTAAATCTTCAATATCATTAGAACCAAAGACGAGCGTAATACGGTTTCGACAGTGCCACCTTTGATCTTTACTCTCAATGACGGCGTCTTTCGTCTTACCTTTACGATTAACTTTTTCAATGCTGCGTCCCATGCTTAAATTTTCCCCTATCTTAGCTTCGTGCTATAATGAATTTACTATAAAGAATAAGGGAAACTTAAAGGCCTTGAAAGTTACAACGCGTCAACCATTGATAATTACAGCAGTTTTTTACTTGATTTTGGTATTTTCAAATCTTGCTATCGCCTCTGATTTCAAGGGGATTGATGCTGATATCAAAGAAATTTTAGTTGATAAAAAAAGAATTTATCGAAAGGCCATTGTTAAGACCCAAGAAAACAAACAAAGTTTAGATTACCAAATATATGGAATCCATCCAAATAAATGCAAAGTCGCTTTAAGAAAATTGTCGCGCTACGAAAAATTTAATGAATATATCGACCTAGTAAAACTATCAGGTTATTCAGAAAAGAAAAAAGAGATCTATCTGTATCTCGACCATACTCTCATGCCCTTTCCGATGTCGCTAAATTTTAAAATTCCCCGCATCACAAAACCGGGTGCCTATCCATTTACATTTGATAAGGGATTCTTAAAAGGACTAAGGGGAGAAATCAATGTGAGACAACTTTCGGATGGTAGATGCCTCTTCTTTTCAAAAAGTTATTGGAAGGGTGAAAAATCTTCGATACCAGACACTCTCTTTGAGATGTTTTCAGAAACCCTTGGAGAGCTTGCGATGGAAAAGTTATTTCGTGTATCTCGCCGACTTTAGTTCTTCTATAAAAATTTTCTCTCTTATTTGCCAGAAACGCTGTTTCTTTCGCGCAATCACAAATTTCGGTTCTCTAAAATACTTTCGATCCTTTAAGATTTTATCAAGATCATCAATATAATACTTAAGCTCAGGTGTTTTTAAGTGTTTCTTCACAAAAGCATGATAGAAGGCCATCTGTTGCGACTTACTATTTAGCTGATAATATTCTTTTAAAGACTCTCCGTTCACATCAAAGTAGCTGACTTCAAGAGAGCGTCCCTTCTTACCTTGATGTTCACTAAAGATCATCTCTTCCACACGCATAATATGGGCATCTTTAAGTTGCATTGCCTCTTTTAATTTCTTATCAGCGTCACGTAATTCATGTGAACAATGTACACATTCATGAGCACTAATATCATTACTTTGTCCGCAATTATCACAGCTTTTAAATCGAAAAAGAAAGCCACACTCTTGGACAGTCATATTACTTTCGTCAATATGGATACCTTGGCACTTTCGGCCATAGTGTTCAGTGATACAACCTTCACTATCAACCTTGCCCCAAAAGATATTAGCATGCCCACAATCAGGACACATCACCTGCACTTCTTGAGTTTCTCCATGAGGTCGGATTTCACCGACTTCAGGTTTAAAAATATCGTGGTCAAGTCCAGTATAATCGAGAATTAAACAGTCTTCTTTTCCTTCAAAAAGTCTTAGACCTCGTCCAACAATCTGTTGATAAAGACTAATGGACTCTGTTGGACGAAGGATTGCAATCAAGTCCACATGAGGAGCATCAAACCCAGTTGTTAAAACAGAGACGTTTACTAAGAATTTTATTTTTTGATTCTTAAAATCATCGATGATTTGGTCGCGAACTTTTTGATCAGTTTCACCTGTTACAATGGCACTAGAGTCTTCAGGTAAAAAACTCAAGACTTCATTGGCATGCTTTACTGTAGAAGTAAAAAGCATAACCCCATTTCTCTCTTTTGCCTCTTGGACGATATGCTTAACAATCCCTGGTGTAACACGAGCGCTATCGTTCAAAATTTTCTCAATTTCTTGAGTTAAAAATCGTCCAGAATTCTCATTAACTTCAAGTTTTGAAAAGTCATAGCAAGCAACAGGAGAATCAATTTTAATTGGCCTAGTTAAATAACCATTTTTAATCATATAACTAAGTGGCAACTCATAAATACAATGCTTAAAAAAGCGCTCTTCTTTTGTCCTTAGAATTTCATGATAGTGATAGTTATAAATCCATCCCATTCCAAGGCGATATGGTGTTGCCGTAAGGCCAAGAAAGAAAACCTTTTGGTTTACTTCTTTTAGTTTGTCAAAAACCTGTTGGTATTGAGACTCTTCTTCTAGCGAAATTCGATGGCACTCATCAATGATAACAAGAGAAAAATCTTTGAAGAAATCATCAGCAGCACGGGCAATAGATTGAATCGAGCCGAAAATAACCTTTTCGTCCTTATCCTTTCTATTCATAGAGGCAGAAAAGATTCCCGCTTTTAAATCATAGGACTCATACTTAGCATGATTTTGTTCTACTAACTCTTTTACATGGGCCATCACAAGAACACGCCCACGTGCAATACGCGCAAGTTCAGCAATGACTAAACTTTTTCCAGCACCTGTTGGGAGAACAATAAGAGAAGGATCAGCACATTTTCTAAAGTGAGAGACCACTCTCTCAACAGCTTCAACTTGATAATCCCTGAGTTTAAATTTCATTGATGTATTGTATACAAGAATATTTGAAATGGAAAAAAAGTGGCCTATTGATTTTAATCAACATCCAACATTTAAAGAGCATCTCCACACGATGACTCGTGAAGTCGAAAACTTATTATTTAATTTAAAGTGTAAAATGATTACTGTTTGATGTTGTTGAAAGTGACTTAGGAATACTTATTGAAACACTAGTCCCAACACCTTGTTTACTAGATACAACGACATCACCATACATTTTGGCCAATAAATTTCTTGCAATTATCATTCCCTGACCACGTCCAGTTTCCCCTTCAGTACCCAATACCTGCTTAGACATGCTAACATTCATCCCCTTTCCTTCATCAATGATTTTAAACACGAAAAAATCATTGATCTCTGAAATAGAGATGATGATCCTTCCGTATGGAAATGAGTATTTAATTGCGTTATAAAAATAATTTGCAAGAATATTATATGTAAAGATTGGTCTATTAATATAAAAGTCACTACTCTGAGTACTTACTTCAGTAATAACATCTAGATTCTTTCGTAAAATTTTATCTTTGAAACTATCAACTAAATCATCAACGACACTAGATACATTCTCAATTGAGTAATTATTAACAATATGGTCTTCATCTATTTCATTTTGAAGTGCATTATTAGCGATAAGATTTATGATTTCGATGTGTTTCGATATTGTTGTTGCAACCTTAAGATCTTTTTCATCCTCTAAAGTTCGTAACAACCTTTCACATGAAAGTTTGATTGTGACGATTGAATTATTAATGTCATGGCCTAAAGCACGAACTAACACACTCTTTTGTTTTAGCGACTGATCAAGTTGTTCATTTAACTTTTTAAGTTCGTAATTTTGTTGATCTGATTCTTCTCTAAGCTCATTAATTAGATTTATATACATTGATTTTGCGGCCAAATGTGCAAATCTCGTTTTAAGAAAAAGACCAATTGTAGAAACAATATTCAGCTTTTGACTTGGAGATATCTCCATTGTCATTGAAGAGTTTTCAATCCTTAAGCTAACAACTTTGGCAGGTTCTCGACCAATTATCATTGGAAAGTTCCTATAAACTTCTGCATAAATCTTGAAAAATAACGAATGCACTTTCGGTGCCGAAGCTTCTTGGACAAGTCTAATATTTTTACCACGTGTCGATACATTCAAAGTAACGCCTTTGAATAAATATGTTAAAACCAATTTAGATTGAATGTTATAAAGGCTTTTAAGAGATAAAATACTAAAAACTAAGTTTTTAAATACACTTAGTTTTTCTGAATTTAGGCCATCATTGGCAATAACTCGAATAACTTCATCCTCATCAACTTTTTGTAGAAGAAGATCTGCATAGTCATTTAAAAACTTATAAGAAATATACTTATCACAAGTATTTTCATACTTAGAATATAATTCATTGAATGGAGCTTTATCGACACCAAGCTTTGTGACTGAATCTATAATCAGACGGGCCATTAGCTTGGAGCATTTAAATTCGTACATGAAAGTTAAGTACCAAAACTATTCAACAAATTCACTCCATAAATAAATTTTACACAGTTTATTGGCTTGTAAATAAATAGCACCTACATTAGCTAATTTCATAAGTAACTGAAATAACGGGATAAATCAATTTGCAGTATAGATCCTCTCTAGTCGTACTACAATTCTCAAATGGAAATTCAACTAAAAATTATTCACAAGCAAGAAATGTTTAGCAGCGCTAACAAAGCACTGCTTCAAAAGGCCTTTCTAATGTATCAAGAAACATGGGCCGAAATCTTTAAAATTCAAGATAACTTTTGCTCAGATACATTTCTAAGGCAAGAGCTTCATATTCTGCTTTTAGACGCTGATAATAATGTATGTGCTTACTGTGCAATGAGTAAGCATGACTTCTCCATTCCTTTATTTAAACAGCAATCATACTTTAGAGAAATTCCAATGAAAGGCATCAGGGCAATAAAAGAGCTGGCCATAAGTAACGTCTACAGTATTGAGTTACTAACAATTTCTCCGAGTTATCGTAAGAAAAGACACCACTTAGACTTCTACAGTATCTTGCGACAAATTCTAGTGAATATTACAAGAGATATTCAAGCAAAACATGTTATTGCACCAACTGTAAAAACTAATAGCGCAAGTAAGGAAGGTCAAAAGCATGGGGATATTATCTGCGCCAATATTATTTACAAGGGACTCTTATGTAATCTTCTATATTTTAACGAAAAAACAGCTGTCGATATAAATGATGAAATTCTTAAAAGAAAAGTTAACAAACTCTATGATGAGTATAGAGATTCAGTTCTATTTTTTAAGTTTCCAGATGAGGAGGAAAATTATGAATCATTTAGAAAGTTTGCTTAATGAATGTGTTACTCAAATAATCGAAGAAGTAAGAGCAATAAAGTTTGAAGATGAAAATGTATACGCCAATTGGCTAGCGCAAACTTACTATTATACCTCTGTCTCTGAAAGTATTTTGAGAACGAGTGCAAAGCATTGCAAGTCCGAGGAATTATCAAAGCGATGGTTAGAACATGCTGATGAAGAGTCTGGACATGAGAACCTGGCCCTTAGTGACTTAAAGAGTTTAGGTTATAACATTTGTGATTTTCAGGAGTATGAAGAAACAAAGATCTTCTACCAGTCACAGTTTTACTATGCCAATACATATGGAGGTGAAAGTGTTTTTGGTTGGGTCTTAGCACTAGAGGCATTCGCAGCAAATCTTCCTCAAATAATTGTTAATAACTTAATTCAAAAGTATGGAAAATCAGCGACAAGATTTATGAAAGTACATACAGATGAAGATATAGAACATATCAAAAAGGCATTAGAAGCAGTTAATCAACTACCAAACAAAGATATCATTATAAATAATATGAAAGAAACAACTAAACGTTATATCAGGTTATTACAAGCATGTGAAAGTAGTGCTCAGACTCTTAGCAAAGCATCTTAACAAATAGGCCCTACTACAATTTAATGAAGTAGGGCCTATTTTATAAACTAAGCAATTTTACTTAAATCATTCTCATCACCTATCGTTGCCTCTTCCTCATAAAAGCGAGGTGGTTTTTTAAAGACAAGATATAGGTTGGTCAACAAGTAGGTTTTTATCAATTCAAGGTAACCTGACGTAGAAACCTGTACTAGGTCCTCTTCATTTTCGTAATCGATTAAACTATTGCAAAAATTTTGGTACTCAATATTATTTGCCCGACTCATTTGAAACATATTTGTTTTAAATCCCATCTTCTTGCATGGAGACTTAAGAACAAAGCGATACGGGTCAATATTGCACTCTGTAGGGTCCTGAAACCATTTTTTGATGTAGAACTCTTCAAGAAGTTTTACAACGTTAATATAGTCCTTTGGTGGTTTCTTGATCTGACTCTTTGGAGATGGCCAAACTTTACGACTTATCTTATCAAAGGCTTCAATTGCAGCAGGAGTCGCTGATATATTAGTCGTATAAAAACATTTATGCTGCTTAAAATACTCCAACTTATTAAAGCATGCCATCATGGCCATCGCTTCATTACCAGTATAAGAATTTGCAATCATAATTCCGACATGAAGAATATTTACATCACCATCTTCAATAATATAATTCATTAAAAATGAAATATCTTTTCCACGTGTATGAACTATAGAAACAATAATATGACTCAAAAAACTTTTAATCTCATCGATATCTTCTAGCTGAAGGTATCTAATATTTACTTTTTTCTTAGAAGTATTATTAATTTCTATAATTGAACGATACAAACGTTTTAAATTAAAATCATCCAAATACAGGCCTGGCCTGAAATATGTTTTGAAGGAGTAGCTCCCCCACTTTACCTCATTCATAAGTGCTCCCTAGGCAGCTTTCTTTACTTGTTTTCCTTCCTTACTCTTTGAACCAGCATTCGTTAGTTGAAATTCATACTGGTCAAAAAACACCCCTAAATGATCCGTATGTGGTAGGCCACAGATAACTTTATAAGCTTCGTTGGCCATGAGAACTCCAGATAACCAAACGACAGGCGTAAAACTAGGCCTTGTTGCTTCCTTAGTTACAATCTTATCAACGAGGTCTTTAGAAATATATTTGTATGGAGAAAAATGACTGAAGGTAAAATCAACCTCTTCTCTAACTGCCTGGTTACATAGTTCAGGCGTTAGATCCTCAACCGCAGTATTCTTGGTACATAAATCGAGATACTCTTCCCAGTGGGGAGAATCCGGAGTCATTACAAAGACTGATGCAAATGGAGTGATCCAAGCATCAACGATTGTGATATTTTTTCTGCGCGCTGCTCTTTCTAGAATTAATGAGTAAAACATTTCATCCATTCCATTGATAACAATATCAACGTCATCTAAAAGATCTTCGATATTATCTTTTGTAACACCTTCGTTAAATGATTCGATCTTTAAATTTGGATTTATACTTCTGAACTCTTCTTCTAAGACATCGACTTTATAGCGATCATAGTTCTTTGCATTACAATGTATTTGACGATTTGAATTATGGGGCTCGTAACGATCAAAGTCAGCAATTTTAATTTTTCCTATTCCCATACGAACAAGAACTTCACTAGCGACACCTCCCATGCCACCAACACCACAAACTAAAACTGATGCTCCTTGTAATTTATCTTGATCCTCTTGAGTAATTAAACCAATATTTCTTGAAAACATCTCTACCCTCCAGTTAACGTGAGAGTATAAGTTAAAATGATTTTTTTGGAGAATCTGGGGAGTTACAAATGGGTCATTTTCTGAGCTCAGCAAAAATACTTGGCACACAATAGTAATAATTAATACTTATGAGACTGATTTACGACTTTGTATTTTGACCGTCTAGGAAAAGAACGTTTGTAAAATCTGTTTCTTCTTGAGAAATATTTTTTATTAACTCAATTGATGTTCCATTTCCTAAACTCGATGAAATATTAACCTTGAAGCCTAGTGCGTTGGCAGTATCCATAATGATACTCATTCCATGTCCAGAACCCTTCTCACCATTAGTCCCCTTAGTTGAACCAATTAGACCAACATTTCTTTTGATAAGCTTAAGTTTTTCTTCTGGAATACCTACACCAAAATCAACAATTCTTAGACAAAGATTCTCATCACAAACAGAAGCTGAGAAAACAATACTTTCATTCTTATGTGAGAATTTGATCGCATTATACATAATATTAGAAATTAGGTTATTTTGTAGTGCGATTTTATTTGTATATAAAGTTAGGTTTTGATCAATTTTAAAGTCGTGAATAATTCGAACACCTTTTTGGATAGCAATGTCGTCATACTCTGTCACTGCTTCAATTAAAAGGTCATATAAATTATTTTCTTGAAGCTCAAAAAGTTCACCATCAATATGTGTCGTAACAATTGAGTTTTGAATAATTCCCTTAACTGAGTTTGAGAATTGATTGATCTTATTAACCGCTTGCTCATAATCACCATTCTCAATTCTTTTCTTAGCTACTTCAAGACTAAGAAGTTTATTAGCAACATCATGGTGTAAGGTACGATTACTTAAATTCAATTCTGTATTTAATAGCTCAAGGTTCTTTCGATACTCTTCAAGCTCTAAGTTTTGCTTCTCAAGTAGATTCGAATACTCCACATTTTTTAGAATAACTTCGTGAAGTTTTTTCTTTGTGAAGAAGAAATTGTAAAGCAAGTTCGGAATGCTGACCTTAGCGAAGGCCGCATTACTAACAGAGAATACAACTCGGTCATCTACGACAAGATACTTCACTCTTGAATATGTACGACACCCAACGAAATTAACTGGAATCGTTTTGAAAAGTTCAACATACATATTTATGAATTCGTGAAAGATCTGAGATGAATCTGAAAACTCAAAGATAATTTGAAAAGAATCTGAGCTAAGTTTCTTTGTATCAATTTTGATATTGGTATAAAGCATCTTAAAAGATAGCTTTAAAAAGAACTCATAGAGTAAGCTATAACTAATTACATATGTAATGATGTCAAAAAATGGTTTAATGATTCTGTTTGAAACACCGGTATTACTAATAATTTCAGTATAGTTCGGGTACTTTTCAGAGAAGAAGACTGTGATATCTTTAAATTCTTGCCAGCTTATACGCGACTTTACATCTAAAAGATCTTTGTCTTTAACTGGAAGCTCGGCAATAAAATCTTCAACGGAATCCCCCATCGACTTTACACCATCAAAATATGCGACTAATGCCTTATTACTAACTTCCAACCAATTACACCTTATAAAACAATAAATACTGATTATCACTACAAGAATTAAAATGGCAACTTAAGTTATTTCTTTAACTTTACACCACAATATATATTGTAACCTTTGGCCAAGATTCTTAATAGCGAAGCAGAAGTTGCCGAGAACCTAAACTATTTGAAAGTATTTCTATTTAGATTGGATTAGAATTATATTCCTTCGAAGCATTTTTGTAATAATTCACCATACTCTCTCGTAGCGATCTCAAGTAAATCACTTGAATTTTTAGGAGCATGGTAATTGTCCACAAAGTGTTGATAGACATCTTTGCGATAAGAGTCAGGGAAGTTCTTATCTTTGATATTAAAATCTTTGCCCTTTACAAAGATTGTATTGGGCGTAAATACACTCGCAAAGCTTGAAATTTTTAACGTGTCTTTAAAATGAATATCGCCATCAGGAAAAAGGCGATCCTTAATTCTCTTAAGGCCCTTCTTTCCAAAGCACGTATTTTTATAGCTATTAATCCCATGGGCCATATAGATATCTTGAAGCTTACTCTTAATTCCCAAGATGAGATCCGAAGCGGTATAACCAAAGAATTCATGGGCAGCAATATGAGCATTAACTCCAGGAATATTTTGAGAGAACCAGCGCTGAGTATTCTTAAGTGCAATATCAGAACGTGTATGACTCCCCTTTATTAAAACATCAAAGTCCGCATGCATTAACTCATGAAAAATAGTCGATGCTAAGATAGTGAACTGATACTCTTGTCCAGTTGGAAAATCAGACGAGCTAACAATTCGATCTCCACGCCAATTCTTTTGTCGTAAAACAATCGTGTTCGTTTTGTCGTTATATGTGGCCTCTGCACCACTTTTATTCATTAACCATTTCTCAAAAACATTTGGTTTTCTGATTCTAATCTTTCTTACAACATCATCTAAGCGTGAAAGCTTCAATCCTAATTCATTTTCTAGTGAGTTAGAAAAATCAGATATTGCTACCGGAGAAGAGGCCAAGACATAAGTTGAAAGTAATAAAGTGAGTATCGATTTCATATCCATAATTAGACCCAATAAGCCTTAATAAGACTAGTTATGTAAGAAAAGATAAGAGTTTTAAGCGTGTGATATTACGTTGCTACCGTGGCCATCACGTTTATTATCTAAATGTTCTGATACTTGGTTAACAAAAGGGATCTTTACAATTACCTTTGTTCCACTCTTCATACTCATGAAGCTAATTTCACCGTCAATTCGTTTGATGATGTAGCAAAGTATGCTAAGGCCCATTCCACTGCCCAGTTCGTTACGAGTACCACTACTCGATCTCACTTTTGAGAAATTCGTTACTGATGAAATAATGTCGTCAGAAATACCGCCCCCTGAATCAATAACACTAAAGTACACATGAGTTTTATCGTGAATCATTGAAAGGTAGACTTTTGAACGTGGCTCAGAGAACTTCAAGGCATTAGAAACAAGATTACCTAAAATCGAGTTAACTAAACTCTCCTTACTAATGGGTAGCGAAGCTTCGATATTTTGATGGGGATAAGTGACAACCAACTGAACTCGCTTCTTGTTAAAGTCGTCTTGGTAGTGAGAGACAACAGACTTTACTATTGACGAAAGCTCCACATCATATGAAAGATTATCTTTATTAAATTGCTTACGAATCTCTGCTTTAAATTTGATGAGCTCACTTAATCGATCATAGGCTAACTTTACATAGGTCAAGTTCTCATCTTTTAACGCCCTTGAAAGACTTAAAGACAAAAAATTTAAGTCATTTGAAGTATCATGAATAACGGCCTTATAAACTGCATTAATAAGCTTTAACTCTTCTTGTAATTTATAATCCCCATCAACTTTCTTTTCTAAGATCTTAACCAGAAGCCCTAACATGATTGCAATATAAGTGATGACGCCCGCACTCCAGCCCCAAATCCCAGAGCCCTTTATTTCAAAGGTAAATGGATAGGTAAATGTGACTATTCCTGCGATAGCAAAAATAGTAAAATAGAAAAAATTCACAACATACTTTATTCGTTTACCAAAGTAGGCCAATGCATAGATACCAGGAGTGAAACTTCCGATGGCCACAGTAAGGGAATAATATTCAGACTCAACTCCAGCTAAATACAATAAAAAGCCAGCAATGCCACTTAAAACAAAAAGACTCATCAACTCAACTCGATACTGGCTTAATCGATTATTTAGAAAGAAATTACATATCAAATAAAGTGGAATGAATTTTAAGCCAAAGAATATGACGTCGAGTTCCATCCACTGAGCACAATAAAAACGTGTAGCATAGAGGAAGAAATTAAAAATTAGGGCCATTTTAAATTGCTGGTAGTCACTTTCTTTATCCACCATTGCAACAACATAAGTACTGACAACGCACAGAAGTAGAAATGATAAGAGTACGATATATAGGGCCGTCATATTATCCATACATCAAAACTAACATAGTGGAATATATGAACAATTGAAGAAAGGATAACTTAGCTTAACTTTTATTCGAAATTAGCTAATAAAAAAGGCCAGCTATAAAGCTGGCCTCTTCTATATGTAAATTTATTACTTTAATCCTAGTTACCCACCAAAATCGTCAAGCATGATATCGTCGCGCTCAACCCCTAGGTCAAGAAGCATATCGATTACACACTTGTTCATGATAGGAGGACCACATAGGTAGTACTCACAATCTTCTGGAGCTGGGTGCTTAGCAAGATACTCATCGTGAAGTACTTGGTGAATGAACCCAGTGTAACCTGTCCAATTATCTTCCGGTAGTGCATCTGAAAGAGCAACGTGCCAAGTGAAGTTATCATTTTCGGCCTGTAGACCGTCGAAGTCTTCAACATAGAACATTTCTCTAACTGAACGAGCACCGTACCAGAAAGTCATCTTACGTTTAGAGTGTAGTCTCTTTAGTTGGTCAAAGATGTGTGAACGCATTGGCGCCATACCAGCTCCACCACCAACGAATACCATTTCTTTATCAGTGTCACGAGCAAAGAACTCTCCGAATGGACCAGAGATTGTAACTTTGTCACCTGGCTTACAGCTAAAGATATAAGAAGACATTTTCCCTGGAGGAGTTCCCTTAGGAGCTCTTGGAGGAGGAGAAGCAATACGCACGTTAAGCATAATGATTCCCTTTTCTTCCGGGTAGTTTGCCATCGAGTAAGCTCTGATAGTTTCTTCGTTTACAGTTGAATTATACTGCCAAAGATTGAAGTGATCCCAATCTCCACGGTATTCTTCTTGTACGTCGAAGTCTTTGTAATCAATTGAAAGCCCTGCTGGTCTTTCGATTTGAATATAACCACCAGCTCTAAAAGGTACAGACTCACCTTCTGGAAGCTTAAGCTTAAATTCTTTAATGAAAGTCGCAACGTTATCATTTGAGATAACCTCACATTCCCATTTCTTAACACCAAAGACAGACTCTTCAACTTCAACTTCCATATCAGTTTTGATACCAACCTGACATGCAAGTCTTAAGCCTTCACGAGCTTCTTTCTTTGAGATATGTGATAATTCAGTTTCAAGAATTTCACCACCACCTGCGTGAACGTGAACTTTACACTGACCACATGTACCCCCACCACCACAGGCAGAAGATACGAATAGTTTTTGATCGGCAAGAGCGTTAAGTAGTTTACCACCAGCTGGGATATGAACCACTTTCTCACCATTGATCGTTAGCTTAACGTCACCACTTGATACTAGCTTTGATTTAGCAAAAAGAATTACTAAAACAAGAGCAAGAACCACAACGGTAAACATTAAAACACCAAGAATAATTGCATTCATAATATTTCCTTTTTATTACTTACCGTTACTAAAGTTGGATTCCTGAAAAACTTAGGAAACCAAGTGCCATTAGACCTACAGTGATAAAAGTGATCCCAAGACCTTTTAGTCCATCTGGAACATCACTGTACTTCATTTTTTCTCTAATACCTGCAAGAGCAGCAATCGCTAGGGCCCAACCGAAACCAGAACCGATACCGAAAACAACAGACTCTCCAAAAGTATAATCTCTTTCTACCATAAATAGTGATCCACCCATGATGGCACAGTTAACAGTAATAAGAGGTAGGAAAATCCCAAGAGCGTTATAAAGAGCTGGCATAAATTTATCTAGGAACATTTCTAGGATTTGAACCATCGCCGCGATAACACCGATGTAACAAATTAGACCTAGGAATGAAAGATCTGTACCAGAGATCCCTGCCCACTCAAGAGCATTTTCTTTTAGTAAGTAGTTATAAAGTAGGTTGTTAATAGGGATTGTAATTGTTTGTACAACAACAACCGCTACACCAAGACCAATAGAAGTCTTAACCTTTTTCGAAACTGCTAGGAATGTACACATACCTAGGAAGAATGCTAAGGCTAAGTTTTCAATGAATACTGCTTTAATAAATAAACTTAAATAATGTTCAAACATATTTCACCTACCCTTACATTTCTTCTACTTGATCTTTCTTCCAAGTACGTAGTCCCCAGATGAAAAAACCAATTAAGAAGAATGCAGATGGTGCAAGAAGTGCCATACCATTAGTTTGGTACCAACCACCTTCTCCAGTTGTTGCTAAAACAGATACTCCAAATAGCTTTCCTGAACCAAGAAGCTCTCTAAAGAATCCAACAAATACAAGTACGATTGAATAACCGATTCCGTTACCAACACCATCAAAGAATGACATGATTGGAGGGTTCTTCATCGCATATGCTTCCGCACGTCCCATAACGATACAGTTTGTAATGATTAGACCAATATAAACTGACATCGATTTAGCAACGTCATAAACGTAAGCCTTAAGAACTTGATCTGTCACGATAACTAGTGAAGCAATAATCGTCATCATTACGATAATACGAATTGCACTAGGAACGTGATTTCTAATAAGTGATACGAATAAGTTAGAGAAAGCTGTAACAACTGTTACCGCTAAACACATAACTGCTACTGACTCCATTTTTGTCGTAACCGCTAGAGCAGAACAAATACCTAGGATTTGAAGTGCAATTGGGTTGTTCTCAAATAATGGAGAAACTACTGTTTCTTTAAAATTCATTATTCACCCCCACCTTGTGTGAATTTGTCAATGAATGGTCCAAATGCATCGTCACCCATCCAATAGCGAACAGTTCCTGTTACACCATTAGCTGTAAGAGTTGCACCTGAAAGTCCATCAATATCAAAGCTGCTTGCTTTATTAGCTTCACCTTTAATAACTTGAATTTGAGGTTTACCTGCATCACCAAAGATTTTCTTTCCTGGCCATACTGATCTCCAGTGTGGGTTATCAATTTCACCACCAAGACCTGGAGTTTCACCGTGAGAGTAGAAACCAATACCTTTAACAGTATTAAGATCTGTCTCAAGAACTAGGAAACCGTACATTGTTGACCAAAGACCTTTACCGTGAATTGGGAAAACAACAGACTTAGTTGTCTCACCATCTTTTACGAAGAATACTTTAGAGTATTTCGCACGGAACTTGATTTTTCCTTTGTCCTCAGATGCAGGAATTGCGTAGTTCATTTTTGGATCTTTAGCAGCTTTAACAGCATCAAATTTAGTAACATCCATATCAGTTACGTAGTCACCAGTTTTAAGATCAACTAGTTTCTCTTCGATTTGCTTATAAGCTTCTAAAATTTCTTCTTTAGTAGCAGTCGCCTTTACAAGACCTGCAGTCATAAGAAGGTTTTTCTTAACGTCTAAAACTTTATTCTCATCTTGAAGTGGCTTTAGTGAAACCGCTGACCAAGATACGACAACTGAACAAACAACACATAGGATTGTTGCTACGATCAGAGTTTTTGCAGTACTATCATTACTCATCACTGCCCCCTTAAGCCGTTTTGTATCCGTTTGCACGTTTTTTGATATTTCCTTGAATTACAAAGTAGTCAATTAAAGGTGCAAAACAGTTTCCGAAAAGGATTGCAAGCATAGTACCTTCAGGGAAAGCTGGGTTAATAACACGAACAAGGATAACCATGAAACCGATTAGAGCACCATAGAACCAGTGTCCTTTGTGTGTCATAGAAGCTGATACTGGATCAGTTGCCATAAACACTGTACCAAAAGCAAAACCACCGATCACTAAGTGCCAAAGTGGAGTTACTGAGAACATCATATTTGTATCAGAACCGATAGCATTTAAAATTGCTGAAGTAACAACTGCTCCAAGAACCATTGAAAGCATAATTCTCCAAGAACCGATACCTGAGATGATTAGAACTGCTGCTCCGATTAAACAAGCAAGAGCTGAAGTCTCACCCATTGAACCTGGCATAAATCCTAAGAAAGCATCTTGCATTGAAGTTGTGATTGCACCAACACCACCAAGAGCTGCCTGAGAAAGAGCTGTTGCTCCAGTGAAACCATCTACTGCAGTCCATACTGCGTCCCCTGAAATTTGTGCAGGATATGCAAAGAAAAGGAATGCACGAGCAGTAAGTGCTGGGTTAAGGAAGTTTTTCCCTGTACCACCGAAAACCTCTTTACCGATTAAAACACCGAAAGAGATCCCTACAGCAACTTGCCATAGAGGAATTGTTGGAGGAAGAGTTAATGGAAATAGCATCCCTGTGACAAGGAAACCTTCGTTAATCTCGTGACCTCTAACGATTGCAAATAGTGCTTCCCAGAAACCACCAGCGATTTGAGTCACTAGGAAAATTGGGAAGAAGTATAAGAAACCGTGAAGTAGGTTTGCAACTAAGCTTTCTGGAGAGAAACCTGCACCAAGCGCCATGATGATATCAGCACGCCAACCTTCAGGAGTCATACCAGCCGCTGCAAGAGCAGAGTTAGCCTGGAAACCAGTATTGTACATTGCCATAAACATTGCTGGAATAAGAGCAATAGCAACTGTGATCATTAATCTTTTTAAGTCAAGTGCATCTCTAACATGAACTGAACCTTTCGCTACTCCACCTGGAGTATAAAGGAAAGTATCGATCATTTCATAAACAGCATAAAACTTTTCGAATTTCCCGCCTTTAGCGAAATTATCATGTTGAGAATCTAGAAGTTTGCGCAACATTGTAATTATCCTTCTTTCTCAATAGTAGTTAAACTTTCTCTTAGAGCTGGACCGAAATCAACTTTACCAGGACTTACGAAAGTACATAGTGCTAAATCTTCTTCATCTAGCTCTAAACAACCAAGCTCTACAGCGTAGTCATTGTCTTTTGTAACAAGTGCTCTTAAAAGTTGAGTTGGTAGCATATCAAGAGGCATTACCTTTTCGTATGACCCTACTGGAACCATTGCTCTATCAGAACCATGAGTAGCAGTTGTGAAATCGAAAATTTGCCCTGGCTTTAACCAGTGTAGGAAAGTACGCTTAACAGAGAATTTATTAAGACCTGGCTTGTGCCATCCTAAGAACTCTCTTTCACGACCTTCAGTAAGTAGAGAAATTTGGTTGTGGAAACGACCTAGGTAAGAAAAACTTCCAACCATTGCGCGACCGTTGAAAACCGAACCAGAAACAACTCTCACCTCACCTTGTCCAACTTTTCCTGAAGTAACTTCACCTAAATGAGCACCTGGAACTGTTTTAACAAGAGTTGGGTTTACAGATGCAGGACCTGCAATTGAGATAATTCTTTCAGTTGAAAGTTCACCTGAAGTGAAAAGCTTACCGATTGCGATTACATCTTGGTAACCAATCGACCAAACAATCTTCTTAGCGTTTACAGGATCAACAAAGTGAATGTGAGTTCCTGCGTTACCTGCTGGGTGAACACCAGCAAATTCCTTCACTTCAACTTTAGTCGTTGAAGGCTTTGGAATATTAACTCCAGCTGCTTTACAAACAAAAGTTCTTCCATCAGTTAGTTTTGAGATAATCTCAACACCATTCGTGAAATCTTCGCTTGCTTCAGCAATTACTACTGCTGGATCAGCTGCAAGAGGATTAGTATCCATTGCAGTTACGAAAATAGAGTGTGGCTCAGAACCTAAAGCTGGTGCCTTAGAAAATGGCCTTGTTCTGAAAGCTGGCCATAGACCTGACTCAACTAAAAGAGCTTGAACAGCTTCTTTCGTTAAATCTTTTACTCCCGTCCCTTTAAAGTTTTCAAATGTAACTTGCTCGTTACCTGAAACTTCAATTACTAAAGTTTCAAACGCTCTTCTTGCACCACGGTTAATTTCAATAACCTTACCGCTGATAGGTGCTGTATAAAGAACACCTTCAACTTTCTTACAAGAAAATAACGCCTGACCTTTTTTAACCTCGTCACCTACTTGAACAAGCATAGTTGGCTTCATTCCAACATAGTCTGGCCCAGTAAGAGCGACTTTAGTCACTTGAGGTCCTACCTCAATCTTTTGTGATGGCTTCCCACTGATAGGAAGATCCAATCCTCTCTTAATGTGAATCATAGCGACAAATCCCGTTATCTTGGTTTGTTAACAATAAAATATTTATGAAATTATTAGTTTTTTAACAGAAATACATAAAGTTGTAACCCTAATTTTAACTAATCACACCACCGCACTTAGCGACCATGACGCGTTAAAACAAAGGCTATTTAGTCGACAATTATCGACCACAACACTTCTTAAATTTCTTGCCTGAACCACAAGGACATTGGTCATTGCGTCCAACTTTAGCACCATCTCTCTTAACCTGCGCTACGATTGGCTCACCGTCAACGAAGAACCAGTCTCCATCAACCTTAACAAATTCAGAACGCTCATAATGCACATGGTCTTGGCCACCTAAACCAAAAGTCGCCTTAAACTCAACCATTCCCCAGTCATCTCTCTCAGTTCCTTCTGCAGTGTCAACGATCTCAAGACCCTTCCACTCAGATTGTGATGACCACGCCTTGATTTCATTTACATCCATATCATCTCTGTGATCAGGGTGAGTTGAATCAACGATGAAATCAATATTGCCGATTGTATAAGCAAAGTAACGTGCGCTCATAAGTTGAGCTGCAGTTTGGGCCTTGGCTTCACCCTTAACAATTGCTTCACATGTCTTTGTATCAAGACCAGAATTACTCATAATAAACTCCATTTAATATCGATATAATAAGTCGGTAAAATTTGTGTTTGTTTCATCAAAATATACCTTGCTTTCTAGTAGTCGACTAGAAATAAATGTAAAATGCTCTCTAAGCATTTTCTGGTATTTTGTACGACTTCGACGAATGGCATATTCATCTTTAAACTCAAGATCTTCGATCTGGCGATCGAGTTCTTTATCCGTTGGAACTGTTAGATAAAAATACTTTAACTTGGATGCAAGAATTGGCAGACAATACTCTAATTCCTCATCTGTGAGATATTGAAACACACTTGTGCAAACACCAAGATCAAAAGATTTCTTACTCTTCTCATTCTTGCGACACCAGCTAACAATATCCATTCTCTCTAACTTAAACTGAGTTGATTCAATTTTGTTTATTTCACGCTCTTTTACAATTTTGTAAGCGTATTCACTGGGCTCAATTCCATGGGCCTTATATGGCTTAAACTCGTCTAAAAGTGCCTCAAATAAATGACCAAGGCCAAAGCCTAAATCAATAATAGAATTGATATCAATATACTCTAATCCAAATAAATTTTTAATATAGCCAACGTGCTGCTCGACATTGCCTATTCCATCCATTTGATCAGCTTCTTCATAATTTACATCCCAATAGTCCTGGGAAAAACCAAGAGAACCTTTTTCTTTCATTTTATTTAACCTTTAGTGTCTTTCCGATTAAGTATGCATTCGAAATAAATCGGTAGATACCCACAGAGAAAATTGCCCCCCAAAGAAGCAAGAAGGATTGATTTTGATAGCTCAAATACGCCAGTGGCACAAAGCACGTGAAGAAGGCTATCACCATGTGACGACCTAAGAAATCAAAGCGATTGATTCCAAAGACTAGCCCATCATAGACATATGCAATTGAAACAGGAATTTGAGCAATGGCCAAGAAATAAATAATGCCTTTAATCGTTTCATGAATACTTTCATCGTACGTAAAAAGTGAAATTAATGGGCCATTGGCAAAAGTGAAAATGAAACAGAAGATAATTCCAATAATCCCCCCCATAAAAAGAAGCTTATGAAAGATATCTTTTAAGTGCTCATGGCCTTCATTTTTGAAAAGTGTCCCACCTATAATATTTCCAGAAGTCGCGACTCCATCAGTAAAGAAAGATGCAAATAACCATAGGTTGAGAATAACCTGATGAGCAGCGAGGGCCTTTAAAGAGATTGAGCTCGCAACTTTTGTGGCCAAGAAAAAACTTAGAGTTAAAAAAGCCGAGCGCATAAAAACATTGATAGAACTTTTTCCAATATGAAAGGCATCCGCTAACATGATTTTTTGTTTTAAAAACAAATGACGAATTTTTTCGTGAGTCAGAATAAAGTATAAACTTATTAGAAAGCCTACAGCATTAGCAAAAATCGTAGCGGCCGCAACGCTTGAAAGCCCCATATTAAGTTGATAGAGACCTATGTAAGACAATACAATATTAATCGAAGTTGCTACCCCAATTATTCCTAAAACGATATTTACTTTCGCCATTCCTCTTAGAACTGATAAGGCCGACATAAATAAAAGAATAAATACATGGCCATATAGTCTGGTTAAAAAATAGTCATCACATAAAGAATAAAGATCCTTCGTGACACTCAAAAATTCATAAACATAGTGGCGTGCGGGAACAAAAATGAGAACGAGAAAAAGTCCAATCGAGAAAGCGATTAGGAAAGTCACCTTAATAAGCGAAACTACATTCTCATACTCACCTTTAGCTAGTTTTTGAGAGATTGCTTGGATTGGTGCATGGACCAAGAAGTTAAACATCCAGGTAATAGATGAAATAACCGAAACACCAATGGCCATCGCGGCCAGCATTTTTGTATCAAAATTTCCAACAAGTGCAGTATCAACAATTGAGCTTAGAGGCTCAAGCATTGATGCGAGTATGGAAGGGATAGAAAGGGCCCAAAGGCCCTTATATGTTAACCAGTTGCGGTCCAAAATTTTTACTTTGTAAATTTTAGTATTTAGTTACTGCAGAGAAGATTGCAATAAAGATTAACGCAAGGATTAAACCAAGACCTGCTAGACGGTTTGATTTCATACGTTTTGCAAGGATTGGCCCAAGCGCAGAAACTGCAACCCATAGTCCAACTTTTACTTTTACCCATACTGGCCAACCAGCACCGTGACTAACACCGATACGAGCAAGAAGCCCCATACCACCTACGAAAAGTAGGAAACTTGCAATCCCAGAAGTAATTTTAAAAAGCTTTCTGTTTTGCGCTTCAGTACTTACAAATTGTGGTGCAAATGCAGCAACCATAAGAACAACCATAAACACGTGAAGTACTTTGTAAAATTCATAACTCATTTCTTTTCTCCAATTCTCTCTTCAAGACTCGTCATTCTATCATTTAATATTGTTAAAGTTTTATTAACTTTTGCTAGCTCTCTTTCTAGCATTAAATCTTCTCTATGTAGACTTGATTGCATCCCTTCTACATTTCTTTTTAAGACTTGTACACGTCTTCCGATCGTAAGAAATTGTCGACCGAGCATGACATTTGCAAAAATAGCGGTATAAGTGGCAAATAGCCCTGTACCAAAGATCATAAGAACGACAGCAATAATACGCCCAGCAAATGTGACAGGAGTAATATCACCATAACCAACAGTTGTTATTGTCGTAAATGCCCACCAAACAGCATCCCCAAGTTCAATAACTTTTGGGTTATGCCCTTTTTCAAGATGTAGAAAGACGAAGGCGAAGATAATAACGCCAAGGTTCCCCATGATTGTAATAAACCAGAAAGCAACAGTTTTGAATAAATAAATAAAGCGTTCAACAAATACGCGAAAGCCTGTGCGCAAAACTAACCTCTTCTACAAAATTTTAATTTAATATATAATATTTAATATGAGCTATTTTGGAAACAGCAATAAAGGAGAAAAGATCCTACGCGGTGCATACAACTACTACCGCAAGGATAGTCTCTATGCTGAAGAAACATTTGAAGTTTACCGCAGACCAAAACTCCATCAAATCTACTTTGAAGGAGAAATGCTGGCGCGTGTAATGACTGGTGAGCTCTTAAAAATCAATGTCGCCTACACCGTTGATAAAGAGTACACACCTGTTAAAGTTCAAATTATTAAAAGCCTCGGGGAACAAATCTCAAAAGAGATTTTCTTATTTGATCATTCAACAAGTGAACTCAAGTACCAATTTGATTGCGATGGTGAAGTTAAGCTAGAATCTATTACGACTTCTCCAAAATTCTATGTCACAACACCGCTGAGCTGCTGTAGTATGCTTTTTCTTTGGTCAAAGAAATTTGATTCCGTTGGAAAGAATTACTATTCATTCTTCTCTACTAATAATCAGTGGAAATACGAAGGTCCAATCATTAATAACAATATTGTTGTTGAAAGAGCAGCTCAAACATCAGAGTCCATTAAAATTGCAGGGGCCACTGTGACAGCTGTTCAGTACAAATTATTTGAGAAATTAGATTCTGATGATGCCAAAGATATGAAAGTTGATCCTGAATTCTTAAGCATCTGGTTATCCCAACACCAAACAATTCCTTATATTATTAAAGACAAGCAAGGAACTAATATAACGATAAAGTATCTTAACAACCTCGATCGAGGCTAAGAATGAAAAGGCTGTGGACAGGATTATTTCTAATCGTTTTGACATCTTCTTGCGCAGGTAAAATTTGGTTAGAAAGCACTAAGCCTGACTCGAAAGCTATCAATAGCATCCTGTCTAAAGAAAATGGTGAAAGTTCAAATTTAAATTTAAAACTTAATCACTCCGACAAAGTAGAATTTACTCATAACTTTAGGCCTTGTTGTGCTTTTGGTACTAATTTCACAGTGGCACTCTTATCAATACCTATCCCCTTTTTTAAAGAGACAAATACGGTCAATTACGATTCTCTTGGAACCCATATATACAATATAGAAAAATTTTCAGCAGAAGAGATGGCCTCAATCGGTAAAAGAACGCCAGAGGTAAATGGCCTAATTTATACAAGAAGAGGTGGTTTAATCGATACTGCACATATCAGAGATACTGCAGATGTCACGCTTACACTCTTCTATAAAATTTATCCTAGGCTTGGAACAAATTTTGAAATTGAGTTACCTCGAGAAATTGGTAAACGATCAATTCTTTTCAATGCTTTTGATACAAGTAAAATGGAAGGAAAAGATAGAATCTTCCTAAGCTCTGCACTAGCGGCCAAACTTGCTTACGAGATGGCAGTTTCACACGAATTTGCCCAGTGGCATGGTTATAGGAATGTCTCAATATTTCCAGAGGAGCAATCAGCTTACTCACCAGAAGATCTCTATTCAAATATACTTGGTGCAAAACTTGCTTCGGCCCTAATCAACGAACAGCTCATCTTTTCAAGTATTCAGTATAATTTGAATATGACTTCTTGGCTTGAGCAAACTTTAAAAGAGTTAGGGCCTGTCGATAAAGAAGAAACTCAAAGACTTCTAATGACGACGAACAAAATATGGTGGGATCAAGATATTAGATTACCTGATAAGTTCATGCTGAGAAAAAGGGATTATAGCTTATCGTTAAGGCTCTCTCCTCTTGAAATTCCGACTTCTCCGCTAAAAGATCCAGCGACACTTGAAATTAAAGAATTTTTTAGAAATTACAACTTAGATAAAATTGCAATTCTTAAGCTTGAAATTGATCCTTCATTCGAAGATAAATTTAATCATGTTCCAAAACATATTTGGAATAAGAAGCTAACGATTAAAGACCTTAGAAAGATTGCTCAATACGATAAAGAATTTGACGACAATTACCTTAAGAATAATTAACTTCAAAAAACGTATATAATATAGATCTATGAAGAATAATCTACTTTCACCTATTCTCGCTTTACTCTTGTTGGCAACTTCATGCGCAAAACTTCCGGCCAGCAGAAGTGAAATTAAAAAGAAAAATAATACACATATTTCAAAACAATTATCACCATTCATGTCTGATGGTTGCTCAAAGTGGCCAGACGGAACAATTTCAAAACCCGATGCATGGCTGAAATGTTGCTTTGTTCACGATCAACACTATTGGCTTGGTGGAACAGAAGCGCAGCGATTTAATGCAGATCAACAACTAAAGGCATGTGTAAAAGAAGAGTTTACTGATTGGATGTCGATAGTCATGTACCTTGGAGTGCGTATTGGAGGAGGCCCTCAATACCAGACCTCTTATCGTTGGGGCTACGGTTGGAACTACGACAGAGGCTATATTCCTTTAACACAGGAAGAAATCGATTATGCAAAAACAGTCGCTCCAAAAGAGTTCGAAGATATTAACAAATATATAATAAGGAGAACAAATTAATGAAGCTCATCATCTCTCTAATAATTCTCCTAAGCTCTTTAATGAGCTTGGCCCAAGAAATGCCAGTTAATAAAGTAAGTGAAGAAAAACCTCGCTATTTTCCAATCTGGGGAGAAGAAGCAAAGAAGATGGGCTACACACTTCCTCGAGCTTATGGAATCAATATTTCAAGAATTGAGCACGATGAAAAATTTGGTGTAAAAAAAGCAACTTTAAATGATGAAAATTTATTTGATGCACTCCCTGTAACAGGAGATGTAAAAGTCGATACTGAAACAAAAATAAATATGATTCGTACAGACTTCTGGCTTTTACCATTCTTTAACTTATATCTTGGGATTGGTCAGATTCATTCTGATGTACAACTTGAGTTTAAAACTCAATTGCCAATCGTTGGTGCCCAACAACATAAAATTCCATTTAAAGCGACTGGGACAGTTGCAAACCTTGGAGGAGTTCTTGTCGCTGGTTACAATAATTGGTTTGCAATGACTAATGTTAACTTAACTGACGTTATCATTGAAGATGAATTAGATGTGAGTCTTTATAGTATTGCTTTCCGAGGTGGATACAACGCTGGTAAACTTCAAATTTTTACGGGCGCTATGTATATTGATAGTGATATTAAAATCACTGGCTCACGCCAAGATATTGTCCTCAACGTAAGCCTTTCTTCATATGGATGGCACGGACTTGCGGGTCTCAATTACGAAATCAATCGTGAATTCGGATTAACCACAGAACTTAGCTTTGGCGATCGTTACATGTATCTTCTAGAATTTGGCTACCGTTTCTAAGTCCTAATCAAGGGTATTAACAAAATCTTTAGAAGCTTCAAGAGCATCCTTAAAATTTGTGCGATGAATTTGATATGGCTCCATTTGCTTTGTTAGCTTGGACATAGTCGAATTCTTCCACTTCTTAATACGAGAATCAATAACAACAACCGCTCCTGCATCCGACTCAGTTCTTAAAAGTCTTCCAAGCTTTTGATGAAGGTTTCTTGTTCTGTGTGCAAGATAGTAATCTTCAAATTCATTACCGATATTAGTTTCATAGTACTCACGACGAAGACGAATAACTTGCTCCATTGAAAGATCAGGGATTTTATCAATGAAAACAAATCTCAGAGCATCACCTGGAACATCAATCCCCTCTCCAAACGACTCCATTCCGATGAGAATACCATTACCACTTTCTTTGAATTCTTCCACAACATTGGCACCCATTCCTTGAACGAAAACAGGTAGCTTGCCCTCAAATTTATCCAGCATATATTCCACGGCCTTTTCAAAACGAGCGCGTGCAGAGAATAGTAAAAGGGTTCTACCATCAATATCCTCAATGAATGGTGTTAGACGATCACAAATAGTCTTTACAAAATCTTTGTCGTAAAGCGATGGTGTATCGTCACACAAGAAAACTTTTGTACGATTCTTATAATCATATACTGAAGGTAGATAGAGCCCTGTTCTAAAGCGTCTTTCAGGCTCACTATAGAGGTAGCCCGTCGACCATTCCATGCCACGACTTCCCTGATCTCCATGCTCATTGCCAAGAGTAGCAGAAGTATAGACAACAGATGATGAGGTCTGCAGAAGCTGGTCATGTAAGATGCGCCCAGTGTTGATTGGGCCTGCAGTTAGTAAGAAGCCTTGTTGTTCATGATACTTCATTGATAAAGAATGAGGCTGCGATGAGCTTTCAATCTTTAATAAGACAGCTAGAGCATTCATCACATCTTCAAGCTGACCGACAAATGCTTCAAAACGAGTCCAAGCAGTAATTTCACCTTGGCCTTGCATATCACTTGCCTGCCAACGAATTGTATACGGATATAATCTTTCATAAACTGATTTTAGAAGATAGAAAATACTCTCCAGATGGTGGAAGACACTTAAGCGAAGTCCTTCTTTTTCTGTTGGCATAATCATTGGAAGCTCATTCCAAAATTTATCTGTATAGCGAGGCATCTTTTTAAAGATCATCTCAAACTTTTCTGGAAGCTCAAATAAGTGATCTCTAAGCATAGAGGCCGTATCAATTGATAACATTCGAAGAGACGAAATCTCTTCCTCTTGATTTTCTTCAATCATTGTATTGATTAAGTAGAAAAGAGAACCTAAACCTTGTAGGTTTTGAAATTGTTTGTGAAGACTTTCAAGATCACTTTGTGCCACTTCTGCAGAAAAAGCCTTTGTCGCCTCACCTTCAATTTTATGGGCCTCGTCCACAACCACGTAAGCAGGTCTAGGAAAAGACTTTGTCCAAGAAAACATCAAAGCGTGGTTTCCGATAATAATATCAGCTTCCTTAGCGTCTTTTAAACCTCGAATATAAGTACAGTTGGCGTAGAATGGGCACTGCTTACTTGAGCAAGCGCGGTAATCTACGGCCAAGTCTTTTTGAGCTTGCGTAAAGTTTTCAAGCTTCATACGAAGAACAAATGGTAGATCATCTTTAGAGATCATATGTTCAAGCGCACTATTTGAATTGTGATAGAAAAGAGATTCAAAATAGATATCTGCAAACTTATCTTTTATGTCATTACTTTGAGAAAAAAGGTCTTCCTCATTTTGTCTTTGCGTAAATAGAAGTTCGCAAAAGTGGTTACTTGAACCAATGAGCTGGCGAATCTTCAGATCTTTTGGTGAAACTCCTAAAAGTTTATGAAGTGCCGGAACATCTTTATTCATGGCCTGGGCCTGAAGAGTCTTTGTCCCTGTAGCAACAAGAACTTGCTTCTGTTCACTTAATGCAAATAGTGCACTTGGCACTAAGTAGCCAAGAGTTTTCCCCGTTCCAGTTGGCGCTTGCACCATGGCGTGAATATGATTCTTAAAAGATTGGCCAACTTTAAGGGCCAGATCCTCTTGTGACTTACGATAGCGATAGCCATTGAATAATGTCGAAACCTTCTCTTCATCGCTAAAGATATTTTTTACGTTTTGCCCGTTAAAAGTTATATCGAAATTTTGCTCATACACCTGCTTATCTTCAAGTGTTTTAGGATATGCCCACTCTAGGGCCATCTCAATATGAGCTGCTGGATCAAAATCTATCTGCTCAGAGATTTCAAATAGCTCTTCTTCATAAAGACATAGAAACCTAAAGAACCAATAATCATGAAGTGAGTACTTATGCATTATTGACATCATGAAGTTATATTTACCGGCATCTTTCTTTGTCATAAGTGTTGCGACAATTACAACTTTTAAAAGATCAACTGAATCCTGAAACCCTCGGTGTAATTCTTTTTCAGCTAATCCAAAACCAACAATAAAGTTTTCAAGTTTAAGTGAAGACATATGAGGGAAAAGGAGTGAAAGAAAATAAAGAGAATCTTGCCAACGGTGACCTTCTCTAAAATCGAGTGTTTCAAAGTGATGGTCTAAGAAGCCGGCCTCAAAATCTGCGTTATGAGCGAGAATGTCGTGGCCATCTAACTCAAGGACTTCTCCAATAACATCATCAAGAAGCGGAGCACGCTTTAGCATTTTGTTATCAATACCTGTGAGCTTTTGAATGAACTTTGAAATTTCAAAACTAGGACGACATAGTGATTCATATTTATGAACAAGTTTAGTTCCTTCAAACTGAAGAAAACCAACATCAATTATTTCATCAACACTACAATCTGCACCTGTTGTCTCGATATCAAGAAGTGCCCATTTGCCTAGTGTGTTATTTTCTGTATTCATCGTATCCATGCTTCTTTACTGCTCCCATAGGCCTTCGCCTTTATTTAACTTAACATTGTTAAATCGTATTGATAATCACCTTTTTATGCCTTATTCTAGGCTACATATTATTAATAATTTCATTACGTAAGGGTGCGCCATGTCTTCAGCGACATTTTTTCAAATTCAATCATTTTTGATCCTATCTTTAATGATTTATGGAGTAACCCAGAGCAAAAAACGCCAGAAGCACGTTAAGATAATGTCTGGAGCGATGATTTGGGATGTTATTTTAATTCTACAAATTGAATTAAGCCGCAGTGCAATTGATAAAGCAATGGAAGTATTCCAATCGCAAACAGCTCTAAAAATTCACCTATTCTTTGCGGTATCAAGCGTACTTCTTTACATCGCAATGGTAATCTCTGGCCGTATGATTCTAAAAGGTAATTCTAGCTTTATTAAAAAACACCGTTACCTAGGTATTACTACTCTAGCGTTTAGAATTTTAACTTTTATCACAAGCTTCTATGCAGCTTCTAAAGTTGTACTATAAGAAAACGCAAAATAAAGAAAGCGAGTTTATATGTTATTTGAACAAGTAAAAACAATCATCGAAGAAAATATCAAAGATTCACAAGTAATGATCTACGACCTAACTGGTGGAGGCGATCATCTTGGTATCACAATCGTGAGTGATGAATTTAAAGGTAAAATGCTTTTAGCTCAGCACAGAATGGTTATGGATATTTTAAAGCAAAAGTTAAGTGAAGACTTACATGCGGTACAGCTAAAAACTCTAACTGTTGAACAGGCAAAAAATCAGGGACTAATCTAGTCCCTGTTCATATTTTTTAAATAAAAATCAAATTGATTATTTCTTAGTGGTGATCATCCATCATCGCATCATCAAAATCTTTACATGCAATTGCAAGAGACGCTGGAAGAAGGGCCCAGAAACCAACTAAACATAGTGCTACGAATACTTCTAAACTCATATATTATTCCTTTTAATTAAATTTCTTTGAAATCTAATGACCATTATAGGTCATTTAGGCTTTCCTGACTAGAAAATTCGACTTCTGGGGTTTGCCCCTTATCGATTTCAACTTCCATAATCCTCTGAAATCTCTTAGAAATCTTTCCAGTTGTTATATTAATATTATTTACATCTTTAGTAACCGTCGCTAAGTGCTTAGTTAGATCGCCCCATCTCTTCTCATAGAGGCCAAAATCAACTCCTAGCTTATTAATCTCTTCGTGAAGAATCGACATATACTTAGATCGCTCCATATTCATCAAAACTGATTGAACTGTTGTTAAAGTGGCCATAAAAGTTGTCGGTGAAGCAATCCAAACATTCTTCTTTTGAGAGTAAGCAATAATATCTTCGTGATAGGCATGGATCTCAGCAAAGATTGCTTCTGCAGGTAAGAATAAAACGGCCTGCTCAGAAGTTTCCCCCTTAATAATATATTTTGAAGAAATATCATCAATATGCTTTTTAACGTTCTTCACAAATTCACGACGAGCAACAGTCTTTTCCTCAACCGATCCCTCAAACATTCTCTTAAAATTCTCTAACGGAAATTTCGAGTCCACACAAAGTCTTCCAATTGGCTCAGGAAGATCAAGCATGGCATCCACAAGCTTGTCATTAGATAGCTTAAACTGAAGCTTGTAGTACTTATCACCTTCTCCAAAGACAGACTTAAGAAGAGAAGTTAATTGAACCTCACCAAAAATCCCACGTGACTTCTTATCTGTTAATACCTCTTGTAGACTTACAACATTCGTTGAAAGAGATTCAATTTTCTTTTGGGCCTCATCAATTTTAGCAAGACGAGCAATGATTCCAGTAAAAGTTTCGTTAGTTTTTTTGAAACCTTCATTTAAGTTTTCTTGAACCTTATTATTAATCTTTTCAAGCTTTTCTTGAATAGCATGATTAGTCTTATCAAATTTCTTTTCAAGATCTTGAGTTAGCTGATCCTTAAAACTAAACATGTCTTTATTAAGTGCGCCCTTTGTCTCCATTAAGCGCTCTACAACGATCTCTCTAAGATTTGAAAAATTCTCCGCAAGCTGATTATTATTTCTAAAAAGCGTCTCTGTCATATCGTCTTTTTGAGAGCGAATAAGATTTGTTACTTCATCAAAATTAACCGTGTGTTCTTTCTTAAAAATTAGAAATAAGAAAGCTAAGATTACAACTTGTAAAACGATGACAATAATTATTGGAGTCATTAATTCTTCCCTTCAACTTTTGGCGTAACATATTTTTGGGCCTTTTGCTCTCGCCCTTTCTCTTTAATGAACTGTAGTCCATCAATCCACTTGCCTTGCACACGAACACCCCAGTGTAAGTGTGGAGCACTAGAACGACCAGTATTACCACTTAAAGCGATGACTTGACCACGCTTAACTGTTTCACCTTGCTTAACCTTGAATTTTGACAAGTGGCAATACATCGTGATGACACCTGCACCGTGGTCAATAAAGACGGCATTTCCATTAAAAAAGAGATCTTTAACAAGAATAACTTTACCATCATTCGAAGCTTTTACAGGAGTTGGCCTTCTGGCACGCATATCTGTTCCCGAGTGCCAGCTATTTTTCTTATCATTAAAGACACGACGGTTTCCATAATAGGCAGTAATTTTTGAGTTTAGTGGCTTAATAAATTCTTTATCAGTTAATGACTTTTCAAGTTCAGCAGTTGCATAGGCTTCTTTTTGTAACTTCACCTCTTCCTGCCAACGCTTAACATCCTCAGGAGCTAAATCCACGTGTTTTTTAGAAACCTTAATATAAGACTTCTTATACTCAAATGGCTTAACTTCAAAAGTTGCAATATGATATTGAACCTCTTGTCCGTATACTTCAGACTTTAGGTAACAGTGAACCGAAGTTGGTGCGTTTGTCTCTTCACCGTCTTTTGTTTCAAAATACCAATACTGCGGTGCCCAGACTGTTTCAAGCGTATTCCCTTTCACATTGTGGCCAAGTGTCTCTTCGCCACATAGAACGCGAAATTTTTCGCCAATACTTGGCAATTGCAAGACGATTTTATTGACCTTACCAGGATAGGCCACACGCTGCTCAACTTCATAAGTTCCAAGCTTAGGTAATGGCTTAATTCCAGCACATGAATAAATAAATAGAATAAAGAAAAATAGTAATAGCTTTGTGTGTTGTCTCATAAGAAAATTATGGCAAAGAAGTCACGTTTTTTAAACGCCTATTGCTTTAAAAGTACTAAAAATCAGGGTATAAACAAATATATTTATTTCGAAGGGGTAATTTAATGGCGATTATTAAGCCGCAAAATGCAAAAGGTACAAGAGATTTTGGTCCAATTGAGTCATCAAGAAGAAATCATATTTTTGAAACAATTAAAAAGAGGTTCCAATCTCACGGTTTTATGCCACTTGAAACGCCGGCCGTTGAAAACCTGAACGTACTTACGGGAAAATATGGAGAGGAAGGAGATAAACTTCTTTTTCGTGTTCTGAACTCAGGAGACTTTTTAAAGAAAGTAAAACCTGAAGATTTAGAAGAAAAGAATCTATCAGCTGTTTCGAGCAAAATGTGTGATCGTGGCCTTCGCTACGACCTAACAATTCCATTTGCTCGTTATGTATGTGCAAATCTTAATGAGCTGGCCCTGCCATTTAAACGCTACCAAATTCAGCCTGTATGGCGAGCTGATCGCCCTCAAAAAGGTCGCTATAGAGAGTTCTATCAATGTGATGGAGATATCATCGGAACAGAATCACTACTAAGTGAAGTTTCTCTAGTTGAGGTTTATCACGATGTATTTAAAGATCTAAAAATCGACGGTGTTGAAATCGTTATCAATAACAGAAAGATTCTTCAGGGTATCGCAAGTGTTCTTGGAGTTAGTGACAAACTAACAGATATGACAGTTGCCATTGATAAGCTCGATAAAATTGGTGCTGAAAAAGTTGGTGAAGAACTACTTGGCCGCGGATTCAATGAAGATCAAGTAAGTCGCCTCTCTACTCTACTAACACTTGAAGGTGACTCAGATAAGAAGCTTTCAACAATTAGAGAGTTCCTTGGTGCTGATGAAATTGGTAAGCTTGGCCTAGAAGAGCTAGAATTTGTTCTTTCAAACGTAAGAGAGCTTGGTATTGAAAACCTAGTATTTGACCCTACTCTGGCCAGAGGACTTGATTACTACACTGGCTGTATCTTCGAAGTTAAGCTAGTTGATGGTTCAATGGGAAGCATCGGAGGCGGTGGACGCTACGATGACTTAACAAGTATGTTTGGTCAAAAAGAGAAACTCTCAGGTGTTGGTATCTCATTTGGAGCAGAAAGAATTTATGATGTAATGCTTGATCGCGGATTATTCGAAGAGATTAGTGCAAGCGTTGATTATATGATCATCAACATGAGTGATGAAGACCAAAAAGAATACCTACAAATTGCTCGTAAATTTAGATTAGAAGGCCACTCGATTGAAATCTACCCTACTTCAGCAAAAATGAAGAAACAGATGACTTACGCTAACAAGCGTGGAGTTAAGAATGTAATCTTCTATGGTGATGCTGAGAAGGAAAGAGGCGTGCTACAAGTGAAGCATATGGAATCTGGAGAACAATCAGAAATTAAACTTTAAATAGTCGACATACCATCCATCTTGGACATAAAAAAAAAAGCCACTCTAAGAGTGGCCTTTTTATTTCTAACGAAATTGATTCGTGTCGATTATCCTAGGATATCGTATGGACGAATTGTCTTTCTACCGTTAGCTGTACATCTCTTTTGAGCTTGATCAACTAGCCAGTATACGTACTCGTTCATTGCTTCAAGAGCGTCTGAAGATACGTTGTATCCTTTACCCTTAAGTGCTTCTTTAGTTTTTGAACCAACTAGAAGCATTTCTCTTTTAGATGCTTTCTTAGCTGTTTTCTTAGCTGCTTTTTTTGGAGCTGCTTTCTTTGCTGCTGCCTTCTTTGGAGCTGCTTTTTTCGTAGCTTTTTTCTTTGCCATTTTAAACCTCGTGTTTAGTGTTTTTAATGAAAAATTTGTAATAATGTAATTTTAAGTACCTGGCCTAAACTACGTCAATAAAAAAAACGGAATGCCTCTTTAATTTGTCGATAAATAGCACTAATCTCAACTAAATAAGTGGGTAAAATGGTCACCTTTGCACCGATTCCAAGCTTAAGCTAATCTTTAGTGATGGATAAACAAGCTATTAAAATTGCTTCAGAAAAAAGCAATAAATTTATATTAGCGTTTGAGAATATTACAAGTAATACAAACGTCTACGATACAGAAAAAAACCAAATACTGATGTTGGAATCACCTAATAGTATTTGTGCAATTATTCCAAAGAAAACATGTGCTAGTGGGCACAAAATTAATCTCTACATCATTCAAAGCTCGCAGGTCCCAAAAGGTCAGCTAAGCGATATTACGAAACTTAGCAATGTCATAAAGCTTTCGAGTGAAGTCGTGGAGATTGAAGAGTATGGCCCTGAAGAAAATAAAGTTGTTTTTCGTTTACTAGAGGACAACATGAAGGAGCACAAGAAAATTGAAGCAGTGATCTTAGAAAGACAAGAGCGCTTCAATGAACTTTTAAATCAATATAGAAACACACACGAAGAATAAAAAATAAGAGACAGTTACGGAATTGAAGAAATGAATAGAGAAGCATTTTTTAACGACATGGAAGTTTTAGTAGTCGAGTCCATAGGAAACGCACGCGTGGCCTATGAGAATGCATTTAAAACTCTGGGGGTCCAGAGAAAGAATGTTCGATTTGCTAAAACTTTTGAAGATGCACTTAAAGAGATGAAAAGCTTTAAGCCTACTCTTGTATTCTCTTATGAAGTTCTAGCGGAAGGACGCTATAACCAAGTTCTTAAAGAGCACTTAAAAATACTTCCAAATCGTACAAAGAATAGTTTTATTCTCTTAACACAAAATGACTCTATTGATGCCATTTCAAGAATCGCGCAACAACAAGTCGATCTTGTTCTTCCGATTCCTTTTACAGTCGATAGCATCAAAGCACTTATGGAAGAACTTTACAAAATGAAGTCTTCCCCTAGTGAGTATAGACAATTAATCAATGAAGCCTACGAGTATGTTGGTTCAAAGCATGAAAAGGTTTTTGAGATCACGCAAAAAGCCCGTGAACTATCAAAAAATCCATTTGAAACACACTACCTTGAAGGTCTTTGCCAGTTTAAAGAAGAAAAGTATGATGAGGCGATAAAGTCACTTGAACAAGCCTATGCTCTAAATTCAACAGACTTCAATACATTAAAGTTATTCTTTAAAGCATATAAGCACCAAAAAAATTATTATATGGCACTTCAGTATTCATTAAAACTTCATGCTGCCTACCCTATTTCTCCAGATATGCTAAGAGATCTATCGATGGTTGCAGTTGCAGCGAGAAAGCATGAGCTTATCTTAAACTACTATGAAGCGTATAAGAAAGTGAATGAACCATCTGATGATATTAAAGATGCCATTGCTGCAGCTCTTGTTATCTATGTTCAATGTGAATTGGATAAGATTGATTTCGATAATACTTCGATTCAAGAACTTCTAAGAGACAAGAAATATAAGGATTCATTAAAACTCTTAGAAGAAGCTTCAATTATCTGTACGACAAAGCCTGCAATTTTAGAGCGTATGCTAGTGGTTCTGGCCCATACGCCAGACAATAAAACGACTAAATTTATTCAAGTAAAACAAAAAGAGAAGTTTCCAAAATATGAGAATGCACCGTTGATGGATGCCCTTGTATGTGACAAAGATTCAACTGCTTCTCAATCATTAAAGATGGCCATTGATACACTAAACAGCGGCTATAAATCAGAAATCCTTTATGAAATCATCATTAAGCGCTCTATTGAGATGAACCGAAAGAAGGAAAGCACCCAAGAGTGGTATGAGCAGGCCATTAAAATCTTTCCAAATATGAAGGTCAGGCTCGATAAATTTTATAATGCTTAATGTAATTTCGAACACTTCGCTCCGCGCCGTACTATAAAGCCCTTTGCATAGGCCCACCAAAATTATATAAGAATAGGAAATTTTTGGGGGTATTTATGTTTAGAGCAGTAATCTTGCTAGCTGCTATTGTTTACTTAACTAGTACAATGGCGCAATTTCAAGCACCACAAATTCCATCTCATACACAAGCTCAATGTGTTGAGAAATTATGTGCAAATAATCCAGGTGAGTGTAGTTCAAGAACAGAGCATCGTATGATCTTTGATGCATGTTCAAGACAACTAGACTTAGGATGTATTGATTTATCAATGAAGCTTATTTCAAGCTATGAGCAAAATGAAATTGAAGAGATGGTTTCAATTGCTCGCTCTTGTCAGTATGTATCTGGATATGCTCATCAAACAGCAATGAAGAATATGTACCGTTATGATCGTGATGAATTCTCAGAGATCACTTTTATTAACTCGAGACTTTGGCTTGTTCAAAACTCTTGTTTAGCAAGTGCTCTTTCAAGACTTCACCCAAGAGACTTTGATAGTCTTGAAGACTTAAAAGCGATTACAAACCAATGTACAGGGACTTTTGATGTAGCCTGTTTTGAAAAGCAGTGTAAGTCAAAATATTCATGTAACGATCAAGAAGAGGTTGTTGATGCACTTAGAAGCTGTATCTCAGGACCAAGTAAAGTTGATCGTCGCAGACTATAAAATTTAAAGATTAAAAAATTAAAAAAATAAAAAAATAAATACACACAAGAACACAACACACAGGTTTTTTTAATGATTAAAATTATAATTAAAATAGTGGCCATCACGATGGTGGCCACGTTTTCTAAGGCTCAATTTAACAGCTCAATCCTTTTTAGCGGGCGTCTTGCAAACTCATGTCAATTCGTAAGTGACCAAGCAGTCCTTGAAGTTGTCGACTCACTAATCACGGCCATCAAAGATATTAATGATGAGCGCTACCGTTGTCAGTCAATATATGCCAACTCAAAGGCCTTCCTCGCCTCTTTAAATGAACAATACCGTTCAAGCTCTAGTGAGCTTTCAATTATTGACTCAAACCTTGAGACGATTTCGAGTGAAATCTATAAGCTTGTTACAGCTAGCTCATATACGGGACAATTTGATCAAGAAATTCTAAGTCTTCAGCGCAGACGACAAGAACTACTTGATGCGGATAATAACCGTAATAATGGAATTGTTGATTCGCTTAGTATGGCCACAACGATTCTTGATGATCTTAGAGCGGCACCAGAGTGTGATGAGGATCTTGGCACAAAAATGATTCGTCCAACGATCATGCTTATGGGTCAAGTTGCAGGCGCACTTTATCCTGGATCGAACCTATTTACGGCAGCGGCCTCAACAGGTCTTGCCAATATGGTGGACAGTCTTGTTTCATACGTTCAATTTAAAGGTAATGATGCTAACCAAGCTTTAGAAGATCTCTATAATAATCGTAACTACTACGTCTCTTACAAGTGTGCTTATAAGAATATCAATGCAATGACTTGTAACCTTCGTCGCAAAAATGCAACAAGAGAAGAAGCAAAGTGGCTGTACAATTATATTAAGGAGCTTGATACTCCAACAAAAGATTTTGAAAGAGTAAAAGACTTAAGAAAGCACTACCCTCGTCTTCAACGAATCCTTAGTGAACTTCGTGATATTTACGAGACAGCAAACCAACAGGATACAATTGTAACGATTGCCACTCTACAAAAAGAGCAAGCAAAACTTAGGCTCTATCAACCAAATCCTTACGAGATTGAAGAGTGGAATGATAGCTATCAAAACATTCGCCCATGGTCAGAGTGGGCCCATATGCTGACTTGGTATACAAATATCAACTCTAAACTAAAAGTTTATTGTCGAGAGTTCCAAAATGGTAAGTACTGGGTAAAAGAAAATAGTGACTGTCAGGAAGCTGCTATTGCACGTGATGAAGATCGTACGCAATATATCCAAGAAGTAATTAAGCCGGCCTTAGCTGACCTTGGTGCCGATAAGGAAAGACTTTCTGAAAAACTTAGAAACTCAGTAAACGTTGAAAGACTTTATAAAGTAATCGAAGCCGAAGATAATTGGCGCGACAACAAGAAGGACTTCTCGATTTCTGAAGTTATTCAAATCTTTGAAGAAGACCTAGAAAACACGACAACAAGGCCAGAGGCAACTTCACTGTTTTCAATTAGAATTAAGAAAGCACTAAAGGCCCTTAAGGCACTCGTTAATTTTGAAAATGTTGTGACAGACACACAAGGACTAACGCCAGAAGATTGTGATATCGACAATCCAACATGCCAGTGTGACAGCTTCAAGGACCTTTCTCAAGCTGCTTATACGTATCTTGCAAATAACCTATCTGATGGTGATGTACTTTCAGTTGAAACAATTGATGCAAGTTTTTACAACTATATCAGGACAGTTGAAGAATTCTTCTTATATGGCCTTCCATATGCTGAATCTCCTGAGCTTACATACCAAGATAGCTTAAACTACTCGAAGTATATTTTCTTAGTTCCAATTTATCGTGGAATGCAAGAAAGCCTTCTTCGTGGAGATAATGTGGGAGCAAGTAATATCCCACTAATGAATACAGCACGTAAAAACTTTGAAAAAGTTTTCGCAAAAGAGATCATCAAGGTTCTAAACAAGAATGTAAAAGTCGCCCTTGATAAAGGAAGCCGTGACGATATCTACCGTGACACTCTTCACTCTTGTGCCATCTACTACCCGATGATTAAACAAAAAGGTATGGGCCTAAGAGCAAAGTATGTTCTTAAAAGGTGTAAAGAGCTACTGGATAAAAGTGGCGGAATCCCGTACCTCATCCAAGGTACAGAGCGCTTTTCAACAAAGAATGAAGCTTACAAAAACCAGTGTTTCTATCGTGATTACGAAGAGGCCGTAAGCACAAAGAAAGCAGAAATCGCTCGTGAACTTGATCAAAGTGGTGATTTACCAGAATTATAATATTGCCAACCCCACCAGGGTTGGCTATTATCTTTCTACAAAATATCTCAATTGAGGGCCTTTAGCTCAGCTGGGAGAGCGCTTCGCTGGCAGCGAAGAGGTCAGCGGTTCGATCCCGCTAAGGTCCACCAAAACAAAAAAGCCCACTCTTGCGAGTGGGCTTTTTTGTTTTTGTTGATATTAGTATCAGATCTAATTGCTTTTGGCGGTCGATGGCATGGATGCCATCGTGTCGACGACGCAGGAGCAAAAGTCGACTCCCATGCGTGCTTGCCAATCATCTTACCAAGATGCCAAAGTCGACTCCCCTGCAAACTAGCTCACTATTTAAAAAAGAACATTTCGTGCAAGATCACTTTACGTTGGCTCTGCATAAAGAAAAAGCAACTGAAAAACTAATCTTTCGCTTGCACTAGGACAATTGTCCTAGTACTGTACCAATTAGGACACTAGTCCTAATTAAGTAAGAGGTAAAAATGTCAGACTTATCCACTAGAGACGAAATCATAGAAAATGCTGATAGACTTTTTTATGAACAAGGCTTTGAGAAGACTTCCTTTACAGATATTGCAAAAGAGGTTCAAATCTCTAGAGGTAATTTCTATCATCACTTTAAATCTAAAGATGAAATTTTAAGTGCAGTAATACAATACCGCCTCAAGAAGACTGAAAAGCTATTAGAAACATGGCAGTTAAAAGGCAAAGACCCTCAAAAAAGAATTCAACTTTTCATTCATATTCTAATTGCAAATTTGACTAAAATTAAGCTTTATGGGTGCCCCGTCGGAACGCTTACTACTGAGTTGAATAAATTAGAGCACGTTTCACGAAGTGAAGCTAATGAAATATTTAACCTATTTCGTGACTGGCTTAGGCAGCAATTTGTTGATTTAGGATTTAAAAAAAATGCTAACAAATATGCAATGCATGTATTAGCAAGAAGTCAAGGAATTGCAACGCTGGCAAATGCCTATAGAGATGAATCGTTTGTTAATTATGAAGTTAAAGTTTTGATTGATTGGGTAAAGGGTTTAAATAATAAATAAATTAGGAGATTAAAATGTTTGTAGTGTTTTTAAAGTTTTCAGAAAATAAAAATCTAGCTGCGGACTTTATGGATGCCCATAAAAAATGGATAAAAAAAGGAATTGATGATGATGTATTTATGGTTGTTGGCTCACTGCAGCCAAACCTAGGTGGAGGTATCATTGCTTCATGTTCATCTTATTCAGATTTAGAAGAAAGAGTAAAGAATGATCCATTTGTTGAAAAAAATATTGTTAAGTATGAAATTCATGAAATATCGCCTTCGATGGCCCATGATAAGTTTAAATTCTTAATGAAGTAGAAAAGTATGTGTGAGCAATGAAAAATACAATTAAAGGTAATGACGGAAAAATAAGATGTAAATGGTGTGGCGTTTCCCCTGAATTTATTGAATACCACGATAAGGAATGGGGATTTCCCGTCAAAGATGACTATAGATTATTTGAAAAAATTTGCTTGGAAGGGTTTCAGTCCGGTTTAAGCTGGAGAACAATTCTTTCTAAAAGAGAAAATTTCAGAAAGGCCTTTAAAGATTTTAATTTTCATAAAGTCTCTAGATTTAACGAAAAAGATATTAATCGCCTACTTCAAAATGAAGGGATTGTTAGACATCGTGGAAAAATAGAGGCAACAATTAACAACGCTAAAATGGCAAAAAAAATAGTAAAAGAGTTTGGTTCTTTAGCTACCTATATTTGGAGCTTTGAGCCGAATAGTAAAAAACCAATAAAACCGCAAACTGTCTCTGTGACTCCTGAATCAACTTTACTGTCTAAGGACTTAAAGAAGCGAGGTTGGAAATTTGTTGGCCCAACAACTGTTTTTGCTTTCATGCAGGCGATGGGGTTAGTTAACGACCACGTTTCTAAATGTGCCATCCAAAAGAATGTGGAAAAGTCTCGAAAAAAATTTAAAAAACCTAAAATAGAAAAAATATAAGGTTCCAGGTCACTTTCCGTTGACCGTGCGTAAAGAAAGAGCACCTGGAACAACAGTTTCTATATACCACACAAAAACGAACGGATAGTAACTTAAAAGCCACACAGTATCCAAACAGTCATAATAATAATTATCGATATTACAGCTTTTACAGCTAAAGATATCTTTCGTGCTTTTACACATCTATAATCATCACATTCCTTTATAAATTCAAACATATTAGATGACTTTGAAACATCATAGTCCTTTTTCAATCTAATAAAGAGCATAGAATTATATGTAAACAATACGCCGAGTACAAAAAATAAAAATGCATAAATGCTAATAAATACTATATTCATATATCACCCCTTTTAAGAACAAAAAACAGCAGAATATCTGGCTCCTTGCCAACTTAACCAAGCAATAAAGTGTAGATGGATGTATAACACTTTATAAGTTACCATATCTTAAACAATAAAAAGCAGGTAAAAAAAATGAATGATCAAACCAATCGCAAGAAAGACCCCTTAGAGGGTGTGACTTTAAAGATGATGTTAACAGATGTTATCAATCTCTTTGGCTGTAAAGAAATCTATGCAATGACAGAGATCAATAGCTTCAATGATGAGCCTCCCATGTTTAATAAAATTTTAAAATTTATTAGAAAAAATCCATGGGCCATTCAAAAGATTGAGAAGATGTATCGTGGGAATTTAGAAACGATAGAAAAAATGAAACGCGATGGAACGGTATCAAAAAAAGACCTTGCTCTTGGAAGTGGTACTGGTGGGCGTAAGACAAAATACTGAGAGGCATAATAAGAATAATAACTAGGAAGTGTTTCTAATATCTAAAACCACATCAATTAAAGATTTTCGCCCGCTAAGCCGACTATTGAACGTTAATAAAGTGAGGAGAAAGCGTGGCTTCAACAGTTAAATCAAAAGTTATTGGATATGGCTCATCTAAGGTAAAGGGAAAAACTAGAGAGTACACATTTCTTGAATTTGAAGATGGTACCAAACTTAAGAATGTCATCACTACTACATATATCGCTGACCATATTTGTGTAGGTGAAGAAATTGAAATTTCTTATATGAATGTTAAAAAGTTTCAATTTATCATTGGTGCAAGATCTAGAAGAGGTGAATTAATGTTGGCCTCAGATGACTCCATGATTATTACGGCCGTTGCATTTTATTGTATTCGCGACAGCTTCCTCATCTCAACCTTTGTAGGTTACTGGATTGGAAAGCTTTCTTTAATACAATACGAAAATATTCAAATAGCGATTAGGCACTTTGCTTACTTTGCCATTGCTGTTTGTTCAATCTACTTATATAAGTTTATTAAGTTCACAAAAGATTATAAAAGTGGAGTTGCTGCATTAGAGGAAAGTTCCAAACAAGTACAGGCGGCATAACTTAATATATGTCTAGAAATAAGAATAAAAAAAATAACCTAAAACAACAGTACCGCATTCTACATGACGAAGCCGTCAAAAATGGTGAAGACTATTATAAGGACCCTGTTACAGGCGGTATTGTTTCAACAGAAGTACGCCTAAAGCGTATGAGAAAATGCTGTAAGTATGGCTGCCGCCATTGCCCTTGGGGCTTCAAGAAAAGAAGCTAAATTAAAAAGTAAGTGGATCACTGCTCTAAACAATGTAGAGATATCATGCTATAATTTTGACGTTAATGACAAATACAGGTGAACAACTTTGAAATTAAGAAATCAAATCGAATGGGCAATACATTGCATGGAATTTTTAGCGAGAGTTCCAGAAGGTGTATTTATCCCAACAAAAGTTCTCGCCAAATTCCATGGAATCCCTAAGGAATACCTATCTAAGGCCTTACAACTCTTGGCCTCAAATGGATTGATTGAAGGGACCTTAGGTCCTAAAGGTGGCTATCAATTAGCAAAAGACCCTTCCCAAATTAGTCTTTTAGAAATTGTTGAGGCCATTGAAGGAAAGAAAAGAACATTTAATTGTCAGGAAATTCGATTTAACAACCCTTGCCTAAAGAAAAAAGACAAAGATAAAAGTGTAAAGTGCACAATTGCAATTGCAATGCTTGAGGCCGATGAAGCTTGGAGAAATGTTCTTAGAGAAAAGAAATTATCTGACATTGTTTCAGGAATAAACGCGCAAGTTCCAGCAGAAATCTTCGACTTATCAGAACAGTGGGTAAATAAAGAGATGTCCTAAACGGCGCCTCTTTTAAGTCTCCAAAACATGTATCCATTTAATAAGGCCAATATAACAGTAAAGATAATAAAGTCATAAGCCTGTTCAAACCCTACTGAAAAAATCATACTGAAAGTAAAAGTTACTAAGAGTATAAAACTTGCTAAGAAAGTTTCTTTTAACCTTACATTAAAAATAAAAAAGACAGCTAATAAGACTTCAACGATAGTGACAATATACCCAAAAAAGTATGACACTTTTTTAGGAAACCATGGGTTTAGGCTTGCTGTGTAGCTCAAAAAAGTATCAAAATCACCCCAAACAACTCCCATATTTCCAGCAGGCCCTAGTAGGCTTAATCGATCAGCTACAACCCACAAATACGTGATTGCGAGAAGATACCTAGATATTAAAAGAGCTTTTTTGAAACACATACTTTTCTCCTTGAGCCAATTAAGGATATAATATATCCTTAATAATACCTTTGCAATATAAAAAAAGGATAGATATGAGTCAGGAAAAAAGATGGAAATTATTTTTCTTCTTATTATTTCTAGGAAATCTTATAAGCGCTTTGTGGATGCTAGTAGGCCCTGTACATTGGTATAAAAACTTTCCAGGAAGAATTCCTGACTTTGGACCTTTAAATGAGCATTTTGTTCGTGATCTAGGATGTATTTTTTTAGTATTAAGTGTGATCTCATTTAAATCAATTATCGATAGTTCATGGAGAAAGAATACACTCTTCATCTTACAGGCTTGGTTTACGGCCCATGCCATAGTTCATCTCTTCGATACACTTAGAGGGCTGGTTGCAATGGAGCATTTATTCATGGATATACCTTTATGCTACATGCCTCCTCTACTAGTTGGTTTCATGCAGTTTTATTACCATAAGGAACAGAGTTCAATGAAAGGGGGGAAGCTTGTTTAAAGATTTATTTTTCCTCTTGGTTGGAATCTATTTAGGACTCTCCCCTTTTTTAACATATTACTTTACCCATGGACCGGCCTGCCCATGTCACGCACTAATAAATGAAAGTGAAGTACCTTAAAGAGCTATCCTATTTTAATTAAGTTTCAAATAAATCAATATTCAGGCCACAAACAACCTCTGTTCCAGATTCCTTAATGTCATCTTGAGTGGATTGAATTAGCTTTAAAATTTTCTCCTTCAGAGGTAAGAAATCTTTTTCATCAATCGTAAATGTAGAAGAATAATGAATATTATTAGGCTCTTCTTTAGCAATGATGTCTAACACTTGTATTCTCTTTGCCATCTGATGAGGTGTGTTTAGCCAAGACTCAAATGGAAGGTGTATAGACTTTCCGCTAAAGATGTAGTTTTGATCATGTTTTTCAACTAGGCCAAGCTTTTCTAAGTAGATAAGAGTTGATCTTACTTTTTTCTCACTTAGTGCAAAGTGATTGGCCAGATTAGGAATTGTTTGTAACTTGGGACAACTAGTCGCGATGTGTATCGCAGACGGTATCCATGAGATAAAATAGTCTTTATATTGCTCATTTTCATCGTCAATAACCATTGAATTGACTCTAGAAGCGAGATTACCTGCTTCCTCAGCAATTTTCTCGCCCTTGTACTTCAAGTAACTTTTAAGTTCGTGAGTTGAGGCCCTAGCGTAGCGAATTAGATTTAAGAAATATTCTGTTTCAATTTTGGAGAAGTTAAAAAATACACTTAATTTATACGCTTGATCTTCACTTAGATCGGCCTTTTCCTTCAATACCTGCGATAGATATGCAGCTTGGCAACCAATTGCCTTTGATAACTTGGCCTGAAGCCCCCTTTGTGCATAAGCCTCAAGAACCAAGTAGCGAAGAAATTTATGATAATTTTTAAACTCGAATATTTCCATTTACGAAGAATAGTATATTAAAAATAAACATTCAAGGGGCAAAATGTATATAAAAAATATATACACATATTTTATTGCTTGTTAAATCTACTCCTGTTCAATATCAATTGAAACTATTTTTCTAAAGGGAGTACTTATATGAAACTAAAAATTGAAATCATCGCTTTTATCTTAATGGCATTACATCTAATTAACCCAGTATTTGCAGGCCCTATCGTTAGTGCTGGCCCAATGGCCCACCCAGCGATAAGCACAATGCATATTGATAACTCTGTAGCAGGTATCGACTTTCCAACTGATGCACCGGCTCCTCAATACGATTACGTTCTATCACTTTATAATGGAGTTAGAATTCCAGTTTATACTGACCATGCCGAGTTAGTTCGCGCAGAAGCTGGGACAGATTATCCGACAGATATCCAAGCACCATATTGGACGAAATTTCAAAGAGTCCTAGTATTAGAAAGTAAATTTCGCTACCCTGTTAGACTTACTTTTGATGTTAATGACAACCTATTATGGAAGCTAACAAGCGGTGAAGTTATTAATGTATCTGAAGTTGTAAAAATTGTGAAAGCAGAAGCTGGTATTGATTACCCTACTGATGTTCCATACTTCTTCAATCGTGACTTCTATGTTGCAGTTATGATTGATAGCACTAGAATCAAACTTTAAAGATATATCGATTGGCCGAGAAGAGCTCCTTTTCGGCCTAATTCAACAACACATATTAAAACATAAAAAATAGTACCCATTTACGGTACTTTTATTCTCATTTACCCATGGATCATTAAATCTGAGTGAACAAAACTTAGCAAGTTTCAGGCTAGATTATTTCAATCTCTTGAATAAGTACTACGACCTAGAAGAAAAAAATGAGGATAATACTGAGCATGCCTACCTATTTGCCTGTGTGGAAGCAAAAGGGCAAGAAATTTACCCATTAAAATAGTTATTGAAAAGGCCAGTTTACTGGCTTTTTTATTAGCTCCCCAAGACAAAAAGCATGTAATATCAGAATCTTAGTAACTTCCCATTACATATTTAAAAGTAATTTTTTTTACTTTTATACCGAAAAGAAAACATGTTCTATTTTATAAGCCTTCTTATATTTGCCATCTCCTTACCTACTCATGCAGGTGATCTCGATACCTATTACGAATTAGAGTTAGAAATTAATCGACTTCATTCTCAGTTTAATAAGAATCAAGAAGAGGTATCAAAGAAGAACACCCTCTATCATCGCATGCTCAAACCCCAAGAAACGGCAGCAGAAATAGCAAGACTACAAAAAGAGAATAAAGATATTATAGAAAGATTAAGGCCATTAAAAGAAGAGTTTCAGGCATTAGAGAGTAAGCTCGTCGTTAGATCAGTAACGGGTGAACTTAAAAATATAAATGCTGTGAAGGATAAGAATCTTTGCCTAAATAGTGAACTCCTCTACTTTTCAACTGATCGAGAATTTGAAGGGTGGAATTTAAAGTATGGTAGCAGCGAAAGAAGAATCTCATACTATGCTAATAAGAGCACTTATATTAAAAGCTGTCTGGAAAATCGACCTGAAGACTCGGTAGTCGAGGTCGATTATAAATCGCAATCACTTTGTGATAAAAATAGCGACCTCTTTAAGTATGTTGGAACAAAGACAAAGTATAAAACCTACATTAAAGAAGGTCTTGTTAATGTCGATGTCTCACTCTACCTAAAGTTTGACGGTAATGAGAAAGACAAAGAAGAATCAATGGCACTTGTAAGAAACTCAATGCCTTGTGTGAAAGATTTTTACGCAAGACACGGGCTAAAGCTTAATGTCGATTTAAAAGAAGAGACTGGCATCATGGATCGATTCAAATGCGATCACACGATTACGATCTCTAAGGAACACAAAAGGCCTACGGCCAAAGAATGGGCAACTCATAAATTTGCAAACGTTGCAAATATTAATGATCAAAAAAGATGTAAGCTTTATATCCATGAACTCGCCCATAATTTGGGATTAGCTGATGCATATAAAGATAGAAGATGTCCTGATCGAAAAATCATTTTAGATGATAAGAATATTATGGGTGATGGACCAAGTGGTTACTCACCATATCAAGCCGAGTTAAATGGTAGCCAACTTAGAACGATCTTATCCCCACTTTGTGATTAAAGAGGAATTTCAATTCTAAAAGTTGTTCCACCCCCAGAATTAGAATCAATGGTAATTGAACCACCATGCTCCTTGATGAAATTATGAGATAGAGATAAACCTAATCCACTTCCTTTTCCATACTCCTTAGTTGTAAAGTATGGTTCAAAAATTTTTCGTTTATTCTCTTCACTAATCCCTGCACCACTATCAGAAACTTCAATAACGGCCTTATCGTCACAACTAGTGAGAGTTACTTTGATCTGCTTTACCTCACTCTGCTCAAGAGCATCTCTAGCATTGGTAAGTAAATTCATCACAACTTGTTGTATCTTCCCAGGACTTCCTTTCACCTGTAACTCACCTAAAGAATTTTCAAATGACACGCTAATCCCATAGTGTTCATATATCTCTTCAATCATAAGGATACAGTCATTTAAGACTGCAGATAGATCAAATAAAACTAATCCTTGTCCATCCTTGCGAGAAAAATTCCTTAATCCTTTAACAATATTTTCAATCTGTGTTGCTGACGATTCTATTTTCTCTAATGACTTTACGATATAATCTTCATGCTCATTAGATTTGAAGTTCTCTTTTTTTAGTCGGGCAAGGTATCCCTTTATAATTGTTAGTGGCCCATTAATCTCATGGCCAACACCAGCGGCTAGTTCCCCAATGGCCGCAAGCTTTGAACTGTGAGTAATCACTTGATCTTTTTGTTGTAGTTCTTTTAATTGACTAACAAGCTTTCTTTTAATAGGAATAAGAATTTTAAAAAATTCGTAAATTAATAGAAGAATGATTAATGAGAATAAAAGCAGCTCTATTTTACTTAAATTTAATATTTTCGTTTTAGAATAATCTGCAGACTCAAAAACTATCTTATTCATATTTTTTAAAAATAAATCTGTATCTTTGACAATCTCTTCAAGGCTTTTCTTTTGATTCTCACACAAGTTTACGATACAGTTAATATTCCTATCAATACTACTTAAAATGGGATCGAGATCTTTATACTGCTGCTTAATATTTGGCGAAAATGCAGGAGCTATTCCCTTATCTTCACTACCATTTTTCAAATCCTCATGAGTAGAAAACAGTAATTCTTTTGTGACAAGGATCTCTTTACTTACTTCACTCCTTGGCTCAACACTAGTATTAAAAGAATAAATTAAAGACTGCTTAGCAAGTCTTTGACTTAGCATACGTTGGCGACCAGCTAAGTTAATAACCTGGGAGTAACTTTCCTGTTGAAGAATGAGAAATTGCATTAAAGCTTGAGCAATTATAGTGAATAAGAGAATCGATACGAAAGCAATAAGATACTTATATGTAATTCCTCTTTCATAATCAATCTTCATTAACCTCTTACCTCACGCTGCTAACTTACTTGCGACCTTTGTTTGATTATCATAAATATTCTCTAAATCAAATTCCTCCCCTAAGATTGCAATCGTTGTCCTAAGACTTAACTGAGATTCGAGAAGAGTTTTAAAATGACTTGATGCCTTTTCTTCACCATGATTTAAAATAACAAGCTTAGGTGAAATACGTGATTCATTTAGCCATCCGATAAGATCTAAGTAATCACCATGCGCAGATAATGAATCGATATAAAATATACTAGCTCGAACTGGAAGTCTCTGTTTATGCATATGGAGTTCTTTTTCACCATCAATTAGAATACGACCTTTCGTTCCTTCAGGTTGGAAGCCAACTAAAATTATTCCACTATCTTCATCCACAATATGCTTCATTACATGATACACAACTCTCCCACCATCAATCATCCCTGAAGCACTAACGATAATACGAGGTCCAGACTTTTCCATAAGGGCCTTTGAATCTTCAACATCTTCGATTTCTTCAAATGTATCAGGATAAATATCGATATCCTCTGTTACATTATCTTTGACATGACCCTTTCGAAAGCAATCATTAAATATACGGTTAGCTTTCTTAGAAAGTGGGCTATCTAAATGAACAGGTACGCTAGGGATGGCCTCTTCATTCATCAATTCTTTAATAAGATAGAGAATATCTTGTGTACGACCAACTGAGAAGGCCGGTATAACCGCAACTCCACCGCGCTTTAAAATTGTATTTAGATACATTCCTAAAACTTCTTTTGCAGGAATACGGGCATGTAGCCTATCTCCATATGTAGATTCTAAAACAAGATAATCAGTTTCACAGATAACTTGAGGTTCGTTTAAAAGGATATTTCTCTTATGCCCAACATCTCCAGAAAAAACGATTGTTTTAACTTCTCCACTAGCTGCTTTATAGCGGACTCGAATAAAGCTTGCTCCAAGAATATGGCCGGCCCAGAAAAAAGTAATTGCAATATTGTTAGTAATTGTCAGCTCTTGTTCGAAATCCACAACTTCAAAGTGTTCAAGAACAGCTTGAGCTTCCTGCGTTGTATATAAAGGAAGGGCCGGCTTGTGTCTTGAGATCTTTTTTCGATTTGCATATTTTGCATCTTCTTCATGAATACGGGCCGAATCCATTAATAAGATCTGACAAAGCCTAAATGTTTCCCTTGTACAATAAACCTTACCTCGAAAACCATCCCGATATAGACGAGGTAAAAGGCCGGAATGATCAATATGTGCATGAGTTAAAAAAACTGCACTTAGCTTACTGGCACCATGATACGACATCCAATTGCGTTCACGATTTTCCTTGGCCCCTTGATAGAGTCCATAGTCAACAAGATACTGCTCTTTATAATCCTTCCCAACTTTTAACAAAGTTTTAGATCCAGTAACACCACCAGCTGCTCCAAGAAAAGTAATTCTCATCGATACATCCTTTTTATAATTAAATTTCGTGTACTACCTATCGACGTTTTAATAGTTAAGAATGTTTAATATTGATAAAAGAAAGGTTATCATAGTTGAGTATTCAATACGACTAACAAAAAACTCACAATCACTTTGCAGAAATTAGACTCGAAACAAACTTAAAAATTCTTTTTGAGACATATACTTAATTCATAGGAAATCAACTCAAGGAGAATTATATGAGAAATGCCAAAAAAATTAATCTATCAACAAAAGGGTCAGTTTAATACTGACCTTTTTTTATATCGTCAGACAATGATAGATTTATAATTTCATTCTTTGAGCGACTTCCCTTTGATAAGGATCATCTGAGGAACTAAGAGCAGAGATCACTCCTTGTCTATTTTCAACTGGTTGGTTTTGGCTAAGTTTCCACTGCCCTTCAAGAGAGGTTACTTCAATTTTAATTCCAATAATTGCGGCCAGAAGCTTTTGTGTATAATCACGAGGAGCATCTTCAACCTTCCAAGGATTGTGGCCTCCTTCTTCCTGTTCATTAGTAAGCATCTCAATCGAATTAAGAATCCACTCCTTATCTTCAATAAATGAAATTTTTCCACGAGCATGAACAACAATATAGTTCCATGTTGGAACAGCTTTACCAGTCTCTTTCTTAGTTGGGTAATGATTAGGAGAAATGTAACAATGAGGGCCATTGAAGGTAGTTACAACCTCACTGTTATCAAGTGTGGATTTCCAAAGAGAATTTGCTCTTGCAATATGTCCAAATAAGAATAGCTTCCCCTCTTCTTCGACAACGCAAAGTGGAAGATGATTAACCTCAATCCCTTCAGTTCCGTTTGATATCAGATTCGCAAATGTCGTCTCCTTCATCTGCTTTATTAACTCGGTCCTATCTTCCTGCTTGAATAGCTTTGGTATATGCATTCTACTACCTCTAATTCATTTATTAATGCTACAATGATAACTCAATAAACACTGGAGTTAAAATGCCTTATATCCTAAGTCCAATTATTACAGAATCAATGCCTGGAATGTGGTTTGAAGGTCAAGGCTATAAGCGAGAGAATATTTACTCGATGAATGATCCAAAAGGTCCTCCAGTAAATTATGATGCTCATACTTTAAAACCACATAGTCTCACTCATATGGAAGCACAATCTCACACTATGAAAAATGGGATGAGCGTCGATGACTATTTTAAGAAGCAAATAAATTCATTTTTTGGGCCAGTAGTTGTCGTAAAACTAAAAGGAAAAAACTGGAAACCTGTAGAAGGCCTTGATGGTATTTACCATTGGGAAGTCTCACTAAGTGAGCTTAAGTCCGAGCTTGGAGATGAGATTCCATGCAAGTTGATTTTGTCAGTCGAAGAAATGCCAATAAACAAATCACAACTGCACGACCCTAATTATGTCTTAACACTTTCACAAGAAAGTGCTGACTACTTATTACAAAACCCTAACTTTGATATGTATGGTACTTCTTGGAAGTCTTCTGACTTTTGTCCAGGGAGCAGAAATAGGCCGATTCATAATACACTTTTTAAGCAAGCTGCCATTTTTGAAAATTTAAAACTAGACGACGTGCCTGCTGGAAAGTACTTCTTTTCAGGCTTTCCACTCCCACTACACTTAGCTTCAGAGTCACCGGTATGTCCGGTTCTCTTCAAGAAGGATGAAATTAATTTCTAAGATCACTTCTCTTATAAGCGTCATCGACAAAAACTTCGACTAAAGCATTTAGTGCATCTGTAACAGTAAAAATACCGTACACACGATTTCTATTATTAAGTACAATTGCTGAGCCAACTTTATTACTTGATAGCTGATAAGCTACTTCACCTAAGCTATCGTCCTTGTTAACAGCAAGAACAGATTCATTCATGAAGTCTTTAACTAAAACTCCATCACACCAGCTCTTTCCATAAATTGACATAACATCTCTTTCTGAAATGATTCCCACAATTTGATTCCCGTCACTTACAGGAAGATGCCTAATTCCATTATCTTTCATAATCTTAAAAGCGATATCGATACTGGCATTTTGATCAACAACGTGAACTGCGGGAGTAGTAAATTCTTCGACTGATATATGCTTCATACATGCCTCCTAAATTAAATTTAGATTAGCACAATGGACTAATTGGTAACTGACAAGTGTCAGTTTTTACGAAAAAAAATCTTAATTTTTGCCTTAACCTCAAGAGAGTTCTCGTCAATTTTGGCAAAAAATGGGCATTAAAATCAAAAAAATTGGCCATTGGTTAATTCACGTAACTATCTAGAATAACTGTATTATGTGATTTAAAACACAGTTTTTATTTATACGTTTGCCTTAGGTAGAAAGATTAAATACAATTTTTATATGTTAGCTAAGAAGAGGGTCTTGGTCGCCGAAGATGAACCGACATTAAATGATATCTACGTGGAAACCTTTGAGTCATTTGGTTATGAAACCATAGGTGTCAAAAATGGTGAGTTGGCCCTAGACTATGCAAAACATAATCCTGTCGACTTTGTCATCACTGATCTAAAAATGCCAAAAATGGATGGCCTAAAACTTTTGGAAGAAATTGGAAAGCTTAATGCTCCAACACCTCCAGTTTTAATTATTACAGGCTTCATTGACGAATTAAATGCACAAAGAGCAAAGGAGCTAGGTGCTGTTGATCTTATGACGAAGCCGTTCGACTTCGACAAAGTCATTCTCTATATTGAAGAAAAACTAAAGCAGCAATCAGAATCCTAAACGCCCCATTCCTTAGAAAGTTCACCAATTCTCTTTTTAAATAAAAGCGAGAGAATCATTGAAACGATAGTAAGTCCTATTGCAAGTCCCGCCCATAAACCAGCTGCTTCCATTCCGTGTTGATAGCTTAAATAAATCCCAACAGGAATTGCAATTAGCCAATAACCGCAAAACGAATAGAGCATTGGTTGCTTACTCATACCAAGCCCTCTTAAGACTCCCCACATTGCGACTTGTAGTCCATCAGGTATTTGAAATAAAGCAACATATAAGAATAGTCCTGATCCATAAAGAACAACGGCCTGATCAGTCGTGAAGAGTCCCATTAAGAATTCATGAAAGAAGAAATAGCATATTGCCGTTATGACCATATAAGATACGGCCATAAAGATACACCCATAGGCATAATTCCTAATCATCTCCATATCTTTTCTACCAAGAGCGTAGCCGACCTTAACCCCTGCCGCGCCATTGATGGCAAGAGGAACCATAAAAGTTAGTCCCGCAATTGTTAGAACAATATTGTGAGACGCTGATGCTACAAGACTCATGCGTCCAACTAAGACAGTAACAGTTGAGAACATTAATACTTCAATAAAAGTTCCAAGACCAACTGGTATTCCAAGTTTTATCAATTCCTTAAAAGACTTTTTACTAAAATGCGTTTCAATTGGAAGTACTCGATAAGCATAAATATAAATAATTAAAGCTAGAATAAAGCGAGTTACAACAGTTGCAATTGCCGCACCTTTTATTCCCATTTCAGGAATAGGTCCAATCCCAAACATTAAACAGTAGTTCATAATGAGGTTAACGACATTCATAAAAATGATAAGAGCATTGGCAAAAATTGTTTTATCAAAAGCTTGAAGATATTCCTTAATCATTTGAAAAATAAGTGCAGGAATAATAGAGATATTGACCCAATAAAGATAAGTCTTAACAAGAGGTACGATCTCTTTATTCAAACCGATATAGTCAACAAAGTAAGTAAAGATATAAAGGGCCGTACAAATAACACTTCCTAAAAGAAGTGCTAAAGTCATTCCACTTCCCCATACGCCATTCTCGTGTGGATTCGTATCAGCTCCACGCATTCTTGCCGTAACTGCACTGACAGAAAATAACGTTGAAATTCCAATCATTATAAAAGGAGACAACATACCTGCTGCAACACCAATAGATGCTACTGCTGATGTTGAATAGCGTCCGGCAACAAAAATATCACCGACGTTAAAAAGCATCTGCCCAACCTGGCCAATTACAAGTGGAATAGTAAAATAAATAAGTTCTTTGAGTCTCTTACTCGTTGTTGCAACTACCATAATAGTTAGAGGTTATACCTTAATTTTTTAATAGATGGCATATAAAAATTGTAACCAAATATACTTTAAATCTCGGCCAAATCTTCGTAAAATATGAACACAAAGGAGTGCTTGTGAAAATTGTTTCAAATGCAGCGGAAGCTTTATCGATAGTATATTCTAATTCAAATATTTTTATTCATGGTGGTGATTCTACGCCACAGGCCCTAATTGACGGGTTACTTGAAAATGCTCATAAATTAAAAGATGTCACACTTACTCACCTACATACTCACGGTGATGCGAAATATGCAAATGAAGAATATTGTGAAAACTTTAAAATTCTCAATCTCTTTGTTGGCGGAAATGTGAGAAAACATATCGACTACCAAAGAGTTGATTATCTTCCATGCTTTCTATCTGAAATTCCAAACTTATTTCGAAGCGGTAGAATTCCTCTAGACTTTGCACTTATTCACGTCAGTCCTCCTGATCAACATGGGCACTGCACTCTAGGTACATCTGTTGATATTGCAAAGGCTGCAGTAAGTAGTGCAAAAGTTGTAATTGCTCAAATTAATCCACATATGCCTCGTGTTCATGGTGATGGCTTTATTCATATTAATGATATTGATTATGCGATTGAAATTGATCACGAAATTGTCGGCCATCAAGAAGTTTGCTTGAGTGAAGAGGATTTAAAGATAGGACAACTCACTTCATCTCTTATTGAAGATGGCTCAACTCTTCAAATGGGAATTGGATCAATTCCTGATGCAGTTCTGGCTAGTTTAAAGAACCACAAGAACCTAGGGATTCATACAGAGATGTGGTCAAATGGTGCGCTTGATTTAATTAAAAGTGGCGCCGTAAATAATTCATGTAAGAATGTTCACCGTGGAAAAACAGTTAGTGCCTTTATTGTTGGAGGCAAAGATGTACATGATTTTATCAATGACAACCCAAGCGTTATTCAACTTGAAGCAGACTATGTAAATAACCCAAGTATCATTAGAAGAAACCCAAAAGTATGTGCGATCAATAGTGCCGTTGAAATTGATCTTACAGGACAGGTCTGTGCAGACTCAATCGGCCATCGTATTATCTCTGGAGTTGGTGGCCAGATGGACTTTATGAGAGGCGCCTCACTTTCTGAAGGAGGTAAGCCTATTATTGTTATCAACTCACGAAGTGCAAAAGGTTACCCTAAGATTGTTCCAACATTAAGGTCAGGAGCAGGTGTCGTAACAACTCGATCACATATGCACTATGTTGTTACAGAGTATGGTATTGCTGATTTATACGGAAAGAGTCTTAATCAAAGAGCACAAGAGTTGATTAGAATTGCTCATCCTGATGATCGTGAGAATCTTGAAAAGATGTGGCATGAAACGCACTGTAGAAAATAATCTACAGTGCACTCACTGGGGATTGGCATAATAATTCTACCATACCACTCCCCTCATATTTTTCTTTTGCTACTTTTAGATCAACTCTCTTAAAGATCATATAAGAAATAAATGATCTAAGATTTAATAAGAATGGATTCTCTTGTCCATGAACAGATACATATGCATCCGAGACATAATTTTCATAAATTTCTCTAAAGCCAGGTGAGTCGATAACAAGAAGCATGACACAAATTGCGATAGCTTCCTTACCCTGTTCCACACCTTGATTGATCACTTGGTTTAGCTCATCAACAGTATCAAAGGTATGTTTTGAAATTTCTTTAATCTGCTCAGCGAGTAAGTTGATACAGTGTTCACCACATGTCGTAATAAATTCTTCTTTTGAACCAAAGTGATAAAGAACTGAAGAGACATTAATCTCGGCCTTCTTCGCTATATCTCTTAAACTTACGCCGTAGACACCATTTTTTGCCATTAAAGGAATCGCAACATCAATCAAATTCTGTTTAGTATTATTCATCTAGCTACTACCTTTTGTTAACTTACCGTCAATTTGAATAAAATTCTTGATTCAACTTAGTTAACATGTTAACTATATAGTTAACACATTAACAAACTTGGAGTAACAATGTCAATAATAAAGAGTGAATATGTACAGGAAAGTATTATCGGACGCATGATTCGCACAACTCGAATCCTCGATAAAATGATCTCTGAAGAAGTTTCGCATTTTAAACTTACAAAGCCTCAATTTGATGTCCTTGTCATCCTACACTTAACAGATCAAGAATCAGTTACGACAACAGAGTTAGCAGAAGAGCTTCTAGTATCGAAGGCCAATATCACGGGAATCGTTAAAAGACTTGAAGCGGCCAATCTAGTCAAGAAGGCCATTGACGAAAACGATACTAGGTCAAAGAAAATTACACTTACTGAAGAGGGCCTTGAATTAATCAATAAAGTACTTCCTCGCTACTTCAGCATGGGGCATGAACTAGTTTCAAGATTTTCTCAAGATGAGAAAAGTAAACTTTTATGTCAGTTGGGAATGATTGAAGAGTTTTATCAGTCAAAAAGATAAAATAAAAAAATCTTAAAGAGAATCTAAAGAGACAGAATATACAGGAGAACCACACTCATGAGAAGGATCAAGACTTATATTGTCTTGTTTGGACTTGCTAGTAGCGTAAGCGCTGCTCAATACAGTTTAAACGAACAATCAGTAGTTGAACTTGCAGTCAAAAGAAATGAAAATGTTGGTATTGCAAGACAAGAATTAGAACAGGCCAAAGAAACACTAAGTAGTGCAACATCTAATCTATTTCCAGTCCTTTCAATATCTGCAGGCTTAACGAAAAATGATGGTAAAGGTAATATCATGCCTCACGGTTATGACTGGAATCACAATGCAAGAGTTCAGCTCACACAACCTTTATACACTTTTGGAAAAATCTCTAGTGGTGTCGATATTGCAGAATCTGCAAATAAGATCGGAAAGTTGAGAACAGTTGTAACAAAGGCTGAAGTTGAGAATGCTGCAAGACAATTATACTACAGAGTTTTATTCAACCAAGAGCTTGTACGAATAACTGAAGACTCATATAAAAATGCTGTTAAAAATAAAAATGCGCTTGAAGAACGTGTTTCTTACGGACGTATCTCACGAAATGATAATATCAAAATGCAAGCTGACCTTGCCAGTAGAAAACCAAATTGGATTATTGCAAAGAAAAACCTTAAAAATGCAATCTTAGACATCAAAAACTTTCTGGCCCTACAACCAGAAGATGACGTAAAGGTAGTTGCTGATAACTTTAATGCTAAAGATAAAATTGCAACGATACCCTCAAACTTACAAAAGCTTGATGAAACAGTTGATGTAAAGATTCTGAAAGAAAGCATTCAACTATCAGACTTCTCTGTTGAGCTTGCCAAGAGCCAACGTCTTCCCGACCTTGGATTATTTGTTGCCTACTCTCCTCTTACTTATCGAGTTGATAAACCATTCTCAGGAGATATCTCACATAACCAAAATGATATTTCATTTGGTTTACAGTTTACGTTTGACTGGGATCTTGGAGGAAGTAAGAACTCAGAAGTAGCTATAAAAAGAAGTGATGCGAATATCGCGCGCTTGAAGTTTAATCAACTAAGAAGAGAAATTAGAACTCAATACTTAAAACTTGAACAAGACTACGAAGGCCTTCAAGAAAGATTTGATGCGGAAGCTGAAGCTGTAAAACTAGCCTCTTCATCTTATAAAGTAGCTCTTAGCTCTTTTAAGTCTGGTGGAGTATCACAACTTCAGCTCAATGATAGTGAAATTCAACTAACTCAACACCGTCTAAATCTTGCTCAAACGAAATTACAACTAAAGGTAACTCGTGCTGAGATGGATCGACTTCTTACGACTACAGGAAAGGGAGATAAATAATTATGAAGCAAATAATCTTCGTTTTAATAGTTGGTCTTGTTTACGCAGGTAGCTTATTTGTTAAAGATTTAGACCTACAAAGAAAGAAAGGCAAAGAAACTGCGACTATGTATACAATTCGTGCTGTTTCAGGAACTCCAGTTAATACAACAAAGGTTACGAGAAGGGCCTTCTCAAACTTTGTCATTGTAACAGGTAGTAATATTGGTCCAAGAATTCATGCATCAGTTGCACCAAAAGTGGCAAATCTAATAAAGCCAGGAGCACTTGTTAGTATTCGCGTAAAAGATAAGAAAGTATACGGAAATGTAGTTTCGGTTGATGCCAAAGCTGATTATCTTTCGGGCCTGCATAAAATCGTTGTATCTTTTGCAAATAAAAAGATTCCAACAAATCTCTATATTATGAATATCGAAACACACAAATTAGAAAATGCTTTAACGATTAAAAGAGAAGCTGTTTCAGAAAGAGGTGGTTCGCATAACGTATTCATCGTTAATGATAAGAATATCGTTACAAAACGCAATATTGAAGTAAGTGATAGTAACGAAGACTTCTATGTTGTGAAAAGCGGACTAACTGAAGGAGACACTGTTGTGCTAAGTGACCAACGTTATCTTAATGATGGCGAAAAAGTAAATATCATCAAAGCACTAGTGGATCAGGATTAAGGAGTTAGAAGATGATCGAAATATTTGTTAAACGCCCTGCCACAACAATCATCTTTATTGCCATCTTTATGGTAATGGGACTGGTTTCAATTGGTAACTTAATTATTGAACCGACACCTAAGGTTGAGCTTCCACTTATTACAGTACAAACGGTCTATGCTGGTGCATCACCTGAAGAAATCGAATCACAAATTTTAAAGAAGATTGAGGACGAAATTTCAGAAGTCTCTCAAATTAAGAAAATCAAATCAGATGCACGTGACAGTTTTGGTATTGTTATCATTGAATTTGATATTGAAGCAGACGCTAATATCAAATCAATTGAAGTAAAAGATAAGGTTGAAGCAATCTTAAACGATTTTCCAGATGGAGCAGATCGTCCAATCATTGCAAAGTTTGACCCATTAATTCAGCCAATTGCAACTCTTGCTCTTTCAAGTACAAAGCATGACCTGACTCAAGTATATGAGTATGCTGATAAAAAACTTAAGTCTCGCCTATCATCTATCAATGGTGTTGCCTCTGTTGACATTTTTGGTGGACGAGAAAGAGAGATCAATATTGAGTTAGATAATAACCTTCTTATTCAAAATTATCTTTCAATTGAGGATGTTCTTGCGGCCATCTCTAGAAAGAACCTAAATATCCCAGGTGGATCAATTAATACTACAGACTCTAAGATTAGTGTTCGCTTCGTTGGGGAGTTTGCCAACGTTGACGAGATCAGAAATCTAGAAGTTGTTTCCCGAGAGGGACAAGTTTTTAAGCTTCAAGAAATTGGAAATGTTTCAGATAGCTTTAAAGAAGTTGAAACGATGGCACGCTTCAATGAAAAGGAAGTAGTCGGTCTATCAGTACTAAAGCTTTCTGATGGTGATGCTATTAAGATCGTTGAAAATTTAAAGAGTTCTCTTGAGAAAGTACAAAGTGAGCTACCTGATGGGATGCAACTTGAACTAGTCGTTGATACAACTCGAATTACACTAGATGATACAAAAGGTACAATTAACTCGATCTTCATTGGTATTGGTTTAACAATTGCGATTCTTTTAACATTCCTGGGAGACTGGCGTGGTGCCCTTATTGCAAGTATCGTAATTCCGACTTCAATTATCTCAACACTTTTCCTTATGGACATGTCATCGTTTTCAATTAACGTTATGACACTTCTTGCATTCGGTACATGTCTAGGTACCCTCATTGCAAACGCTCTTATCATTATCGAAAACGTTTACAAGCATCTAAAAATGGGAAAAGACTCTCAGTCGGCAGCCATTGATGGGACGAAAGAAGTTTTACTTGCTGTAATGGCCTCTTCAGGAACAAACCTAGTTGTATTTACTCCACTGGCCTTCATGGGTGGTGTCGTTGGTAAATTCATGCTTCAATTTGGTATGACTGTTGTATTTGCAACGATCTTCTCGATTCTAGCATCTGTTACGTTAACACCAATGCTTTGTGCCTTACTTCTAAAAGACCCTGATACTTTAAAAGGACCTTTCCCTAAGCTCGCAGGTCTTGTCGATCGCTTACTTGCTTGGGCAACGAAACAGTATCGTTGGTTCTTTGATAAATTTATGAATTGGCCTATTACTTCAATTATTGTCCTAATGGCGCTTTTCTTTACAATTGTTTATCCGGCAAAACGTGTTGGTAATGAGTTCCTTCCAAAGTCTGACCGTGATGAATTTAAGGCATTTATTCTTATGCCAGATGGTTCACCAATTGAAAAAACAGCTCAGATCACTCAACAGGTTGATGAGATTATAAGAAAGTACCCAGAGGTTGTTTCAACTCTTTCAGATATTGGTTATGACGGTGAAGAAAGATCACGTATTACCGTCAACTTAACTTCAGCAACAAAGAGAAAAAGAGACTATAAAGAAATCATGGATGATCTACTTCCAAAGGTATCTAATATTCCTGAAGCAGAAATCACTCTAACTGGTGGTAGTCGAAACGCTAGTAATGATGGTGATATTACAATAAACGTCACAGGAGATAATTTCGATAATATGATTATTGCATCAGAAAAAATGCAAAAGATCATGAAGGACTCAGGATACTTTAGTTCAATTGAAAGCTCTTACCGAATTCCAAAAATGGAGATTCAGTTTATTTCTGAACCTCAAAAAGTAATTCGTCAAAACCTTTCAAGCTCGCGTCTTGGGGGCACAATCCGTGCACTTGTAAATGGTAATGATGATGCCGTTTATAAAGAAGGTGGTGAAGAATACGATATAAACGTAACTCTTGCGCCAGAATTTAAAAGAAATATCTCTGACTTTGATAAATTTCTAATTCATGGAAAGGATGGACTTATCCCAATCTCAAGCCTTGGTAAGGTTCAAGTTGTCGAAGCATCTTCGCCTCTTAAAAGACGTGACAAAGAAAGAATCATTCAGATCAAGGCCTTTGTTGTAAAAGGTGTTGTTGGTGCCATCATGGGAGATCTGGGCCAGCAATTCAATAAGGCAGAACTGCCACAAGGAACAAAATTTATGTTCGCAGGCCAAGCAGAAAGTCAGAAAGAATCTCAACAAGAGATGGGAAAAGCCTTCATGTTAGCGGTTATCTTAACCTATATGCTACTTGTTGCGATCCTAAACTCATTTGTATTCCCAGTGTCAATTGGTTCAGCGATTCTAACATCTTTCCTAGGATCTTTTTTAATGATGTTCTACACAGAGCAGACGATTAATATTGGTTCCATGATGGCCATTGTAATGGTTGTAGGACTTGCCGTTAACAACGCCATTCTTATGATTGAATATACTCAGCAAAAGCTTGATGAAGGTGTTGAGATTAAGGAAGCATTATGGTTAGGGGCCGAGGAAAAACTGAAACCTATTCTAATGACTTCTATTGCCATTATCGCTGGTACAATGCCACAGCTCTTTATGATCGACAAAATGAAGTCGGCCATGGGTGCGGTTTTGATTGGTGGTATGCTAGGTTCAATCTTCTTTACATACACACTCGTTCCAACGATTCACTTAGTGCTATATCGAGTGAAAGAATGGCTCTCTAAGCTACTGAAATCAAATGCATAATTTGAAAAAAGGCCTCTTAATTAGAGGCCTTTTTTATGTCTAAACTTAAGACATCTCCTGTAAATCTTCCCATCTTGAACAAACTCATCCTTAAAAGTGCTATAAATGTTCATTACTTTATTTAGCAACAAGCGAGAATTAAAGATGAGATCAATAATCCTTACCTCAGTTCTATGTTCAGGAATTTGCCAAGCTATGCCATCACAGGGTGTCGTTAAAGTATCTGACGGTGCAAGGGCAAATTGTAATGAGAAGAAGGACCTCTATCGAAATAAGCTTCAAGCATATAAAGTTAAAAATTATAGTTCCAAGCAAATTGGAGATAATATTGAACTGACATTGAACATTCAAATGCTCCAATGTAGTCAAACAGATAAAAGCATTGCCTTTAAAGAAAAGAACATCTTTGATCTATTCACTTATAAAACATTTCGCAATATCGAAATGGAAGTAAGAACAAAGAGTGCTAATATTCTTTTCTATCAAGATGGTATTTATAAGAAACTTTCACAAGTTGATATCATAGATAACCAAGACCTTTCTAAAATTACTGCGAGCTTTAACGTTAAAGACCTCTTAACGAAAGAGAAGTATGAGAAATACTTAAATGGAGAAAAGGTTATCACTAGCCTAGACTTCAGTTTAAAAAGGTTAATTGAAGTTTCAGGTAATGACTTCAATGGAATTTACGATCAGAATTACGGTGGTTTTAGAGTGTTTTTTGAAATTAAATAATAAAAAAAGGGCCTCATAAGAGGCCCTTTCTATTTGTCTTATTTTTGATTCATACCTTTGTACTTATCTTTTGACATAGTCGTTACGTAAGCCGCAACATCTTTAATGTCTTGAGCTGAAAGACCACGAACCTTTGTCCACATCATAGAAGTATTCTTAGTTTTTCTCTTCTTTGATTGAATCGCAGTAACTTGCTCAGCAACGTAAGCAGCATCTAGACCAGCAATTCTTGGACCTTTAACAATTGCAATTTTACTAACATCTGCAGCTTTCCCCATACCATCAGCATTGTGGCAAAGAGCACAGTTAACTTTCTTGTAAATTGCTTTACCTTTAGCAGCATCTCCAGCGTAAGCACTTACACTTAGTAGAGCGGCAACAACAGTGATTTTGAATAAATTCACAATATATCTCCTTTATATTTATAGCGTAGCTATACTTTATGCAATTATCGTCAAATCGTCAGTAAATTTAAAAGAAAATATACCCTTGGGGCCATTTGTTGAGCTATACTCTCTTGCACACAGTGGCAAGTTAAAGAAACTCAAAAGAAACTTAAAAGAGAGTAAAAATGAACACAAGTGTCATAAGCCTAATTTTAGGAACAATATGCATCGGATTAGCACCTATTTTTGTTAAAAATCTCAGTGGTGACCTTTCTCCGAGCATGATTGGCGCTCTTCGTTGTTCAATTGCGGGTTCAATTCTTCTTATTTACCAACTTCTTATTAAGAAAAATTATATCAAGGACAAACGCTTCTATACTATGACGGCCGTCATAGGTTTCTGCTTTGCTATGGACTTATTTGTTTGGCATCGATCAGTTCACTTAATTGGTGCTGGCATGTCTACAATTTTAGGCAATACCCAAGTTTTCTACTTACTTGTTTTTGGCCTTATCCTTTATAAAGAAAAAATAACACTCAAAAAGCTACTAGTATTTCTCTTTGCTTTCTTTGGAGTATTTCTCATTCTAAAAGGCCAAGTTCAATTCTATCAGTCAGAGGAATTCTTTTGGGGAGTACTCTTTGGTCTGACAACAGGGTTGTGCTACTCACTTTATACAACTTCAATTAAGAAAACGTCCCTGATGACATTTAAGACGAAAATCACTGCACTAGAGATTATCACCTACTCTTCTCTTGTGACTGGAGCGATTCTCTTTATTACCGCTCAATTTGAGCACGGCCACAAAAGCCTAGCTCTTGAGCATCTGCCTTCTGTATTTGGGCTTGCTATTCTTTGTCAGGTCATTGGCTGGTCATTAATTAGCTATGGCCTTAAAAGTGCCCCACTTTCTGTTTCAGGACTTATTATTTTATTACAACCAGTGATTGCTAAGACTCTAAGCATATTCCTTTTTAATGAGCCATTCTCTTCACTTGAAATAATTGGAGCTGCAATTCTCTTAACGTGTATTTACCTAGGAACTCACCTTTCGCGTCCAAAGAAAACGAAATCAAATGACAATTGAGGCCAATCTTTATAACATTTCATAAATAATTTTAATTAGGTATGGTTTAAATGAAGGTGATCTCTTTACTTGCTCTAGTGAGCATTTTTCTTATTAGTTGTTCAAATAATAACGAGACAGATCTCCTTGTCCCAAAGGATAAAGAAATTCACCAAGAGGCAACTAAAAAGGCCATTAAAGAGATTGAAAATAATAGTGTTGTCTTCTCCCAACAACAAGCAAACCATTGGAATGGGAAGAAGAAAGTTGATTTCAACAAAGATATTAAACCAATATTTGATAATCGCTGTGTTGTTTGTCACAGTTGCTACGATTCACCTTGCCAACTAAAACTAACTTCCCGAGAAGCCGTTGAAAGAGGTGCCTCTAAAGATAAGGTCTATATGGGAGAGCGCTTAATCGTTGCTTCGCCAAGCCGACTTTATATCGATGCAAACTCAACTAAGCAGTGGAGAGATAAAGGTTTCTTCTCAGTTTCACATAAAATTCTTAATAAAAACGTCATAGCAAAGATGATAAAGTTAAAAGAGGTTGTGCCTCTTCCGGAGACAAAGATTCTTCCGACAAGCTTAGACTTCAGCCTAGAAAATGATCGTTTTTGTCCAAAAGAAGACGAATTTGAAAACTACGCGAAGTCTTCTCCTTTTGGAGGTATGCCATATGGCCTTCCAGCACTAACAAATAAAGAGAGTGAGCTAATTACAACTTGGATAGCCCAAGGCTCAAACTTCAACAAAGAAGCTCCCCTTTCAAGAGAAGAACAAAAAAAAATAAAAGATTGGGAACTTTTCTTAAACAAGAAAAGTAAAAAACATCAACTTATGGCGCGCTACCTTTATGAGCACCTTTACCTAGCAAATCTATATTTTAGTGAAAAAAATGAAACGAATTTTTATAAATTAGTAAGATCTAAAACACCAACTGGAAAACCAATCAAAGTCATTGCCTCTCGAAGGCCATTTGATGATCCAAAGGTTAAGAGAGTCTACTATCGACTAGTGAAACAGAAAGAGACAATTGTCGATAAAACGCATATGCCTTACCTCTTTGATAAAGAGAGAATGAATTGGTATAAGAAATTATTTATAACACCAAAGTATCAGGTAAAAGAACTTCCTAGCTACCGAGCCCTAGAAGCAGCAAACCCATTTTTAACTTTTAAAGATTTACCTGTTGAATCACGTTATGAGTTTCTTCTTAAAGAGTCTCAATACACGATTTCTAACTTTATAAAAGGTCCTGTTTGCCGCGGTCAAATTGCCCTTAATGTAATTCAGGATCACTTTTGGACTTTCTTTGTAAACCCTAAGCTTTATAAAAACCGCAATAATTTTCCACTTACAAATGAGCTAGAGCGTATGAGTCTTCCTGCACAGTTTGCAAATGTGGGTGGTGTTCAATGGTTCAAGTATAAAAATGAAGAAGAAAAATATCTTAAAAAGAAGTCAGAATTTATCGATCAAAACTCCTCTATCCTAAATCTAAATTCTATTTGGAATGGCGATGGAAACAATCAGAATGCAGCATTAACTATTTTTAGACATTTTGATAGTGCGACAGTTTTGAAAGGACTTGTTGGTCAAAATCCAAAAACAGCTTGGGTCATTGATTATCCACTCTTAGAAAGAATTCACTACCTCCTGGTTGCTGGCTTTGATGTATATGGGAATTTATCTCATCAACTCAACACTAGACTTTACATGGATTTTTTAAGACTTGAAGGTGAATTCAACTTTCTAACATTACTACCTTCAAAACAAAGATTGGAAGAAAGAGAACTATGGTACGAAAGAGCTTCTGATAGAGTTAAAGAACATATCGTAGGACGCTATGCTTGGATAAAGAAAGAGCCCGCAATTTCATATAAGACTAGAGACGCAAAGAGTGAACTATTTGAACTATTAAAAAATAGACTAGCTCCTGCTTTAAATAAGAGGTTTGAAGTTAAAGATGATAATCTCAAAAGCTTAATGAATAACGAAGAGATGAAGAAGACTGCTGTAAATCTCTTTTCACAAGTATCTTTTATCTTGATTGAGGATACTAATGAAACATATACGTTAATTCACAACAATGCTCACTACAATATCTCTCACCTCTTAAAAGAAGGAAGTCAGAGAATTACTGAAGAAGATAACTTCACTGTAACAAAAGGAACTGTAGGGAGTTATCCGAATACTATTTTTAAACTTAAAAAATCTCAACTACCGAATTTTGTAAATGCAATTAAGAATACTACTTCACAGGCAGCTCATAGCAGGCTTCTTGATAAGTATGGTGTGAGAAGAAGTGATAAAAGATTTTGGCCAACACTAGATAAAATTCATGAAATAGCCTTTAAAACAAATCCTATTGAATTTGGTCTTTATGATTTAAATCGATTGGAAAATCGCTAAAGACATCAAAATTTAGTTAATTTTTTAAAGTAACTCTCCGACAGTTATGCCATGGATAAAGTATTAATTTCTTGGGCAGGAAACGATGAAGTCGAATCCTTCTCTCCGTACTGTGCAACTGTAAATAGAATTTTTTCATTTTTAAATATCGACTTTAAGTTAAAAACAGTCCATGTGAACTCTCAAATTCAGGGTGTGCCAGCTAAGATGAGCAGTCTTCCTGCTATTATTGATGGCGATAAGAAATACTTAGGCATTAGAAATTGTATCAACTACTTCAAAGACTTGCGTGGAGAATCTGAGCTTTTTCTTTTAAACAATGAAGAAGCGATGCAGGCCCAACTCTTACAAGATTGGTGTATAAATTCATTATGGGCAAGTATCGTTTACTTCTCATACAAAGATACAAAAGGACTTAGCGCTATGAAGAAAAAATTCGCTAAGCAGGCCAAGTATGTTCAAGATATAGATGAATCACCAGAAGATGTTATTTCGTCAGTAAAAGAAATTATAGTAAAGCGTATCTCAGAGTATGAAATCTTTCATAAAGATCAAGCATGTGCACTTGATTATTTTGAATCACAGATTACTCATATTAACGAAATACTGGGAACGAAGAATTTTATTTTTGGCAACGATATCAAGTATATCGATATATTACTCTATTGCCATCTGAATCGTATTCTCATTACTGGACTACCTCCTGCAGATCTAATTAAGCAGAAGTACCACCGTATCATCAGGTGGCTCCAACGAGTGGCCGCCCAAACACGTTCAAAAGATAATATCTACCCTACCCATCTAGAAAGTTAGCTGCAATATTTCAAATTATGCTCTTTTTCTATTAAACTTAGATAAAAGATTTTAAATGGAGACATTATGAAAAATATTGCCATCATCATGGCCATGGACTCAGAAGCAGCACCGCTTTTAGAGAAACTAGCTATCACAGATCAAGACAAAAAATTAGACCCAAATCTACCAATGAAATTATATCAATGTGAATATCATGGACATAAAATTTCAATAATTATCAGTGGTGAATGTAAGCATCATAAAGTCCAAAATGTAGGAACCTCTCCAGCAGTTGTCTCTACCCTTCTTGCAATAAAAGAGCTTGGAGCAGACATGATAATTAATGCTGGTACTGCAGGTGGCTTTAGAAAGCGTGGTGCAGAAGTTGGTGATGTCTACACGGCAGACACGACAGTATTCCACGATCGCAGAATACCAATTCCAGGATATGAAAATTACGGAATATATAAGACAAATCACCCTATTGCCCAAGAATATGGAAAACTTCTGAATTTAAAGACAGCTATTATTTCAACAGGAAACTCACTTGATATGAGTGCTGAAGATGAAAAGTTAATAGAAACAAATCAAGCAGTTCTTAAAGATATGGAAGCCGGAGCAATTGGCTGGGTAGTTGATCAATTCAGTATTCCAACACTCTTTTTAAAGTCAGTTACTGACATTGTTGACGGAGAGCATCCAACAGAGGAAGAGTTCTTTGCCAATTTGAGATTAGCATCGGATAATTTAGGTAAGAAATTAATTGAGCTAATCGAAAAAATCTAAGGAGTGATTTATGAAATTACTAGCTGCTATGCTTTTTATCCTTCCAGCTTTAGCTGCACCATGTGCAGGACAAGAAGGTGAATATTGGATCAACAATGATGGAACACAAGGTGGATTCGTTGCTGATACAGCTTATGTATCAAAGAATGTTTATATTGGTGAGAATGCACAAGTTTGTGACAAGGCCCAAGTAACAGGATTTGCAAAAATCACAGGTAGTGCAATTATTTCAGACTACGCTAAAGTTTGGGGTAATGCTCACGTGTATGAGAATGCAAGAGTTTATGATGAAGCGTCAGTTTGGGATAATGCTGAAGCTTTTGGCGAAGCTCAAATTTATGGCTTTGCAGGACTTAAGGGTAACGTAAAAGTTTACGGTAAAGCTCGTATGTTTGATGCTACTTACTCTTCAGGACGTTATTACTAGGAATATATATGAGAAAAATCTTTTTATTTTCACTGTCTCTTTTTCTAATTGTAGGCTGTAAGGAACAAACACAAGTTAAACTTCGTGTAATTGAAACCACTGACCTACACGGTTACTACAAAGACTACGATTATTATAAGAACGAAGAAAGTAAAAGATTTGGACTTGTTAAAACGGCTACACTTATTAAAAAGTATGCCGCACAAGCAGATAATTATACGCTCATCGATAATGGTGATCTCCTTCAGGGGAATCCTATGGCCGACTTTGTGGCCACTCACGGAAAAGAAGGAGTTCACCCTGCTTTTAAACTCATGAATCATCTAAAGTATGACGTGGGTAATATTGGAAATCATGAATTTAATTACGGCCTAGAGTTTCTAGATGCCTCTCTTAAAGATGCAAAATTTCCATATATCAATGCTAACGTTTACAAAGACGAAAATGGTAAGCCAGCATCGCCTTACTTTAAGCAATATGTAATTTTAGAGAAAAAAGTTAAGGACACAAAAGGTCTGCCACATAAACTTAAAATTGGATACATTGGTTTTGTTCCGCCACAGATCATGGTCTGGGATAAGAATAATCTTGAAGGGAAAGTCGTGGCCCGCGATATTATTGAAGTCGCAAAAGAGCTTACGGCGAAAATGAAAAATGAAGGCGCTGATGTCATCATCGCAATTCCACATTCAGGAATTAGTACAGATGAATACAAGCTTTATGCAGAGGACTCAGTTTACTACCTAAGTCGCGTTCCTTATATCGATGCCATTGCCTTTGGTCACACTCATGCTCTATTTCCTTCAAAAGAATATGAAGGAATTCAAGGTATTGATGCGAAGAAAGGAACAATAAATGGAGTCGCTGCCGTTATGCCTGGGAAATGGGGATCACACGTTGGAATCATTGATTTAAAATTAAACTTTGATGGAAGTAAGTGGCATGTGATCGATGGACAATCCTCAGTCTACTCGATTTATGATAAAGAATCAGATTCAAGTGTAAAACCTGATCTTGAACTTGCAGAAATCATTGAAGATGATCACCAACGAACAATTAAGCTCGCAGGTGAAAAAGTTGGTTTCTCTAAGGAGGAGTTTTATAGCTTCCTCTCACTAATCCAAGATGATGCGGCAACACAGATTGTCTCTAATGCTCAAATTGATTATGTGAAAAGAGCAATACAAGGCGATGCTAATTTAAGTGGGCTCCCAGTATTATCTGCAGTTGCACCTTTTAAAACAGGTGGCAGAAAGAATGATCCAAATGGATACACAACTGTTGAAAAGGGAAATCTGACATTGAGAAATGCAGCTGATCTCTACCTCTACCCTAATATGCTCTACGCTCTAAAGCTCACAGGAAAAGAAGTTAAATTGTGGCTAGAGTGCTCTGCGGGGATGTTTGCTCATATTGATCCAAACTACAGCAAGGACCAACCTCTTCTAAACTGGGGAAGCTTTCGTTCATACAACTTTGATATGATTGACGGTCTAACTTACGAGATCAATATCACAAAGAGAAGACACTACGATGAAAATTGTAAGGTTTTAAATAAGGATTCATTCAGAATTGAAAACTTAAAGTATCAAGGAAAGGCCGTTACTGATGAGCAAGAATTCATACTTGCTACTAATAGCTTTCGTGCAACCGGTGGTAAATTTCCAGGTGCAAAAAAATCTAATGTTGTTTTTACGGCCCCAGACAGTAATCGTCAGGTCCTAATCAACTATATTAGAAAACAAACTATTGAAAAAGGTTTTGTCGATGCTCGTCCAAATGAGAACTGGAAGATCAAGCCAATAGCTAATGCAGACAAACTTAAGGTTTACTTTGAAACTTCTCCATCAGATAAAGCGACAAAGTATATTAAGAAGAAGTCAAAATTTAAGCTTAACCGTATTAAAGGCCTTGATGATGAAGGCTTTGCAAAATACTATATCATTCTTAAATAGACACACCGCTCTTAAAAATCACCAAGGCGTAAGTTGTTGAATTTACGCCTTAACGTATTAATAATATGACATTTAAATCAAGATTAGATAAAATCTAAGGTCCGGGGATTATATTCTCAAACGATTTAAAAGGATTTTATATGTCAGTATACGTCAATAGAACATTAAATATGAAGAAGATCAAGGCCATTGGTTTTGATATGGACTACACTCTAGTTCGCTATAAAACAGAAGCTTTCGAAAAATTTGTTTTCGAACTCGTGCTTCAAAAATTAGTAGATGTAAAAAATTATCCAAAAGAAGTAACAGATTTAAAATTTGATTTTAACCAAGTTATTCAAGGTTTAATTATCGATCGTCTTCGTGGAAATATTTTACAAACAAACCGCTACGGAAAAGTAAAGATCGCAAAGCATGGTACAAAGCCAATGGACTTTCATGATCAGAATGAAATCTATGGGAATAGTATCATTGACCTAAACTCAGAACAGTATCAATCACTAGATACAAACTTTTCGATTTCAAATGGTGCAATGTTTGCAAACCTTGTTGATCTAAAAGACCAAGGCTTAAAACTTCCTGATTACGAAACACTATCTCACGATATCAAAGAAGTTATCGATATCGCTCACTCTGACAATTCTCTTAAAGGATATGTCGAAGAGCATCTTGAAGACTTCATTATCAAAGACCCAGAAGTGGCAAAGCTGCTAGAAAGGTTTAAACGCTTTGGAAAGAAGTTAATTCTTATCACAAATAGTGAATGGACTTGGACAAAAAGACTAATGGAATACACGATTAATCCATTCTTAAAAGAGCATGAGAACTGGACAGACCTATTTGATATTTCAATCTGTCTTGCATGTAAGCCAAGATTCTTTAACGTAAGCAATATGTTTCTAGAAATTCAAACGGATACTGGACTAATGACAAATGCAGAAGGTCCTCTAGAGCAAAACAAGGTGTACCAAGGTGGATGGGCCGGAAAATTACAAAAAGATCTAGGCCTTGAAGGTGAAGAGATTCTTTACCTTGGTGACCATATCTATGGTGATGTTCTTACATTAAAGAAAACTTTCAACTGGAGAACAGCTCTTATCCTAGATCCTCTTGAAGCAGAGATAGAAGCGATTAGACAGTCAACACCAACACAAGCTCTTATCGATGCTGAAATGGAACAAAAAGAAAAGCTAGAACATGAGCTAAATAAGCTAGAGCTTTTAAAGCACGAAGATCCAGAAAAATATAATAAAGAAGATATTGGAAAGATCTTTAGCGAAATTGATAAGATCAACTCAAAAATCTCTCTGCACTTAGATGCTTATCGCCAATTCTTTAACCCACACTGGGGAGAAATGATGAGAGCAGGACTGGAGGAATCACGTTTTGCTGATCAAGTTGAAAAGTATGCATGTTTCTACATGGCAAAGATTACAGATCTTCTAGAGTACACTCCACGTACTTACTTTAGGCCAAAGAAAAGAATCTTGGCCCACGAAGATTCAACTATGCTTTAAATTTATATTGAACAAATTGTTGAAAGACACGGTAAACTTCATCACCGTATCCCCCGGCCATAACCCATGCTTGGGGGATACCTTTCGACTCTAATAATTCATTCATATACTTATCTCTTTCAAGACATTCTTCTAAACTTAGCTGAATTCCTTTAGCACTTTCCAAAATGTCTTTTTCATAAACATCTGCACCTTGAACTACAATACAAAGATCGTAATCTTCTTTGATAAAGTCCCCTACTTCTTTGAGTTTTACAAGATAGTCATCATCGGGAGTAACTGGGATATCAAGAGTGCTAGGAATATAACTTGAGTTAGTTTTATCAGGATTATCAAGTGGCCAACCATCCTTCATATGAATTGAAACACAATCAATCGACTCATCGTTGGCAACAATTTGTGCAGTTCCATCACCCTTATGAGCATCCATATCTACAACGAGACACTTACCAAGACCTTTTTCCTTTTGTAATTTTCTAATTGCGATAACGATATCGTTAAACATACAAAAGCCACCTGGCCCATCACTCTTTGCATGATGCATTCCTCCTCCTAAATGATAAGAGAAGCCCGATTCTAGAGCATTACAGGCAGCAAGGTATGTTCCTTCGCAATGAGAAAGAGCACGATTAATAAAATCACTTAAAGGTTTTACTGCAGCAGAAGGCTCGTAACGATGATAGCTTCCATCGTCATTAATAAGTTCGTAAGCTTCAAGAACAAGTCCAGTAGGATCAAGTTTAGTACGAGCACAAAAGTCGCGATCATGGGCAAGGGCCAAGTCACTTAAAAAGAAATGTGTTGATTTTCTTCTTTCAAGAAATGGAGAATTTTTGAATTCTTCGAGGATTTTGGTTACTCTCTCGTCTTTTAAAGGAACGCCAATACCATAGTCAGTATAACTTCCAAGGGAGTCTTCCATGTAATAGAGTCGACTTTTTTCTGGATGGTATTTCATATTCATTCCTTTATTAACGAAACTTAGCTTGCTTGATTATCCTAATATTATATAGTTATACATTAAAATGGCCTGTAAATCTTACAAATTTAAGAATGTGACAAGGCCCTTTGCTATAGTAATCTATTAGCTTTGCTATAAGTATACGATTTTTTTGGGAGATTAAATTTCATGACAAATAGGACAATCTGGCTTCGCCATGAAACAAAACCATTTGAAGAGCGTAGTGCACTTACGCCCCAAGCTGCCCTAATGCTAAAGGAGCTTGGTCATGAAGTAATTATTGAACGCTCACCTAGTCGTATTTTTAAAGATGATGAATTCGAAGAACTTGGCCTTAAGATGATGCCTACAAATTCATGGATAAACTTTGCACCGGCAAATGCTTTTATCCTTGGTTTAAAAGAATTAGATGTTCACACTTTTCCATTAACTCACAGACATATACACTTTGCTCATGTTTACAAAAATCAAACAGGTTCAAAAGAAATGCTTGATCGTTTTATTCAAGGAGATGGAAAATTATATGACCTTGAATACCTAACAGACCCTAAAGGAAAAAGAATTGCAGCATTTGGGAAGTGGGCAGGATTTGTGGGAGCGGCCCTAGGGCTTAAGAACTGGATTTGCCAACAAAGAGGAAAAGACTTTAATGATTGTGGCCCATTGAACTCATATTCATCTCAGCATGAGTTAATTAATGATATATCAAAGGAGCTAGATGAGCTTGGTTCAAGGCCAAGAGTTCTTGTCATTGGAAACCGCGGCCGTTGTGGCCGAGGAGCAAAAGAGCTACTTGAAGCTGTCGGTGTTGAAATGACTGGTTGGGGAAGGGCCGATACACAAGTGGCCAGACCTATTAAGCAAATTCTCGATTACGATATTCTAGTCAATTGTACTTTAAATAAAAAACCGGCCGAGCCATTTCTCAATTTAGAAATTCTACAAAATGAAAGAAATCTTTCTGTAATTTCTGATGTTAGTTGTGATCCTACAGGTCCTTGTAACCCTCTTCCGATATATCCTGATATTACGACAATTGATATTCCAACGTTTAGAGTTCAAGAGTTAGATCAGCTCTTAGAAGTTACAGCTATTGATCACCTTCCATCTCTTCTTCCAAGAGAAAGTACTGAAGAATATGTGGAGCAATTACTTCCTCATTTAATCAATTTACTTAATGGCGATATTGAAGATTCTCCGTGGGAAAACGCACTTGAGATTTTCTATCAAAAAACGATTGAGCTAGGCCTAGAGAAAAAATTAGTCGAAGAGCCTCAGCTATTGATGTAATTTTCAATAGCTCTTACTTCATCGTAATTTTCAAAATTTTCGTATTTTTCATAGCCCTTAATAAGGTATTGGCACTTTTTTAAACAAAGCTGAGTTAACACTTCAATTCTCTCAGTTGAAAGCTGGCGATTTTCTTTGGCCCAGGCCATGGCCTTAACTCTCCAGTAATCCATTGCAAAGAACTTGAAGGATAGTTGATCATCATGACCTGCATGCTTAATTACCAGAGGCTCATCTAAGAAGTTGATTTCATACAAAGAAGTTATCTTAAGCCATAGGTCATAATCTTCGCACACAATAAAGCTTTCATTAAAACCATTCATCTCTTCAAATAATGTTCTTTCAAGTAAAACGCTTGAAGGTGAAATGACACAATTTTTTAAAGAGCGAATAAACATATCCCCTCCGACTTTTTGATGAGCTTTTTTTTGTTTTACAACTTCACCATCTCTAAGCCAAAGCTCCCCTGTATGGCAGAGGCGATGTTTTGAGCTATCTAGTAAGCTTAATTGTTTTTCAAGCTTGTCTTCTTTCCACTCATCATCAGAGTCAAGAAATGCGATATATTTCCCTGAAGATTTTTTTACACCTAGATTTCGAGCAGCTGAAACTCCTCTATTTTCTTGATAAGAATATTTTATGCGAGAATCCGAGTAGGACTCAACAGTTTGCTTTGAATTATCAGTTGAACCATCATCAATAACAATTAATTCAAAATCTTGAAAACTTTGTCCTAAAACAGAGTCAATTGCACGGGCCAAGAACTTGGCCCGATTGTATGTGGGAATGACGACACTAACTAACACTATTAATAATATCTTCTAGTACTTCTTTCGTAACTTTCTTCTCAAGAGAGTTTAGGACTCCATCTAATTGGTCATGATTTCTAGCACCACAAAGAACAGTGCTTAGTTCATCATGAGAAAGATTAAAGTGAATTGCAAAGTCTAAACCAGTAAGTCCGTGCTTTTCTAGTGCAGGTTGCATTCTTGCAACAATATCATAGCGACTTTCTTTATCCATGGCCTTCCACCATGGTGCCCATGAGCGGCAGTCACTTTTGTCAAATTTTCGATCCTTCGTCACTCGTCCAGTTAGGATTCCTTTATCAAGAGTTCCCCAGCTCATAAAACTTAAGTCATTTTCATTTACGATTGGGAAAATATCTTTTTTAACGTCTTGTTCAAAAAAGTTAAATTGTGATTGGATCACCTCAACTCGATCGACTTGTGACGCTAATTTAAACTCTTCGGCCGTAGTATTACAAAGTCCGATATGCTTAACTTTTCCTTCATGCTTGGCCTTTGCAATAACCTCAAGAGTTTTTCTGATATCCACTCTTTCATCAGGCCAGTGAACCATATAGAGATCAATATAATCTGAATTTAGATCTCTTAGTGATTGTTCAATCATTTTTTGAGTGACAACTGGATCATTAGACATATCCACTCGTTTATTCTCGTGCCAAGTCACACCTGACTTAGAAACAATAAAAACTTTTTCACGATTATTTTTAAATGCTTCGCCAATTCTCTTCTCACTCTCACCAAAGCCATAAATCGGTGCCGTATCAAAGATCTTCACTCCACGATCAAAGGCGTATTGTAAAAGACTAATCGAATCTTCTTTACTAATATCACCAAATCCATAACCCGCGCCCTCTCCAGAGATACTGGCGCCACCAAAAGCAAATTGTCCAAATTGATCTAATATTTTCATAAGTCATGAATATCTATTTCGCCTAAATGCGTAAAGACTTGACGCACCGACAAGATAAACGTTATTTCCTAGTTATGGATTTACTTGTATTTGCCCACCGCGGCGAAGCTCAAACATTTTTAAAAGAGATGGATTTTAAATCACATCCAGACTTTAATGACCTCTACTTATGTGCAGATAAGAGCTACGGCTTAATTCTGACTGGAGAAGGTCCACAGAACGTTCTCATGGCCCTCACATATGCTATGGGTATCCTTAAAAACCAGGCAATTCAAATAGGTCAAATCATCAATCTTGGAATATGTGCTTCATTTAATGCTGATCTTAAGCAGGGTGAGATTTTTGAAATCAGAACAATCTACGGGCAAGAGGAATTCAAAAGTTTTCAATGCCAACAAAGCTCATCTAAGCTAGATCTTATCACTGCAAATGAAAGAGTTCTTGATAGGGAATTAGCAAAATCACTTTCACACTTTGCCCCTTTGGCCGATCGCGAAGCATGGGCCATCGGTCTTGCTGCAAAAAAATTTCAAACACCACTTAGAGTTTTTAAATTGATTTCGGATCACGTCACTGATGCACCTATTTGTGAATATATAAAAGAGCATGCCCAGGATTATTCCCAAGAGCTCTACCGCTACTTTATTGAGTCTTTTACAAGTGAAGAAAAATTACAAAGTGACGATCTTGCTCTACTAAATGATGATGCATTTTACTTTACACTCTCACTTGAGCGCGAAGTAAAAAATCTCGTACAACAAATTCTTATTAAGTATGATATGAGTTTAAGTGATCTTTTAAACTTAAGCACATTTAAAGATATTCAAGCATTAGAGACAACCCCAAAGAAGAAGGCCCTCGAGCTTAGAGACTTCTTAAAAGAGAAACTCTATCCGACTCGTACTAAGATTATTAGACAACTAGATAACTTTATCAAAGAAACAGGACTTGATAAAAATGAATTATCTTATGATCCTTCTCTTGAAAAAGTTGTGCTAAACCTTAGAACTAAAATTAATTCTGAAAAAGAAATCCTTGATCTACAAAAGAAGCTTTCAAAGATTGATTGGCAAAAATTCAACGCCCTTATGAATGGAGAGGAGCTTTGAAGATCGAGAAAATCTTTATCGAAGATTCAATTAAAAATTCTCTGATCTCAAATCAGCTTCCACTTAAGTTTCCAAAGGCTACAGTCCAAATAATCGAAAATTACGCTGATATTTGGGGCAGAGTTAAAAAGCCCTACTTACAAAAGAGAGATTCTCTAAATCTCTTTATTGCAAGAAAGCAAGGCCAACTTGTTAAAGAGGCTCCCAATGCCTACGGTATCTCAGGAGAGCCTCACTACTACTTTATCCACGCTTACAACTGTATCTATGAGTGCGACTACTGCTACCTTCAAGGTTATTTCAATACTCCTGACCTTGTTCTCTTTGTGAATCACGAAGAGATTATAAGTGAGATGCAAAAAATTGCTGAACAATCTGATGAGAATATGTGGTTTCACGCAGGCGAGTTTAGTGACTCTCTTGCCCTAACTCACCTAACTGGAGAGCTAGATTACTACCACAAATTTACAAAGAAAAATCCTCACTGCTACATTGAACTTAGAACCAAATCAGCAAATATAAAAGAGCTTCTAAAACTAGAGCCGCTGCCAAACTTCATCACTTCTTTTTCTCTTTCACCAAAGAATAAGATTAAGTCTCACGACCTAAAGACACCAAGTCTTGCGGCCCGCCTAAAGGCCATTAAAAGCCTTTATGAAGCAGGTCACCCCATCGGTATTCACTTTGATCCTGTGATACACAGTGAAAGTTTTGAAAGTGAATATGAAGAGCTAATTAGTGAACTAAGCAGTGTGATTCCCTTAAGTAAAGTTGAGTATATTTCCATTGGTGTTGTACGCTTTACGAAAGATGTCTATTCACAGGTCAAGAAGAACTATCCACAAACAACATACTTCCATTCAGAACTTACTAAAGGTGAAGATGGAAAGATTCGCTATCCAAGACCAATGAGAATGTGGATATTAGGAAAGATTAAAGATCTTTGTCTTAAAGCAGGTGCCTCTAAAAAAAGTACCTATCTTTGCATGGAAGAGTAATTAATCATTTAGATATTCAGGATAACTAATATATAGAATTTCAATTACAGACGAAGAAAAGCCTCGTTGTCTTTCGCGGTAATTACGATAGATCTCTCCAGGATTAACAACCTTTGCCTTCTTATCTGAATCTTTCATTATCCCAACTTGCGTCGCGGCCATCTCATCATAAATCGACTCAAGTTCAGAAAAGTATTCGTCATTCTTGCTTGATAAACTTCCAAGGGCCTTTAATAGAGTAAGTGACATTAAGATATTATCTTGTAAGCTATCACTTTCAAGACTTACAACTAATTTATTAACCATACTGCCCACAATCTCGGCCCTTTGGTTGTCAGAAATTTTACCTTCACTAGACATTTCAATTAGTGTTTCAAATAGAACTGTAATATTTGATTGGCGACAAACAAGTGGAGCGCGCATAATCTTTGCCATATCATCTTCACTTATCTCATCAACACTATCCAAAGCCTCTTGAGCAAGTTCAGGAAAGCGTTTTGCAATAGCTCTACCTTCGATATTTATTAATAAATCCATCGCACGATTAAGGAGACTCAAAACATTGCCGTCTTCTTTTGCGTAAAAGCCAGAATTTGGATCTATGATTTGAGCAGGAGGCATATAATCATTATAAGTCTGTTCACAATCAATATTGGCCTTTCTAAGCTCCTCTATTGAACCACTCAGCTCAGAGAAAACACCATTGTCCATACCGAGCCCAACCAACGCAACGACCTCATCGTCAGATCTTTTATAATCACTCTTTTCATGAAATTGCTTTCGCGGGACAAACTTTTTCTTTGGTAATTCACGGTTAGTGAAGGCCACCGGAGCATTCTGTGAATACTGCTCTCTTAAGGCCTCAGGATGGTATTCGTCATTGTAGTAAGTATAGAAATAGTAACCGAGGGCCATTAAGACCAAGACTGACAAAAACAATAATATTCGTTTTTTCAAATCTCTTTCCTCGAAAAAAGTTCTAACTATCTAGAATTACATTTAATAATAATTATATGATAACGATATTTCGCTGCTATGTCCAAACAACTTTGATTTTTTGCAGTAAAAACCATGGGATATTACGCAATTTGTACAAAAGTAGTTGCACTTTTACGACGTTATGTTTATATTCTACAACCTAATAACCCATATATTAATGTAGAGTTTATATAAATAAATAAGGATGAAGTGATGGCACGTACATGTGATTTAACTGGAAAAAGAAGACTTGTTGGTAACAAAGTTTCTCACGCTAAAAATAGAACAAAAATGACTCAAAAACCAAACCTACAAACGAAGAGAGTTTTTGATCCTGTAACTGGTGAAACAATTAAGCTTAAGCTTTCAACTAGAGCAATTAGAACTCTAGATAAAGTTGGTTCACTTTCTAAGTTCCTAAAGAAGTACAAGCACCTTTGGAACGCTTAATTAGATTTAACTTAAAAGTTATATAGATAAAGAAAAGGCCAGCATTAGCTGGCCTTTTTATTTGTGTGAATTTTAAAAATTCTTAGTATTGAACATCTACTTGATCAATAACAAATCCCCACTTCTGAACTGAACGGTCAGACTTGAAGATAAGCTTTAAAGTATCACCTTCAGCAAAGAAAGAAGTATAGTTCTCACCTGCTCCAGTAATTTTCTCAACTAGAACACCTCTTGCATCTCTAACTTCAATAAAGTCATAACGATTCTCAAGATCAAATTTACGAACTCTAACTCTCATAAACTTTGCACCTTCAACTGTGTAAGTTGTTTCAAGAGTTTGGTTTTCAGTATATGGATGTTCTGATTCAAAAGATGCAACATCTACAGTTTGCCAATCTTCTGGATTTGGTTCGTTTCTTTCAGGAATAGTATCTGTAAGAAGGTTGTAAGCATTGATACGTCCAGCGTTGATTGTCTTACCTCTAAGAGCAGCAACAGGATCAGAAGTTACCATAACTTTATTTCTTACTTGTAGTGGAGTTAGTCCTTTATTTTCTGAAAGGAAAAGTCCGATTACACCTGAAACGTGTGGAGTTGCCATTGAAGTTCCTGAGTAAGAAGCATATTTACCGTTGATAACAGTTGATAGAATTTCGTGTCCTGGAGCACCGATGTGTACAGTTGAGCGTCCATAACAAGAAAAGCTTGCTAGTTCATCAGCAGCAGTTGTAGCTGCAACAGAAATTACGTTATCAACATTGTAGTTTGATGGGTAGTGTGGACGTGAATCATTATCTGTAGAAGAGTTACCAGCAGCAGCTGTGAATACGATACCTGCAGCATTTGCTCTTTCAATTGCTTCTTTAAGAGCTTCTGAGCGGCCACCGCCTCCCCAAGAGTTAGACATAATATCAACACCGATTTTTGTTGCATAATCAATCGACTTGATTGCCGCTTCAGTTGAACCTGAACCGCTATCTGTTAGGAATTTAATCCCAACAAATTGAACATCTCTCATTACACCAGCAACACCAATTGCGTTATGTGAAGCACCGATTGTACCAGCACAGTGTGTTCCGTGAGAGTGTCCGTCCATTGGATCACCATCGTTATTTGCGAAGTCGTATCCGTGAACATCATCAATGTATCCGTTTCCATCATCATCAATTCCGTTACCTGGAATCTCACCTTCGTTTGTCCACATTTGATCTTTTAGATCTGGGTGGTTGTAATCAATCCCTGTATCGATAACTGCGATTTTAATTGCACGATCACCTTGAGTGATTTCCCAAGCTCTTAGTGCATCAACGTCAGCACCTTCTACACCTGAAACACCTCTTGGAGCATTAGAACCTGTATTTTTCAGACCCCAAAGTTGTCCAAATTTTTCATCTGCTGGCGTGTAGTAAACACCTTCATCTGAAGTTGTGTTATAGCTTAAGATTTCTTCTAATACATTTGTGTTTACGATTGGCTTTACGATTTTGTAGATAAAGTTTGGCTCTGCATATTCTACTTCTGCTCTTTCATTCATCTGCTTTGCAATTGAATCAATTGATACAAGAGACTCGTTAAATTTAACAACATAAAGATCCCCTGACGTAAGCTCGATACGACGGTCAAGTGAACTTCCATGTAATGATTGTCCAAAGAAACTTTCAACTGAAACATCTTTCTTTAGCTTAACAATTAGTTCACCTGGAACGTAATCAGCAGCTAGTGGAGAAAGTGCCATCGCTGAAACAACAGCTGGTGCTAAAAATGCGTTTAATCTCATTAGATCCTCCTAATCTTTTTATCTCCCTTCCATGGGAGACCCTATGCTAAGACTTTTAAATAATTGTCTATCAAGTAGTTTAGCACCCTTTCAGAGGCAAAAATTTCAAAAGATACAAAATATTGAAAATGTGAGAAAATGTTAGTTAATGATACACGGTAAAAGTAGCGACCCAGTCCTAATTAAAAGAATCAAAGTTAACGTTTGGACACTTCGAGATGAAGTAGAAGCAGCGGTAAAACTAAGGTACAAGAATGGTGAAAAGCCTAATATTGATGACCTTATTGAGACTTATAAAGATAAAGGTGAACTTCCAATCAATGATAGTATTGAAAGTGAAGAAGCAGCACTTGATCCACAAGCTTTGGCAGATGCTGCCATGTCTGGAGACAATGTTACTCCGATAAAAGAAACGAAAATCATCAAGCAATTTATTCCTGATTTACCTCCAGAAAAGGTCTACGTCGGCAATATTCTCCTATCTGAACTTTATATGGATGGGATGTATTTCTTTTGCGAAAGACAATTTACTCAGGGCCAATCAATTGTCGTTGATATTCAAATTCCAAATCGTATCATCCTAAATGGTGTGGTTGTCTTTTCTCGTAGCTACAACATGAAAAGTCGCATTATCTCTCAAACGAGTATGCCATTTAGAACAGGGATAAAGTTCACTTTTCTTAAAGAGGGTGAACGTACACTTCTTAGAAATTTCATCAAATCTATTGAGCCAGAAGTTAGAGAAGAGCCGGCGGCAGTAGCGGCCAGCAAAGAAAGTAGCTCAGGTGGCGATGACGACTTCGATCTCTTTGACGATCTCGAATAAGAATTCTAGAATTTCTTATGCAAAATATAAAACGTAATTACTTTTCAGCTAGTCTTGTCTCAATACTCTTTATTACTCTCCTATTTGGAGCAGTTATTAGTGAGTTTTTTCAAGCACCGGTTATTACATCTAAAGAACTTTCTAATCTCCAATTTCTTTTCACAAGTGATCAGATTGATAAGGTTGAGGATATTTCACTTCAATCAAACCTTGGACGATTTAGTCTTGCTAAAAATAAAAACCAATGGATTATTACGAAGCCTAGAAGAATCAATGCTAATGAAGCAATCATTAATAAACTTTTAGACTCACTAAAAAATGTAAAGATTAAAAAGATCTTTCCAAAAGATCCAATCAACCTTTCAAACTTCTCCCTAGATAATCCTACTTCAATTGTTACATTAAAGGGTGAAAATGGAGAAGATGAAACGATCTCATTTGGACTTATCAATCCTATCGATAACTCTACATATGTTGTAAGCGATAAAGACAATGCGATCTACCACGTTAATGCCGTTAAGTTTTCACTTGAGAAAATCGACCTTCCATCACTTATTGACTCACGAGTCTTTAGTTATGCTCCAAGCGATATCAGAGGTGTTAAAGTTATAAACTCTGGCAAACTACGTTTTGAATTTAGTCGTAATGATAAAGACATCTGGGTATCAGGAAATAAGGCCCTTGATGATGAAGCAGTCCAAGAGTTCCTAGTTAAGCTAACGAGTTTTAAATCAAATTCAATCCTTGATAAGCGTACTGAAAAAATGGACAGTGCAATTGAGCGCTATCTTGCTAAGCCATATTATAAAGTTATTGTAAAAATTAAAACTGGTGAAGAGATTGAATATGATCTTTCTTGGGTATTAACTAGTCTTCCAGATCTTAATATTGAGAAAAAAGAGAACTTTATTATACGAGCTTCAAATAGAGAGCACCCTTTCTTAGTAAGCAAAGAGTATCTAAATGTATTATACAAAAGGCTTAAATCTTTTAGACCAAGCCCTTTGAATAATATTATTTACTAGTCGATTAAATTGTTAAGAATTTGAGAAGCTGCGCCTTCAACTTCATCAATGACGTGTTGGATAGCTTTTCCAATGCGGTGGTGCTTGATTGGAAACTTAGCAAAAGGAATGAACATATAATATGTCTCCCCTTTACATGTCTCAAGAGCATTTAAGTCCTTAAAGATATTCTCATCGAAATCAATTTTAACTGTTTTTGCTCTTGTACAATTTCCAATAACTTCATCAAATTCTTCGAATTTTTTCCCTGTAGCGCTGAGGAGTCCCCCAACCTCAGCACTAAGAGATATTTGGTCGGACTGCGATAGACTTAAGAAGTTCTTATGACCTTCAATTGATACAAGGATTCCCTTGCGACTCAACTGAACAATCTGTCCATCAACAGGTTTTAATATTGAATTCCAAAATGAAAATTTTGCTTTTAAATTTGTGTTCATTCTAAAGTCGCGATGACTTAGAGAAAGATTATTTAATAGACGGTCATATACAAATAATTTGTAGATATCGTAATCAACCCATCTCATTGAATGGAGATGCATGAATGGACCGGCCTTATGCTTAAGAGAAATAAGAGTTTGCTTATTAACATCAAACCATAAGTGCTTAAGCCTTGGGTCTATATAGAAGTTATAAAGATCAAATAGAGTCGTCTCCATCTCACCTTTCTTATTAACAAGCCAAACAGGAATTTCTTTGAAAGTTTCAAGCTCTTCCTTCACTTCTTCAATACTCATTGAAGAATCACCATTGATATGACGCTCTTTCATTGCACAAATTAATTTCGACCAATTCGACCAGTGTAAACTGTACGAACTATCATCAAATAATTGAATTGATTCAAATAATTTCGGATCAGCAATGTAATCTTCTAGATTCTTAAGCGCACTCATGGCCTTCTCTCTTGTCAAAATTAGCTCAACATTCGTTGTATTCAACCAATATAGCAACTTAGTTAATAAATTCGAGCCTTATTAAAATTAGCCTTTATATTCTATTGATTTCGGGCTCTTAACTTAGAAAGTTAGGCTTTTTCCAAGAAATTACAAAATTGCGAAATATTGCCTATTATTCTTGGTATTTAATGATTTTAGCGACTTAAGCTATAATATGAACATGAGAGCAGAGGATATATTCCGTAAATCACATTTGGCACTAAACTTGACCCCTTTTACGATTAGGGAGCTTTTTAATATTCCGACAACACCTTGTGATGTTTATATCTTCGAAGATGGTAAGTTTAAGCACAACCTCTACCGTGGAACATATGTTTCTAATGACACTCTTAAAGAGATGATTGAAAGAGGTCACACGATTGTTTTTGCAAGCAAAGAACAAAGGCAAGAACTGAAAGAGCTGCAACAAGATTGCCTCAGGCAAGTAACTCGCTCTTTTTCAATGGGTGATACTTATCAAAATTGTAAGAATCAACTTAATCTTATTACTATAAACCTTCGATATCTCTTTGAAGATCCTACTGATGATAATGCCCTCAATCTTCAGTATCAAAGCTTAAAAGTACTGGCATCTTTCTTGATTAAGAATCCAAAAATGCACGAAGCGCTCTATCGTTTTTTTGCGGCCCAAGGTCATCATTATATTTTTGCACAACCCCTACTTTCATCAATTTTTCTAGTAGGGATATTAAAGACATCTCAACTTTATAATGACAAAGATATTGAGAACTTTTTTATCACGAGTTATTTTAAAGATATTGGAATGTCTGCCATTCCAATTGATAAATATGACAAAGAGAACCTATCAGAGATGGATAAGGTACTACTTGCAAAACATCCAATAATTTCAGCGAGAATTTTACAAGGTCGTATTCAACTAAGCCCTGCTCACATGAAAGTAATAGAAAACCATCACACGTTCAGTATTCTAGATAAGTATGATTCAGATAATCAGTATCTAAAAAACTTAACAGTGACAGGTTTTGAAACAATCATGGTTAATATTTGTGATATCGTAGCGGCGATGATCTCTCCACGCCCATATAGAGAGGCTTTAACAATTTTTGATGCTCTAGAAAAAGTACGCACACATATTAGTAAAGACTACCCTCACGAGTTTAAAATTATCATTAACTATTTCAGGAATTTCTTTACAAGTTCAGTCAAGTAAAAAAAACTTTTCATTACGTTTCAAATATTTCAAAATAATAATTAACCAAGGAACCGGTTAATATATTTTTAATTACATATATTTAAATAAAACTATAGATTGCTAAATGATCCAGGGAGGGAACATGGCCAACGAAGTAAGCCCAGTTACGGGAATTATCGCAGAAGAAAACGTCTTTATCGATTTTGGTGAGCACGAAGGAAAATCAATCCTTGAAATTCAGGACACTCTACCTGATTATTACGAGTATCTCGTAAACAAAAGAGAAGAAGGAATCTGTACGATTCGTCGTAATCAAGATAAGTCCTTCAGACTTTACGTATCAAATACATTACAATAATCATGCAGGGCGACAATGTCGCCCTTTTTTTTTAACAAAATCTTAATAAACACCATATTTACCATGTGCTAAATTCAAGAAAACACTGAATTTAGGAGACACACATGATTAAGAGAATAATTGCACTTTGCCTACTGCTGGCGAGTTCAAGTACTTTCGCTTTAAAGATCAACGCGGCCGGAGCATCGTTTCCATATGCTATTTACTCAAAATGGTTTTCTGAATACTCGAAAATTCATCCAGAAATTCAATTCAATTACCAACCAATTGGTTCAGGTGGTGGTATACGCCAACTTTTAAAAGAGACTGTTGATTTTGGTGCATCAGACGCACCAATGAAAGAAAAAGATAAGAAGAAAGCAAAATGGCCAGTTCTACACGTTCCGATGGTTCTTGGCGCCGTTGCCATTGCTTATAATCACCCACAAATTCCAGATGAGCTTAAGCTTGATGGTGCAACACTTGCAGATATCTACTTAGGTAAAATTACAAAGTGGAATGCTGAGCAAATTGCAGCTCTTAACCCTGGTGTAACTCTACCATCTGATGACATTCTTGTTGTTCGTCGTGCAGACGGATCAGGTACAACGAAGAACTTTGCAGACTACCTTGTGGAAGTCAGCACAGAGTGGAAGCAAAGAGTTGGTACGGGTAAATCACTTCGTTGGCCAACTGGAGTTGGAGCAAAAGGAAATGATGGTGTAACTTCAATTGTAAGCAACACTAAGGGTTCAATCACATATATGGATCTTGCTCACGCTAGAAAGAATAATATTAAGACAGTGGCCCTTAAGAATAAGTCTGGTATCTTTATCAATCCAACTGTTGAGGCCGTATCAGCTTCAGCTAAAGAGTTTAAAACAACTGGAAAAGAGTTAACAGGTTCACTTATTAACAGCAGCGCTAAAGACTCATATCCTATCAGTGCTCTGACGTATATCCTTCTACCAATGGTAGAAAAAGACCAGAAAAGAGTTGAGATTTACAAATTCGTTGAATGGGCAATTAGTAAAGGCCAAAGTTATGCTAAAGAACTTTACTATGCTCCCCTACCAACTGAACTTTCCAAAAAGGTATTAGAAAGGGTAAAATCTCTTTAATGAACCTACTTAAAAAATTAGGGCCAATTTCTCCTTCAAAACAGGATAAGTTGGCCTATATAACACTTCGCTTTTTTTCACTTATTGTCATTATTCTACTGATACTTATGATTGGTCAGCTTTTCTATGCCAGTCGTGAAGCATTTAGTGAGTTTGGATTTAAATTTATTTTCGATGATTTCTGGAATCCAATTGATGACGAGTTTGGGGCACTTCCATTTATCTTTGGTACTGTTGTTACTTCACTTCTTGCCCTTCTAATTGCAGGTCCTGTTAGTATTGCAGTGGCCCTCTTTATTACAGAATATTTACCTAAATCAATTTCAAGTATTCTAGGAACTTTTGTTGAACTTATTGCGGCCGTTCCAAGTATCATTTTTGGTTTATGGGGCCTCTACTACTTAGCTCCTTTTGTTAAAGACCTTCTAACTCCTGCCCTAAAGGCAGTATTTGGATTTTTACCTTTTTTCCAAGGCCCAAGCTTTGGGATTGGTATTCTTACGGCCTCAATTATTTTGGCCATTATGATTATCCCAACTATCACATCTGTTGCACGAGAGGTATTTCGTTCAGTTAATATACTCCACAAAGAAGCTGCCCTAGGGCTTGGGGCCACAAAATTTGAGATGATTAAAATTGCAGTTTTAAGGCCAAGCTTTTCAGGAATGGTAGGAGCACTAGTTCTAGGTTTAGGACGCGCCCTTGGAGAAACAATGGCCGTGGCCATGGTTATTGGTAACACTCCTCAAATCACTAAATCAATCTTTGCTCCAGCTTCAACAATGGCCTCAGTTATGGCAAATGAATATGCAGAAGCAGAAAGTGATCTACACTTATCCGCTCTATGCCTCGTTGGACTTCTCTTATTTGTCGTTACTTTTGTAGTTAACTTAGTAGCACGTACAATTGTATGGAAGCAAACAAAGGGAGCATCAAAGTGAAACTCTCAAAAAGTCGTGTCATAAAGAATCTAATTTTTAAGGGACTGTTAGTTCTTTCTGCTTTATTAGTGATTCTACCGTTAATTTTAGTTTTTATTTTCCTTCTTCAAAAAGGTTCAACTTCAATAAGTTTAGACTTCTTTTTAAATGATCCTAAACCAGTTGGAGAAATCGGTGGTGGTATGAGACATGCCATCCTAGGTACTCTTATTATGGTATCAATAGGTTCACTAATTGCGGTTCCAGTTGGAACACTATGTGGTGTCTACTTGAGTGAATACGGGAAAAGTAAAATTGCAACGGCCCTTAGATTTACAATCGATCTTTTAACAGGCGTGCCTTCAATTGTAGTTGGTATCTTTTCTTATCTAATATTTGTTGTAAGCTTTAAATCATTTTCAGCACTGGCCGGAGCATTTGCTCTAAGTATTATTATTCTTCCTATTGTGACTAGAACAACAGAGGAAATCTTAAAGCTAATCCCTAGGCATGTTAGAGAAGCAGGACTTGCTCTTGGACTTCCAAGATGGCGAGTTATCTTCAATATTATTCTTAAAGGATCAAGAAACTCTCTCATGACAGGTGTAATACTAGCAATATCACGTGCGGCCGGAGAAACAGCCCCCCTATTATTTACGGCATTTGGAAGCATGTACATGAGCTACAATGTAACAGGTCCAATGGCCTCACTTCCGGTACAAATTTATAACTACGCAATCAGTCCATATAAAGAATGGCAACAACAAGCTTGGGCCGGTTCATTCACCCTAATTATTATTGTTCTTGGACTGAACTTAAGTGCAAAATTCTTATTCAATTCAAAGAAGCTTAAGAAATTCTTTGTGAGGAAATCATAATGGCAAATAGCGATATCATATTAGATGTAAAAAATATTCAAGCATGGTTTGGAGACTTTCACGCTGTAAAAGGTATTGATCTTAAGTACCATAAGAATACTGTCAATGCGATTATTGGCCCTTCAGGTTGTGGTAAATCAACTTATATTAGAACCCTAAATCGTATTCATGAAGAAGTCGAAGGTGCACGTGTTTCAGGAGAGGTTATTCTTGAAGGAAATGACATCTACGCTCCATCTGCCGATCCTGTTGAAATTCGCAGAAAAATTGGAATGGTTTTTCAAAAGCCTAACCCATTTGCGGCCATGAGTATCTATGACAATGTTGTCATCGGGCCAAGACTTTGGGGAAAGAAGAAAAAAAGTGAACTCGATGAAATCGCCTATAATTGTCTAACGAAAGCGGCCTTATGGAATGAAGTAAAAGATAAACTTCATCAAGAAGGAACTTCACTATCAGGTGGTCAGCAACAGAGACTCTGTATTGCTAGAACACTAGCGACAAACCCGCCAATCGTATTAATGGATGAGCCGACATCGGCCCTTGATCCAATTGCGACCGGAAAGATCGAAGATCTTATGAGTGAACTAAAGAAAGACTATACGGTAATCGTTGTTACACACAATATGCAGCAGGCAGCACGTATTGCAGACTATACAAGTTTCTTTATCCTTGGAGAGCTTATTGAGCATGGACTAAGTAGTGATGTCTTTACCAACCCAAAAGAAAAGAAAACTGAAGATTATATCACTGGCCGTTTTGGCTAAGGAGCATTCAATGGAATTGACTGTTGAAACACTAAGAAAAGATATTACAGAAATGGCCGCAATTGTAGAAAAGATTCTACATGTTGCAGTTGATGAAAAATCAACAATGGAAAATCTTTATGAGCTTGAAAATGAAATCAATGAATTTCATAAGCTTGTGGATGATCATGTATTTAAATTTATCGCTCTTAAGTCGCCTACTGCAATTGATCTTAGAACGGCATTGGCCATCATGAAGATCAACTCTGAACTTGAAAGACTCGGAGATGAAGCAGTTAACCTAAAGCGCTACTTAATGCGAATTTCAAATAGAGAAAAACATTGCAGCATCATTCAAGCAGAAGTTTTTGAGATGGTAAGAAAGAGTTTAATTGCCTTTGCTTCTAACAATATTCAAATGGCAACAGATGTAATCAAGGCCGATCACGAAGTTAACTCTCTTCATAGAGATCTAGTGAAGAAGTTTTATCAACTTCTTAAAGATGGAAAGGCAGAAGTTGATGAAGGTTTTGCTGTCATTCGTGTTTCGAAAATATTTGAAAGATGTGGTGATCACGCAACAAATATTTGTGAAGATATAATCTTCTTAGAGTCAGGTAAAGACGTAAGACATACAGAGGATCAATAAGGCAAATAATGAAAGCACTAATTGTAGAGGACGAACAATCAATCGCAAAACTAATTGGGGTAAACCTTAAGGCCATAGGCATTGATTATGACATGGCAAATACAGGTAATGATGCCATCACTGCTATTGAGAATAATCAGTACGAGCTTTTTGTTTTGGATCGCATGCTGCCGGACCTTAGTGGTGTACAAATTTGTCAGTATATTCGAAATACTAAGAAGCTTAAGAATGTAGGAATTCTTTTTGTTACTGCCTTAACTTCTAGCGAATCCATTATTGAAGGACTTGATGCCGGTGCTGATGACTATATTACGAAGCCTTTTGATATTGGAATTCTAAAGGCAAGAGTAAGCAGTCTAAAACGACGAGTTGAAAGTCATCACACAAGCTCTCCAATCAACAAAAAGAACACATATAACCATATGGGAATAAAAGTTGATGTCGATGGAGTAAAAACTATTATTGATGAAAAAGAAATTAAGCTGACAGTTTCTGAATTTAAAATTCTTTGTGTCCTAATCTCTTCTCCAGGTAAGGTTTTTACACGTAAACAAATCGTTGATCTTATCAAAGGTGAAAATATTTATGTTACAGACCGCACTGTTGACACTCATGTTTTTGCTCTTCGTAAGAAGCTTGGAAGTAAATCAAAAGTTGTTGAAACAGTTCGCGGGATAGGATATCGAGTAAAGAGTGAAGAATAACTTTTTTAACTTCCTTAAAATAAAGTTTCTAAATGATATCATCTTTTATCAAACGCTAATCTTTTGTTTATCCCTACTCTTTCTGGGCACATTCTTTATCATAAACTTTAAAGATAACTTTATTCACTCGATCGTAGATCAGGAATTACAGTCGCTACGCCAAGATGGTATTGCAAAAATGTGTGACAAACAAACAAAGAGAACACAATTTTATATTTTAAATGCAAATCGTACGATTAGATGTGCGGCCCCAAGCTTTAAGATTGAGGATTTTAAAAATATTATTATTGGCGAATATGATAGTGATGATCGATATATCTATCATCACCGTGTACTTCACTCAAAAGGAAAGAGCTATACTCTCTTTTTAAGGATTGAGTCTGATGCACTAAAACTAATTTCATCAGAAGTCTTTTCCAAACTCTTTATGGCGATGGGAATCTTAGGAATTCTCTTTATTGCAGGACAATTCTTTCTCTTCCGCCACTATTTTACTCCTCTATACGACCTCTTTCATATTTTTAGAATGAAAGGAGTTATTGATACTACTGATAGTCGTGATTACTGGGATTATATTGAGTCTAAGTCTATTAAGAACTTCAATAAGAGACGAAAGCTTCAAAGAGATCTCTTTAATACAAAACAGTATTATTCAGTCATTATTAACTCAATAGATGACCCTGTCGTTGTAACTGATAGTAAGGGCAGAGTTATTTTCTGTAATAATGCATTTAAGAAATCTTTTGCACCTTTTAATGGACGATATCGAGGCGTAGAACTTATTAGTATAATTAGAGACTATGACTTTATTAATCTTATAAGAAAGAATGGTTACCAGGCCAATCTGATCCATAATACTCAAATCGCCTTAACAAAAGTTAGTGGGAAAACAAACTCATTCCAGTTAAAGATTAGCGATATTGAATCTAAGAATAAAGACAAAGAGATTCTTTTCTACTTTAGTGATATTACAAAACTTCAAGACGTAAATAATATGAGACGTGACTTCTTTGAAAATGTTTCACATGAGATTAAGACACCTCTGACATCGATTAAAGGCTATACTCAAACTCTAAAGTCCATTAATACAGACGAAGATCAACAAGAGATTATGGATATTGTTATTCAAAATGTTGATCGCCTTGATGAGTTAATCAATGGAATTCTTTCACTATCAAAGATTGAAAATGAAGGAAAAATTGAAGTAGAAGAAATTAATCTTCCTTCGTTTATTAATGCTCTCATTAATGATCAACAGCTCAAAATAAATGCAAAGAATATGAGTGTAAATTACTCAAATACGGGAGCTGATACAATCGTTGCTAATGGAAAGCTACTATATCACTGTATTTCGAACCTCGTATCAAATGCGATTAAGTACTCGCGAGAAAATACCCAAATTACTATTGAAAGTGGTCAAAGAGAAAATCATCGTTATATTGCAATTACTGATGAAGGTGTTGGCATACCAAATGATAAAATCGCAAGAATCTTTGAACGCTTCTATCGTGTTGATCAATCTCGTAGTATCAATACTGGTGGAACAGGCCTAGGACTTGCCATTGCAAAGCACTCTGCACAAAAAATGAAGGCATCAATCGAAGTTGATAGTATGGTAGATAAGGGAACAACTTTTACAGTGCTCTTTCCAATTAAATCTTAGTCGATTTCAAACTTAATAGGTGCCTGCATTAGTTGACTTAGAACTTCTTCAACGTTTGCATCATTGTATAGAACTTCATAAAGTCCTTTAAAAATTCGTGCGCGAATTTCATATTTCTCAGCTAGTAAGAAAGCCGCTTTTGTCGTCTTATAACCTTCAACAACTGTACGTTGTGAATTGATAATATCAAGAGGCTTTCTCCCCTTAGCGATCTCAAGTCCAAAAGTTTTGTTACGAGACAGTCCACCTGTTGTTGTTAGAATGAGATCCCCCATTCCACTTAGGCCATAAAATGTTTCAGGACGAGCGTTAAATACCTTACCAAAGCGTAGCATTTCGACGATTCCACGAGTAATCATAGCGGCACGCGTATTGTGATTGTAGCCTAGGCCTTCAACGATACCACCAGCAATGGCCAAAACGTTTTTAAGAGCACCACCTAGAAGGACACCTTTTATATCGTAATTTGGCAGGGCCTTAAAATATGGAGTTTCTAATTTAGTGGCAACATCCATTAACACTTTTTTAGATCGTCCTGCGATTGTGACAAGAGTAATCTGTTTTTCCATAATTTCTTTTGCGAAACTTGGGCCAGATAAGAATGTGATATTGTCACGATAATGCGGAAAGAAATCATTTAGTAGATCATCACTTAACTCAAGAGTATCAGGATCAATCCCTTTTGAAAGACTAATTAAAGGAATGCCTTTACCAAGGTAGCTATTAAAGCGAACAAGGTTTTCACTAAAGAAAGTTCTAATTCCGTGAGTAGGTAACCCTGAAACAATAAGCTCTAAACTATCTTCTTCACTAGGATCTAGCTCACTCCAATCAAGGATTGCCTTAATATTAGCGTCAAGCTTAATACCAGGAAGATAGACAGAATTGATACGGTCCTCATTAATATCTTTATAGATATCTTCTGAGCGTACCTTTAAAATTACATTTTCAAATTTATTTGCCAGAATTGATGCAATCGAAGTTCCGAAAGCACCAGCTCCAACAACGAGAGCTGTTTTATATTCAAAGTTATCTTTTGTCATAGTGCTAGTATACCATGTAGGCGCCCGACTCTTTCATAAATCGTTAACACTTCATCAGAACTATTGCACTTTACATTGAATGTGAAAGAGATGTACTTGCCTGTTTTAGATGGTTTTTCATGGTGAGGCTTTTCTCCTACGGCCATGATTAACTCATCACGATTTGTCTCATTTCCAATAAACTTAAAATTATAGACTGCTGGCCACTCATATTGGTCATCCAATAAGGCCTTTAGTTTTGTTAAATCCATACTAATCAACTCCTACTTTGGCCATGTATCCTTAAAATCAATAGGACTTCCGTCAAAGTCTAAAACTTCAGGAACGATGCCATGGACATAGCGGAAGATATCAATAACTTCTCTAACAGCACCGTGTCCACCTTCTCTTTGCGTTACATAGTCACAATACATTTGAATCTCGTGAGATGCATGTGGCGTTGTTGCAGCAAATCCTGCTGCTTTTAGTAGAGGAACATCAAAGAATTCATCCCCCATAAAAAGTACTTCTTCTTGTTTGAATCCAAGATCTAAGACTTTTTTAAATGCGACTCTTTTATCCTCGTCACCCAAGAAGGCAAAATCAAGTTTTAAGTTATTCACAAAACGCTCTTGAACACCTTTTGATGCACCTCCAGAAATAACACCAACTTTAAATCCTGCTTTCATAAGTAGTTTTAAAGCATAGCCATCCGAAGTATGTGATGAGCGATTAAAGCCCATTTCATCATCTTGGTACCAAACATGACCTGGAGTTAGAACTCCATCAATATCAAAAGCGAGTACTTTAATATCTTTTAATTTTTCTTTATATTTTTGAGCTTTTGTAAATAAATCCATTAATTATTCCATAATAGCGTTTCTAATTCTTAATAGTCTTTGGATAATAACACCCGCTTGGTCTAGAGGCAGGCTTGTGGCCGCATCAGACTTAGCTTCACTTGGATTCGGATGTACTTCCATAAAGATTCCGTCTGCACCTGCTGCCACGGCCGCTTGAGCAAGAGTTAGAATCTGCTCACGCTTTCCACCAGTTGAAGTCCCTAGACCTCCAGGTCTTTGAACACAATGAGTAGCGTCGTGAATTGCACGAACACCAAAAGACTTCATGATTTGGAAACTTGCCATATCTACAATAAGATTATTGTAACCAAAAGATGTTCCCCTCTCAGTTAAGAGGATCTTATCCTTTGAAATAAACTCTTCGGCCTTCTTAACGATATTTCCAGTCTCTTCAGGAGATAGGAATTGTCCTTTTTTAATCTTAAGTTGAGCGTCGTATCTCTTACAAGCTTCAGCACCTGCTAAGATCATATCTGTTTGACGACAAAGAAATGCTGGAATTTGAATTGTATCAACAACACTTGCAACAGTATCGGCTTGTTCAGCAGTGTGAAAGTCTGTGATTAATTGCACACCATATTGCTTCTTCACTTTTTCAAGAATTTGAAGACCTTTTTCAAGTCCAGGACCTCTGAAAGAATCGATTGATGAGCGGTTTGCCTTATCAAAACTCCCTTTATAAGAAAAGTTGATTTCATCCTTTACAGGCTCAAGCATTTCCAAAAGACGTCCACAAACATCCATACACATTTGTTCAGACTCGATTACACAAGTCCCCATGAATAGATCAAATTTTTTATTTTCCATATTTATCTGCCTCTTTAATAAATTCACTAAATACTGGGTGGGCCGCATATGGCCTCGATTTAAACTCCGGGTGGTACTGACACGCAAAGAAGAAAGGATGATCCTTAATCTCAATTGTTTCAACGAGGTTAAGTTCAGGATTCTTTCCACTAATAACAAGACCACACTCTTTTAATTGTTCAACATAGAAGTTGTTAACTTCTAGACGATGGCGGTGTCTTTCATGAATTAGTTTTTCACCATACATCTGTCTTGCGCGACTTCCATCAAGAAGCTCACACTCATAGCTACCAAGGCGCATACTTCCACCTTTAGCACCATCGCGAGTTTGACCTTCCATATAGTGAACTAAAAGATCTCCACCAGCATTAAATTCTTCTGATGTAGCATCTGTTAATCCACAAATATTTCTAGCATATTCAATAATTGCAAGCTGCATTCCTAGACATATTCCAAAGAATGGAACTTTATTTTCACGAGCAAAACGAATGGCCGAAATTTTCCCTTCCGTACCACGCTCTCCAAAACCACCTGGTACAAGAATACCTTGTACATCTTTAAGAAGCTTATCTGCTCCTTCTTTTTCAATATCTTCCGAGTCAACATATACAGGAACAAGCTTTAGCTGATGAGCAAGTGCCCCGTGTCTTAAGGCCTCATCCAGAGACTTGTACGACTCTACTAATTCCGTATACTTTCCAACAACACCAATCTTAACCTCTCTTAGTGGATGATCGAAGTTATATGCAACCTTTTCAAGGTCATCAATCTTTGGCGATGAAGACCAAATCCCTAAGATCTTTGTGATCTTTTCATCTAGCCCTTGAGAATGGAAGTTAAGTGGTACTTTATAAATTGAATCCAAGTCTAAAGATTGGAATACATTGTCTTTTGGTACGTTACAAAATAGTGAGATTTTATCCATAATCGACTGATCAATCTCACGATCACTGCGACAAATAATAATATGTGGGAATAGACCTTGTGAACGAAGCTCTTTAACTGAGTGTTGAGCTGGTTTGGACTTTAACTCTCCCGCTGCAGATAAATAAGGAATTAAAACAAGGTGAACAAATAAAACATTCTCTTGTCCAACGTCATGAGCAAATTGTCTAATTGATTCAACATATGGAAGAGATTCAATATCTCCAATAGTTCCACCGATTTCTCCGATTAGAATATCTGCATCCTCTGCTGCAATATGAATACGACGTTTAATTTCATCCGTGATGTGAGGAACAACTTGAACCGTCTTACCAAGATACTTCCCTTCTCTTTCTTTCTCAATTACCTCTAGGTAAACTTGACCTGTCGTAAAGTTTGATTGTTTTGAAAGTGTTAAAGAAGTGAATCTTTCATAGTGACCAAGATCGAGATCTGTTTCAGCACCATCGTCCGTTACAAAAACTTCTCCGTGTTGAGTCGGACTCATTGTCCCTGGGTCAACATTGATATACGGATCCATCTTAAGCATATTAATGCGAATTCCACGTCTTTCTAGTAAAGATGCAATTGAAGCAGCTGCTAAGCCTTTTCCAAGAGAACTTGTAACTCCACCAGTAATGAAAATATACTTCTTTTGGCTATTTGCCATTTATCACTCCCTCCACGAATGGAATATCTTCCGGAGTATCAACTCCACATAATGTCATATCTGTAATTGCGGCACCAATTGTGTAGCCGTTATCAAGTAGTCTTAATTGCTCTAAACATTCAATCTTCTCATTAGTCGACTCACCTAGAGAGCAGAAATTCTTAAGGACTTCTGGTTTGAATGAATAGATACCAATATGTAAATACCAGTTTAGCCCCGGTGTCTTTTGACGATTGAATGGATGAGGGCTTCTTGTAAAGTAATGGCAAATATTTTTCTCTTTTGAAAAGACGGCCTTCACCTTATTTGGATTTAAGTAATCCTCATGATCATTATCAATCGACATCTCTTTTATAACAGTCGCTACATCAAAATTTTGAGAATTATGAATTCGCAATAGTTCAGTTAGTAAGTCAGCTTTGATCAATGGCTCATCACCTTGCACATTGATAACGAAGTCATACTTTTCATCTTTAAAAAAACGATCGTAGGCCAAGAAGATTCTTTCACTTCCCGACGGAACATCATCATCGACTCGAACCACATTGCGGCCAGACTCATTTAACATTTTTTCAATTTCATCATTATCCGTAACGACACAAACTTTTGAACCAGGAAAATTTTCAACAATACCAGCACATCCATCATAAACATGAGAGACCATTGCCTTGCCGGCGATATTTGCTAGAGGTTTTCCGGGGAAACGAGTCGAGGCGAATCTTGATGGTATTAATACCAAAGCTTTTAAGTTCATTATTTACCTTTTTGACAGTAAATAATAACAAATACCTGTGATACTTGCAAAGTGTGATATCATAAATCTCATGAAATACTTCGCCTTAACACTCAGTGCCATTGTTTTTATTTATACGGCCTCAATTGAGAATAGACTTAATGCGCAAACTATTTCCGATTCAATTATTACTGACCCAAGTATTTCTCGTCGTTGCGACTCACTAATGAACCAAAGACAAGAAAAAGTTGAACACCGTCAAAGACTGCTTTTTCTCTTAGATCGAAATAAAAATCTTCTAAAGACGACACCTGATAATAAAAAGTCGATTTCCTCAAAGCTAAGAGACAATCAATACCGCGTCATCCAAGAATTAAAGATTACGAACTTGAAAGTTATTAAGCTCGAAGAACAAATTGTTCGCCGTGGATGTCCAGGATTGACTCTCTAGCGAGCAAGTGTTGCCATCTCATATCACGCAAGTCATAATTTTAGCAGACGCACAAAATTAGCAATTAGCTAAATGAGAGGGACTTCACTTATGACTAAAACAATAGGCTTTGTTTGCGCCTACCTATTTCTATCAAGCTTTTCTTATGCATTAGAACAATCTCCTGAAATCTTTATCCAAGAGGCCAGTGAAGATAAAGTTGATGAAAATGCTTATCGTCCACTCGATATTGGAACAGTAATCGAGCAAGGAATGAGAAGCTACCAAGACAATGTTATCCGTCGCAAAAATATTGAGATTCTAAAAAATAGATTAAAGGATACAAAAGAAGAGTTCTGGACGCCTAATCCAAAAATTAACTTGCAACTAAACCCACAGCGAATTGGAACACTTAAGAGTGGAAGTAATGACTTAACTCGCCTACCTCGTACAGCGAGCGGAAGTGTTGGACTGGAGCTTGGAGAATATACGCTTTTCAATTGGGGTAAGGACTACCTTAATTATAAGAATGAAAAAGAATCACTTGAGCGTCAAATTGACCGCGACAAAGAAACACTTCGTGAGTTTAAACAGGAACTCGTTCGTGAATATGTAAGACTGATTCACGCTAAAGACTTGAAGATCATTGCTCGCCAATACCTTCAACGCGCTACTCTTGTTTACCGTATGAACCGAGAAAAAGTATTACAAAAGAAAATTACAAAACACGAGTACTACCAATCTCGCTCAGAGTACTTAAGAGCTCAAGAAGCCTATACTGACGCTAAGACAAATGAAAATATCGCTTCAGAAGATATGGCCAAACGTTTAAATGATCCTCCGGGAACACTTTATTTCATCAAAGACGATTATCAATACGAAAAGTCGACTTATAGCAGAGACAATGCCATCGCTACAGCGAGAAAAGTTTCACCATTTATTCTTGATAAGAAAGTCGAAAGAAATATTAAAAACCGCGAGTATGAAATAGCAGTTAGAGATAATCTTCCTCTTCCAAAAATCACAGTAAATTTTGGAACTTACTCTCAAATTTTTGACGGCAGCTCTGTAACAAATGACTACTACACGACATCAGTTGGTAATTCAAATATTGATCTTGTGGCCAGCTTAAACGCAAGTTGGACAATCTTTGGGGACGGTGGACTTTTTAATCGTAGAAAACTTGCAAATGCAAGGCTAGAAAAAGAAAAGGCCATGTATGATTTAAGTCTTACAAGAAGAAAGGTTGAAGAGGCCATTGTTAATATCTTCAACTTTTTAAACTCTGCAGTTGAGCATCTAAATATTATTAAATCCCGTAATGACTCGTTAAAAAAGAGAATGGAGACAGCTCTTTATCAATATACAAATCGTAAGACACGTTATCTTGAGTACCAATTAGCGATGCAGGACTACTTTGACTCACTAACGAGAGAGTCGATTATTAAATTTCAATACCTGGCCAAGAGAGTTGAACTGGCCCAAATTGTAGGTCTAGAAAATCTTCCTGACCAAGCCTTTGATAAGGCCATTATTAAGGGAGGAGGACAATAATGAAAAAATTAAGTTTTATCTCTACTCTACTTTTATTAACACTAGCCACAACTAGTTTTGCACAAGACTTAACAAGTTTTGAAGATATCAATATCACTGATGAAGATTATGGCTATGAACTTTCACGCTATAATATCAAAGATGATAATTTCTCACTTGAATTTAATTATGGTGGAATTACAAACTTAAGTGAATTTGCTTCGACAAATACAATCAGTGGTACAATTACATTTTACAGCGAAAGGTATTCACTAAATCTCTACGGCGCTCTTAATACACTTGATGTTGCGAGTGTAACACAATTTGATAATCTTGATGCAAGCCTAAGTGTTTACTCAGTCGGAGCAGGGCTAAGTAGACGCTCAATCCTAATCAACGACTTCATCAATATTAAGTCTATTTACGATGAAATTCAGGCACATCTTACTTATAATATAAGTGACTCAGAGGCTTTCGGTACTGAATTATCAGGGTTTGGCTTTAATGCTAGCTATGGCCTAATTTATCGAGTAAGTAGTGGCCTACACTTCTCTGCACGATTTATTTATAACCTAATGGCATTAGAAAGCTCGGATGAAACAATTACGACTGAAGCATCAGCGAGTTGGGTAAGTGCTCAGCTTGGAGTTGGATTTATATTTTAATTAACTGGAAGACTTATGATTGAAAGATACGAAAAGAAAGAGATTAGTGAAATTTGGAGCGAGCAATTTAAATTTGAAAAATTTCTTGAAGTCGAAATTGCACTGACAAAGGCCCTTGAGAATGCCGGAATTATAAAAGAAGCATTTTCAAATAAGTTAAATCTTGTGACTGTTAATCCTGAGCGAATCAAGGAGATCGAACGTGAAACAAGACATGATGTTATTGCCTTTTGTACTTCAATTACTGAGCAACTAGAGACTAATGAAGGAAAGTATTTTCACTTTGGAGTCACTTCATCCGACATCATTGATACAGCTCTAACACTTCAAATAAAAGAAACACTTAATCGTATTCTACCAGCTTTTGAAATGCTTATTAAAACACTCGATGAAAAATCAAATGAGCATATGGAAACAATCTGCATTGGACGCTCTCACGGTATCTTTGCAGAGCCAATGAGTTTTGGCCAAAAACTGAGAGGACATCTTTGTGAGTTCAAAAGACGCTACAGTGATCTCAAAGATTTTTATGACAACGAACTGACAGGCCAAATCTCAGGTGCAGTTGGAAATTACACTATTTTAACTCCGGCAATTGAAGCTGAAGTTTTAAACTTTCTTGGACTAAAAGTTGAACCTGTTTCAACACAAGTCATTCCTCGCGATCGCATTGCAAAGCTAACGACAATTATCTCACTATTTGGCTGCGCCTTAGAAAGACTATGTGTCGAGATTCGCCATCTTCAACACTCTGATGTTGCAGAAGTTTTTGAAGGCTTTAAAAAAGGTCAAAAAGGTTCATCGACAATGCCACACAAGAAAAATCCTATCTCAAGTGAGAACCTTACAGGAATGGCAAGAATGCTTAGAACATATAACCAAGTAGCAATGGATAACTGCCTGCTTTGGCATGAAAGAGATATCAGCCACTCAAGTGCTGAAAGGTTCTTTCTACCTGATATGTTTGGAATCCTACTCTATTCAATTGAGCGTATGAATAGCACTGTAGAAGATCTCGTCATTGATAAAGAAGCAATGAAATCTAAAGTTACTCAAAACTTTAAACACCTTTCTAGCTTCGTTTTACATAAATTAATTGAAGTTTCTAATAATACAAGAGAAGACCTATACCGTGTAGTTCAAAAGGCTTCATTTGAAGCAAGTGATCGCCAGTCTTTCTTTACGATTTTAGAAAACGATCTTCCAGATAGTGACGACAAGAAGCTTATTGGGCAACTAAAAGATCTCAATGATCTCGAAATCTATAGTGCCCATACCAAAAGTGTTTTTTCTCGTAGCTAAAACTAAACAGTAAATTCAGTAAATGGATGCGGAAGAAGTTCTTTAAATAGAACTTTTTTCGTAATTCCTTTTAGATTTCCTAGATAAACAGGAAAGTCTGCCTTTACAAATTCAGACATGACTTGAAGGCAAAAAGCACAAGGAACTGCTGGCTCTTCTTGGTCTGTCACAACTACGATAAATTCGAAATCCTTCTTACCAAATTGTGCAACACTTGATAGAACACTTCCCCTTTCCGCACAAATTGTTCCACCGTAGCTAGCATTTTCAACATTACAACCTGGGATTGGATCATCAATACCGTTTAGTTTTAAGGCCGAACCTACTTGAAATTTTGAATACGGAGCATGTGCATTTGAGCGCGCTTTAATTGCAATGTCATATGCCTGCTTAACTTTGTCTGATACATCAATTTTATTTTCCATAGAGATCATTATAAATGAAATCACATCGAAGTCTATTTGAAAAAAACCGGCCTCCTTTTAATAAAATTGAAGAGTAGAGGCCGGACAAAACCTGGAGGAGTTTTGATGAGGCTTAAAAACTTAAGCTTATATTTCCAAGAACATCTCGTTGATTAATCAGCCCATGTCCTTTCTCTAGTGTTTCAGTAGAGATCTCACCTAAGTCCATTGCAACAAGAGGCTTAAGCGCCCCAGCTTCAACTAAATGAGTCACCTCTCTTAAGTAATTTCCGTATTCTTCATGATCAACTATTCCACTTGAAGAAACTAAAACAAACTCTTGCTCAACTTCTGGTAAAGCGCTCACAAAATCGTTAGGTAAAAATTCATCTCGAGTCGAAAAAAGAGATACCATACGAGTTTTCTTACTTACTATTGCCCTTAGCCTACGAATGTATTGATTCGGAGAGCTAGCACAAAGAATATAGTCAACTTTATCAATTCCCATTCGCTTTAATTGTGTAGCAATTGGAAGGGAGCTATTAATGGTCAAGTCTGCTCCCATCTTCTTTGAAAACTCCTTCGTTTCCATATCATCAGCAGTCGTAATAATTGTTAAATTCGTTATTTTTCTGGCCAGTTGCGTGGCCATGGCACCAATACTATTGCCTCCATCGATAATTAAAATTGTTTGCCCACGACTACGTTCGGGATCAACTTGTAATTTATCAAATAGACTATCAAAGGCCATAATTGATGCTAAAGGAAGCGTTGCCGCTTGTGCAAAGTTTAGATTACTCGGCTTATGTGAAACAAGTCTCTCATCCACAATTTGAAATTCTGAATTAGTACCACTTCTTTTCATATCACTAGTGTAATAAACTTCATCACCAACTTTAAAATCTTGAACGCCTTCACCAACTTCTGTCACAATACCTGAAGCATCAAAGCCCAATGTCTTTCCCATATGTGTTGGTCTCATTTCATTATCATATGAGCCAAGTGAGACAGACTTAACCTCAATGAGGAGATCTCGTCCCTTTGCTTTTGGGCGGTCCACCTCTATTTGAGAGAAGCTCATTGGATTGATTTCGTTCACAATAAAAGTTTTCATAAATAAGTCTCCATGTAGTAGTTGTGTGATAACCACATGCCTATTATGGAATTTTGTAGCGTAAAGTTTGTGGAGAATTGGTCAATTCGCCGTGAATAATAATTTTTATTGTGATTTTAACGAAAAGATAATTTGATTTAATGAACAAAACCTTTAAATGTTGCGTCAAATACTATAGTATTTAGCCTTACACTTAAATAGGAAGAGAGACATGTCAGCTGATAAAATCAAGCATAGTGAAGATGTGAGTGCTTCGCTTAAAAATCGTTTTATCGATTTAACAATCAAGAAACCAGAGAACTTAAAAAATGATTTTCTTTCAGGACTAACAGTTGCTTTAGCACTTGTTCCTGAGGCCATCGCATTTGCTTTCGTAGCAGGTGTTCATCCAAAGGTTGGTCTTTATGCGGCCTTTATGATGGGACTTATCACAGCAATTTTTGGCGGACGTCCAGGAATGATTTCTGGTGCGACAGGTGCCGTTGCAGTTATTTTTGCTCCCCTTGTTTATAAAGTAATGGAAATGAGCAAAGATAGTGGAATGACTTTTGATGCGGCAATGGAAAATGCATTAAGCTATCTTTTTGCGGCCGTAATTATAATGGGACTAATCCAAATTATTTTTGGATTACTAAAACTTGGAAAATTTATTCGTCTCGTTCCTCATCCAGTAATGCTTGGATTTGTTAATGGTCTTGCTATCATTATCTTCCGTGCTCAATTTTCTCAATTTACGGTTGGTGGAGAACTTCTTGCTTCAACTCAACTTCTGGTAATGTGTGGATTGATCGCTTTAACAATGGGGATCAGTGTTTTCCTACCAAAACTAACAAAGGCCGTACCGGCAACACTCGTTGGTATCGTCGCGTCTACTGTTATTGGCTACTTCTTAAATGAAGCAAATCCAGGCCTTGTTAGAACTGTACTTGATTTTGTTCAAGACCAAGATAAGACAATCACAACAATTGCAGCAGGTCTTCCAACATTTAAAATTCCATACGTTGAATTAACAATGGATAATCTAAAGCTAATTCTTCCATATGCATTCCTTGCAGCAGCAGTTGGTCTAATTGAATCACTAATGACACTACAATTAGTTGATGAACTTACAGATACTAGAGGTCAAGGTAACCGTGAATCAGTTGGTCAAGGTCTTGCCAACTTAGTAAACGGATTCTTTGGTGGAATGGGTGGTTGTGCCATGATCGGTCAATCAATGATTAATATCCGTGGTGGAGGTCGAGGTCGCTTCTCAGGTATCACGGCGGCAATCTTACTACTAGGATTTGTACTTTTTGGTGCACCTTTGATTGAGATGATTCCTCTTGGAGCACTTGTTGGTGTAATGTTTATGGTTGTTATTGGAACATTTGAATGGTCAAGCTTACGTCTATTTAAGAAAGTTCCACTTTCAGACTTCTTAGTTATTATTCTTGTTTCTGTCGTGACAATCTTAGCGGACCTAGCTGTTGCAGTACTAGTTGGTATTATTGTTTCTGCTCTTGTATTTGCTTGGGAGCACGGAAAGACAATGCATGCAAAGAAAAGAGATGAAGACGACAAGACAATCTATGAATTAGATGGCCCACTATTTTTTGGTTCAGTAACATCATTTAAAGATCTTTTTGATTTTAAAGATGACAAAGAGCATGTGTATATTGATTTTGACAACTCACGTGTTTGGGATCACTCTGGTATTGAGGCCCTACAGAATATTACTGAGCGCTACGCACAGCAAGGTAAGAAGCTACACCTTCTTAATTTAAGTAAAGACTGTCTTATTCTATTGGATAAGGCATCAAATATAGTTGAATTATCTGTTATTGAGGATTTAAATACTCATATCGCAGATGATAGACTTGATGGGTAATTGATTTTTCTGTACAAAGAAAGTCTTTTCCTAAACAATTATTAGAGACACTAATTAAAGGATTAAATTATGAGTGAAGAAAAAGGATTAAAAAAACCAGTAAAACTAAAATCAGACTTAGCAGCAATGCTTGGTGAGACAGAACTGCCAAGAACTGAAATCACTAAAAGACTGTGGGATTATATTAAAGAAAAAGGTCTTCAAACTAAGACTGAAAATGGAAAGCCAGAGAACGCAGGTAAGTTCATCGTAGCTGATGCAACTCTTCTTTCAATCTTTAAGCACACACACTCGACTTCAAAGTCTGGTAAAGTAACTGACCTTCGTAATATGAAGGAAGGTGAAACGATCAACATGATGCAAATGGCAGCTGTTGTTGGTGCAAATATCGAAAAATAATTTTCATAAAATTGCATAAAAAAAGGGCCTACTTAGTAGGCCCTTTTATATGGATATCAAGTCCAAGTTCTTTTTGAATTCTTTTAAAATATTTTTCTTCACTTGGTGAGATATAAGAGATAGCAATACCTCTTCTTCCCCCACGTCCAGTGCGCCCAATACGGTGAGTGTAATTTTCAACTTGTTGTGGAAGACTAAAGTTTAATACATATCCTACGCCATCGATATCAAGCCCTCTTGCCGCAATATCTGTAGCAACAAGAACATGCATATTACCTTTTTGAAATTCTTTTAAGTTATAGATTCTCTGGCGCTGGTCTCGATCACCATGAATGGCACATGCTTTTATTTGATTTGCTTTTAAATGCCTCTCAAGCTTATTGGCATCTGACTTTGTTTTTACAAAGACAATGATACTTTTTACTTGGCGATCTTTTAAAAACTTTAATAGGAAGTCAGCTTTTCTTTCTTCTTCGACGAGATAGGCCATCTGACGAATCCCCTCATGCCTTGCTTTAACAGGTGCAATTTCAATTTTATGAGGATTCTGTAAAAGTTTATTTGCAATAGCTTCTACTTCTTTGGCCATCGTAGCAGAAAAGAAAAGGCACTGCTTACTTTCAGGAAGTCTCTTTAATACAAATTCAAGATCATCCTTAAAGCCCATATCTAACATACGATCTGCTTCATCAAGAACTAAGTGCGTTACTTCATCTAAAAAGATTTTTTCATCTCTTATAAGATCAACTAAGCGTCCTGGAGTTGCAACGAGGATCTGAATCCCCTTCGTAAGCTTTTGAACTTGTAACTTTTTTGCACTTCCACCATAAACAGCAAGAGTTGAAAGAGCTAGGCCCTTACCATACTCCTTAAAACTTTCTTCGACCTGCATCGCTAGTTCGCGAGTTGGTGCAATAATAAGTGATCTAATATGAAATGGTTTAAGTTTTGACTTACTCTTTGAGATTAAATCAAGAATAGGCGTCGAAAATGCGGCAGTCTTCCCACTTCCAGTCTGAGAGATCGCAAGAAGATCCTTGCCTTCTAATACTGCTGGGATTCCTTCAGCTTGAATCTGAGTTGGTTTTGTATAGCCCTTCTTTAAAAGAGCTTCTTCAATAGTTTGGGATAGCCCCAATTGCGTAAATTCTGCCATTCGTCATTTTTAGCAGAGTTTATAGGGGCCAGTCAATGTGTATTCCATTATACTAAGGATATGGAAGTTGCATTTAATAAAGAACATCTCTTAAAATTCGTCCAGACCACGATGCCATTTGGAAAGTACAGGGGACGACTTCTTATTGATCTTCCTGATGAGTACCTCGTGTGGTTTTCGCAAAAGGGCTTCCCACAAGGAGAGCTCGGCAGACTCCTAGAAGAGCTTGCCGAGATCAAATTAAATGGACTTGAATTTCTATTCAAAGACCTTCGTTAGAAACAATCCTCACCGACTCTATTTGGCATTTGATGACTTAGAGTGTGTGTAAACTTAAATCCACGAATATTTGCGTTAATATTTTCTTGAAGAGACACACGACATTGACCTTGCGCATCTTTAGAAAAGAACTTTGTCAGAGTTATTTCAAAATCAATATCTTCGACGCCAGGGTTGTTGCCAATAACATCTTCAAGGTGTTGTGTATCGTACGTGAACATACATGGTCCATCTTCACCTACGTTACGGTGATTCATAATCGTCTCACCAGCAAGCTCCGGAACAATAACTTTAACAAAGAAAGTTTCACCATAACCAAGGCTCGTCCACTTAAGTTTGGCCGTACTAATATCAACTGGTAGTGTAACAGTACGCTTTGATAAAACTTTTTGATTAGCAAATGTCATAAATGAAAATAATAAGACAAAAAGGACCTTCATTTCTCCTCCTCGATTCCTTTTGATGAAGAGATAATGGCCTTCCTATTAAGATAAATAAAATAACAATTACAAACTACTGTGATAAGTAATATTTATTATAAAGCATGGTACTCCAAAATGCGAGACCGATGACATTGAGAATAATTATTTGTGTGATACGAAAGAATTTTAATTTTTCTTTGTGCTTAATTCCTAATCCGAATTTATAAAGAGATAAAAGATTCAGAACGACAGGAACAAATATCATACCAAAGATAGCAAGTCTTAATGAGTCGTGCATATAATCCACTTCTTTTTGTGACTTACTTTCTTCAAGGTTTAAAACTTCGATGCCGTTTTTCTCTAAGATATACTTAGCATCGATATAATATAATTCTTCAACAGAAATCAAATACTCTTGGGCAGCTGCAGAGTTTAAGTAAATATGCTGATTCAAGTGGCCACTAGAAGAATGTACTTTGATACCAGCGCTCTCTAACATTTCCCTTACATGCTTTGCATCTTCTAAGATTAATGTCGTATAAATTTGCTTAAGCTTCATTTTAATTTGCAATTAATTTTCTAATTGCCTCCACACAATTTGTCTTACGTGAAAACTGCTTTCCACCATAGAAGTTAGGATCAAGTGTCGCACGATTAATCTCACCTTGTTTGGCCGATTCCACGCGAAGCTCTTGAAACTCTAAAGCTTCGGGATAAATCGGCCCAGTATACGCCTTTCCTTCCGAAGCTATTGCAGAGTTCTTCCCTCTTGGCCTAACAGCTTTTTCCCAACCATCAAAAACAGGATTATTCACAAGCTGATCTTTAAGTGGACGATAAAACCTCATATTTGTGTACTGCTCTACATTTGCAAGACCTTCACCAATAATTGGACGATATTCTCGCATTTCAAGTCCTAAGTCATCTGTCATTTTCTTAAGATCTTCAATAAGCCTTGCTGGATTCTTAAGATATTCTTCATGACTTACATTTTGTAACTCCCCTGAAATCTCATCTGTTGTATTTAAGGCCTTATTTAAGATGGCCCTGAATAACTTCATTTGTAGAGCACTCTCATAAGCATCACGAGGAGCATTCATTAAACGAACCTCGGCCTTTCTGATTTTCGGATTAACTCTAAAAGCAGGACGCCATGGAACTTTTGGATTAGATATATCGAAATCATCACTAATAAATTTCTCAGGGATAACATCTTGGAAATATGCCGAAACATCTAAGTGAGTGTAACGGGCCTTACGTCCAACACGTTTATTAAAATAGCCTTCATTATAAAGTGCTTTTTTTAGTTCAGTTTCTGTCCCATTCCAATTAGCAAGTTTTTGTGCAAACTCATCTGAGATAGCAACTGGCTCCGCACTCTTAACACGATTTAAATCTTGAAACATAAATGCAATCACAGAACGATACTCATTGAAGACAGCAAGAAAGCGAGCAAACTCATGTGGCTTACCATCAAAGACTGTTAAATTAATATTTAAGTGACCACCACCGGCCTTAATATATGGAAGTGCATTATTCTTTTGAAAAGTATCAAATACGGCCTGCATCTCATCCATATTTGGTTCAAATTTAGGTGTGACAACTTCAATAGATCCAGCTCGAACCGAGTCAATAATGACATCACCTGCTGGAGTATAATTTCGGCCAATACCATCCCACTCAACTCTCCATGATCGATCTTTAGAGTCACGGATTTTAAAAGCAATATCAAGACCGTGGCCATGCCCATCTTCATACAGTCTTTCAACTTCCCCTTCTCCACCTAAACGATCACGAAGATCAGTTGCAAGTTTTTCAAGGTATGCTTCTTTTTCATCAGGTGACATATCCACACGAGTTTGAAGCCATGACATTTTACCGTCCATAAGCCTTTGGCGATTATAACCGCCATCTTCATTTTCAATCATAGCAAAATCACCCTGATACTTAAGGGGAAATTTTGCAGAATACTCAATACCAAGATCAACTTTATTTACGTCTATTGGCATATTCGTACCTGGTTTGAATTTATGAAAGTTTTCTGTGTCAGAAAAACTTCTCTGCGGCATCATGTACTTTCTGATGTCTTCTGTGATATTTGAAGAAGCAACCCATTCTCTTTGTAAAGAGATGATGGCCTTTTTCAAGTTCTCTCGATTAGTATGTCTTAAGCTTCCAACATCAATGAGATAATCCCTTGTTAAATTTTTAAGAATCGTCTTCTTAGTTTTCCCAAGAATCGGACATTCATTATACCAATTCCAAAGGACGACATTATAGCCTTCAAGGGATGCTTGATTAAGTTTATCGGCGGCCCTCTTCGCTTGCTCCATAGTTAGACCAAAGCGATGCTTTAAATCGGAAGCTTCTGCATAATGTATCGTCTCTTCATCAATGAGAGTCCAAGAGCGAATCTTTTCAATTCCAGAAAAGTCATTACGAGAAAAACGTGAAGCAAGTGAGGCTTGAATAAAACGTGCGACTCTTGCATTCTTTGTTCCAGAGCGAAATTCAATTGAAATCGAATCATTTACAAAACGACCTTCATAATCAACTCTTAAAGGTCCTCTATTGGTTTCTTCTCCATCGATAATTCCATTTGATATTTCCCAATCATCAAGAATTTCTTTATAGTCTGCCGTTTCGATTCCTGAGCGCCCGGCAATTCCCTCAAGAACAATAAGGGCCTGAGCGACTTTAGTAAGTTCTGCAGCTTTTTGACGATTAAATTTTTTCCCAACTGGAACGACCATACGTTGATGTCCAGGGGCCTGAAACAACTCTCCATTTCTTCCCATTGTCTTTTTAAACCACGCAATCATCTCTTGAAATTCACCATATGATTTTTGAGGTTTAAATAGAATTTCCCAACCAACCGAAGTTGGCTCGATATCATCTATATATTTTTGAAAAATACCGATATTTGGAACCATACGGTAGTAAGGTTTCAATTCTGTTTCGATATGTGGAAACTCACCTTTAAAGAATTGCCTTCTCGTTAGAGGCGAAAGATAACTAAATGGACTGTTATTTGTTTTACTTCCCCACTCATTCCACATTTCCTCAAGTTCATCCAAAGACGCTTCTTCTGGATTAAAACCATTCAGAAAGGAAATATCCATGGCCTTACTTCGCCCTTTTTCATCGAAGAGCTCTTGTGCAGGATCGTAGCGAGTTCCATTTTCATCTACCCATACACGACTTGATTGTCCTGGGGTATTATTCATCCACTTTGTGAAGAATTCTTTTAAAAATTTGCGACGCTTCGACTCTTCAGTTGGAAGAATATCCATAAATGCCCTAACATCTGGACCTAGAATTCTAGTTACATACGAAGAGGAGCCTTCTTTCTCCGCCCCCCATGTAATAGAGCGTCGGCCAGAGCCTTTGACACCTATTGCTTTAGCATTATAGCCAACAGATGCTTCCATCATCTCTCCCCAAATCTCATAAGCGCTACTTTGTGTTGAAGCGGGTGTTCGCCAATCAATTTCAGGTAGATTATTTTTTACAAAATAGACCTGAGGAAAAACACCTAATAGAAGTGAAAAGATTAAGATAAAAGAAGGGTTCTTAATAAACTTCATGAACGTCCTTAATAAAGATTAATTATTCATTCACTTTTCGGAAATTCAACGCCCATACTTGATCAAAAGACTATTTTAAAAATAATTCCAATAACTTACAAGCTTGCCTAAGTCTAATGAGATACATATAATCGCGCCCATGAAAAATAAAAAACCACTAAATTACTGGCGTATCAGTTTTAAACTAGTCTTACTTGTTCTAAGTATTTACATCTGGTTTGCGCTCTACCAAGGAATGACTGGTAAGTAATGAAGGCCGCAGTCATTGGAATACTTTCACTAAATATCTTAGCGGCCATCCCAAGTCCCGGATTTTGTCTTGCGGACTATGCTACGAAGAAGTATATCCAAAATGATTTTTCGGCTCCCTATCCAAAGGAAGTCATTTTTAGTTGTCAGTATGATTGTCGCGATATGGAAAGTGAATCCATTGAAAAGATCACTGGTATTTCAAAGGTAAGTGTCTCAAATATTTCTGATGATGCTTTAAAAGTTGTTTGCCAGGGTGTTATTGTAAAAAAATCAAAATGGGGATACGACTACGATCGCACACTTGAGTTCTATGCTCATCAAACAAATATAAAAGAAGTAAAGAGCTGGGCAAATCACACTATTCCAACAGAGAATAAATATACGACAAAGCTTCTCACTGATTTCAAAAATCATCTTAATAAAGTCTATCCTAGCTATAAGATCGCAGGAGAATCGAAAACTGAAGTAGCAAAAGAATTTGCACAAGCAGCTTATGTTTTAGAAGAGATGGCAAAGCAATTACCTGAGAATAGAAATCTATTTGATGAATACCGACTAATGCTTGAGCAAAGAAATGGAGAAACGGGAAGTGAGCTAACGGCCAACAAGTTAGTCATGGACCAAATACTCTTTGGAGCAAGTTGGTCCATGAATATAAAAAATTAATCGCGTCGATTTAATTTTGAAAGAAGTCTTAATACTTCAATATATAGCCACACAAGAGTAACCATTAAAGAGAAGCCCGCATACCACTCAAGATATTTTGGTGCTCCCTGATCAACACTTTTTTCAATAAAGTCGAAATCTAGAATTAAACTAAATGCAGCAACACCTACTACAATAAGGCTAAATCCAATTCCCACTGGGCCATTTCCGTGAATCATTGGGATCGTTGTTCCAAAGAAAGACATAATGAAACTTACGAGATAAACACCCATGATTGCAAACATCGCCGTCATGATTACCTTTCTAAACATCCCTGTTGCTCTTACAAGGCCCCAACGATAAAGAAAGAATAAAGTAATGAAGGCAGAAAAAGTAATCGTTACAGCATTAAAGACAATCCCTTGAAATTGAAATTCATAGATTGCAGAAATTGACCCAAGAAGAAGGCCTTCACATAGAGCATAAACAGGAGCTGTAAACATGGCCAACTTTGGTTTAAAGATCGTAATAAGAGCGAAAATAAAACCGCCAATACCACCAATCAACGGATACATACCCATTTGTGGTTGCATTGAATTCTCCAGAGTACCTAGAGTTACATTCCATGTATAAATAAATGTCATAAGCATTAGAGCAAAGAGAATCATCCCTTTATTAAATACTCCAGAAAAAGACATTCTTTCATCTGATAAAGTTCCCGCCTTAAAGACGTCATTTCTTAGTGTCGGGTTTGTCGACCTCATAATTCCTCTTTTGTTATAATTTTAATTTATTATATCAAAAGCACAGAGGTTTGGTCTAAGAAAACAGAGTCTTTTTAAATAACAGAGAGAATTGTGTACCGTGATTGTCAGGTGATACTGCTTTTGTTTTTGAGTGCACAGAAATACTGCCATGACTAAGTTCGACAAAGGTCTTAACTATGGACATTCCAAATCCTGTTCCTTTTTCTCCACTTGTTCCAATTTTAGAAGGAATCGCATTATTTTCAAATAATACTTCTAATAACTCTTCCTCAATTCCTACACCCTTATCAATTAGATTAACTTGAACTCCATCATTTCTTTCAGTAACGGATATTTCAATTTCTTGGCCTGTTTCTGAAAATTTAATCGCATTTGATAATAGATTTCCAAAAATTTGATATTTTAATGCTGTGGAATTCCCCATGAAGTAAACATTCTGGTTTGCATTATAATCATACTTTAAGGTGATATTCTTATCATGTAATTTTGATTCAAAAACTCGATAGAGATATTCAATGATATGATTCAGATATACTTTCTCAAATTTTAACTCAACCTTACCTTGCTTAATTGATTGTAGATCACGAATCTGAGTTAAAATATTGCTTATTCCCGAAGTACATGAATTAATACGAGTTAAGCACTTTTGAATATCGGCATCATCATTAGTGGCCAATAACTTACTAAGCCTTTTAGCAGAGAGATTAACAACAGTAAGAGGGTTACTGATATCATGTCCTACTAATGTTAAGAGAGTATCAATCTGTTCCTTTTTTTCAACAATCGCTTGGTAGAAGCGATCTCGATCAATCATGTAAACAAACATAAAAAGAGAGTTCAAAAGAATAAAGCCAATCATGATCAGAACTTGACCTAAAACTTCTCCTGTTTCATTCAAGTAACTATGTAGAACAACACCATTTAGGTGCAAGATGAATAAATAAGTTGCGGCCAGAATAGATAAAATAAACCATAAGAGTAAATCTCTCCTGGTTCCAATCAAACCTGCAATCATAGGTAAAACTGCAAACCAGATAGGAGAAACACTAAAAAATCCTCCCGTTAAAATCGACCAAGAGAACTCATGAATAAAGCCTGCTAAAATTGTAATATTAAGAGCTAGTGATAAAGAACCAAAAAAGTAATAAAAAACGGGACTAAAAAAATGTATTAAACATGTTCCGATTCCAATTTGATAAAGAAGAGGGTTGTCACAAAAGAAGTATGAAATAACCAAATGCCCCCACATCAAGGGCGCAGTTAAGAAAACTGTATAAATATACAGGCTCAATTGTGAAAGATCTCTTACAGATAGATCAGGCTCCCTAAGGGCCAAGAATCTAATGATCTTATTAATAGGGTTTACTGGATTCATAACCATTTATTAATACCACGAACACAAGTTTTGTTTAGATAATTAAGATATTAATAGTAGATAAGCGCTTAAAAATAAAGATAAATTTAAGCGCTCAGTGCTATTTGTAATTTTCCTTAAAAAAGCTGTGCAACAAAAAATATTGCCAACGATCTATGGCAAGTTAGAATTGAATACTTGCTGATATTTTCTTTAATGGCATGTACTCTATCCCCTCTATTTTTAAAGATTTATCCAAATTTTTAAGCTCCTTCTTGAAGTTTTCAGCAATTTTTCTTTGCCTTGGATCTTTAAACTTATAGCGAGCATTAATTAGCTTTGTCACAGTAGTCGGTGAAAAGAATAGATTATCGGCCATTGAGTATTTCATCTGATCGATAGCATTGACCAGCTTTGATCTCTTGATCATCTTTGTATCTTTTGTCGGTGCTGCTTGTCTTAGTCGCAGTGGAACTTTTCTTTTATCAAGGATTCCGTAATTATAGTGATCCGTAGCGTGTGCAACAGTAACGGTAAAAAGATAAGTCGTGACCGCTCGAACTAATTTATCATCTTCGAAAATTTCTTTACTCGAAGGAAATTCATTTACATGCTGATTACAGTAATCGGCCCACTTACTAATCCAAAAGTCATCGGTACTCACATCAGCTAAAATATCTCTTACGAAATTATAAAATACTTCGTAGTAGCGTTTTAAGTAAATGCCATACTTACCCTCTACACTTGGCGATTTTAGTGAATAAGAAAATGGCGGGTATGAAAGATTACCTTTAATACCTTTATATCCTTCAACTAGTAAATCTCTTAAACCTTCAGGTCCTCCTGGGTAAGGAGCATAAGTCATCCACCACTTTTCTTGTAGAAGTGAACTCTTATAATTCAAGACTGCATTCTCTAGAGGAAGAGTAAATCTGAAGTGTGGAGATAATAATCTAAAAAGAATATGATCTTTTGGAAGAGATGTTTTTGAGATGGCGTTAATTGAATCAAAAGGAAAATGTAAAAGAGGATGAACAACAAGGGTTGCACATAGAGCACCACCTTGAAGAACAAAGTATTTCGCCAACTCCCAAGCATCACATGGATTGGAAATATCAAATACTGTCTCTGTCTTTTGAACGTAAATTGCTTGAACTTTGAAACGTTTCCCTTCTTTGTAAAGAAGTGTTTTTGTAGCGCTCACATGAATACCTTCTAAAGGCTTAACAACACGAACTGCATCAAGGTCAACGATAAACCAGTTCTTTTCGTCTTTATTATAATCACTAAAACACTTCCAATCTTCATCATCCAATTTATCTGTTAGAAATTTACTCATCATGGAATAGTTTAGAAGATCTTCGAATTCTTTATTTGTTACTTCTTTAAGGCCAGGAAAGATTAGACCCTTTATAAAGTAGTATGGAGAGAGAGCTAGAGTGGCCACATAACGAGAGCCAATAAACATCCACCAATCAAGAGTTTCTCTAAGTGGTACATGAATAACCGCAGGAGACTCTCCCCAAGGGTGTACAGGAGAAGGTTGAGGCCATGGCCCCTTTCTCTCATACATGAAATCCTTTTGAGAATAGAGGTGCTTTGGAGAAGTTGCACTGTTGATCTGAGAGCGGATTTTATCCTTAACTCGACTTGAGAACTTGCCTTGATTTTTCATTTTGCCTTCCTAGCTTAAAAAAATATTATTCGATTTCAATACCAAAAGGACTCAAAAGGTTGAGGACTTCAGGCATTGAAAACTTACAGTTTTTTAAATTTGTATTTGCAATATCGATATAAAAATTTCGTGCATTAAGAAATTTAGAGCCTTTTAAATTGGCCCTTGAGAAATTCGTTCCCTGAAGATCGCTTTCAGAGAAATCACTCCCCTCAAATGTCCCTTGAGAATAGTCTGTCTCTCTAAGAGATGAGCAAGTAAATTGCGCCCCATGAATTGTACAGTCCTGAAAAGATGCATAATCTAGAATACAATTTTTAAACTTAAGTTCGAAAAGAGTATTACAGTCTGCGAAGTTTAAACCAATACATTTAGAATCATTGAATGTAACATCACGAAATGTGGCACCTAGCAACTTCAAGTTACTTAAGTTTGAACCTTTGAAAGAACATTCGATGAACTTGGCCCCAGATACATCTATCTCACTTATATCAAGGCCGTTGAACTCACAGCAGATAAATTCACTACCCTTGAACTCACTAACCTCGCTAATATTATCAGTATCAAAAACTTCATCTTCAAAATATGGCATGAGAGCATTTTAAACTAAATTTATTAACGAGGCTATTTTAAATTTTATGAGAAAATAGGTACAGGTTTGCGATCATCATTAATAGCAACAAGAGTGAAACTCCCCTTTACTGCTTCAACTTGTCCCTCTTCGTACATACCTTCAAGCATTAGTCTTACTTCAACAACAAGACTGCTATTGCCAACCTTCGTAATCTCTCCTACAAGCTCGGCAAAATGCCCACCTGGAATAGGCATATTGAAGTCAACTCGGTCACTTGAGACAGTTACAAATTTCTTGCGGCCAAATCGAGTTGCAGTGATAAAGGCTACCTCATCCATCCACTTAAGCGTGTTACCACCAAATAATGTATCGTAGTGATTTGTACTATTAGGGAAGACGGCCCTAACTACCGTAGTTTTCGCGCGTGCAATAGCTTCGCTTAATTGCGCTTCATTCATAGATTCCTCCTCGGGATTAAAATTTTGCTAGCTTGGGATCGGACTTTACCGTTGCGGGACAGTGTTGGAATTACACCAACTTCACCTCCTAGCGCTAACTATCCTAAATCTCGATAAACTTAAAGGCAATAAGAATTACAATTAAGCTGGCTAATTAATGTGGCCGTGGTATTGAGAATCAACAATAATTAATTAAGGACACATATTATGAAGAAATTACTATCAATTGCGGCCTTATTTCTTAGCTTCAATGCTGCCGCAGTTCAAACTACAGCAAGGCCATTTAGCTTTGATCTATATGCACCTACTAATGAGCTAAATTTTAAAGTTACTCTTGAGCAATGGTGCCGCTATGAAATTCCAGTTTGGGGAGATAGCGCGAAATTTGAAACAAAACATAAATCAACTGCTCTAGTTGAAAAGAAGTCTAATCAATCAAGTGGGTTAACTCGCTATACTTTTTCACTAAAACAAGCTCAAAGCTTAGATATGACTGGTTTTTTTAAGTACGGCAAAGAGTGTACAAGTGGAATTAAAATTCTGGTTCAAAGTGCAAAGTATGCGCTTGGTTGGGCAAATCAATATGGCCGTCCAATTGAGTTTAGCTTCTTAGATGAAATGTATGCTTATAAAGAATATGACACAGTATTTGAGCCAAGTGATGATAAGAATATTAAGCTATTTGAAGGTAATGAGATCTCGTTCGTATACGATTCGCTACCAAAGGCCAATCAGGTAAATGTAACGATTTTATCAAATGGCAAGAAAATACCGAGCGCTTTTACTAAAGGTGTTCTAAAAAATCCAGAAACTGGCTTACCTTACAAGTTAAAGAAATAAAAAAGGCCTCTTTAAGAGGCCTTTTATTTTTTAGTATCCTAATTTATCGTAAACAACTTCTTCTTGTTCAGTCACACAATCAGTAACTGCAAAGTAAAAATCTTGATTAAGTCTTGGCCAGCCATTACGAGATACTTCAATCATTTGATCGTACTTTGTATATCCCTTGATTTCACATGTTGCTGCATATTCTGTTGCTGTATAAGAATCATCATCACCCCATACTTCATCAAGAATAACAAAGTCTAAAACACAAGAGTTAGTTTCTGCATTACACTTAAGAGTATCAAATCTAAAATTAAAATCACCTTCACACCAAGTATCACCACAGATATTATCAATCTCAGTAACAACTTTACTTTCTTCTTGCTTAGTTAGAGTGTTTGCAAAAACAGACGATGCAAAAAATGCTAGAATTATAATTTTTTTCATGAGTAATCTCCCAAATAATGATTTTTCGGGAATATAGGCTGAGCAGAAGTGTATGTAAATCCGATTAATAATATTTACACAATACAATAATTAGATAGATTAAAAGAGCTCTTCGATCATCTCGATTCCTCTAGCAAGCTTGGCCGAGGCATCTGAATCCCTTTCATTTCGATCTGCAATATCTCTTAAATCTTGCGATTTTATCTTCTTAGATAGCTTAAACTTTGCTGAGAAGGCTTTTTTATCAACATAAGCAGTAATTATAGCTGTAGCGTATGCTTTATTCACTTCAGCAATGAAGTTATTAACTGGTCGATAATTATTCGCTTCTTTAACTAGCTTCTTAATTCGGCCACTATCTTGAGACACTTTAAGACCTCGATCTTTCATTTGCTTCATAAACTCTTGCATTACACCAGCACCACGTGTGGCCAGTCCAAGAAAGATAGAATCAATATTTTTTTGATTCACAGGAATTCGACTAATATTCTTATAAATAAAGAGTTCTGCACTTACTAATCCCGTTTCACTTGATAGCGTTGCCATATCTCTTAAATAGTTTGGATCAATCTCATTTTTTGGATCATAACCCCCAAGACAGATATTACAGGCCGCTACTTTTGCAGATTTCTTATCAGAGAAACAACAAACTTCACAACCATAACTCACATCAATTCCATGGCCATGTCGATATCCTAAATTATGTAGAAGCTCATGAAATACAATTCCTTCAAGCTCATCTCTAGGTGGACCATTTTTAATTGAGTTTAAAAACCCTGACTTCATTTTTGGATTAAGTGAGACATATGGGCCATCCACCCCTAAGTTTTTCAATTTGTTGTTACCAACAGATGCGTTAGCAATTGTTCCTTGCCAAGAATAATCATTTTGATGACATATAACTGATGTCGGCTTTACTTTACCACTTAATTGAATATTTAAGAGATTGATAATATTGGCGATCTCAGCTTTTGCTCCAGTCTCTTTATTATTTGTTCCAAGCTCTGACAGACAACTCATTCCTTTATCAAGAGAGTTTCTCATAAGAGTTTCAAAATTATCATCACCAAAGTTTTCTAAACAGCTCTTATGTATTTGTACTCCGGGTGTAAATTCATAAAAGCCATTATTAAGCTTTTGTAGAATTGGATCAAAATCAGAAATCAAATCATCAAGCGAGTTGATGGATTTTAAAAAGCTCTCATATGAGCACGTATTTATCGCTTCGCTATGCTGAATATTTTGAATTCTTTTTTCAATAACCAAAAGACGCTTATCGTTTTCAATACGGTAAAGTTTATAAATCGATTCTTTCTCGAGTTTCTCAATGATTTCAATTCGATCAAATTTTAAATCGAAGTTATTATCAGATTCAATCGTCGTTAGATTTCCAACAACTTTCATCTGATAATCAAATTTTCCATCGTAATTACGATCATTCAGATGCTCAACAAGTCGCTGACTTTGGTAGCGAAAAATATTATCAATCTTTCCATCTTTATTATCATCAAACTCAAAGACTTGTTTTTCTTCGGCCTTGGCCAGAAGACTAAAGAAGGCCAAGATTATAATTGAAAGTATTTTAGAATGCGATTTCATCATGATATTTATTTATCGGAAGAATCATGAAAAAAATGACAAAAAAGGCCCACAATCGTGGGCCTTAAATATATGAAAATATATAGTCTAGATTACCAAGTATTGTAACAACGCTGACGACTTAACTTCTTTTGAGTTTGGTTATAGTAGATAGTACAGCTATGGTATTCATAGTGTAGCATTAACTTAACATGGTGATCCTCTTCCTCACCTACTGGCCAGAAATTAGGTGCATGACTAACCTCTAGATCCCATAGACGATCAGCTGTACAAAAAGCTTCTACAGAATCGTAATTTAAAAGATCAGCAGTGAATTGAATTGCTTCAACCTTAACAGCATCATTTTCAAATCTTAGACATTCATTTGATCCATTAATTGCGAATACTTGTGTGCTGATAAATAGCGCCACTAGCATCATAAGTGCGTTTTTCATAATTCCCCCTTATAAAAGTGAGGAAGTTTTACCTATCAAACAATAATATGACAAAACATATTGCGTTAATTAGGCCACTTTTGCGAGGAAAGTATTATCAAAAGTCTCGAAATCACCAATAATCTCGACAAGCTGAATATTTTTGAATTCAGGAAGCTCTATTGGATAGCCTCCACCAATAACGACTTCAATCTGACGCTCAAGTCTGTCGTCAATTTTTTGAAGATATGGAATAATACTCTTAAAGTAATCCCAGCTATCAGATGAAACAGCACCTAGGATGAGCCCCTTGCAGTTTAGGGCATTGATTGCTTCAGCAAGACACTCTGCTGGATTTGCGGCACCTAGATAGTAAGTTCCAACCCTTCTTGTTCGACATAGAATATCTGCAATCATAATTGAAAGCTCATGCAAATTTCCTTCCGGAGTTGCAAGAACATAACGTCCATTTAGATCATTATTAGGAAGACGTATCTGGCTCATTTGATCGCGTATAATCGTCGAAATAATATGTTCTTGAGTAACACTGTAACTTCCTTCAAAGACAAGTCTTCCAATTTTTTGCATAACTGGTAGAACTACTGAGAAGATAAAGTCTTGGGCACTAAGACTTAACCTTAGAAACTCTATTTCATTTCTCACACTTTCAATTTCGTATATAGCTAATGCTGAAAAGAGCTTATCAATTGATTGAGCAACCTTATCTTCTTCAGAGAGACTTGATTCACTAATAGCAATACTAAGTTCTTTAAGCTCGTCTAAAGACAGCCTCGCTACTTTGGAGATGGTTTGCCCAGACTTAATGAGTGAAGCAATCATCTTGGCGCGGGCCAAGTCTTCTGGGCCATACAAACGTTGACCGCCCTCATCGCGAATTGGGCTAAAAGCATTGTATCTCTTCTCCCACATGCGAATTGTGTGAGGCTGAACATTACAAATACCTGATATTATTCGAATTGCTACATTTTGCTTCATTTTTAACCTCAATATCTTACAATTAGTTGTTTAACTGTTGTATATTATATTATATATACAAGACCTATACAAGGAGTAATTAATGGGAATTATAATTACTGGTGCAACAGGGCTTATCGGCCGTGAATTAATTCATGAATTGGCCATTCATGGCCATGAAGATATTCGAGTACTGAGTCGAAATCCTGAGAAGGCACAGGCTTCTTTTAATATTCCAATCAAATGCTTTTACTGGGATCCACAAAAAGGTGAAGTCGATAAAGACGCATTTAATTCTGTAGATACTATCATTCATCTTGCTGGTGAAAATATTGGTGCAAGAAGATGGTCTAAAAAACAGAAAGAAGAAATCGTAAACTCTCGAGTGTTATCAACTCGACTACTCGTCAACACTATAAACGAAAATAAAACTTCGATTAAAAAATTTATTAGCGCAAGTGCGATAGGAATCTATGGCAATCGAAGTGGAGATCAAGTCTTAGATGAGCAAGCAGGCTTTGGAAGTGACTTTCTCGCTAAGACTTGTATTGCATGGGAAAAAGAAACAGAGAGACTCACTAATAAGGATATCTTGGTTAATCATGTAAGAACAGGGATAGTGCTCGCAAGCAATGGCGGTGCTCTTGAAAAGATGCTCATCCCATTTAAACTAGGAGTCGCAGGAAAGCTTGGTAGTGGAAAACAGATGATGAGCTGGATTCATCTCGCAGATATGGTGGCCATCTATCGCTTTCTTGTTGAAAATGATTTCGAAGAAAGTGCATTTAATGCGGTTGCTCCAAAAGCCTATTCAAACTCTAATTTTACAAGAGTAATGGGAAAAGTTTTAAAACGACCAACAATCCTTCCTGCTCCAGGTTTTGCTTTAAAGATAGCACTTGGAGAAATGTCGACATTAGTGTTAGACGGACAAAACGTTTACCCAAAGAATCTCTTAGATAAAGGCTATTCATTCAAATTTGAAAATCTGGAAGATGCTCTACAAAATCTGGTGGGTTTAGAAAAAGAATTTAAACAAGTTCAATGGGTAGAAAGGCCACTAGATGAGGTTTTCGGCTTCTTTAGTGACGAGAAAAATCTTGAAACAATAACGCCTGATTCTTTAAGTTTTAAAGTCCTAGGAAAAAGTACTCCACAAATAGAAGCAGGAACAATTATTGATTATCAACTAAGTCTTTATGGCCTGCCATTTAAGTGGAAAACAGAAATATCAAGTTATGATCAAAATAATGAATTTACTGATACTCAGTTAAAAGGCCCTTATAAAAAATGGGTTCATACCCATGGATTTAAGGTGTACGCAAACGGTACTTTAATGACAGATAATGTTTCCTACATGGTTCCCATGGGACAACTAGGTAGTATGGTCGCAGGTGCCTTTGTCAAAAAAGATATTAATAAAATTTTTAACTATCGTAGCCAAAAATTATACAAAATTTTTGGTGAGACTAATAACCATGCTGAATAAAATTTAAGAGGAGAAGAAATGAAGAAGCTCATGTTACTTATTGCCATTTTATCAAGTTCACTAACTTTCTCTGGATCGTCACTTCCACTAGATACTGTCGATTATGTTGATCTACAAAGCTATCTTGGTAAGTGGTATGAAATTGCTCGCTTTGAACAGAGTTTTCAAAAAGGCTGTGCTGCAGTTACAGCAAATTACAGTCTACGTTCTGATGGTGATATCGAAGTTTTAAATACGTGTCGCCAAGGTTCACCAACAGGAGAATTAAAAACTGCCAAGGCCCGTGCTTGGGTTGTTGATAAAGAAACTAATGCTAAGTTAAAGGTACAATTCTTTCTACGTGGAATTAAGCTGCCAATCTTTGCAGGAAATTATTGGATCTTAGATCTAGGCGAAAATTACGAATACGCTATGGTTGGAGATAGTTCAAGAAAGTATCTGTGGATTCTTTCAAGAACAAAAGAACTTGATGAGAAAATCTACCTTGAGCTTATTGCCAAGGCGAAAGATCTTCACTTTGATGTTTCTAAACTAATTAAAACAAAGCACTAATTGCTAAATAAGGAGAACCCAATGTCTTTGCGTCCTAAAATTGCCATAAGCTCTTGTCTGCTCGGTGAGAATATTCGCTATAATGGTGGTCATTGTCGTGAAGACTGGGTCTACTCTGAACTATCAAAATTTGTAGACTTTGTACCAGTATGCCCTGAGTTTGAAATGGGCCTAGGAGTTCCACGAGAAGAAGTACATTTGTTCAAAGTTGATAAACAATCTAATGAAGTACGCTTAAGATCAAAGTTTACTAAAAAAGACCTTACGGAAGAAGCAAATCAGGTTTATCAAAATATTCATGCACGTATAGCTAACGAGGAAATAAATGGTCATATTTTTACAAGAAAGTCCCCTACTTGTGGAACTGACAACGTAAAAACAATTACCCTTAGTGATGAAAACTACGTTACGAAATCAACAGGACTATATGCTCAATATATTATGGATACGATGCCAACTCTCCCATTTATTGACAGTGGTAGAATTAAAAATCTGGAGCTACGAGAAAACTTTGTAAAAAAAATATTCTCTCATTTAAGATTTCAACAACTCGATGGATCGATAAGAGAGCTACAACTATTTCATCAAATGTATAAGTACTCTATTATGGAACATAATCAGAACAACTTAAGACTCCTAGGTGGAATAGCTGCCAATCATGAAAAACTTGATGTTAGTGAAGTCTATTCAAAATACTTTAAGCTCTTCATGGAAACACTCGATATTCTCCCTACAAGAAAGAATCGACTAAATGCGTGTTTTCATGTTTTTGGCTATTTCAAGAAAGATCTCACAGCGCATGAGAAAGATATTCTCATAAAAATGATGGAAGACTATAAGAATGGAATATCTAACTATTTAACAGTTAATTCCTTTTTGAACATACTAACGAATACACACAAGAAAACTTACCTTCAAGATCAATACATTTTTGGGCCTTATCCAAAAGACTTGAAGCTTCTAAAAAATATTGCATAGAATGAGAAAGAAAGAAGAAGTTAATATATTTTGGTTTAGAAGAGACTTAAGACTTAGAGATAATCGTGGTTTACTCTATGCCCTTCAGTCTAATAAACCAGTTATACCGATCTTTATCTTTGATAAAAATATTCTTTCCAAGTTAAAAGATGAAGATGACCTAAGAGTAAGCTTCATTCACGATGCAATTCAAGAACTCAAGGAAGAACTAATTGAACTAGGAAGTGATATTCTTGTATATCACTCAACTCCAGAAGAAGCATACAAAGATTTATGTGAAACCTATACTATTGAGGAAGTTTTTACAAATGAGGACTATGAGCCTTATGCGATAAAAAGAGATAACAAAGTTGAAAAGATTCTAAAAAGTGAAGATATAAAATTCTCACGCTACAAAGACCACTGTATCTTTGCAAAAAATGATATTTTAAAAGAAGATGGTAAACCTTATGTTGTCTACACACCTTTTAAAAATAAGTGGCTTAGTACACTTGCACCAAAAGATATTGCAACAATTGAGACTCATAAATTCTTTAATAACTTTCACAAGTTTAAAGCGAAAGGCTTTCCAAGTTTAAATGAGCTAGGTTTTACTTACAATGAGAAGGCCAAGGATCAAGTGAAGACGATTAAAGGTAAGATCATCGATAGCTACGATCAAAACCGTGATATCCCAGCACTAGATGCAACCTCAAAGCTTGGTATACATCTACGCTTTGGAACAGTCTCTCCTCGAAAGTGTGCCCAAGTGGGCTTTAAGAGAAATCAAGTCTGGCTTAGTGAGCTAATTTGGCGAGAATTTTTCATTCAAATCATGTATCACTTCCCTCACGTGATCGATGGGCCATTTAGAGAAAAGTACGGCCAGATTAAGTGGAATAACGACAAGAATCTATTTAAAAAATGGTGTGAAGGAAAAACCGGTTATCCAATCGTTGATGCAGGAATGAGAGAGCTTAATGAGACAGGCCACATGCATAATCGCGTGCGAATGATTGCTGCCTCTTTTCTCGTGAAGGACCTTCTCATTGACTGGCGTTGGGGGGAGGAGTACTTTGCACGTAAATTGAATGACTTTGAGCTGGCCTCTAATAATGGTAATTGGCAATGGGTTGCTGGAACAGGGTGTGATGCCGCTCCATATTTTAGAATTTTTAATCCCTATACACAGCAAAAGAAATTTGATCCTGACTTTAAATATATAAAGAAATGGGTACCCGAGTACGGAACTTCAGAGTACCCTAATGAAATTATTGATCACAAAATTGCTTATCATGAAACACTAAAAGCCTATAAGGCCTGTGAGTAAGAAACAATTAAATTGTTACACAATCAGTAATTGAACGCACTACTTTAAAATCTGAACCATAATCATCACTTAGATTATATTCAACAGTGATTTCATCATTTGAGTATTCGTCTGTCGCGAAATCTTCTTCACAGCTAAGAATCTCAATACGATCGTGTGCCCCTTGATAATAGCGCCCATTCATATCCTGTGCTGCTTGATGAATTTGACTGCATACTTGTGATGCATCACCCACAAAACAAAATTGGCGTGCTCTAACAGCATCACTAACTTCATAATTAAAACTTGAATCACTAAAACCAATGATAGCACCAAGCTTTGAATCCGAAGTGATGATAAATGTTGAATTTGAAGAATGTGCAAACGCACTGACTGCACTCATCATAATGAGTGACTTAAAAATTGTTTTCATATTGAGCTCCCTAATACTAAATATGTTTTCCAACTTTTAGCATGATGATCTCAATAAATAAAACACTAATAGAATCTTAACGAAATCTAAAAATTAATGACGAAGGTAGTGTTTTCACTATCATTATCGATAAATAGCTTATATCCCGAGCGCTCAATAATCTGCTTAGTAATTGCAAGGCCGACTCCATGTCCGTTTCCGCACTTCTTCTTCGAGTGTCCTAACTCAAAGATACCTTCTTGAACCTTGGCCGGTATCCCCTTTCCACTATCGATAACTTTAATAAAGCGCTCAGTTGAAGATGCTACGACCTTAATCCATGGAGAATCCGTAGTTTTAATCTCATCTAAAGAGTTTTTAATGAGATTAACCAAGCAAAGACTAAGTTCCGTTTCATTTCCCTCAATTGCAAAATCATCCATCTCTATTTCAACTCTAACACTATGACGTGCAATCTTATCACTAACTAGTTCAAGAGCATCTTGTGTTATTTGGGAAACAGAGATCTTTTCTTTCGATGATGAATAATTCTTTTTAAAAATATTCATATAAAGGTCAGTTACTTCAAGGATCTTTCCAATATGACGACGCAGCTTTTGCGTATAGGGAGAGAGTTCCTTATCTACCATTTTATCAAGTCTATCGTTAGTCGTACCTAAGACAAAGAGATGATTTCTTATGTCATGAGCAATACTTGCAGAAGCAAAACCAAATTGAGCAACTTTAGAGAGCTTAACCATATCTTTTTCAAGGTTGTACATTTTAGTAAAGGCCAAGTCTTGATAGTACATATTAAAGCGCATTGATTCAAAGACATAACCTAGGTAATAGATCGGCACTAGATATCCAATTGTTTCAGTACCAATTAATGTATCCCAACAAGATACAAATAAAGTAAGAAGAATACCTGCTTTAAAAAGATACTCCTTGCCCTTTCTCTTATTTAACTCACTCCAAATCACAACCGTCGTATAAAGAATTGTTATAATTCCAAAAAATCCGACAACAACAACTAAAACGCTTGGATATATAGTTAAGTTTAATGCTTGAGTAAAAAGAGTTGATGGAGGAGTTGTGCGAGGAATAAACATGAGGTCGATATCTGTTAGCAGGTAAAGGAAACCTCCTATAACTTGGAAAATAGAATGACCTATACAAAAAATCTTGGCCGGCTTTAATAACTTTATATCCTGACCAAGAAATCCTTCAATTGCCTTTATATAACAATAGTAAGTGAAATATGCGAAGAACCAGTAAGTGAGTAGAAGAAAATTTGAAAGCTTAATATCTGAAACGTGAGTATTGACGGCAATTAGGATGGCGTATGAGCCTGCTCCCAAACACATTGCGATATGCCAGAAGACCTTACGACTAAGCAACTTTCTAGAGGTATAAACCCCTATAGAAGCTTGGTATAAGAAAAACGCAAATGCGAAGGTCGTTACATATCTAGTAAGTACCTTATATTCTTCGATGCTCATACATTAAATATACTATATTTAAAATAATTAAAACACCTAAAAACATTCGAATTTATTAAAATTATCTCAAGCTAGTTGGTAAAGGTCTTATGACTCCAAATTTTGACTCAATTGAGTTCTTCTTAATACTCTGTTCCTTCATTAACTCAACGATTTCTAATGCACTCATATTAGGGTTTTGTTCCATAAGATGGGCCGCCATATTAAGGGCCATTGGCGAGGCCATCGATGTTCCCGAGTGACGTATTTTCATATCACCAAGAAGGGCCGCCTCAACTTTTGTTCCTGGAGCAAAAAAGTCAACAAAGCTAGAACTATAGTTTGAATAATCTGCCATTTCATAATTTTCATCATTTCGCCAATCACTATCTGTTGTAGCACCAATAGTCACAACATTAGGATAAGTATAGCAAGCTGGGTACATACAATCACGGCTTCCATTCAGAAAGCGCCCATCATTTCCAGCGGCCACAAAGAAGACAACCTCAGGATTGTTCAAGAATAGGTTTTGCATACTTCGATATGTTTTACGATCAACTAGCCCTAGTGACTGGTGCGGAAATGAAAAACTCATATTTACGAAATCAACTTCTGATTTCTGTAGCTTTGCTGAAATCATATCGAGATATTTCGACTCTCCAAAATCTCCAGCAAAGGCCAGAAGAGATGCCGACTTTAAACCACGTAATGCAATTGAAGAAACATGCGTTCCATGCGATGTAATTGGACCAGTTGTTCCCTTGGCCTTAATCGTTTCAAATGGGATTCCGTAAACTGCAGCTTTTTGAACAGAAGGAGCACCCGTTCGAGGTAAGAATCCTGAAAATGGATTCATAAACTTGATATCGCTATCACCATCAAAATGGACGCCCAAAATATTATCAATAAATCCATCACCATCATTATCTTCTTTATTAAAAGATTCATTTGAATTGATTAGGATATGATCTTGAATATCGACATGGTTATGATCAAAGCCAGAATCAATAACAGCAATTTTCACAGTGGCATCTTTAGGCCCACCATCAACCTCACCTACTTCATTTTGAATATAGTCACCGATTTTGACGTCATCATTATTGAAAACATCAAATCCGATAATGCGATCAGCATCGTAGATAAACTTATATTTAAAATCTTCACCGTCTGTATTAATAACTTTTCTCTCGACAATAGTACCTTCAGATATAGTGTCAATACTTTCTAAAACATGGGTTCTCTTATCAAAACCATATTCTTTTAAAATAATTTCTTGATTATTTATCTTTTGTACTAATACCTTTGACTGTACATGGTTCCCCTGAGTATTAAATACTGTTTTAAAGAATAATGAATCACTTTTATAATCAAAGGTAATACTTGAAATCTGTTCTCCCTCGATTGTATAGAAGTTCTGCTTTACTAATCTATTATCTAAATAGAACTCTTGGGAAGAAAGGCCATTAGTCTTTTCAAAATACTTTGAAATACTTTTCTTAGTACCTTCAATACATGTTTTGACATTGCCATCAAGAGTACAAGTCTGCGCAGCAAAAATATTAGTGATAGAAACTAGGGAAATAAAAAAAGGGATTATTTTCATAATCCCTTTATATCTTAATTTTGAATTTTATATTTGTTCTTTGAAAAAACTATGTCCAAGATTAAACTTTAGACACTTCTTAGTTTAACTCACAAGTGTAGTTAATTTTATTTTTCTTGAATAGAAAACAACGGTAGCTAACATTAATTGATACAGAGTTTTCGTCAATTGAAATTGTCTCTTTATAGTTAGAAGCACCACCAAAATCACCACAAGCATCTCCACCTGGACGATTAGAGTTTGTTGAAACAAGAAGAGTATCTGCATCTGTTAATTCTGCACTATCAAGAAGTGCAACTGAAACAGGATTTGCATATAGTTCAGGAGTATCAAACTCAACTCTTACAGCATCACTATCCTTCTCAACAAGAACAGTACAATTTCCTCTTTCTTCACCATTCATGATTACCTTACCAGACTTACCGTCAAAGCTTTTTAGGTCAGATACAAAGCTATTAATATCAGAGTTTGCTGATACATTCGCTCCAAATGCTGAAAGCGCAATTAAGATTGCTAAAGAAATTGATTTCATATGATTCTCCTTATTTTTAATGTCTTATAGAGAACCTTATACCTAAGAAATAAAATTTAATCAGCTTAACATGTAATTTTAACCTACCTGTCAAAAATCAATCACAAACGTCGTATTTAGCTCATCGCGATCTAAGTCGAGCCTAAAACCGGCCCGTCCTAGTAATTCCTTAGTGATGGCAAGACCTATTCCATGCCCCCCAGCACTTCCCTTGGTCGTATAGCCGAGACTAAAAAGCTCCTCTTTACTCACAGTAATCACCCCATGCCCACAATCTATAATCGACAACTTACGGGTGTCTGCATCCGTCTTAATTTTGACCCAAGGAGCATCGTACTTCCCCTCTTGAGAGACCTCCTCAAGAGCATTTTTTAAGATATTAACTAAGCAAATCGTTACCTCTGTTTGATTGCAACATAAGTCAAAGTTTGCGATATCCACTTCTAATTTAACGCCTGCCTCTCTAAATTTTGCAGCAACGAGCTCTAAGGCTTCTTCAATGACAAATTTAATCGTCGTATCAGATTTAATATTATTAGTATTCTTCTTGAAGACATCCATATAGAGATTAGTGATTTCAGTTATCTTATCTGTATGTTTATCAATTGAAAGATACGTCTCTTCAGGGTTTGTTGATCGCCCCCTAATTAAACGATCAATAGAAATTTTAATAATAAAAATATGATTCCTTATATCATGAGCAATACTTGCAGCAGCGAAGCCAAATTGTGCAATTTTAGAAAGTCTAATAACCTCTGTTTCTAGGTTATACATTTTTCGATAACTTAAATTACGGTAGTAAATATTAAATCTAACTGCTTCAAATGCGTTCCCAAAATAATACAGAGGTAGAATTGCTCCAGTTACTTCAAGTCCAAGAAGTGAATCATTTAATACGACTAAAAAACTTATTATAATTCCTAACCGTAAGAGGCGCTCCTTCTTCTTTAATCGATTTAATTCTAACCAGACCATTGTGCATGAATAAAAGACCACAAGGGCACCGATACCCCCAAGTGCCTTCCCCATCAGATTTGGAGAAACATTAAAATTCATTGTTCTAGCGAAGAGACTATCTTTTACATAATTATGCTTATCAAAGAGAAAGTTAAAATCAAAAGCAAGTGTAGTGAAGGAACAAATAAGCTGAGTAACAACGAAGAACAGACAAAATGTCTTAGCAAATGAAAGACCTTTAACTTTATGCCCGAAATAAATCTCAACCGTTCTTAGGTAACAATAGAATGATGAGTAGGCACATATCCAAAATACAATAAGAATAAAATCAGATAACTTCTGATTAATAAAATGCGTATTAAAAGCAAAAACAAAACAGTAGCATGCAGTTGAAATACACATGGCCGCTGGCCAAAGAATATTGCGATCACGTATCTGATAATAATTCGCAAGGCTAGCAAAGAACTGATAAACGAAGAATGAAAAAACAAAAGTCGTTAAATATCTTGTAAATGAAATATATAAGTCAAGCTCCACAAACGTTCCTCTAAGTAAATGACTTAGCGATTAGTATAATAGAGATTAAACTCCATTTAATTAGACCAACCAAATTATCTTGATATTCTCTAATTATATCAATCGGTTACCCTTTAAACCTCAATGAAGGTGAATGGCAAGAGTTGTATTCGAAAGATTTTCATATAGCCAAGAATTAAAGTCGAAACGACTAGATAAGATTCTCTCCTCCATCATCTAATTGCTCAGGACGACTCCAATAACTATACTGCGGCGTCCAGTCACTGGATGATACACCGGCCAAAGATAGAATATTCCACATAGAGCAAAATTCATCTCCAGGACCGAATGCCGCAGAATTTTTTCGATACACCTTAGTGCCAACTTTTTGGTAACAGACAATTCCAGGCATATTCTCCTCACCTGCAACGACGCTTTGATCCTTAATATATTCTCCTCCCCCATGAGATAACATATTAAAACGCCACCCTCTCTCATTTGCAAAACGACGTTGTACGTCTGGCCTGTCTTTTGATACCAAAACGAGTGAACACACGCTCTCAATATGAGAAACAAAACCGTTAATTCCATCTCCCCACAATGTACAATAACGGCATCCTTGTCCCATATTGTGTATTATAATGAGCTGATCCTTATCCCCAAAAAGATCATATAAATTCACTACACCTGCAGTGCTTCGAAATGTATAATTTTTAACTTCTTGCGAGGCTTGATCTCTACGTAGAGCCGCAACCTTTTGAGTTAACTCAAAAAGCTCCTTTTCCGCATCTCTTAGTGCTGAAACATTTTCCATATAATCTCCAAATGAATGAATTTATATTCAAGTGCACACTAGAAGCTGTCAATTTAGGAAAGGTAAAGAATAGAAAAGCTATTTTAAACAATTGATTAATTCTTCAATAAGCCTTTTTGTATCTCTATTTTCAAGAAAGTTTTGTCGTACACAGATATATATTCCGTGACTACTGTCTTTCTTCTTATAAATTTTTAATCCACCAGAATTATTGAAACTTGATTCAGGTACGACACAAAAATGGCCACCAGCTTCACAAAGAGAAAGCATTGCCTTATGTGAGTTTACACAACCTATGATTTCAAATTTAGATCTCCAATTTTTACCTAAAGTTTTGTGTAAGAATTCTTCTGTATAAAGGTCTTCATTACGATATGTGACGAGCTTTCTTTTGCGCTTACCATCCTCTTTCTTAGGGCCAACGAGGTAGGTGCCGTCACGAAAAACTTCAAAAAAGCTCAAGCTCTTTTGAGCAGGAATAATATGAGTCATAATGATATCTAACTCTCCTGCTTGTAATTTATCGATAAGATTAATGGCCGAATCGAACTGGAGATCAAAGTGACCAATTCTTTCATTTTCATGTAAGTCATTTAGGGCCGATAAGAGATATTTTTCACCTGCCTCAAAGATACTCCCAACTTTCAGATCAATTTTCTGTTCTTTATTATGAATGGCGCCACTAATTGTATTAAAACTAGGCAGGACTTGATCAAGAAACGCCTGTCCTTTTAGAGTTAATGATGTTGTTTTGTTTGAGCGAACAAAAAGCTCATAACCTAATTCATCTTCTAGAAGTTTTATCTTTCTTGAGATCGCAGGTTGAGATGTATTTAGCTCCCTCGCTGTCTGAGAAAAATTTAAGTTCTGTCCAAGATGACAAAATACTTCAATATAATTGAGATTTATATTCATAGCTTTTAGCTACCATACAATTTTGGTATACACAAAATACTTTTATATTATTTCAATATATAAATATTTCTTGTTATCAATGGCCAACAAGGAGAAATTGTATGAAAACTGTGTGTAAAAATCTTATTTCTATTTTTTGTATTACTCTTACTGCCAATACAACTATGGCAACTCAAATTAACTATAATACATTCACGAAACTATTTTGTAGTGATGATGTTTCAGGTCACACTTATAGCGTATCACTTCTAGACTATAAGCCTAATACGACATATATCCTGGAAAATAGCGGTAATAGATCATACAAAGGTCACGGCGCAGTTAGATCGATAGAAGACGGCGAAATGGTGATTTATTCAGAGGAATCAGATTTTGGAATCGCATATCCTATCAATGACTTAAGTGGTGCCTACTATTTCGATGGTGGGGACAGCCGTGCTATTGAGTGTAACTTCTTTGATGAAAGAAATATAAAAAGAATGAAGCTACCAAAGAAGCTTAAATTTCTAAAAAAACATCGAAATGTCGATGCTTATATTACTGATCTAAAAGTTGGCGGCCTAGAGATCATTCAAGAAATTTTTGAACATAAAGTTGTTAATATGGGCGATTGGTATCCAGTTAAAGTCGATAAAGAACAGCAAAAGAAGGTACTTTATACACTTGATAAGCATATTCCAAAATTTAGTAAGCTAGTCGATGATATCAACAATTCAGGTATTCAATTTGTAGGCCTTTTATTCGGAAGAGATTGGTATTACGCCAATGGTGAAATTGCTTTCATTCTAAGACATGAAAATAAACTATTTCTTGCTCATTTCGAATTTGATAGTGATATAAGATTTGGAGATAAAGATCTTGATTATATTTATTAAAAGCAAAAGGGAGCATGAAGCTCCCTTTTTATATTCTTAGTAACAATAAGCATTTTGAGTAAGTAGAACTTTCTTAGTATCTACTAAATAAACCATTTCCTGCTCACATTCTGTTTTTACAGGAACATAAATTTGCTCACCTTCATCGTAAAAAACATCTGTCGTTTCTTCAGTCCAAAGCACGTTAAAGAAAACCTCTTTATCTTCTGCACTACTATTTGAGTAGTAAACATAAGCTTTTGGTCCAAAATATGATTTTGCAGTTTCTTCTACTGCCTTCTTTGCCTTAGCAATAACAGAGTTAGAAACAGGTGATGCAACTGCAGATAGAGATAGCATTGCTACCAGTAATAATTTTTTCATCGAATTCTCCTCATAAGTTTTTGTCTAAATAGCAAGCTTTCTATTTAGTCGTCCATGAGTTTTCTAAGGTATGTAATTTATTCTTCTAAATATTTTAATAACTTACTAGTGTCTATTTTTTAGTCTGCCCTATGATTAATTACACTTATGAAGATTTTTTTACAGTTTCAGCTATATTGGCCTCATGAAAAATATAAAGAAAATAATTACAAATGGTCTAATCCTATCAACTCTCGTATCGAGTGCTATGGCACAAGAGAATCTCTACTTCTGGGAACAGAAGTCATTCAATCCACTACAGGAGAACTGCGAGTGGCGTTATGAAGGCTGTGTCTCAGTAGACGAAAATCAAATTGATATGCGCTCTCAAGCAAAGCGAATGCTTGATGAAATCTACAGCTGTAAAAATACAATTCAAGGCTGTAGTGAAGAAGAGCAAAGAAATATCGATGAAATGGAAGGAATTAAAGGAAGAATTGGAAACGAAACTATTCGTGGCGGGATGAATCCTAAAGAGTTCTCTGAATTCCTAAGAAAATACGACCCTAGTGATAACAAGAAGGGCTACTTCATACCACTTGGTCTAAGTGACAAAGAAGCACTTATGTTAGCAGCATCAACATCACTGGGCCTTGTAATGTTTGCATCAGATGAAGAAACGATGGACTTCATTCAAGACCACAAAAATGGATTTACTGAAAAGTTAGTATACCCAACAAATAACCACGAACGCCTGATCATGGGCGGAGCTGCCGCAGGTTCTTACTTTATGGGTGTAGTGCTTGAAGATGGAAAGTTAAAGAAAGCAGGACTTTATGTTGTAACGTCACAAATTGCGACACAAATTGTAACGGAGGGCTTTAAGAAAACTTTCGGTCGTCAAAGACCTAATAAAGACCTTGGTGCCTATGAATTTGGAACTGAAGGGAAATCATTCTTCTCTGGACACTCTTCAGGTGCATGGTCATTTGCGACAGTATTTGCAGAAATCTACAAAGATAATAAAGTTGTGCCATACCTTGCTTATGGTGTTGCGGCCCTAACATCTTACGGCCGTCTACACGATCGAAAGCACTGGCTATCAGATGTATTTGCAGGGGCCATCGCAGGTCATCTCATTACAAAGCTTGTTATCAGAATGCATGAAAGTGATGATAGCCAAGGTGGACTAATGGTTTTTCCAAGCTGGAATGCTGAATCAGGAACATTCATGGTTAATTTTGAATGGACTCCTAAGAGAAAAAATTCACAGGGTGAATTCAAATGTAAAAAGATGCCTGAAGGAAAAGAAAAAATCCGCGCATGTATCTATGAAGCTTACTTAAGATCACAAAACTAAAACTGAGGCCAGCATAGCTGGCCTTTATACGTATAAATTTTATCGAGTAACTATGATAAATTTTGATATCCCCCTATAATCAGACGAATTGGAGATATTATGAAAAAGTTGAAATCCCTAGCTCTACTAGCTCTTATTGGAATTAGTGCACAAGCTCAAGCGGCCCGTATCTGGTCATCAATCCCTTTTGTAAGAGGAGCGGATCTGTGTGCTTATAAGCAAGCCTACTCACAAACTCGAACTGAGTATATGAGTGAGATGACTGGCCTTGCCTCAGAGCTTATGCAATCTGGAGCAAAAGGTAGTGAAGCGCTACAGATGCTTGTTACTTTCGATGCTTTATATGACAAGAACGTAAGACTAGCGACTCAACATAAGTATCTTGATGTAACTCTTGAAAATACACTAAAGGCTTACTTTGATGGTTACTACCGTGATTTTCCAGTAGTTGATAGAAAACTAGAATTCGTCCAAATGAATAATATTCGATATATTTTTAATTCAATCAACAATGGTCAAAGGCCTGGTTGGATTCCTGATAATGCTGGTGCACTTGTTGATTACATGGCCTATGGATCATACTCTTTTGCTCCAAACTGTCGCGGAAATATTCAAGTAACTCTTACTCTTGTAGGCTCAGATGGTTCTACTAAAAACTATCAAGGAATTGGGCAACCTTCTGTTGTGATGTCTCAAATTGCTTCACGTATGTTTGAAGATTTCCAAAGAACAAAATTCCCTTCTACTCTAAGAGTAAATGGTAGAAAACTGACAATCATTGGAACGCATAATGGCTCAATCGGAAGAGTAAACTCACTAAGACAAGCAGAACAAGCTTGTGACAATATGTATGCAAGACTTCCTAATGGATCAGAGCTTGAGGCCATTGATGCCTACGGAGACTGGAACGGAGGTATTTCTATCCACCAAAATATTTGGGCCCTACGTGGCGGAAAGGTTTATCATCCAGGACTAATGAATCCGTCACCAGTGCGTGATCCTTGGTCAGTAAATGCAAAAGTAATGAATTACTTTTGTGTACGTTAAATTTTAAATAGTTTTTTAATATCAGTGTCGGGTTTAATTTGCCCGGCACGATAATCCATAACTCTCTTTCTCTTCTCATTGAAATAATGATGAAGATGAATGAGAACACCAAATTTATCATCTAGTTCCATTTTAGAAATAAGAAAGCCGGCCTTAAGCTTAGGGATAATAACGGCATTATTAGTAGCACAGTGGCGAGAGTAGACCATCTGAAATCCTTCTGCTTCAAGGATTGCGAGAGTTTTATCAAGCATGGCACCGTACACACCGTGTCGTCGATACTCAGGAAGAACTGCAGAGTTACACATATAGTAAGTGGTACTATTTTCTTGAAATCCCCAACTCCAGCCGATGAAATTCTCATCTTTATCGAATGCCGCAAGACAAAGTTGATATGGACTCCCCATATTCTCTTTTAGTCTTTTGATATTAGTTAATTCTTCTTCTGAGAGAATATCCCAAAGAACATAACTATGGTCTTCTTCAAAGACTGCTTCTTTGTGTGCCTGATAATACTTATCAAATTCTTTGCCTTCTAAGATTCTAATTTCAAATTCCATCATAGAAAAATGATACAGGAAATATTAACGGGTGCAAATCATTTGAGAGAATTTAAAGAGGAGGCTACGCCACATAGCCTCCCCCATTTTAGAGTTTTAGAATCTAAAACCAATACCGATACCAACAAGGAGAGGATCGATATCAACTTCAGCCTTCACAACTCCAGATCCAGTATCAACTGTTGCATCTGTTTGTAAGTAAAGTTTTTTTACGTCAAAGTTTAGATACATATTTTGTGCAACCTTGATATCTGTACCAAGCTGTAATGCATATCCAAATGAATCATCGTACTTAGTTGAGGCCATGTCTCCAGGAACTTCTCCATAAAAGATTGTGTAGTTGATCCCTGCTCCTACATATGGTTTAAACATACCAAAATCCATATGGTACTGAGCAAGTAATGTTGGAGGTAGAAGAGAAACACTTCCAAGGCTTCCTGTTCCGTTAAGATTTACATCATGAGTTGCTGTTGCAAGAATTAATTCAACAGCAAAGTTTGGATGGAAGAAGTAAGAGAAATCGACTTCAGGTACTGATTCGTTATTAATTGCAATATTACCACCGATATTATCACTAACATCAGGGCTTACACCTAGCGCTCTAACACGCACCATCGCGTTTTCCTGCGCGAATGAAAAAGAATTGAACATTAAGAAAAATAGAATTGAAATGATTGATGTTTTTTTCACAAAAACTCCTTGTGTGTATTTTTATATAAAAAAAATAACAAAAGAGTTTTTAAATTTTTATGAGACAGATCAGAGATAAAAATAAAAATAAAAAAAAGCCTACTTTTGTAGGCTTTCATTTTTAATTCTTAGTAGTGGAATCCCCACTGTTGCATGAATGCATGATCTGAATCATCAAACATTGGCCACCAGCCTTGAGAACCTAGTTGCTCACCTGTTTCATAATCGATCGTATGGTTGATCCAACCTGTTGGCTCTGGTCCAACAAAACGACGAAGAACAATTCTTCCATCAACAATATAATCTGAACGGTGATAAGTTACAGTGAAAACAGAACCGTCAGCCTTTCTTCTAAAGAAACGAATTACTTCACGATCTGTTAAATTATCACCAAGGTTCCACATAAGAGTTGTGTCACCAAAATCTTTGGCCTTATACCAATCACCTACTAGGTAATCGTGCTTCATTGTTGAAACCATCGAACGGAATTCTTGGTATTCAGTCATAAGTGTTTTTGCGTCTGGGTGGTTATAACCAAAAACTAGGCAAGGCAGCATTGCCAGCATTAGAATGATAGATTTCATTAACTTCTCCTTTAAATTGAACGAGTATTTTCGCAATAAAGATCATGGAATGGCAACAATTGGCAACTTAAGAAAGTTAAATTTATTTATTTTCACATACTTACAATGAGATAAATAGCAGTAATTCTTATAGGATGGAAGATCGTTAGGGCCATAACATACTTATTTATGGTAGTTATAGCGCCATGCAAGTAAACGTAAAATACCTCGACAATCTAAAAATCGAAGCAAGCTTCGACGACTTTAAAATCATCTCAGACCAACCTGTTCGCTACAAAGGTGACGGTACAGCTCCTGGGCCATATGACTATTTCCTCGCATCCTCTGCCATGTGTGCAGCATACTTTGCGAAGGTCTATTGTAATAGTCGTGATATTCCAACTGATGATATTCGTATCAGTCAGCAAAATATTGTGGATCCTGACAATCGCTATAAGCAATCATTTGTCATTCATGCAGAACTTCCCGCTACGATTTCTGAAAAAGATAAGAAAGGGATTCTAGCATCAATGGAGCGCTGTACAGTTAAGCGAGTCATCCAAAATGAAATCGATTTTAAAATAGAAGCAAAAGAAGTTTTAGGAAACGATGTTAAGCTTGAATATGAAGTTGAAAACACTAAAACGATGATTCCAGGCAAAGATTGTTCTCTTGAAGAGACAATCGCTAATATGACTGAACTTCTTGCAGGACTAGGGATTAAAATTGAAATCGCTTCTTGGCGTAACCAAGTCCCACACGTTTGGTCTGTCCATATTAGAGACGCAGACTCTCCAATGTGTTTTACAAATGGTAAGGGTGCAACAAAAGATGCGGCCCTTGCATCTGCTCTTGGGGAATACCTTGAGCGCATCAGTACAAATTATTTCTACAGTGATTACTATCTTGGTGAAGAAATCGCAAATGCAGACTTTGTTCACTACCCTAATGAGAAATGGTTTGAGATTCCAGAAGATGACTCTTTACCACTAGGGCTTATGGATGAAACACTTATCTGTGCCTATGATAACGATGGAGAGCTTTCAGCATCACATTTAGTTGATACGAACTCAGGAAATTATGAGCGCGGTATTTGTGCTCTTCCATATGAAAGGCAATCAGATGGAAAGACTGTTTATATACCGGCCAACCTTATTGCAAACCTTTTTGTAAGTAATGGGATGAGTGCTGGAAATACAAAATATGAAGCCCGCGTACAATGTCTTTCTGAAATTTTTGAAAGAGCTGTAAAAAAACAAATCATTGTTGATGAAATTACTCTTCCTGATGTACCCAAATCAGTATTAGAAAAATACCCAACGATTATGGAAGGTATAAACAAGCTTGAAGAAGCAGGTTTTCCAATCGTTGTTAAAGATGCTTCACTTGGTGGAAAATTTCCAGTTATGTGTGTCACTCTTATGAACCCTAGAAATGGTGGCGTCTTTGCTTCTTTTGGTGCGCACCCTCGTTTTGAGGTTGCTCTTGAGAGATCACTTACTGAACTTCTCCAAGGACGAAGTTTTGAAGGAATGAATGATACATTCCCTCCAACATTTAATGAATTTGCGATCAAAGAGCATAATAATATTGTTGATCACTTTATTGATTCAACAGGTATCATTTCTTGGCGTTTCTTTGCAGGAAAGCCGCAGTATGAATTTAATGAATGGAATTTTTCTGGAACAACTCAAGAAGAATATGACTACCTGATGGGGATTTTAAAAGAGCTTGAAAAAGAAGTATATATTGCTGACTACAATGAACTAGGAGCAGCGGCTTGTCGAATCTTGGTACCTAATTATTCTGAAATCTATCTTCCAGAAGACCTTATTTGGGATAACCACAATCAGGCACTAGACTACAGAGAAGCGATTTTAAACCTACACGCACTTGATGAAGAGGATTTGTCAGAGTTAGTTGCTCAACTTGAAGAAAGTTCTCTTGATAACTATATGCCTGTATCAGAACTAATTGGTGTGGCATTTGACGAAAGTACGGTTTGGGGACAATTAGTAATTGGCGAGTTAAAAGCACTTACATACCTTGCATTAAAACAATTTGATGATGCAAAAGAGCTAGTAGAAATGCTTGGTACGTTTAATGACAATACTATTGAGCGAAGACGTTTTTATCAAGTATTAAATATTGCACTTGATATTGAACTTGGCGACGATCTTGAGATGAAAGATTACATTGAAAACCTAACTCGTATGTACGGGCCAGATCTGATGGAGCGAGTGAATAAAACCATAACAGGTGAAATTCGTTTCGACGGATTAACTCCAACAAGTATGAATCTTGAGGGAATCGATAAGCACCTTAAGTTAATTGAAAGTTATAAAAAGCTTCAATTGGCACGCCACAACTTTCTTAAATAAATCTTTATGGTAACCTCTTATAGAAAATCTTTAGGAGGTTACCAATATGAGTACAAATCTAAATACAATTCAATTTAAAGATGCAAAAGGTCTTACAAAGACGATCCCTGACTTTAATGCAAAAGCATACCTCATCGTTAATGTTGCTTCAAAATGTGGCCTAACACCACAATATGAAGGATTACAGAAATTATATTCTGAATATAAAGACAAGGGACTTGAGATTCTGGCATTCCCAGCAAATGAATTCCTTGGACAAGAACCTGGAAGCAATGAAGAAATCCAGCAATTCTGCTCTCTTGAGTACAACGTGACATTTCCAGTAAATGAAAAGATCATTGTTAAAGGTGAAGGTCAACATCCTCTATACAAGGCCCTTACTGAAACAAAAAAAGATGCTGTAAGAAATGATAAGCCTGACTTTGAGCAACTTCTAACTAGTAAAGGACTTATCACAGGCCAAGAGCATGATATTCACTGGAACTTTGAAAAGTTTCTTCTAAATTCGAATGGTGAAATTGTAGAGCGCTACTTTCCTGATATTGCTCCAACTGATGAAAAAATCACTTCAAAGTTAAATGAAATTTTATAAGTAAGACCTGCGTTAAGCAGGTCTATTTCTTATGTCACTAACATTTTTATTCATCAAGAAGCGAATAAAGTATTTATAGAAGAATTTTTTTATTCCTTTAGGGTTTGTTCCATATTTTTGATAAAACTCATCTGGAGTTTCATATAATCCCAAATCTCTTACGATCCCTTCCTTTTGAATATAAGTTGAGTTTCCACCTTTCCAATCGACTTCAGGATTCTGTAAATCTTTACAAGCAACTCCGTAGCCACAAAACGAACGAACATCCTTTCCGGCCATCTTTTGAATAGCTGTCAGATAATCTATATCGAGGATAAAACCTTCAAGATTATACCATTTTCCATGATACTTAACTTCGACCCAACTATGAAGAATTTCACGAGGAGCGATTGTATAAAAAAATCCTGTAACTGCTCCGTATTGTAGTTTTTTGTCAATCGTAAAACCATGAAGCCTATTCTCAATCCCACAGGAAGTCAGTAAACTCATCAGTAGTGTTGCCTTGGTATTGCACTGACCGTAGCCGTCACGTAATACTTGAGATGCTGTAATATCATCACTTGAGTTATAGCCAAAATTAATCTCATCTCGAACATAACGGTAGCAAGCTCCTATGATTTGAGATTCGTCTCGAGAAAGCTCTAGAATTTCATCTTTCAATTTGATTATATCGGGGTGATTAAGATCGAGTAACTTTGATTTCATATATTCTCCTTAAGAAGATAATACGAATCTTGGATATTTTATTCTTGTATAAACTGGCTATTTTTAAAAATTTCTTTTGGTGAAAGACCAAAACTTTGTTTAAAAAACTTTGAGAAATGTGCAGAATCACTAAAGCCAGCAGCGATGGCAACATCCGTAATATTTCGACCTTCTGCTTGGGCATCAACCGCCCTCTTAAGCTTTTGCCAAAGAATATACTTTCTAAATGTTACACCAACCTCTTCTTTAAATAGATGTAAAAGACGACTTTCCGAAAGTGCAAGCGAGTTTGCAAAATCCTTTAACTTTACTTCATCAAGGTTCTCATAATCTTTAATCATTTGAAATAACTTGATAATTCTCTCATCCAATTCTTTATTAGATATTAGGCCAAGTTGTTTAAGAAAGCTTTCGACACTCTTGCGATTGATCGTTTCAAGTTTTAGAACTCTAGTATCAATATGTTCAACATCAAGTTTGAAGCTGGCTTCTTCATCAATGAGAATCGTTAAATTGTGACAACTCTCACTTAGGAATCTGTGCTTTGTTAACGAAGGCAGGTAAATAAATCTCTTTTCAAACACGCCTTCTTCTGTCTCATATTTTAAAGGACAAGAATCTAGGGAGAAAGACAACTGTTGAGCAATATGAGAATGAAACTCGACATTTAGTGATTCAGATTCAATTACAGTGAAATAGTCAAAGAGATAAATTTTTCGATTCATGGCCCTATTATAAGGGCCATTTGAATCAATTACTAGCTTGTTATGCTGCGATTTTTTCTAATTTCTCAACTGCTGTTTTAATTTGTTCACTCTTCTTAACTAGATCTTCAACTTCACGAGCTGAAGACTCCTGTGAACTCTTTAGCTGCCATTGCGACTCATTTAGAGTATTAATCGAAGTATTAACATCTGCGATACCATTTTCTTGTTCAGAAAGAGCACCTAGGATTTCATTACACATACTTGAGGACTCCATTGACTGACCAACCAACTCTTCAAGAGCATCACGACAATCGGCCATTAACTTTTGCCCTTCGAGCAAATCTTTCTCTGTTACTTGAACGAGATTTTCAACAGTCTTTGTCGTCATATCAGTTAACTCTTTCACTCGACGAGTTGATTCATCAATTATTGTAGCGATCTCAATTGCTGACTCTCCACTAACCTTAGCAAGTCCCCCAATCTCTTCTGCCACAACACTAAATCCCTTTCCGTGCTCTCCAGCTCTTGCAGCCTCGACCGAAGCATTGAAAGATAAAAGCTTTGTCTGAAAAACGATATCACTAATAACTTCAGTCTTTTCTTGAATATCATTGATTGTATTCGAGATATCATTTAACTGAACACTATTGTCTCTAATGACTTGAATTACCTCTTCGTTATCTTTTTTGATGATATCAAAAGACTGCACAAGTCTTAGAATTTTTTCTTTAGACTCATTTGAAATATTTGCTGTATGTTTAGCAAGACCACTTGATCGATCAGCATTGTCTCTTGTTGAGTCAACCATAGACTTTATTTCAGTTATGGCCGCAGCAACATTATCCACAGAGTCAGTTTGCTTACTTGAAACATCAAGAATTTGTCTCGAACTAGAGTTAATATTATTAGCGATTCTCTCTAGCTCTACATATTCTTGTTTAAGGTTTCTAATGACTGACTTAATTGGAGCAATGAAATTTGCATACATTGAGTGCGCATTCCACAAAGAAAGGCCAAGAGCAATAGCAACACAAATCATAAGACCAATTAGAGTGCTCTTTTTAGCTTCAAAAACTGCGACATTAACATCATCTAGATAGACACCTGTTCCAATTACCCAACCCCATGGTTCGAAATATTTGATATAAGATGTTTTTTCAATTACATCACCTTCTTTCTTTCGAGCACGATAATAAGTTAGTTGGCCTTCCCCTTTTTCAAGACCAATCTTTAGAAATTCCTTATAAAGAAATGTTCCCTTACCGTCTTGATACTTGGCCATATTATTTCCAACTTTATATGGGTCTGCACCATGAGCAACAACATTAAGATTCTTATCACTTACAAAGAAATAATTCTTTCCATCAAAACGTAGCGCCTGAAGAAGGTTTTTAGCATGAAGCTTTGCTTGTGCTTCTGTAATCTTCCCCTCTTGTGATTCATCATAAAGATACTTAACCATACTATATGCATTATGTATCGCAACCTTTACGCTTTCATTCTTTCCAATGCGTGCTGTTGAGTTAATTGCCGGAAGTGTTACAGCAAATAATAGAACGACAAAAACTGCTGAAGACAAAACAGAATAAACTGACGCAGAAAAGAAGTACTTGATTCTCTCTCTTAGACTAACCATTAGATTTCCTCCTAAATACCTCTTACTCCTCGTCAGTTTACAAAACAAATTAATGAACCAAACTCAATTATTTTTATGATATTGGTCAGGATTTACCTTTAATATGAATGACAGTTTTCAAAGACGATCTGCTCTTCATCATAAAGTGATAACTCAACTCTTCTGCCCTCAATTACAACTCTTCCAATTTCTAACTCACCTTTATCTGTACTCGTATAAATGTGGGCCTCCTGTGAATTATAAAATTCGATCCTTCCCTTCGCTAATACTTGTGTACCGAAAGGAGGCCATCCACATCTTCCTCCTGAAGACATGCCTAACTCTTTAGTGAAGCTAAACTGATTATTCTCGTAAAAAAAATTGAAAAAAGATGGCCAACATCCTACTGCCGCAGCAGAAGCACTCTTGCAAAATAGATTTTCTGGTGCCTCTTGGGCATTGGCCTTCATTCCAAATGTTGTCCCTATAGACATAAGAAGAGTTAGTTTTAATATCAATAATTTCAAATACATATATTCCTCCCTTTCTGATGAAGGCAATATACAAAAGTAATCTATTGAATAAAAGTGAATGTTATTATATCTTTGGTAACTTATGGATACCAATAAAATTAGACATTTCAAATCGCTTGTACAGACCAAAAATATGAGAGAAGCCGCGCAAATTCTTGGGATATCTCATGCAGGGCTTTCAAAATCAATCAAAAGCTTGGAGCAAGAGCTTGGTGTTGATCTCATTACAAAAGACGGGCGTGGTATAAAAATCACACAGGCGGGATTGCGAATTGCCCAAGAGATAGATCGACTATTACTAGAGGAAGAAAGGCTTTTACAACTGGCCAATCAAGAACAAATTAAAGTTGAAACAATTTGTCGAATTGGTACCTTTGAAGTTTTTTCTACTTACTTAGCACCAGATATCATGACTCAACTTGGTGACGATATACAAGTTGAAATTCGTGAGTTAACACCTGGAAAAATTGAAGAAGCTATTATCAATGGTAATGTTGATTACGGACTGACTTATATTCCTGTACCTCATCATCAACTTGATCATTTAAATATAGGACATGTTCAAATGGGACTATATGGCACATCAAAATTCAACAAACAATATATAAGTGATAAAGTTGATTTTGATCTTTTACCTTTTGTCGCTCCTCTTACTTCTGTAAACGACACTCCGACAAGGGCACAAGGACTTGATGGATGGCCAGATGGAAGAATCAAGCGATTTATCAAATACCGTGTTAGCTTACTAGAGACCGCCTTATCAATTTCACGCTCAAGCTTAGCTGTTGGTTATTTTCCGACTTTTCTAGTCGATCTACATAATAAGAATGTTAAAAGTGAATTTAAACTTCATGAAATAAAGATTTCTAAACTTGATTCAACTAAGCAACCAATATATCTTGTAAAAAGAAAAGAAGATCAGGAAAATAGAATTACAAAAGTACTTGGTAAAGTACTACGAAAACTTAAATAGAGTAACTTGAATCAAGAATGACAAGAGGGATAATGAAAAAATTAGTTTTCTTCGTACCAAAAGCAAATGCTGAAATGGTTAAGAATGCAGTATTTGATGCTGGCGCAGGGACAATTGGAAATTACGATCGCTGCTCTTTTGAGGTTGAAGGTATTGGACAATTTAGGCCAAATCAAAACGCCACCCCACATATAGGAAGAGGTGGAGAGCTAGAAAAAGTTGTAGAATTAAAAGTTGAAACAATTTGTCCTGATAATAAAGTAGATGAAGTAATCGAGGCATTAAGAGCGGCCCACCCATACGAAGAGCCAGCAATAGATCTCTACGACCTTATTAATTTTTAATAGATAAAATCGAGGAGTATCGATGAGCACATTAAGTGAAAAAAGCTGTATTCCATGTCAAGGCGGAGTTCCACCTCTCCCACTTGATGAAAAGCTACAACTAAAAGACCAGATTGATCCACGTTGGAGCTTTACAAATGATAAGAAGCGCTTGTGTCTTGATCTAACATGTGAAAAGTTTGAGCAACCAATGGCCATTGCAAATGAAATAGCAAAGGTTGCGGATGAGCAGTGGCATCATCCTGATCTGTATATAAGTTTTGGAAAACTAAGAGTCGACTTATGGACACATAAGATAGATGATCTCGTGGAAAGTGACTTCATATTTGCGAGTAAAATCGATAAGATCCTAAAGTCACATAAGCTTTAAAATAATATTGTATACGAATGGTATAACTTCAATAGCAATAAGAACAATGATGACAATTTCCATCAAATGACTTTTATGGTTATTTACTTCTGCCATATACATTTGTGAAACATCAAGTAAGTTTTTTAGTTTTTGATCCACAAGAGATTGCCATTGTTCTACTTGTAAACGCTTCAAACAAATACGAAATAAGCGTGCATAGTAAATATCTCCAATAACCTTAACGGAATTCTCAATTCGATCGACAAGTTCACTTGTTTCAAAATATAACTGACTTGCATCCTTAGCTAAGACAGAAATTTTACTAAAGACAGAAGGATTTTTTTCCACGACTTGGCGATATAAACCTGAAAGCTTCTTATCAAGAAGATCATCAAAGTAGCGAAGTTCTAGGAGCTGTATATTTGCAAATTCAATAACATCACAAATATCATGTCCATCAACTTCAGAATAAACGAACGCATTATCCCAATCGATTGCCACTAGATCATCCGGTCCATACGATATCGTACAATCGATAACCGGAGCGAGCATGGCCGGACTAAGCTTTACGTTCTTTTCCATTGCTAATAACTGATAAACAAAAGAGTCTTCTAGCCAATAATCCTTATTATGATATTTTGGAGAAGTAACGAAAATACTATACTCTTCACTTTGTTCCCAAGTCTTAGGCTTAATAAGAGAATCCCCTAACGACTCCACAAAGAAGTTGATTCGTTCTCGACAGAAGTTCTCTACAGAGTCTCCCTGAGACCAATTCTCTACCCATTCAATAAGCTCCTTCTTCTCAACAAAGAAAGGACATTCGATATCAACAGAAAAAGAAAGCGCACCATAACTCCAAAGTTTAACAGTTACAGCAACTTTCATATTTTCGATTGAATGATCTCCTAAGAAAACCACCAAAGGAGGATCTTGAAATAGCATATTTTTAGAAGGTCTATTTAAGCTAAACTTTTTTAAGATAGTAAGGCTTTTGAGCTTTTCATAAGCTTTGTCTAATTTGACTTCGTGAGCGATATCAAAAATTCGATATACTTTTAGGACACCCATTTTCTTATTCATAAGTCACCAATACCTAATTTATGGAAATAGTGAAATAACACATTTCAACTGTCCACTTCCATATTTTGCCATTTTTTCAAACTCATCAATACCTACAGGGATGTTTATATTATCGACCTTATCTTGATTATCTTTCAAATCAGGATCATTAAAATAAATAAACTCGTCATCAATATTAGTTATGACAATCCAATGCGGAACTTTCGTCTCCGTCAATCGATAGGCACTAATTAAAACTAAGGCCAATCCTCCGCCTTCTATTATCTCACGGATTTTGCTGATGCCATAATTTTTAAAGTGAGTTTTTACACCTACTTCCTTGAGTTTCTTTTCAAAATTACTTTGAACTAGCTCAATCACCTGTTTTTTCTTCTTATCTCGTACTGTGTCAGTAAAAAGAGATGACTTTCTATTGATGTAAATTTCAGTTTTAAGGCCGCGATTCGCGGCTGCAAGAGCAATCCCATGAGGGCCACATCCACCATGGCCAGAAGCCATATAAATGGTTGTGGCCTCACGCCATAGATCTAACTCTAACTCTTGATTAAGCTTAATTTTTGGACGTAAAAAGCGCAGTGCCATCATCAGTGCACTCGGTCCACAAGTGAAGTCTGTCGTTTGTTGATAATAAGGGATATTTCTCTTTGCCTTGAGCGGAGCTTTACGGATCCTCTTCTCATAGCAAAGAGCATCTTGATGATCCTCATAATAGTCATGTTTTATCTTAAATTCTTTATATCCTAACTTTTCATAAAGAGAAATGGCCCCCTTATTAGTGCGTTTAACCTCAAGGCGCAAATATGAACATGAGTGTTCCAAACCCACTTTCTCGGCCAATAACATAAGTTTTTTTGCTAGCCCCTGCCCTTGATGGGCTTTACTTATAGCAATTGAGTAAATACGTCCTAAAGAAGTCCCTCTGTGAAAAAGAACTAGGATATAGCCAGCAATTACCTTGTTAACAAGGATAACTTTTAAGGCCCCATGAGACTTGGTAATGGCGTATTTAAAATTCGTGGCGCTCAGGCGATCGCCATCAAATGACTCCTCTTCAATTGCAAGGAGTGCGTTCAGATCTTCTAAGGTTGCATCTCTAAAAATATGCATAAAAAACTCTCGCTTTTTTTTAATAATTTATATTATTCTTGTGTAAAAAAATATCTTTATTTTTATGTGGAGATAAAAAAAGATGGAAAAACTTGTTGTCATCGTTGACCGTCTAAAAGATTGGCAACCCTACTTCCCAACTGACCAGGTCATTACGGCCAAGGACTACTTATCAAAAGAAGAGTACCAACAACTTAAAAACTTAAGAGTTTTAAACCTTTGTAACTCTTCCAAGTACTTATCTCTTGGTTACTATACTTCCCTTATTGCCGAGGCACGAGGCCATAAGGTTATGCCAACGGTAAAGACTATTAATGATCTTTGTAAGAAGAAGCACTACACTTATGATCTCGACGAACTACAAAGTTTGGCACAAGAGGTGGCAACGAAGTATATCGACAATAAAGAGGAAGTTCGCTCAATTGCTTTTCGAGTCTTCTTTGGTGAAACCAAAGAGAAGCTCTTTAGGAATATTGGTAAGGTAATTTTTAATAACTACCCTGTCCCTATTTTTGAAGTACGCTTGGCCTTTAATAAGATTTGGAAGATTAACTCAATCGTACCTGTTCATATTTCTGATCTCAGTGAAACACAAGAGACATTCTTCGCTGACCATTTAGAGAAATTTAACAATCGTATTTGGCGTCTTCCAAATGCGAAGAAGCAATACAAATATGATTTAGCAATCCTAGTGGATGATAAAGAGAAGCTTCCTCCTAGTAACCCCGAAGCAATCAAGAAGTTCATCGAGATTGGTAATAAGAATGGTCTCTATGTTGAAACAATTTCTAAGTACGACCTTGCACGAATCAACGAATTTGATGCTCTTTTTATTCGTACAACAACATCTCTAGTAAATCCTACCTATGCATTTGCAAAAACTGCTGTTGATGAAGGACTTATTGTCATTGATGATCCAAATGCTATTTTGAAGTGTACGAATAAGATCTATCTACACAACCTCTTTAAGAAGAATGGCATAAATACGATTAAGAGTGAAATTGTTAGTGACTACAACGAAGCAACACTTAACCTTCTTGTTGAAACGCTGAAGTTACCGATGGTTTTAAAGATTCCAGATGGAAGTTTTTCAATTGGTGTGACAAAAGTAGAAACTAGAGAGGAATTAAAAGAAGGCCTAAAAGACTTTCTACACAAGTCAGCTCTTATTCTAGTTCAAGAGTTCCTTTATACAGATTTTGACTGGCGAATTGGAGTGATTAACAAAAAGCCTTTCTATGCTTGTAAGTACTTTATGAGTAAGGAACATTGGCAGATCTATAATCACGCAAGTGGTGAAGAAGATAGCTCAGGAGATTCGCTGTGCTTAGCGATCGAGGATGTTCCACAATATGTAATCGATACTGCGACAAAGGCCTGTGCAAAAATTGGTGATGGACTCTTTGGCGTCGATATTAAAGATGACGGGAAGAAAGCTTATGTCGTTGAGGTCAACGATAATCCAAACCTCGATTTTGGAGTTGAAGACGAATTAATTGGCGACGAGCTTTATGAAATTGTTATCAAGCATTTCATCCATAAAATTGAAGAAACTAAGAATCTTCACTAGAATCATAAGTGTGGCCTAGCCACACTTTCTTTAAAGCTTCATAAAGCGCTTCATTAATATGCATTAACTTAGCATCTGAACTTTGTCCCAAGAGATATATTTGCTTAGCAAAGTCACCTATTACTGGTGCATCGTTTGGGTCTAACTTCTTTACTTCCTCAGGATACGCTTCTTTTAAGCGCTTACATATACTCATTGTTTTGCCCCCGTTCTTGTCTCGGTAAGCAGCAACACCAAATGAGCGACAGACTGCCGGCCTTGTTGAATAATTCATACAAAAACCTTTAGTCCCATCTTCAGAGTTACGATGGTAGAATACACAAGTTTTAGAAGGAGTCCCTTCAAGTTCATCTAACAACTCTTCAACTCTCTCAATTCCCTCGTCATTAAGTAGACGGAATGCACTAGGTAACATTTCTGAAGTTGAAGCAGATATTTCCTGACTCAAGCAACATGCTCCACACCCACTAAGGCAAGGTAGTTCCTTGGTCAATTGATAGCTAGAGAAAGTCTTTGCAGACTCTTCAAAGATTGATTCGATATGCTTAGAGATCTCTTTATTTAAATTCACAAAACCTTCAACATGTAAAAACCGAAGGCCATTCTATTCATAAAAATTTAATTGGCAATAAAATTCGACATGCAAAATCGCTTCAACAAATTCAAGAGCTTAGCGTTTAGTAATTTATACAACACAACTACTCTAGATAAATTTTCTAGAGTATAAAGCATCCATGAAAATCATAATCACTACCCTATTTCTAAGTCTTACGACGTATGCAAAAGTTTTTAATGTTATGGCCCCTCTACTTGTAGGTGATCCAAATAATTTAAACTCTGATTATTCCAAATATCAAATTGAAGACTTTAAAAGACAGTTACATGAAATAAAGGCCCTGGGGGCAACAGGTGTCAGTACAGATATTTGGTGGGGATTAGTTGAAAAAAATGATAACCAATTTGATTGGCAATACTATCAGCTCTTAAGTGACTTAATTATTCAAGCAGGTCTAAAGTGGGTTCCAATTCTTTCATTCCATCAATGTGGTGGTAATGTTGGAGATACATGTAACGTCCCTATTCCAAATTGGCTTTGGAAAAAATACGGACAAGATGCCATGTCAAAATCAGAGCAAGGTAATTACTCAAAAGAATTTCTATCTGTGTGGACAACTAAAAATGCCATCGGAGAATTTTACGATGTCATGCACTCGTTTAATTATCACTTTGGTCACAAGATGAATCAAATTTATGAAATTAATATTAGCCTTGGCCCTGCAGGAGAGCTTCGTTACCCTTCTTATAACTCCCACGATTATGGCACAGGATATCCGACAAGAGGAGCAATTCAAGCCTACTCAAATCCAGCAATTGAAAGCTTTCAAAATGCAATAAAAGAAAAATATAAGAGTGTTAATGCCTTAAATAATGCGTGGGGTTTTGGATTACAAAAATTCACACAAGTTTTCCCACCAAATCCGAATTTCTTTTTTTCAAATAACGAACAGTATACTCAATATGGGAAGGATTTTTATCAGTGGTATTCTAATAGCTTAAAACAGCATGGAAAGCGCATACTATCTGCGGCCATTGACGTCTTTAGAATGCACTCACATATTCAACTAGGTTTTAAAGTACCAGGAATCCACTGGCGTGTGGCACCTGGAGGGGATCGCCTAGCAGAGTTAAACGCAGGCTTAATCTCTACAGATAATGATATTTATAGCGATAATACGGGTCATGGCTATAACCGTATCATTGGTCTTGTTAACGAACTTAAGGCCGAGAAGAGTTTTTACAATATCAACTTTCACTTCACTTGCTTGGAGATGGATAATTTTGATGGAGCGACACATGCCCAAAGTTATGCTAAGGCCCTTGTGTTTTGGGTTGCTCAAGAAGCAAGTCGACAAGGAGTAAGGATTCTCGGGGAGAATGCATTGGCAGGAACTTTATACTCGCAAAGAGCATGGGATAATATCGCCGATGCCCTTTACTTTGGAAATTATGATGGTGTTACATTTCTTAGAATGGGAACAATTTTAAGCAGTGGACTAGCAAGAGACAACTTCTATCGCCTTACTCATCCACACTAACTTTTTTAAGTAGAAAGTCTGCTCTATCGTCCAAGGCATTGTAATTTTCGCTTGAAAGCTTCCCTCCAGAAAGAGAAAGCTTTCTTACACTATCTCCGATCACAAAGTCATGATAGTAATTATTTAAATAGATCACATTTGAGCTTACACCTAAAACCATTTGATCTCGCCTTGTAATACGCATAGACTGATCTATTGTTACCTCTTCTAAGTTAGAAAAGAATCTTAAGAAATAATAATTTCCAACAATCCTCCATTTTCCTTGAATAAATTCCGCCTTACTACTAGGCTTCTCCGAATATGAAATTGTTTTAGAGAACCAAGCATTCATCGAATCACATTTAAAATTACCGATAACTCGAGAGGCATACGTATAAAGTCCCTGCCAACGAGCAATGCTTAAAGAGCTTAAATTGTCACATTCTAATTCAGATGAGTTTTCTCTTTCATTTTGTGCAAACTCAAATGGATGATAATCAAAATCAGAAGGGTTATATTCTGTTTTATTAATTACACTTTCAATCCATGCCTTATAGTCTGGTAAGAATGTATACATCCCCTTTCCTGAAGAGCAATCGAGATCCTCAACACCATCAAAAGCTGCTTTAGCATACCCTTGAGTCGCCCCAACTAAGTAAGTTTTATCATCAATCATAACCGTGGCAGGACCACCAGAGTCACCACGACAAGCTCCGTTGTCGTCTTCATAAAGTAGAATTGAACGCTCTAGAAGATTGCGCCTTATATCCATTGCTCTTACTTCAACCTTCTTGGCCCTACCAACAACTCCATTAGCATCTTGACCAAAGCCAGTAAGCTTAATCTTTCTATTTAAAACCTTATCACTTTCCAAAGGATCAAGAATTTCTATAACTTCAGCACTCTGTGGAGCTTCTTCTTCCAATTCAAGAATAGCGATATCAAAGTTATGCCCAAAGTCTCCTCTTACTGATTCGAGGTTATGCATTCTTAGCAAAGTATCCTGTGCCAAGTGGACTTCTTTGATATTAATAAATTTAGTACTGGTAGAAACAAAGGCAACTTGCATATTCTTAAAAGAAGAGCCAATCAAACAATGGGCAGCAGTAATAATGTGATTCTTGGAAATGAGGCTTCCAGTACAAAATGACTTAGCCAGATCATTTTCTTTAGTTATAGCAACCGTATATTTGAGTTCCTCTGCTTGAATCGCTAGGGACTCTCCACCAATAATGGCATTCGCTTGTGTTTTAACTTCCATCGCTCTTTGGGAACAAGAAGTAAGTGAAATTAACAGGGCAATACATAAAGGAATATTTCTCATGTAAAGAATGTAGCAAAAGAGAGCACTCGTAAGTAAAACTTCGTAAAATCCAGATAGTAATTATATGTAAAACTCTTGGCCAGTTATCGTATTTTCAGCAAGTTAGACACTCACCGAAGCAAGTAAATCTTATCTGGCACCTATTCATAACTACTTTATTTTATTACAAAGCATTATGACAAAAATAAAACTTCTACTCCTAGCACTTCTACAATTATCGATCTATGCCATATCCTTTGAAGGTAAGGTCCTCTATATCCATGATGGCGACACCATGACTGTTTATAGTGACTTCCTTGGCAAGAAAAAGAATATCCGCATGCTAGGAATTGATACTCCTGAAGTAGACTTTAATGGTAATACTCAAGGACAAATATCTCTTGATGCTAGAGACTTTCTAAGAATTCTTGTGCCAATTGGAAGTATGGTAACAATTGATCTTGGAAGAGATGGGGATCTTAATACTCGCCGTCTACTTGGAACAGTCTTGTATAAAGGTCAGGACATAAATTATGAGATGCTAAAATCGGGGCTAGCAGTTCCTTATTTTATCGAACCTTTTGATAAAGAAATCATGTACAAATATATGGAAATTTCTGAAAGAGTCTTTCTCGAAGAAATTGGTCTTTATGCACTAGACGTTCAGCTTCCTTACGAGTTTCGCATGAGTGTTCAAAATCGAGTTGGAACAAATTACGTTGGTGACCTTAAGACGAAAATCCTTTATTCACCTGAAGATGGCCATCTTGTACCACCTTATCGCAGACTCTTCATCCGTTCTTTTGAAAGAGCGATGCAACTGGGCTACAAATTATTTACAAATTAATTATTCACAAACGTGCCTAACAATTTCGCTTACACCATCACCTGATTCAACTTCAGTTGTGTAGATAAATTCGTTATCCTTTGGCCCGTATGCGATAGCCTCCTGTTGAGGAAGCTCTTTTGTTCTAACAATTCTAAAGTCAGTCTTTGCTTCTAATTTTCTTGAATTAAATTCCGCTAACGAATTAAATTCAATATTAAATTCGAAAACTGCCCCATAAGTTAGAACAAGTAGAGTTTTCCCATCTTTAGAGATGTCCATTGCTGTCGCAATCCTTCCCCAAAGATTGTAGTTATACAAATGAAATGGAAGATCAATAATTGCAACTTCCTTTAATTCCATTTTTTCTTCTTTCTTTACACCTTCTTGGATTTTTTCTTTTTCGATTTTGAATAGCTTCGCTGGCATTGCACGACGATTTTCTTCATCGACAATTTTAGTTAAAATATAAATATCACCACTTGGATGAACAACCATACTTTCAGCATCGTACTTTTCTTTATTTGGATAAACTAATCTCAAAACAAATTCAGGATCAATCTCTTTGGTATCATCTTTAAGCTTTGCTTCATTAAGAGCTACGACAGAAAGGAACTTTCTCTTCTTCTTATTGTCTCCAATGTCGGCGATGTAAACACACTTTTGCTCACCACATGGACCCAGAGACATATCTTCCATATCATACGGTCGGAAATTATTGATTTTAACTTTCTTTGTATTCTTCCCTGTGAGAGTTGTCCAAAAAATCTCAGGGCCTGATCCTGAATCATTTAAGTTATACATTCGATCATCATAAATCTGAGAGATTGCAATTCCAGATGTCTCATTTAAAACAGTATTATCAAGCCTACCAATTACCTGTGGTTCAGACCATTTCTGACAAATAGCAAATGTTGAAATTGACACGAGCGCAATTGTGATTAGACGTAACATAGATCCCCCAAAATGTTGCTGGACTATTAAATCACCCGTCGTTTACTATGACAATACACATGCATGGAGAGATTAAATGCTAGACTTTAAGGCAAAACCAATAATTGCAGTTATTTACCTTCGCCCTCTACTTGGCTACCCGAGTCATCCTGGGTTAAATAAAGTCATCGACTATGCTCTAGAAGATCTTGAAGTCTTAAGAAAGTGTGGAGTTGATGCTGCCCTTTTAGAAAATGAGCATGACAGACCTTATACTGTTGAGGCTTCAAAAGAAGTCATCGCAAGCATGAGTGTTGTGGCCAACATGGTTCAAAGACAAGCAGGTAACTATCCTATAGGCTCAGAGTTTTTAATCAATGATCCAGAAGCTTCACTAGCTATTGCTAAGGCCGGCGGAAACTCATTTATTCGTACAGACTACTTTGTCGATCACATGGCACGAGAAGAATACGGTGGTGAGATGAAAATTGATCCACAAGGCTTACTTGATTATCGAAAAAAGATTGCGGCAGATGACATCCAGCTCTTAACTGATATTCAGGTTAAGTATGCGACGATGTTAGAAGAGAAGTCTCTTGCCCAATCAGCTCGAGAAGCTTATGAATACAAGAGTGCTGCCGCCGTAGTATCTGGGCGCGAAACAGGAATTGCTCCTAGTGTTTCAGAAATTATGGAGGCAAAAGAAGGCGCACCAGATCTTCCAATCATTATTGGTTCTGGCCTTTCTCATAACAATCTAGATGAACTCTATCCTGCTCTTGACGGCGCTATCGTTGGAAGCGCGCTTATGACAGACACTCGTATGGATTATGAAAAGATTGCACCATTTATGGATATCGTAAGAAGGCTTAGACAATAATGTATACCTTCATTGGTGATGCTGGATTTGATGTATATTCAACATCAAATGAAAAATTTCTTGGAGGCTGTTCCTTAAATGTAGCAACCCACTTTAAGAGAAACTCAAATTTTAGAGCAAGCCTTATTTATCCTGCTGCAAGTGATGGTCAAGAGATCATCAGTCATTGCCAAAAAGAAGACATCCAAACTCATCCACTTGAACGAAGTGGTAAGACACCAATTCAGTTTATCGAAACCCTTGAAAGTGGAGAAAAGAATTTTACAGAATACCAATCAGGCGTAATTGAAGATTTTGCATTAACAACACAAGAAAGGCATATGATATCTGCCCTCGAAGGCTACATCATTTGTCCATTATATACTCAGATCCTTCCATTTATTGATCAACTTATTGCTTGTTCACCTAAAGCGAAATTCATTTTCGATTTCCACGATGCGAGTGAAATTGATATTGAAAAATATCTAAAACATGCAAGTCTCGCTCAGTTCGGCTTAGTTAATGGCCATCCTCTCGAAGACTTTCTCTATGACTATGTAAAGAGTCACGAGATTGAAATTTTGATAACAAGAGGAAAAGATACGATTAGCAAGTTATCAAAAAAACAAATTGAAAACTACAACCCAATCCCATTAGAAACAGTGGTCGACTCGACCGGAGCTGGCGACGCATTCCTAGGCGCATACCTCGCCCTCAACAATATCGAAAAAGCATCTCAATATGCAAAATCTATTTTATCTGTGAGGGGCGCGGGTACCAATCGAGAATTCAAAGACTTATAGTTGAAAATTAACCAATCCAAATACAAGTGCCTAACTACTTATTAGTGGAAATCTTCATTTGTACCCGCGCCCCATTTTAAAAAATATTAATATCAAAATGAAAATAAAGTGCGCAATATCGGTGTAAGACTTATTACCTCTAAAAACAAGTGAGGTAAAAATGAATCAATTACTAATTAATTTTAAAGAATCAAAAACATTAAATGAATTAACAGAAATTCTAGATAGTGGATGGCAAATATATAAATCTAATGCATTGTTATACAGCAGCTTCACATTAGGTTTTTCATTATTACTATGGGCACTTTCAATTATCCCATTTGCCTCCGGTTTACTAACACCATTTTTTTTAGCATCGTTTTACACAGCAATCATCAAATCAGAAACGAAAAAAGAAATTACAATTTATGATTTCTTTGCAATTCCTAAAGAAAAATTCAATCTAATTTTTATTAGCGGCTCCTTGTCATCATTGATTACATTCTTTGGTTTTATTCTCTTTATCCTTCCAGGACTTTACTTTTTCGCTTCTTATCTTTTTGTTATGCCTTTAACTCTAGAGAAACAAAATGATAAGTCTAGTGCATGGGAGATATTAGAAGAAAGTAGAAAAATATTTACAAACAATTATAAAATCATAACAGCAGCTGTATTTGTTTACATTGCTCTAGCACTACTTGGAGCACTAGCACTCGGTCTAGGACTTTTTATCACAATACCTTTAATAACTTGTATCAATTATCAACTTTATAAAAAAATTAAGTAACAACTTATGGCGCTTAATGCGCCATTTTTTTTTAGCGAGGTAATAATGCCTAAGAAAAAATTAATCCGACAAGGAGAATTCCCCTACCACGTTACAACTCGTAACAATAACAAAGACTGGTTTAGCATACCTATGCATGAAGTTTGGGATATTTGTAAAGAGTCCCTAATTTATGCTCTAGAGAAAGAAAAAGTCGAAATAAACTGTTTTGTTCTTATGTCAAATCACTATCATTTACTTCTGACTACTCCTGATGAAAATATCGATCGTTTTATGATGCATTTCAATTGGAGAATTAGTTATTTAATTTCTAAAAAGACAGATAGAATTAATCACAAATTTAGCAATCGCTATAAATGGTCAATCGTGGCAAATCAAAGTTATCTCTATAATGTTTATCGCTATATTTACCAAAATCCGATACGTGCAGGAATCTCTGAAGCTTGCATTGATTATCCTTACACATCACTACATTTTACTAGTTTTGAAGCACAGCTATTTAAATATCGGCCTCATATAAATTATACTGGAGCTAAACAACTTATAGAAAGGAAGTACGATACTGACTTTGATAATTGTATCAGGAATTCCTTAAAGAAAAGCTACTTTACTCCAAAACAGAATATATCTGCACTTTATCTAAAAAGATTAAAAGGCATTAAGATTGGAATGTAACAAGTGGAAATCTCGATTGGTACCCGCGCCCCTTTTTAGGAGGCATAAAGAGGCTTAAGTTTTATTTCACCTTTTTCGAATGCTATCTCATGAATTGAAGAAATAAATCGTCGCTCACTTCCTGATTCCTTTTCTTGAAAGATGATATATTTGAAAACCTCAGAAACTACCAAAGCAGCTTCTTCTAAGTTATATCCATATGAAGAAACAACAGACTGTCTGATCAAACGATCAATTACATTAACAGGACCACTACCTCCAGCACAAGCAACTCCAACAGAATTATTTCTAACAAGATCAATATATGGATAACTCAATCTTTCATCTAAGTAACTAAGTGTAATGTAGTCACCTCTAGATTCTTCCGCTGCACTCATGACCTCGGTAATAGAATCAGCATCTTTTCCACGTGGCATAAGTCTTGTGACTAAATTTCGATAAAAAACTATCGATGGCGTTGTTTCGATAGAAACGAGTGTCTTCTCTTTTGGTAAGAGATTTAGAATCGTATTATAAAGAGTTGTCTTGCCTGAACCAAAGTCTCCTGCACAAAGAATACCTTTATTTGATCCAACAATTTCTGTAATAATATCTTTTCCTTTTTCTGTAAGCGCATTTAAAGAGACATAATCCTCAAGAGATAAAATTTTCTTAGGAAGTTTTGTTAATTTAAGCGAAGGGCCTTTAATCGATATCGGAGAAAGAACAACTGAAACAGTTAGAACTTCTGTTATATATCTAGAGAAGGACACTTGATCTTTAGTTATACTAAAACGATCTTTAAGTGCGTTGATGACACTTTCATACTCGTCTTTACTATTGAAGCATTGTACAGGGTGCCAGCTATCATTTTTTTTAACTGATACATCGTGATAAGCACCAATGCTAACTTCATCAATAGATTCGTCACATACTAATTTATATAAATTTCCAAGTACTGCTTCTAATTGATCGTTCATCTTCTCTCCTACAGTTAATATCTACTGTAAGCTTATTTGTTATCTTAAAATAAATCACCTAGGGACTTCCCTAGGAGGCTACTAACCACCTGAATTTAAGTGCATTAGTGACGGCCTCTGTACGCTTACTTGCTTGAGTCTTTTTGAAAATAGAGCTCATATGGTATTCAATAGTCTTTTCAGATATAGAAAGAGCATTGGCGATCTCTTTATTCGTGTAACCAAGAGAGACCAAATCTAGTACTTCAGCTTCTCTTGCAGTCAAAGGATTATCAGATGAAATCGCCGATTGATCGACTGATTTTGTTAAAGACTCCAGGGTTTTAGCGACTCGATTAAGGCACAGTGATTGGTTTTTACCTCGTGAGTAAAGACGACATTCTTTTGCTAAATTAAGTAATTCTGCCTCAAGGGTTTTGATGGCTACTCCCCAAATTAAACTAAATTATTAAAAACCAAAAAATCCGTAGTATTCCTATCGGTTAATATCCTTGAAATAATTAGCTTATTTGATCTTTGGAGAGAGTTAAATTACTGAAATCTCGATTGGTACCCGCGCCCCTTTTAAGTAAGAATTACAGGAGGAGATGTCATATGGTCTAAATAGAGTTAATTAAGTTGAATATTGAATAAAAAGGGACAAAGAGGGGCAAATGAAGATCTTAACACTACTTACCATTCTATTTACTCTAAATGTCACAGCAGGATGTCTTGAAGACCAAACAAGCTGTGACTACGAATTTCAAGGCTGTGTGAATTTTGCGATTCAAATGCCATATGAAAAAGATATCTCTTCAATGCTCTATCGCTGTCAGGAAAAATACTTAACAGTAATCACTTATGAACAATGTATGTCAGTGGCAGAAGAAATGATCTTCATGAGAGACAAGAATAAGGCCCGCGCAATATGTGGAACACAATTTGGTGGTGCATTTAATTTTGATCAATGCCTAGCTCATGCTGAGGCACAAGCCTATACTGAAGATATCACTCGCCTAGGACTTGAATGTTTTGAAAAACAAAAAGAAACAATCACACTAGCACAGTGCTCACAGGTTGCTGCACTTATGCACTTTATTAAAGACAAGAACTATATCAATCGATACTGCTTTGAAAAGCATTTCTAAATACAAAGCCTCCGAAAGGAGGCTTTTTTATTTTCGCACTAATTCAAGATATGCATACATTGCTCTTCGCTTGAGCTTCTTCGAAAAACCAAGAACTTCGTTGGTTGAAGAGACCCCCGCATAAATCGAAACTTTCTTTTTCTGAAAATATTTCAATGCTTCATAGTATAGCAGTTTTGAAACACCACGGCCTTGAGCATCCGGATGAACTGAAATTGACATTATATGACCTATCTTAGTTCTTGTAATACTTGGAACGATAAAACCAATTGCCTTCCCGTCCTCAACAGCAACTAACGCATCCACATCATACTTAATAAGACCATCCACAAAACCCAAAAACATCTTACGGGGAAAATTCTCACAGCGTGAAGTTGCACTAAACTTGTGAGCAAGGTACTCAATATCGACCACCTCATCTCTTAACTCTTTATTAAGTTTTACGATTTTAACATTCTTATCAAACTCATATTTTGAAAGGTACTTTAGGCCATCATCAACACTTGCCAGAAGCTCCTCTCCACGGCTTCGGCCGCCTAACTCGAGCAATTGATTATATATTTGTGACTTTACTGGAACATAGAAGTGTGCTCTTTTAATGCGTTTAACATTTTTAAACACATCCTCGACCATGTCTCTAGTTTCAAGTACAGACCATTTTGGAGCAATTTGAACATCAACTTTTATTATTCTAAGACCTATATCATTTGAAGCAAAGAACTGATAAAGGTATTTATTTTTCTTCTCATCATGACGTGTGAATTTAGAAATATCACTTAAACTCTCTCTAATATCATTTTTACGAGTTGAAGTGTATTTTTTTGGTACAGGGATGTCCTTGCTTTTGCAAAATTTCACGAGAGCAGAATTATCATATAACAAATCAAGGAGCTTTCTATTCATTAATAATCCAATAAACTTTTAATAGTTGGATGATCTACTTTTTCTAGCTCTGCCTTGATATACTTCATCGAAGTTGCAAAACTACCATCATTCCAAATGCTAGAAATATTAGCTTCTTTTTCTTCTATTAATTGTTTTGACGTTAAACCAATTTTCTCAGTTTGAATTCTTGTGATGATACCAACCAGCTCACCTGTTTCACGATCAACTAATGGAGATCCTGAATCACCACCTGAAGAATCACAACCTGTAGCAATTGAATAAACCTTATCAAGCTTTCTTACTCTATCATCTCCAAAAATAATCTGACAGTCATGAGAATTCTCGTAACGTGCTAGTCCAAGTTTCTCATTATCAAAGAAACCAAATCCGACAGTAGTTAGAGGAGTTCCCTCAACGGCAACTTTATCAAAATTTAACTTCACAGGTGTTACAGTTTCCATAAGAATTGATTCTTTATCCTCCATGTCGATTGAAACAATCGAAAAATCTAAATCATCACTATAGAAAACAAGCTCTTTTGCTTTTAAAGAAAATTTTGGTCCGGCAATAAAATGAAAAAGCATATCTTTAAAGTTTTCACGATCAATAACATGGGCAGCAGTAGCAACAAGGTGCTCTCCTGCAAAATGGCCGAGATAAAAAGCTGTACCAACATTCTTCAGTGTTAATTTATTGGCAGTATTTACTACGCCGAGTCCAGTGATTAAGATTGAGCTCTTTAGTGCTTCTACATCTGGCGAATCATTTCCACTAATATGAGTACGATTCCATTCATCACCAATAATATACTCTTTAATATTTAGATCTCTTCTCTGATTCGAAAGTACATATTTAAGATAAACGCTTGGGTAATTAATATTTTCGTAGAGCTTAATAATAGCTTGATAAACTGACCTTGAAGAACAAGTACGCTCGATGCGATTAACTTTAGTTACATAAGCTCTAATATATTCTTGTCTTAAATCCATGAGATTCGTTATATATACACCGTCATCACTCATATTCTTAGTGATGCTTGTAATTTCGGCCAGAGAGCTTCTTTCTTGCTCCTCACTACACAATTGTGCTTGAGTATTGAAAGTGATTAAGAATAAAATTAGAATAATTGGTAAATTAAAGCGCATTTTCTATTAGACCTTTTTTAGCGTTTAGTTTCTTTTTAGTTAAACGAATTAGACGATTTAAGGAGATATATCTCTCCTTTCCTTTACGCATACAAAGTTCATTACTTTCACTAGCAATTTCAATAACGGCATTGCGAACTTCTTCATATGAATAATTTGAATTCTTATATTTACGATTGACTCGTTTTACAAATGTATAGAACAGATTATTGTCACGACTATATTTATTCTCTTGTAACTCAAGTACTTCTTCTTCGATTTTAGAATCTATATCCTGATTAGCAATTTCTTCTTCAGAGAGCTCAGACATTTTTAAAATAATATATGTTCCAATAATTCCTTTTTCATTTTGTAAAAGATCAAAGAAAGAAGCAACAGCAGTAATTCCAAGAACAATTGGGATAGAGAATGGAACAAACGCCACAATAAATACAGCAATAGGATGACCAACAACTTTTGCTAACCAGTAGTAACCTTTTAACTTATATACCCAATCTTTATCTGTCTGATTACTTGACTGGTCTTTAGGATAGAATGTCTCAATTTTATCTTTATAGGCGTCCATACACTGATATTCAAAAGTGTTTGCCTGGGCAGTACTCCATAAAATCGAAATACATAAGAATAGGGTTTTAAGTATTTTCATCATATTTGTAGAAAAGAGAATAAATGAATTTTTTATAAAATACTTAAGTATTGAAATAAGTATCTCGGTGTTCAGGTAGTATACACCTCCACACTTACCAATAATATTAACCACTTAGACTCAATCTATATTTAAACATTCTTTAATCCAATCTAATTATCTCAATACCGAAAAAACCATTGTGGAAAATAAACTTAACTTAGACATTCTACTAGAAAATATTGATGGCATTGCCTATCGCTGCTTAAATGATAAACAGTGGACAATGCTATTTATGACTTCAGGAGTAGAAAGGATTCTTGGGTATAAACCTGAAGAATTAATCAATAACAATGAATTATCGTTCGCTGATATCTACCACCCTGATGATGCTCTTAGAGTTTGGAATGAAGTCCAACTTGCTATTGAAAATCACACATTCTTTACCATTGAATATCGAGTTAAACATAAGAAAGGTCATTATATTTATGTGTGGGAGCAAGGCATCGGTATTTATGAAAATGGCAACCTAATTGCTATTGAAGGCTATATTTGTGATATCACAATTAAAAAACTTACAGAAATGGAGCTAATGGAGATCGTTGAAAAGCAAGCAAAAGAACTTCTTAAGAAAAAAGAAGGTGAAATTGAAAGAGCGAACTTTCAACGCATTTTAGAGCTCACAAAAGGAATGGCCCATGAATTAAAAAATCCTCTTACATTGACATTAAATTCTTACCAAATACTTAGAGCTGAGATTTTCAGAAAAGAGCGTCGTCCAGAGAGAATTGATATGCTCCTGTCTGTTATGAAAGATGCCAATACTCGAATAAATGATATCGTAGAAACAATTGATTTAACTTTTCGTTCCGTATCTAATATCAAAGAAATTTTCAATGTAAGTAAACTAATCGAAAAAAGTTTAACTATCGATTATAAGCAAGAAATAAAAGAACAAAATATACACTTATCAATTTCCGAAGAAACCTCTAACTATAACCTATTCATAACCGGGCAAAACTTTATTCAAGCTCTAAAAAACATAATAAAAAACTCAATCAATGCACTTCAAGAGAGTAGTAAAAACAACAAGAGAGAAATAAGTATAAATATCGAAATTGATAATAACAATCAATCGTTATTACTTAAAATTAAAGATACGGGAATAGGCATCTCACAAGAATATGTAAAAAGTGTCACTCTCCCCTTTTATTCTGCAACCTCACAAAAAACGAGTGGTGGATTGGGGCTGGCAATTGCAAAATTCTTACTACATAACGATAAAATTGATATTTCATTTAAAAGCGATATTGGTAATTGGACAGAAGTTACTTTAAGTATTCCAAAGGAAAGGTGGAGGCATAGCGATGGCGATTAATATACTCTTTGTTGATGATGAAGAAGCTCTACTTGAACTTATCGAAATGATATATGAAGAAGATGTTCTAGCAGGAAAGCTAAGTACACAATTTGCATTATCAGGAAAGGAAGCTCTTACAAAACTAGCGAGTGATAAAGGTATAGACATAACTGTACTCGTCACCGATATAAATATGCCTGACATGAATGGTATAGAACTTGTAAAAGAAGTTAAAAAGAAATATCCACATATCATCATCTATATGATGTCTGCTTATGGCGATCAAAAAACACTAGAAGAAGTGAGTGAACTTGATATTAAGCACTACTTTAATAAGCCTGTGGACTTTAGTGAACTAAAATCAACTATTGAACAAGATCTAAGCTAAACATGTAGAAGATAAATATTGCAATCAGTTCTTTTCATTATATCTAAAGTAACACTACCAAGTGAAAGGTGTTCAAAAATATAATGCTGTGGTTTTAAAACCACAAGATCTGACTTTACTTCTTTAAGTAACTCTTCAAGACGACGTGCTGGTTCAGCATTGAGAATCATCTTTAATGTATAGCTCGCTTCAACACCTTGTTTCTTTAACAGTGCCTGTGCCTTTTGAAGCTCATCCTCGGCCCCCTTATGAAGCTCAGACATCTCATTAGAAAGGACTTCTCGAGGAAATGGCCCATCAGGGAATACTTCCAAATTATAGCTCACAAAATTAATTGGAACGATACAATCCATATGAACTTTAGCGTTGTTACATTTTGCAAGATTTGCAACTTTTGCCAAATCATCTTCATCAATTGACTCATAAGGAATAAGATAAGTTATTTTTTTAAATGTATCGACTCCAGATTTATTGATAAGAACATCCTTATTCAAATTAAAAAGAGATTTTTCTGCAAATGTATTGAGAAAGAATCGATGTAGGTCACCGTGATGACTGGCACCGACAGACAGGACCTCCATTTCAGGGTCTTCCTTCAAATGCTCAATTCCTTCATTTATTGATCCCTCGAAGTTTTCAAAATCAATATCTTCTTTATCAATATCAAGACGTCCAAGGGTTGCGTTCACCATCTCTAAAGATGTTTCTTCAATTCTCTTTTTCCAAATAGGATCTTCAATTCGACGCGATAGGGCCGAAGACGTGTGAAACTGTTTTTCTATCTGAGGAGAAATTGTATCGATATGGTAGAGAGAAGGTTTTAATCCTAGGGCCTTAGCAAAATTAAAACCTGAACGAATATTTTTTTCAGAACCTTCATGAAGGTCTGAGCAGATAACCAGTTTTTTCATGCTGCCTCCAAGTATATATTATTTGGCAAATGGATTTAATAAAACTTAAATTAACTCTATATATTCAAAGATTGGACTGCTATCACTTGTACTTTAGAGCCAGTTAACTTGGCGCTAGACTTGCTATGATAATACTCATGAAGTTGATGAATACTAAAAATCACATCCTTAGCGTGATGTACGTCTTATTATTATGTCTAATTCTTGGTCAGAAGTCTACATATTGTGCAATTATTGACAATAATAGCGAGGACAATATCTACGCTTCCCAAAAAGACAAAGAGCGTTTTGAGATAAAGAATCTAGTTAACGAGACGGGATTTGATTATGGGATAGACCTCAGTGATCAAGACCTAGAAGAAATTGCTGAGAGTGTTGGAAAATTTAAAATTTCTACACTAAGCTTTTCAAAAAGTCGCTTTAATCGTGAAGGTGCCATCGAGTGGTATCATAATATTCGTAACGTTAGTAAAGTATTTTACAACGTTATAACTGATCATAAACACTACAATGAGCATACTGCGGTTAGAGCTTCAATAAATATGGCCCATCAGCTTGTTTCATGGTGGATAACTCGAACAAATTACACCCTAGTACATGAAGTTGCTCATGGTGAGGCAATAAAAGAATTCGGCGGAAAAGATATCAAGCTATGGGTTGGAAACGACTCTTTTGATAGTGTTGGTGCATTCTATCTAGCATTCATGTCAACATATAATCGAGGTGCTATTAGCTACACAGTAGATACATTAAGTCCTGAGCAAGAAGCAGCTATTTCAGCAGCTGGCATTAACTCACAACTGCGTTTAGCAGAAGAGATTGCAGAAGAAAGTATTATTAATCGCAGGTTTGATCAAAGTGATGCCCTTCACTATATATTGAATAAAGTCATCTCGACAGTTTACTATCAATACGATCCAAATTCGAATATGAGTGACCTCGCCCACTACGCGCAAGCACTTCATCAGCAAGGAATCATCCATGCAGATGAAATTGATTCTACAAAAGAGTATATCTCGAATATTTCTTTCTTAGCGACACTCTTATCAGGTAGAACCTGGGAGGCCGTAAACGCTTTTAGTGACGAAATTATGTTAAATAAACACTACACTGACACGTATGCATTCAAAACACCAGTGGGCGAAGTAACATGGCCAGAATTAGCAGCATTCCTAAACAATAAAGGAGTTAGTGGAAAAATCTCAGCGAGCCTTCTAACAGAATCTCGCATGACATATCACTTTTCATTTGAAACACCACTAATTGGAGAAACAGCTAACGAAGTAGGTTTAGGATTTACATATAAGTCAGATAGTTGGCAAACAACAGTTAAGACATATTTTAACGATCAAGATGGCCGTGGTGCTACAATTAGATCTCAATACGATGTTGGAAGAAAAAATGGATTTTCTTTCTTTGCTGAGGCCAAGGCCGAAAATGGTACACTTAACCAAAGAAGGCATCAATACAGCCTAACAGGACAAGAAAGTAACGAATTTGAAACTAGTTTTAATATTGGGGTTGAATACCGTTTCTAAGAACGATAGAAATTTACAACGCGTCCCTTTTGCTTGCGGCTTTGATGAGATTCTAACTTCTCAAGGCCAGCAAGATTGTCCAGTGCATTCAGCATAATTTCATCCCAACCAGAAATAAATAGCAGATAAAACTTGGCCCCAGAATCAATTAGATCCTTAAAGTGAGCAATAAGCCTTGGAACGTTATCTGTACCAACTGAATCGTAGAGATAGTAAACATCACGGCCGGCAAAAGCCTGAGGATTTTCTAGGAAATCACAAGTTTCAAATTTAACATTATCTAGTTTAAAATAGCTAGCAACTGATTTTGTGAACTCGACTCTTTCCTCAACTAACTCAAGACCTAGATAATCAAGCTTCTTATCCATCATTAAGGCTATATAGAGCAAAGCACGTCCTGTTCCAGAACCAAGATCACATACACTTTTTATATCACTTCTAGAATTGATAAAACTAATCAAGAGATCAAGATCATCATAGCAGGCCGTATAAACGTGATAATTTTCTCCAAAGATAACATTATCATCGTCACCATTACACTCATTCCCCTCTTCATATTCTTCAGGATAAAGATGTTCAATATCTATAATACGAAGAAGCCTGTCATAAATTAAATCACGGAAACTTGGATCAAACTCACCACGAGCAATAATTTTTTTAACAGATTTGAAGATCTCGGTCATGAGTGGGAACTCAATATTATCAAAGAACCTCTCTCTTAAAACAAGAGCATCTCGACTATTGACCTGACAAATCTTATTTAAAAACTTGCTTTGTTGATCGATCGGTCCTGCTAGAACCTTTTTCCATTTTTTATCGGCTTTTTGAAAGAACATATTTTCAAACTAGCACTTATTTTTGGATGAGTTAACTAAAACTTTTGAAGAAACACTTAAACATTGAAATTATTCACTGTATTTCAAGTTCTAAGTTCAGGATAGCGTTCACTCATTAAATTAATGAGTTTATCGAAATCCACAGGTTTTTCAAAATAATCGAGGGCACCTAGCTCTTTTGCCTTATTTCTGTATGCGTTACTTGAATAGCCTGAAATCATTATCGTATCGATATTTGGAAATCTATGATTAACTTCTTTTAATAATTCAAAACCATCAATACCAGGCATATTGATGTCTGTTAATATCAAAATAATATCCTGACCATCTTCACTCTCCAAAATCTCTAAAGCATGGGCACCAGAAGTTGAAAAAGAAAGAAGCATTTTATTGGCCTTAACCCAGTCTTCAAAAATATGCTCAAAGATGAATAGCACATCCTCTTCATCATCAACTAAAAGTACATGAACCCTAATCACGAAATCTCCTTAGGAAAACGAATCTTAAAAATTGTAAACTCGCCTTCTTTTGACTCGACAAAAATCTCACCATTATTCTTCTCTATAATCGATTGTATGATAGGCATACCAAGCCCAGAACCTTCCCTTCCTGACTTTGTCGTAAAAAATGGCTCAAAGATATTATTTAGGAATTTTTTTGGAATCCCTTCACCGTTATCTTTAATTTCGATTAGTATATAATGATCTTGATCAAAGGTTTGAACAGACAACAAGGCCTGACCATCTATATTCTTAAACTTCTTATCTAGAGAATATATTGAGTTTTCGAAAAGATTTAAAAAGACTGATTGAATATCATTAGTGAATACATGTAAATCTTCACTTGTATTTAGAGAGTATTCAAATTTGAGATCAACACCATCCGTTTTCAATGAAGAAGCATGATAGGCATACTTGAAAGACTCTTCAATAAGCTTATGTAATGAATACTTTTTCTTTCCATTAACCCTGGTATCCAACATAACATCTAGGATATTTTTAATTCTTAAGCTATGGGTTGAAATTATATCAAGCGCTTTACTCAAATCTTTTGAAACTTTACTATCATCACCACTCAAGCGCTCATTAAGAACCGTAGCAACCTTACTTGCATTTAAAATGAGATTTAGAGGATTCCTAATTTCATGAGCAATGCCTGTAGTTAATCTACCAAGCGCGGCCAACTTTTCTTGTTGAAGCATTGTCTCATGAGACTTTTTTATGAATTCTTCTTTCTCACTTACTTCTTTTTCAATAATCTCATTTAAGTCAGCAATTTTTTGATTTGCGTTCATCATAGCAAGCTCGACACCGATGCGACTTGCAAATAAATCAACAGCTGTTGCCACAAAAGTAGGATCTTTTATGGGAATTGTACTCAATAGAACAATCAAGCCGAGAAAATCGCCAGAAGGAAGTAAGACAGGAGCACCAATATAAGCGTCGACCTCCATATTCTGAAGCATTAGATCTTGTGGATAGTCTACGCATACATTCTCAGGATGCATGCAAACTCGTTTCCCCGTAATTACATCATGACAAGGAGTACCCTCAAGATCATATTCTAAATTATCAATAAATTGCCCATTAGATATAGCAAAATCTGTAAGAATAATATTGGGATCACCTTCTTTAGGGCGACCGACAAAAATAAAATCAATCTCTAGATAGGTAGCAATATTCTTTAAGAGACTCTTTATGTAATCTGCACCACTTAAGTGCTGATTTATATTATAAATCTCTTTAATAATTTTAATTTTATCTTTCTCATCCATTAGGCTTACCATGACGCCTCACTTTATTAACGATATTTCATTATAAAAGAAATGCATAAGACATGGGTTTAAGAAATCTAAAGAAAAGTTTGGATGATATTAGCGCCTTCGACGACCTTTGTATCGTTTCTTGGCCTTAGATTTAGATAAAGGATAATCATGATGAAATGGATGATCTAATACTTGAGAAATATTCTTTCCAATAAGCTTTTGAACATTACGAAGAAAAGGCAAATCTTTTTCACTACATAATGATAGTGCCACCCCCTCTCTTCCGGCCCTTGCTGTTCGTCCGATACGGTGAACATAGTATGTTGCATCTTCCGGCATATTATAATTAATAACAAGATCTACATCATTGATATCAATACCTCGAGAAGCAATGTCGGTTGCCACAAGAACTCGAATGGCACCAGAAGTAAAGTCTTCAATCGCCTTATTCCTCTGTCCTTGCGTTAAATTACTATGAATCTCCCCAACACTAACATCGCTGCGTGCAAGAAGTTCAACAACTTCAGAAACAGCATACTTGGCCTTACAAAAAATTATAATTCGCGATTTTGTTTTATCCTCTAATAAACTTAAAAGGAGATAATTCTTATTTTCTGCCAATGTAAAATAAACAGATTGTTCAATCTTATCTACTGTTGAAGATTGCGCAGCGACTTCAACTTTTACAGGTTTATTTAATATTTGATTTGCTAGTGTCTCGATTTCTTTTGGCATAGTCGCTGAGAATAGAACTGTCTGATGTATACTTGGAAGCCTACTCGCTATATCAACAACACCTTCATAAAATCCCATATCAAGCATCATATCCGCTTCATCAAGGACAAAGGTTTCAACTTGGGATAATTTAATGAATCCTTGCTCCATTAAGTCGATAAATCGCCCAGGAGTTGCTACGACAATATCGACGCCTTCATTTAGAGCAACTATTTGCGGGGCACTACTGACCCCGCCCATGATAACAGTCGAACGAACGTCGCCCTTTTTTGAAAAGGAGAGAATACTTTCGTTAATTTGAGTTACCAGCTCTCTCGTTGGGGCAAGAATAATAGCACGACAATGATTAGGCATAAGCTTTACTTCATTTGAGATGAATTTTTCAATCATTGGTAAAGAAAAAGCCGCGGTTTTCCCAGTTCCCGTTTGTGCGATTCCTAATAAATCACGGCCTTCAAGTAAAGTGGGTATCGACTTCTCTTGTATAGGAGTAGGTTTAACATGGCCAATATCAACAAGTGCATCTTGAATACATTTGCTTAGCTTAAAAGAATTAAAATCTACCATAGAGATTTATCTCGCATTTCACTCTTCTTGAAGAAATAGATTATTTAGAAACAGCTCTTGATTTTCGAGCAGGTACAACTTCTTGTTCATCAACGACATGACCATTTTCATAGAAGTATCTAAGAACACCTGTCTCTTTTGTTGAAGGCCTATAAACGCGGCCGTCAGCTGTCGTACACTCTGACTCAGAAGCGTTTGGCTCACAGAAGACTTGGTGTTTGATTGATTCTGTCAGTCCACCGTACTCTTTTTGTATTTCTTTACATTGAGGATCTTTAGTTGGTGCAAGTTTCCCACCTTTATAAACAAACCCACACTTATTAGAAAAATTCACACCATTGATAGTTTGTGTGACGGAGTTAACTCTCCCCTCATTGTCGTATGTGAATTTTGTCCTGACTTTATCAACTGTTTCCTCTAAGAGATAGTCACCGCTTTTCCAATTTGCAATTTTAAATGAGTACTTAGGATGAACCTCGCCATTGTCGGCCACACAACTAAATGTCGTTGTCTTATTCTTACCATTCACTTCGGTAAGCTTGTAGAGATAACCAGATGGACACTTTTGCGAGTGTTTATAATGATCGACCTCATTTCTAGCAGTGACTGATGTGGAAGTTATTAAGATAAGAAGAATACTTAGTTTTTTCATAAGTACTTTATCGGTTCAAAATTCAACTTACTTTAGTATTTTAGTCAATCATCTTAGTAAATATATGAAATTATTAAGTTTTAAAAAATTATGTAACAAAAGATGCTAATGCTTCGAAAGACTAGAAAACATAACTAATAAACCTGATAAGAGGAAGAAAATGAAACAAATATTATTAATTGGTCTAGTATTATTCACATCCTGCAAAACGACAAGGCCACCATTATCCGAGTTTTTTGGAGAGAGCTTAAATAAGCTCACTTATTTTGGTGAGAATAAACCAAAAGAAGAAGTTATCTCCTTAGGGCAAAAGCTTTTTTATGACACGCGCTTAAGTAAGGATGGGACTGTTAGCTGTTCAAGATGTCACCTACCACAGCTACACTTCTCTGATGGCCTTCAAAAGTCTAGAGGGACAAAAGATCGTTCTGCTCCTAGAAATGCACAAACGTTAATAAATACTGCAGGTCAAATCTCACAACATTGGGATGGAAATAGACAAGATGTTGAGGAGCAAGCAGCAAAGTCATTCTTTATCAAAGTCCCTTTTGACCTTGATAATGAAGAGCACTTAAAAGAGAAGTTAATTAGCAATAATTATGCTCAAGATTTCTTTAAAGCATTTAATGTAAAACTAGAAAGTGAAGATGCGAAGTCTCTTGTTAACTTATCTGCAAAAGCTATTGGTGCATTTGAGAGAACACTTGTTGGGCCATCTCGTTTTGATGATTATCTTGATGGAAATGTTAAGCGTCTGACAGTACAGGAAGAGAGAGGACTTAAGAAATTCATCGATTATGGCTGTATTGGATGTCATAGTGGTCAACTTGTTGGTGGTGAGATGTATCAGAAATTTGGAGTTGTTGAAGATCCTTACAAGTATACAAAATCCGAAAAAAGGGACCTAGGCCGTTATAATTTTACAAAGAATGAAGATGATAAAGAGTTCTTTAAGGTTCCACCGCTTAGAAATGTAACTAAGACTGCTCCATATTTTCACGATGGAAGTGTTGCAAATCTTGACCAGGCCGTCTACATCATGGGTAAGGTTCAGCTTGGAATCGATATTGCAAAACAAGATCGTGACGATATTATCGCTTTTCTATCTACTCTTGAAACAAAAGAAGAGATTATGAAGCAATTATCGGAAATACCAAGTTTGCCTTAACTTAGTTATTCTTTCCAATTTGGATTGATTTTACTAGTGAGAACATGGTCTTGCCAGCTTCCTGCAATCATAAGGTAGTTTCTAGCAATGCCATGTTCTTCAAATCCAAGGGATTTAAGAACTTTACTACTTCGAATATTTTCAGGAATATAATTGGCCTCAACTCGATGAAAATTTAGTTCATTAAACATATAATTGATCCCACAAGAAAGTGCTTCGTTCATATATCCAAAGCCTTGAAACTTCTCACCTAATTTATAACCAACACGACAATTCTGAAAAGGTCCACGCTCAAGTGTTGTGAAGTTAACCATACCTATTAATTCACCACTTTCTTTCAAAAAAATATTGAATCGAACCGATGTCTTATTTTGAAACTCATCTTTGGCATCTTGAATCTTCTTTGCCCAGTAATCTAACATGAAAAAGTCATCGGGTTTCTTGGGATCCCATGGAGCAAGATGGTTTTCATTATTTTTGTAAAATTCAAGAGTGGCAACTTCATCACCAAGTTCAGGAATTGCTAAAAGAAGTCTTTGTGTTTCAATTTTCATTAATAAAATATAAACGAAACAAAAACTCATGACAACGAAGTCCTAATATTTCTTAAGTTCTTACTTTACCAAACTTGCTTTGAGAAAATTTCAATTTTTCAATAATCTATACTCATGAATGAGTTAATTAAAAATCATCAAGATCGATTTATCGCTCAAAATACTGGCCTATCAGAAGAAGTGATCGATGCTTATTACCGAATTCCTAGACATCTTTTCATCTCTAAATTTAAGGATTATCCAGATAACTGGGTCGACTTAGATGATGATAATTTGGAGCGCTACCTTCCTCTACTCTATGCCGACCACCCACTGGCGATATTTGGCAACCAAGAAGTTGTCTCAACAATTTCTCAACCTTCTTTCGTTCTAACAATCCTCGATTTATTAAATTTGGAGCCAGGTCAAAAAGTCTTTGAACTTGGCTGTGGAAGTGGATGGAATGCTGCCTTGATGGGACATATTGTAGGAAGAGAAGGAAAAGTTATAAGTGTTGAAATTATTCCAGAACTAGTTAAGAGGGCCAGAATATCATTAGATAAAATGGGCATTAAAAATGTAAAAGTAATTGAAGGAGATGGAACAAAGGGCTTCCTTGAAGATGCTCCTTATGACAAAGCAATCTTTACGGCCGGAGCTTATGATCTACCTAGTGTTTTTCATAAACAATTAAGAGATGATGCTACTCTCGTTTTTGTTCTGAAAGGAAGTCTTGAGGCGGATGTGTTATACGTATTAAAAAAAGATGATGTAGAAGGGTGCTTTATTTCAACCAAAGCAATTGCCTGTAGCTTTGTACCAGTCATAACGAGTTCAAAGCATAAAGTTTCAGAATTTAATCTTTCGATGGCCCTAAATCATACTCTTAAAATCTATCCAAATATAAAGGAAGTGGATATCCCCTGCCATCACATGATGAAACAACACGATTCTCTTTTTGTGTGGGTATAAATATTTTATTAAGCGACTTCTTTGGAAATAATTACTTTTGTACCACGACCTAGCTCTGAAACAAATCTTACATTAAGAGCTAACTCGCGACATACTTTTCTGATGATAAAAAGGCCAAGGCCTCGCCCTTGTTCACCATGAGTTCCAAGAGTACTTTTAAAGAGTTTATCCTCATTTCTATTAATTTCGTTAACAAGACCTGAATCAATCCCGATACCACTATCTTTACATGAAAGGAAGAACTCGTTATCAGTCATTTCAATTCGAAAACAAACCTCAGAATCTTCAGGCGAAAATTTAATTGCATTTTGTAGGATATTACCCAAGATACTATCTTTAAAGGCCTCTTTATTGGTTCTGATAGTAAAGCTCTTATCAATCTCTGATTCAATTCTTAACTTAATATTCTTCGCTACTGATTGATCTTGGTATTCAAAAATTAATTCTTCTAATAAGTCCCAAACAACAACATCAGTCATCAAAAATGAGCTAGAATTATCATCAACCACATTTCGTGTATTTTCAATTATTCCCTTAACCGACTTATAATAGATATCTAGTTTTTGACTGGCCTTTTCAATTTCGCCACGTGCGATTAATCTCTTCACATGTTCAACAATGAGCATTTTATTAGCAATATCGTGACTTATGATTCTATTGGCAAGTAGAACCTCTTTATGGGCCTCGCGGATTTTCCTTTCGGCCGTCTCAAGCTCTAAATTCTTTTTTTCAAGATCATTAGTATGTTGAAGATTTTCAATTATAAGATTCTTATAATACTTATCGAGCTTAAATAACCTTAGGATAACAATTTGGAGGGATGCAAAGATTGAAGGCGCCCCCATGTGCTCATTAACGTGATAAATTAGAATATTTTTATCTTGGCTTATTTCGACATCCCATGACATCGAATCAGACACTAGCTTTGGCAAGGCCAAGAAAACGATTCGATACATATCCACAAAAACTGGAAAAATATCTTCAGGACGATCAAAGGTCAGCTTAATATCAAATGTGGTTTTGCCTGTTTCTATTAACTCGATCTTAACTGCGTCTGTATAGAACGTCTTAAATGAGTATTTTAAGATAAAGTCACCCACAAAGCGAAAGCTGATCATTCGTGAAAGAATATCTAAGACACGTTTTACGTACTTATTAGTGAGTCCATGTTTCGTCATCGCCTCGTAAAACTTTTCATATTTATCATTTAAAGCTTCAGTAATGAGACGGTAATCATTCCACGTCATATACTTTTTTTCATCGCTAATAATGTCATAGTCATGCCCTAGATTTTCAAAGAAAACCTTTGGATCATCATTATTTTCAACGATGTAATTTATGTATGCATGGACTGCTTTATTGCTGACGTTCAAATCTTCCCCAAATTTAGTGGAATACTACCCCATAAGACTTATTTAATCTAGAGTATTGAGCAATTCTTATCTCAAGGTTAACCATATAAGTAGCTGATCTTTTAATGAAAAATTAACCAAAATTAAAACTATGAATCTGTTTTCCTGCTAATATAAATTTAGTGCTAGTTCTTGTTGGAGAATGACCACTCTGCGTACAGCATATCGTTGCGTGTGCGGCATAACAAAAAAGCCCTTCTCACTGAGTAGGGCTTTTTTATTTCATGACATGCCGAATACCTTACCTTAGAATTTCTAAATGAATTTGGCCCTCTTTGATTTTGACGGAACAATTACCTTCAAAGACACATTTACAGAATTTATTTTCTATTCAGTAGGTCCTAAGAAATTACGTCTTGGAAAGCTCCTACTATCCCCTTTTATTCTTGCTTATAAGTTAAAACTCTTATCAGGCCCAACGATGCGTGCGCTTATCGTTAGATATGCCTATTCAAGACAAAGCACCACAACTCTTAAGCACCAAGGCCAAAACTTTTCTCAATCATTTCTTCCAAAGGTTATTAGAACTAATGCACAAGAAGAGATCGATCGCCATAAGAAGCTAGGAAACAAAATTGTTATTGTGTCGGCCTCTTTGGATCTCTATCTTGCTCCTTGGTGTGAAGCTAATGGTTTTGATCTTATTTGCTCTTGCCTAGAATCTAAGGATGGCAAATATACAGGAGGCTATTACGGTGGGGACTGTACAGGCCATATGAAGGCACAAAGGGTCAAAGAGAAGTATGACCTATCTAGTTTCGATAAAATCTACGCATATGGTGATACGGCCGAGGATCAACAGCTACTAGAACTTGCTGATGAGCGCTATATGTGTTGGACGAAAATCTAAGTTTTCAGTCAATAAATTATACATACATTCAACTCTACGCTGTACTTATCCTAGCCCCCTAATCTATATTAAATAAAAACGGGTTACCTAGGAATTGTTATGATTAGAAAATACATCATCATCTTTGCTCTTTCATCATTTGCATTTGCTAGTGAAAGTGAATTAAGTGTTGCGACTAAAGAACTATGTAAGAAGATTGGTAAAAACCATGCGCAAGACACTGTTCTTTGTAACAAAATTATTAAAAATGATGGGCCTCTCGATATCAATGTAATTCCTGTCTGCTCTGAAATTGCAAACCACTCAGTATTCTATGGCATGACTTGTGTAGAAAAAGCTGCGGGTAAAAAATTTCCAAAGAATGCCACTCAAAACTGCATTAATATCGCAAAGAAAGTTAAAGAGAATTCAGTCAATGCTATTGCTTGTGTTGAAGTTTCTGTAAATAAAGAATTTGATAATAATATTTTAAAAACGTGTGATGTATTGGCAAACTACTCAACGTTTAATGGGTACCACTGCCTAAGTTACGCAGCTAATTCGAATTTTAGTGCCCCTGCTGCTGAATTTTGTACAGCAATGGCAAAAGAGACAAAAGATTTTGCAACTTATACATTTAATTGTTTGGAACTAACGGCAGATAAGAATCTATCTGAAGACGACTTGGCCCCATGTTTTGAAGAGTTACTTAATGGTGGAGAATTCGCTCCATTCAAAGCAAAAGAGTGTCTGCTACAATTTTAAGTAATTAGTAGATCGACTGCTCAGAATAAGTTGTAAATAATTCCAAAGCTTCGATACCGGCCAGAGAGTTACCAGTGGAATCTAAAGCAGGAGACCAAGTTGAGATAGACATTTCATTTGGGATAACGCCGACAATTCCACCTCCAACTCCAGACTTAGCAGGTATCCCTACTCGGTACGCAAAATCACCGACTGAGTTGTAAAGGCCACACGTCATCATTATGGCATTCATTCTCTTATTTTGGCTCTTAGTTAATATCTTTTTTCCATTCCACGGGTTTTGCCCATTTGAGCTAAAAAGCCTAAACGATCTGGCCAGATCAACGCATGACATTTCAATGGAACAAATCGTTGTATAAATATCAATTACCTTCGATACTTCATTATTGATATTGCCATAGCTTTTCATGAAGTACGTTAGCGCATAGTTTCGATTGGCAGTAGCAAGCTCTGACATTCTAACAGATTCATTAATAAAGATATTTTCGTTTCCACTTAACTCACGAATAAATTTTAAAACTTCATTTACAGGATCTTTATAGAGATCAATAAGTGTGTCGATAACAACGATTGCACCGGCATTAATAAATGGATTGCGAGGAATTCCTTCTTCGTTTTCAAGAAGAACAAGAGAATCAAAACGATTTCCAGATGGCTCTAGGCCAACACGTGACCAAAGTTTGGCGTCTAGTTTTTGATAAGCTAGAACAAGAGAAAAAACTTTAGAAATAGATTGAATAGAAAACGCTTTTTGGGCATTCCCAATAATATATTCGTGTCCATCATTAGTACAAATAGACATTCCAAATTGATTAGGATCAATCTTTCCAAGCTCTGGTATATAGTCAGCAACTTTACCTTTTCCGATAATAGGTGAAATCTCGGAATAAATCCTTTCTAAAATATCTGTATAATTCTCTTCCATGACTAGTAATATAGCTTCAAAATCTTATTTTTTTAATTTTAATTTTAAATATTATGAAACTCTTACTTACTACTTACTTAGATTTGAGAAATCAGGCATTTCATGATTCCACTTTTGATAGATTTTTTCGAGCTCTTTTGACTTTAGAAGAGTTTCCATATTCTTATCGAAGATCTTAATTAGCTCTTCAGACTTCTTTGTGCGAGCGTATCTAACATAGAGGTTCTTTGTAATAACAGGCTTCATTACGTACTTGGAAGGGTCTAGCTTTAGCGCCTTAAATTTCGGCATAATCGTATTTTTAGAATCAATGAAGAAATCAATACGTCCCTTGTCTAAAAGCCTAAGACCATTATCCGTATCCTGAAGCTCTTTCCAGTCCACCTTAGTTTTTAAATATTTGTGATAATCATAACCACGAACCCAATAAACTCTTTTACCAGCTAAACTCTTTGGGCCCTGCCAGTCTTTTAAAGTCCCCTTTTTGAAGACGACTAGTGTGTACTCAACATCGATTGGATATTGAGGGTAAATTGACTCTTTGACTGTATTGTATGCTCCAAGCATGGCATCTTTGTGATTTTCATTCACATACTTAACGGCCCTAGGCCAAGGAACGAAGGTATAGTTAACTTTGATATCAGAGAGTGAATAAGCTTTCCTAACAACTTCGAAGTAGAGGCCACTTCCATCCTTATTTGTAAAATCTTTCCATTCAGGCGTTGAGATCTCAATTGTTTTAATCTCACTTGCAATACTCAGATTAGACCATATAAAGAGAATAAGAAATTGTATTAGAAGGTGTTTTGTCTTAACCATAACAATTCAAAGGCTATATTAACCAAATAGTATTGACAAGAAGGTACGCGCCACTTTTTCAAGATATCAGTATGTTAGATGGATTAATTTAGTTTTAAAAACTTTTCGATCTTCTTTAACTTGGCCTTATCTTCACTAATTCTATCTTTAATAATGGCCTTCTTCTGTTCAAGATTCTTTTTGAAATTTTCACAAGGCTTACCCTTTTTAATAAAAGAGTCCATCCCACGTTTAATCTCACTTAGTGTAAAGCCCAATTCCTTTGCACTAGAGATAAAACGAATCTCTTTCAAGTTTATCTTTGTATAGATCTTATAACCATTAATATCTCTTTGCGGAGGTGATATTAATGAGATCTTCTCATAATAACGAATCGTATCTCTTGATAAACCACTAATATTCTCAAGTTCAGAAATATTCATATTTTCCCTTTACTGTGGAGTTACTCCATACCCTATTATAAATTCAAAGGAGCTTATATGTTAATAACTCAAGTGCGAAATGCAACAATTTTGATTAGCTACAAAGAAAATCTTATTTTAGTCGACCCAATGCTTGCTAATAAAGGCATGCTGCCACGTCTTCGTATCTTTGGTTCAAGCGTAAAGAACCCAACAGTTGAACTTCCGGAAACGTTTCATCAGCAAAAGGGACAGATCACTCATGCCTTAATTACTCATTGTCAAAAAGGGCATTTCGATCATCTTGATAGTGCCGGTAGAAAATTTTTAAGAAGAAAAAATATCGCTACATTTGCGACTCAAAAAGATGCAAAATACTTAGAGTCAAAAGGAATCAAATCATGGCCACTTGAAAAAGAAGATAAATTCTTTGATGGTTCAATTCGTCAAATTCCGGCCCAACACGTAAGAGGCTTTCTCTATCCTTTCCTTGAGCATGGAGTTGGTTATTTTATTAAATTACCAAATCAACCTTCTCTCTACCTTATGGGAGACACTGTTCTTACACCTCGAATTATTGAGTTTATCAAACAAGAACAACCTGACTATATCGTAGCGCCTACAGGAGTTGCCCAATTTGATATTGGCTCACCACTACTTCTTCCTAAGAAAGACATAAAGAAATTAATCGAGATAAGCACAGGAACAATCATTGCAAACCACATGGATGCTCTTGATCATTGCCGATTATCACGAAGGGAATTAAAGGAATTAATAGGTAAAGAAGCAAGTAAGAGAGTCATCATTCCTGAAGATGGAGAGACTATTAAACTAAATTAGGGGGGCGAAATGCCCCCTACTTCTTTATCAGCTCAATCACTTTTAGAGTTGCTTCTTTGGCAGATGCGGGATTTTGCCCTGTAACCAATCTTTCATCGACGATAACATTTTCACTCCAGGCCTTACCATAGATATGCTTTCCACCTCTTTGAGCAAGCTTTTCTTCTAGTAAGAAAGGAATGATATCGAGTTGCTCGATCAATGCCTCTTCTTCTCTTGTGAAAGCAGCGAACTTCTTCCCATCAATAAGATACTTTCCATTTGATAATTTGATATCTGAAAGCGCGGCCGTTCCATGACAAATTGCTGAGACAACTCCACCCATTTCATAAAGCTCTTTTGAGATGCGATTGACTTCTTTATTATTGGCGAAGTCCCACATTGCACCTGAGCCACCACTATAGATCACAGCTGCATAATCTTTTGGATTAATCTTTGCTAGTGGAATCGTGCGAATAACCTTGGCCATAAGACTCGCATCTTTTAAGAAGCGATCATTATAGCTGTCCTTTTCGGCAAAACTATTCATATCAATCGGTGCACTTCCACCTTGTGGACTGGCGATATCAACTTTAATACCGGCCTTAATTAATTCGTAATAAGGATGTGTTAATTCCGGTAACCAAAAACCTGTCTTCTTGCCAGTGTTTCCTAATTTATCATGGCTTGTGACAACAATTAGGACCTTCTGGTTTGTTTTGGCCTGAGTGTTAGTTCCTAGACCAAGAGTAAGTAGTAAAGCTGAAATTTTAAATAACATACGCATATTTTCTCCTTTATCGTTTGTTGATTATGGAGTTAATATAGCGTGGCCATTTTTTGATTTCCTTTACATAGGTTGAAAAGTTGATTTTTTTAAGAACGAGAAGCCTTTTCTAACCACAATTCACCCTTCTGGCGCATTTCTTCGTTTCGAGCAGGGTGCTCTGGATAGTAGATCTTATCATTGTCAGGCTCACACTCCCCTGCACAGAGATAGTAAATAAAGTCGCTAGATTTATTAATAAGGGTGTGGGCAACACCTGAGCCGGCCTTAAAATCAATGCCAGTAAATGGTTTAACAACTGACTCCTGACCATCTAAGTAGACATGAGGCTCACCTTCAAGAACAAAGACAAACTCCTCTTCCACAGAGTGGGCATGTGGCCATGACGTCCTCTTCCCCACAGGAATTCGTTCAAGCCAAATTGCGATATTCTTCATCCCAAATTTTCGGCTTAAGCAAACACCATTTGAGAACGTTTCAGTATCTCCTGGATAAGAAAAGCTATCATTCGTTAGGTTATCAAATCCATTATAGACCTCAATAGAATCATCTCTTAAGCTCTCATCAAATGTACCAGGCAGTCCATCATGTCCCCCTAGAATTTGCTTGGGCATGTCGTCCCACCACTTATCCCCGCACTCAGCTTTTAAACTTGGATCTAAGTGAAAGTGGTATTGGTTATCAGGTTTAGTTCGATCCCCTGAAACAAATAGCTCACAAGGAGAATCATAATTATTGATAAAGCAGTGACCGACACCTGTCCCCGCAGGAAAGCCAATGCTGTCACCTTTGCTCATTTTTTTAATCTTTCCATTTAACCAAAGATCAATTTCGCCAGAGATCACATAGACAAATTCTTCTTCTAAGCTTTCTGCATGAGGCTCAGATGTTCGATACCCCGGTGGAATTTTAAAGTAATGTGCCGCAACTCTTTTTAATCCAAAGTGCTTTGACATATTTGCATTTGTTCCACCAACCTTTAATTCTTCATTAAAGTGATCATCATTGATCTCTGTAATATCAACAAAGTGGCCTACATCTTTCAAATCTCTTTCCAAATCTAAGTCCTAGTTAAACTAATTTCTCTTAGTATAACCGAAACAGAAAATTTTAGAAATTAATGCAAGAAAACTTTTGTTCAGCAGTCGCCATTATACTTGGTGATTGGAAGTCAATACGATGATGAAACTTAACGTCGTCATGTAGCCTAAAGCTCTCGCCCCCACAAATATTAACAATAGAATCAAGGGCCATTTCAAATGCATCTAGCTCAGCATGCTTACCTGCTAATATATTAGCGACTCGTGAATGAGTGTGAAAGTACAGGGCCTTCCCCTTAGCGGTGAAAATATCTTGTGCAAAAGTATTTAGTGATAAGAGCGCACAGGCCATGATAATGATAGATTTCATTCTTTCCTCCATTTAGTTGAACTAATAATGATCAAACTTTATGGATAAGAAAAATAAGTATTAAGTGATTATATAATAAGATTATTTTATTTCTTACCATCGTAGCAACACTATATCCAGAGGAGGTAATGGAACCCTATTTCTGGCATTCAAATTGCTCTATATATAGCTAAACTACCTATAATTAAGGGATTTATATGAAGCTTTCACTTATAAATTTGATTAGTTTAATGACAGTGTTTACTTTTAATACACTAGCAAGTGACTGCGATTTTAATAAGAAGAGCATCGACCCTTCAGCTGAGATCATCGGAAATATTAAGCTTATAGAAGTTGCGACAAATGCCCTTCGTATTAAGAGAGGCAATCTTGATATCAATACAGACCTAAGCGAAATTAAAAAGATCGATCGTAGAAAGCAAAAGAATAAGAATTCACCAAAGATATTAGATGCGGTAGGAAGAATTGATATTCGTTTTTCAAATGGAGATAGAGCGAGCTGTTCGGGAACATTAATTGCGGCCAAACCGGGACAATCTAGCCGTACAATTAGCTCCGCTGGACACTGCTTTGGAAATACAAAGACAAAGTCAAAGTATGATATCAAATATATTACTTGGACAACGACAACTAAGAGTGGAAAGAAAATCGCAGCAGACCTTACTCTAGAAGACTTAAACCTTGACCATGACAATGCTCTACTTTCTATGAAGTACAAAATTCCATTTTCAACGATTACACCTGCTCTTTATGAGAATGAAGTGGCCTTCGACCCAAGTGATATGATTTTCTATAATGAGAAATCAAAAATTATCGCTGCCGGTTATAGCACTGATGACTACCTTGGAAAGAATGGAGAGGTCTTAACTTACGACGACCAAATTACTTACAACCACCTTAATAGGTCTTTATCAGACGAGTTAAATCACATCTCAAGTATTACTTTTGAAACTGTTTCATTTTCTGGTGCAAGTGGCGGTGCTCTTCTAATCGATACAGATCTTTCTGAGGAAGATATCGAAAACCCATACAAGCAAACTTACTATATCGGTACACTCATTCAGGTTGGAGGTAATGGTGCTGAAATATATGGATACAAAAATAGAAGCACAGTGGGAAGTGATATGACAATTTCAAGATCGTATCAAATGCTTAACCCTGAAATTATCAATCATTTGAATGACAAATAATAAATTTAGAGTAATAAAGACAAATGAGTTTTAATGATCACCTGGTCCTCGCCCCTATTCGCGGCGTAACCAACTATGTTTATCGCAATGCCTTGGAGCAGACCTTTTCTGGCGCTGATAGTGCCATCGCTCCTTATATCGTGACGAAAGAATCAAATGAACTCAATGAACGTCAAATCCACGATGTTCTTCCCGAAAAAAATCTCATTCCTACAACGGCCCAAATTCTTACAAAGGAAATTGATCAATTCCTCTATGTGGCCAATATCTATAAAGACTTTGGTGTTAAGAAAGTTAATTTGAATATGGGCTGCCCATATCCAATGGTGGCCAATCGAACAAAAGGCTCAGGACTTCTTCTTCATCCTCAAAAAGTAGAAAAGCTCTTAACAGGAATTAAAGAAAAATGTCCCATCGAATTTACGGTTAAGATTCGCCTTGGGCGTGAGGATGTCTCAGAAATTAAAGAGATCATTCCCATGATTAATAAATTAGAAATTAATGATTTCACAATCCATGCTCGCTACGGAAAACAGATCTATGTTGGCGGTGTTGACCTTGATGCTTTTGAAGAGTGCCTACCTCTTTTAAATACACCTCCTTGCTATAACGGTGACATTAATACAGTTGAAGACTTCAAGACTTATAAGGCAAGATTTCCGCAGATTAATCGCTGGATGGTAGGACGCGCGGGCCTTTCAAATCCTGCCCTCATGGCACAAATCAAAGGCTCAAAATTTAATGAGCAAACTTATCTCGCAAAATTCATTGAAATGCATAAGCTTATGACTGAAGAATACCTCTCAATGGATAATGCCAAATCAGACTACCTACAAAAGATGCGCGGCCATTGGCTTTACTTCAAAGATATCTTTGAAAATGAGCATAAGGTTTACAAGAAAGTGAAAAAGGCCAAGTCCATCGAGCATTATAATGACGTTGTAGAGTGGATCTTTGAGCAGGATCTTAATCCTGATTTTTTGGATTAATTTGTTTTCATCATCTAAGCAACTGAAAGCTTATTTAAAGGAGCTTTTGATAGTGGCGTTGATCCATTCAAGGAACCTTTTCGTTAAACTAGGTAAAGAAAAAGCATCTGGAACTATTTATTGAATTAACTCCAAGATAAAAAGTACCCAGCAATCATTAGAAGCCAACCAACAAAGTAAAATAAAGAGTTCTTTTGGTCCATAAGATCACAACCAAATGAGATAAGCTTTTTGTTCTTTATTATTGAAAATTTGGCCTTTAGAAAAAGTCCTAGGCCAATAAATGAAATTATGAGTCCCCAAAGATTAGGTTCTTTGTCTTTAATGTATTTTAGATAATATAATATGATAAGCAGCGGAATTGTCGGAGCAACCAGAGCGGCATGTATTTTTCCAATAAACGTTTGTGTATACTTATATTCCATAGACTCCTCTAGATGAGAAAGCGGATAAAGACAATAATTAGAACTATAACAAGTAGCCACAGCTCCCAAAGATTGAAAATTAATTCAATCATATCTTTTTTAAATTCATCTTTTGATTCGGGCCCAAATCTGAACTCACCGTCTTTCATAATGATATTTTATCATAGATTCGCACTGTCTAAGTTTCTGAAATCAAAGCATTATCCAAATTCGACTATAACCACACTTGCCCAATCCTTCACTGGCCTCAAAGGGAAAGTACCTAGAACTTTAAATGAGAATTACTCGAGAACTGTTTTAAAGTTTATCTGCTATTAACTTAGCCGATTCATTTAACTTGTCTCTTGATGACTCATCAGGATCAGTGCTTGAAAAGCCCATTCGATGACCGTCACCTGTGAACCTTGGCGCTATGTGAAGATGAGAATGTGGAACTTCTTGGCCAGCGATTTCTCCGTCAGAAAGAAAAAGGTTCGCTCCCTCGCAAGGTATGCCAGACTTCTCGATGGCCTTGAGTATATTTTGAGCTACTTTAAACATCTCACCGACCATATCACTATTTACGTAAGAGAATCTCTCATGGTGCTCGTTAGGGATAACAAGTACATGCCCTTTATTAATCGGATTGAGGTCCATGAATGCCGTGACCTTGTCACTCTTGTAAACAAAGCTGGCATCAGCTTCACCTTTTAGGATTTTACAAAATATACAGTTATCCATTTCTCCCCCTCAATTCCAATGACGTTGCCAAATGAGTCTTCTAACTGACAGATAGTCCTATTAATCTCTGAACATAGAAAGACCCTCTACAACCCCTTTGACTTCGTCGATTAAACTCTCTCTCTAAGATTGCCATAAGAACAGAATCTCTATATTCCCCGCGAACAAGCATATCCTCTTTAAGGTAGCCTTCTTTAACCATACCAACCTTCTCTAAAACCCTTAAAGAACCTAGGTTTTCAGGTGAAGCAGTAGCAGTTTTCTTATTCAAACCCAAAGTATTAAAACCAAACTCAAGTAGACCATTTGTAGCCTCACTGGCAATTCCCTTACCCCAAAAATCACTTCTTACCCAGTAACCAATATCGGACTTATTATAACTACTAACTCTAATCCCAATAGCACCAAGAAGTCGCCCAGTATCAGTCATTGTAATGGCCATTTCAAATGACTTTCTTGGCATCTCACTTTGTTGACTAATACACATATTGATAAAGTGAAGTGTATCTTCTTCTGTATTTAGCCCCCAATGTTGGTACTTATAGATCTCAGGCTCTTTCACTAAATCATGGACTTCCTGAAAATCACTCTCAGTAAAATCACGAATTGTTAGTCGCTCTGTTTGAAATATTTTATTCACTGGCTTTCCCTGTACTGCAAAACTACACCACAGAGTTATTGTAATACGCTCTACTCAACGTGTCATTCATTAGTACAGTATTAATGTGAAATGAACCTCACAAGTTTTAATACGATTAGCTTTGGTTTCAGTCTATAATTTTGGTTCTAGGTGCCTTTTCGTAGACATTGCTTAAAGAAAAAGCACCTAGAACGATATTTCAATTATAAACTCGCGCATTGTTTTTCATTAATTACCCAACTGTAAAAAAAAAGCACAAAACAACACCTTGTGCACACCATCAAACCATTTTAAAATTAAAGAATAGAACTGTACCTATTGTAAAACTCAACCCGACCAAAATTAATGAATCATATATATTATATGTGGCTCCAAGGATCCCCCTTATTATTTGAACCAAGCTTTCATTCGTTAATCCAAACAATAAAAAAAATGAAAATAGTATAAATAAATAGATCAAAAAGTATGAACAAATTGTATGCAAGTGAATGGAGTGTTGATCAGATAAACTCCAAACAAAAGAAATGAACAACAGAATAGGATATACATAAAGCATAAATTTTTTCACAATTTTTTTAACTCTACTTATTATTCCGTTAGCGGCTTCTTCGGAAAAAAAGAACCTTTTGGCTTCCATGAAAATAACTAAAATCAAAAAAACACTTACACCTACAATTGAGACTTTATCTGTTATGCCAATATTATGATTACTAAAATAATCTAAAATATTTTGTTTTGGATACCTAGTTTTAAAATCAATATATCCAAGCGACAAGTATACATAATTAATTAGCACAGTTAATGGCAGTAATATTCTTAAACAATAATTCATAATAACCTTACAGTCCTTTATTTAAATCAACGTACACAACTCTTAATTTTGGCCCAGGTACATTTTCATTGACTTTGCGTAAAGAAAAAGCACCTGGAACTTATTTTCTACTGAACATTCCTGTAGTTTCCTAAATCCACTGATTACTCTGATTACGTTGATTACTAAAATGGAAGCTTATGAAACCAAACTGAGTTATAGATTGTCATACAATTTTGTTTAAACCATTCTGACCACAGAAGAGGATTCTTCTCTATCAATCTATTATTATTTTCATAATCAAACATCGCAGATAAGAATTGCTTTATAAATGGAGAAGATTCATCTAACCATTCGCCATAAAGCTCTTCACTATCCCACCACTTCGTATTACTAGGGTGTCCCCCAAATAAGGAGCGTACTTCATAAATTTGATTCACCCAATTCTGAATATCCTCTTCGAGAGAGTAAAATTTAACAAAATCATCTCTTCTACATTCAAGCTTACGTTCAAGTAGAAACTTATGCCCAATATCTATTACTTTATCTAAAGCTGTAATTGCCTCATCAAAGTATCCGTGATTTCTTAAGTCTATGAAGCGAAAATAGAAATATAATGCTCTCTGAATAAAAGGGTCCATCCCGTTTATCTTATTAATCCAGTTGTCAAAAATGGCATATTTATCATTATCAAAATCACAAGGAAAATTAAGTGGTGTTGAGTTTAAAAAAGACCTTTCTGATATCCTAGGACTTCCTATATATTCAAAAGTTTCATCAAAAGTTAAGGACAGTGCCCCAAGAGATTCAATCGCTCGACCTCTAGTTACATATTGATTAGCAAAGTGAAAGAACCATGAAACGTGGTCATACAGCTCCTCATTATTTATTACTTTTCTCCATCCTCTTTTCCAGAATGGTCCTTTAACACCGATAACAAAGCTCTTGTCATCTCCCCCCCAATTATATAAGCCGAGAAATGAATGATCTCCACAATATTCAATTAGAGGCTTTGTATCAATCTCTCTAACTTCAAATATCTCTGAATTATCTCTTTCAGATAATGAAGCAACACACCTCTTCAAACAAGGAACAAGCTTATTAAGATGTTTCTCTGAAATGTGATGTTCACTATATCGTCTATAACTACTATAGAACTCATTTAGCTTAGCTTTACTCATGGCCATTTACTCGTATCATAACAATCTGGATTAGAATCAATAGGTCTGGCATATGGTGAATTAAAGTCGTAATTCTGAAGAAGTATCATTTCAATAAGAGGTTCTGAAAGCTTAAAATTAGAAATCCTTCTAAGGTTCCACATAACAAGTCCAATATCTCTAGTATAATTCGCATAATTTACAAGCTCTTCCACTGAGATTGATAAGCAAGGAGGGTCAAAATGACTTAGGTGATTACGAAGACCTTTTACAATTCTTAAAGAGTCTAATTCATTTTTAAATTGAGGTAAATGCACTCCAGTAATTTGATAAACCCACTTCAATTTATCATCAAATCTTCTTCCATGTCTTTCGCCAAGAACACTCTTATCGAATTTCCAGTTTGGGACTTGTCCATACTCTGCAAGCAAATACATTTTATTCAAAGTCATATCAACAACGGATACTAGCTCATTAATTAACATTCTAAAATTAAGAAACCACTGGCTATCTATCTTCACAGCATCATGGCTATTCACAGCAAGCTGTTTATAGAGAAATACAATATTCTTACAGACTGTATTTACTAAGTTTGAGCTTGCTAGTCCTTCCCTATTTAGCACAGGAGAGATTGGGAATGTCTTTCCTAATTCAGAAAGAGGTAAGCCTATTTTCACTGAACCATCAGATACATTTATAGGCTGTGGCATAGACATTTCAACACCTGTATCAATATAATTAGTCCCATGTGGAAAATTAAAGATTTTACTATCAAGAGTTCTTCTTGAATGAAGATGATTCAACAAGAAGCGATATTCTACTTGCCCCGATTGAGTCCCGCTTTTATCTTGCCAAGTAAAACTCTGGGTACCTAACTTTTTTAGCTTTCCAATACTATAATTTTGATTCAATGAAGTATTAATTATATATTTGGCTAACTCTCGAGTTACTTTATTCGGTGTTGTCTTGATGTTTTGAGTTTTGAAATATGATATATTCATAGACGATTAACTATACTTACAAACGATTTATAAGAGTATATTCTCCACCAGAAACTTCTATCCTATAACAAGTAAGAGTCTCATCATTACCCCTAAAAGATTCTTCAATTTTTATTAATGCATCCTCTTCACTATCGAAGTAATTAATTTGAAACTTTAATTCTGATATTGATTTTGATTGTATTAACTTATTGAGTTTATCCTTAAATGAATTCTCAATAATATAAAAATAACGATTGAAAGGTGGACGATATCCACTTCCTTCATACATTACCTTCTGTTCAGGTAGAATGTGTATACCACGAGCACCATCACAAGATACAAATCTAAAGTTATATAAAATTGTATCTTTATACTTCAAACTATAAGTTGATGCCCTAGACTCCGTATCATCAAATTCTTGGGACCACGGTTCTTTGAAATCTACAGAGTTATTACCGACGATTATTTTAAATTCAGGATTAGGAATATAATAATAACTTTCAACTCCAGTTTCAGGATCTTCTGACCTAGTCCAATGATCATGCTTTATTAAATGTTTCTCAAATTGCTTCCACGGCTTGGTAAATAAGTTAACAACATGAGCAAAGAAACTACCTGACAATAGCCCCATAAAGACAATCCCCAAAAAGGACTCAAACACAGCTAAGATTCTGGCAGTATTCGTTACAGGTGTAACATCTCCATACCCAACCGTCATAAAAGTAATACCGCTATAATAAATAAACAGTGGGAACAAATTGCTAACCTTATTTAGGATAGGTTTCCCCTCGACTAAGGACATGTAAATATTTGTCAATGAGTTACTTGGCTTTAAATGAAAGTAACTCCAATCTTGACCTGAAGTAATTGAACCGCCAGTTTTCTTAATATTCATAATATCTAGAGAAAGAAAATCCAACGCTTTGTGTGGCCCTGCAACTTGAGTTTGACTACCATTTTTTGGTTCAATTTTAAAAAGAGGATTTCTCTTAGGGTAAGAAACGTGTGGAACAGCCTTAAAGAGGATATATCTTTCGATATGGTCTTTATTATAATTCTCAAATCTAAACTCTAATACTCCAGAGTCTTCCTTCTTCTCATTTGTATGCTGTGAATAATTAACTGAATATGATATCTTTAATATATTTTCTTCAAAACGATTATACGAAATAGAAACTTCCTCAATAACGTAGTTAGGCTTATCTTTATACGAAGAGAAAGATACAGGTGAGGCAAAAGAAAACTTACACTTATTCAACGACCTTTCTAAAATATAAAGTTTTGAGTTTTCTTTACAAAAGTCATCAAAAAACTCTTCTACAACATTCTGCTCGAATGAACTGCCTACAGTATAATTCACTACAAAACTTTCGTTCATCTTCATAAAAATAAAAGTGAATCCAAGTATTATTAAAGGGATAAGAAATAAATAAAACTTAAAGTTCAAAAATATTTCATGTTCTTCTATAAAACGACCAAGCTTTTTCATTTTATTGACCTTCATACTAATTGTTTTCAACTGAACGCATCATAAAAATTAGAATTATTTAACCCATATAAACAAATGAAGTAACTAGCATTGGTTCTAGGTGTCTTTTCGTTGACCTTGCGTAAAGGAAAAGCACCTGGAACTGCATTTTTATTTTCTTTGGTCTTGACCCCTGCATACCAATTGAATACCCACGTTGACCTTGCTCATTTGTTTTAACCTCAACAATATACTGACCACCACAATGCCCAATTTCTTCAAAATCTTTATTCATTTACAATCTCACTTAACATGCCTAAACATTAAACCCAATGGACTTTCTTTCGTTTTTCGACTCTCATCCAAAATATCTTTTCCATTTTCAATTAAATCTTTCATTTTTGGTATATCGAACAATTCTTCTAATACATAACCAGATAAACCAAAGATAGGGTGTACTGAAGTTGCAGCACCTACCACAATTGCACCTTTAGCAAGCCACTCTACAAAATCTTGTGTACCCAGTTTCCATTTCTTTTGCTTTAAGGCTTCAATTTGAGAATTGTAATCTTTAAACATGCCTGTTAGATTTTTTGCTACTTTTTCTCCTTCACTAGCAAATACATCTTGCGATAAATGTCGAATATCGCCAAGACCTTTTGAAAGCATATCTCTTATTTCATAAAGGGCACCATTTTTCCTCATTTCAATTAAGGCATCCACAGGAACATTACCGAACCATTGTAATTCACCAGACTGCTCAACTAGTTTTTGTGTAACTATATGCTGTTTACCAGCTAGTCCATCAGAGGGAGAATTATATTCTAATTTCCATTGGAAATATTCCCAAGAAGTTGGTGCATCTATAATTGGAGTTCCATTTAATCTTTTACTTTTTAAAAGTAAATCATTTGCCTGATGCATTCTACTAAAAATTTGCCCTAACATTGCATCTTCAAATCCAACTCCACCAAATGAGCCTATAAAATCATCTAGATATCTTTGAATCTGATGCCGTTTATCACCTTTCCATTCCAGGTCAAATAAGAGACGTTCTGGATTAGCAAGAACTTTAAAAAAGCTTTCTATCGTGTTGTGCTTTTTAATAAAATCGTGCATATCGTTTATGGACGTAAAGCTTGTTCCAAAAATTTTACTTCCATGCGCGAGAACATCAGGCTGAGCAAGTCTTTTAAGAAAATCGTTATGGTCTCCATAGATTCCGGGGTCTTCCGGCAGTATTAGAATTATAGGAACATCAATTTCTGCATCTGCTAACTCTTTATATTGTAAAATATTTAAAGCGTGCTTAATGGCAAAATACACTTGTTGCTTATGGGGGCCAGCTGCAAATATGTGTCCAGCTCGAACAAAAGGGTCTGGAAGTACAATTGTATCAACGTAGACTCCAACTGATGAAGCAATGTTTTGAGAATGCGATGGAAACATGTCCCCGCCAAAAACAACTTTAGCGGAATTTAGTTCTTGAATGTGATAATACGCGGGTTCAACACAGTTTTCCCAAAACTCGAATATTGCAGCAGCAAAATCTTTCACTTGAGGCAACATACTTTTAACTTTTTCATCATCGTCTGAAAAGTAAGTCGCAACTATATGTGGCGTTGCTTTTGCTTTAATCATGTCTTTGTAAAGCCAACCAAAGTTTCGTTCAAATATTTCAAAATATAATTTCTGTATTTCGGACAGAGGGTTTTTATCTTTCAACTCTTGGATGCCTTCAAAGTGCGTAACGGCCAAGGCCATACTTCTTATTCTTCCATCTACCGAATCAACATCAACGACACCATCATCAGCAATTTTAACTTTTAATAGGCTTTTTCTAACACCTTCAATAAGGTCTGGTGCTATCTTGACCTTTCCTGCCTCTAGGTTTCTTTTTAGAACCTTAATTCTTCTATCTAGTTTTTTTCTATACTCTTCATCTGTCATGATTCATCCCCAAAAATTATATTAATGATTCTTTGTTCCAGGTGCCTTTCGTTGACCTTGCATTAAGAAAAAAACTATTTCTTTAATTAACAACTTTTTCACTTAACTCTCAAAATACTCTCTCAAGCTAACATCAAGAACAACCACATCATCACCATCATCAAACTTAAAGTTATTATTACTATCTTTCTTTACTTGTATGTATATCTTCTTAAATTCGTAATCAACTCGGTAGCTAATAACATCGGTCCCTTCAGGAGATAGAGCCACTTTACTCTTCCCGTCAAAGTCAGATATAAAAAGTCTATATCCATCTTTTGAACTTAAAATTTTGTCCGAATTAAAATCTGCATCTACTTTTGAGAAAAAGATTCGATCTAATTTATTCTTAGTTGGTTCACCGTCTCGATCTTTATTTCTTGGTATTGCAAAACCACCAATAACTTCTCTTGCGTCAAATAAGTCTTTGGACTTTGATGTATTACGATTAATGATTTTTAAATTTGAAATTGAACAACGATAACAACCCCATAAATCAGAGCTTAAAAAAGATGTATACTTCTCATTGCTACCAGATGACTTAAAGCTCTTGTAAGAATTTCTATCCTTATCAAAGTTAACGACATATGAAACAAGATATTTATCATTAGAAGCTGTTACAGGAACAGAGACATACTGACCTAGCTTCTCATTGCTCTTTCCCTTATTTAAATCGACTTGATTAGCTGTATTACTTCGGGATGCCGTAAGACTTGAATAAATCATGAAGCTTAAAAAGATAATAAATAAGATATATACAATAAATTGCAATACATGATTAATTTTTATGAGTTTATTCATAATTCCTAACATAGTTGATTATTATAATCCCACATCGCCATCCGGCCCCAGAAACTTAAGACTCAACAAGCTTCAAATATCAACAATTTTAAGTAGATACAAATGCGAATAAAGTCTCTAATAACAAAATGAGCACCTTACAACTCTTACCTAAACCCTTCCTTTAGAAATAAAAATGTAAACTTTTTTAAAAAATTTTACGTGAAATGGTAATTGCGAATTTTTAAGTGGCCATGTAAAATGGCAACGAATTAAAAGCAGAAGATTATCTCCGCCCAATATCACAGGAAGTGCGCTATCCCAGAATTACCCGAAGTCGAAACCATCAAATCACAAATCTCACACGTTCTCCCAATGGAGATCGAAGACGTCGCATACTCGGACGTGAGTGATTCGATTGTGAAAGATAAGGACTTCAATCCTAAGGGCATGACTCTTGAGCGAGTGGAGCGCCAAGGAAAAGTTCTGCGCTTTTTCTTCACTGATCAAGACGGAAATGAATGGCGTGCAATTTCAGGACTAGGGATGTCGGGATCGTGGCGAATTGCCACGCAGCCAATTACAGAAAAGCACACCCACATAAAACTCATTGGAACAAATGCAAAGGGGCCTCTGCACTTGGGCTACATCGACCCAAGACGCTTTGGAGTTTTTCATCTCTACTCTCCACCAAATGAAGCGACTTGGCTTACGCGCTTAGGACCTGATGTTTCAAAAGCTGAGTTCACACTTGAGTATCTTTTGATGCTTAAAAAAGAAAGGCCTAATAAAGTTTTAAAGCCGTTTCTTTTAGAGCAGAACTTTTTTTCTGGTGTGGGAAATTACATGGCCAGCGAAATATGCGCACGTGCGGGAGTTCGCCCAACTCGTAGAATGAAGACACTTACAAAGCTTGAGCTTGAAAAAGTTTTTATGGCAGTAAAGATTGTTTTAGATGATTCCATTAGTACTGGTGGTACGACTTTCTCAGGTGGCTACCAAGATGCGTTTGGAGAAAAAGGTGAAGGCGTAAAAAACCTTGTTGTCTTCTATCAAAAGATTTGTGGACTTTGTAAAGAGACAGAAGTTAAGAAAATCACACTTGCTCAACGTGGGACTTACTACTGTCCTCACTGTCAGAAATAAGACTTACTCCACAATTAGATAATCTTCAATCTTATAATGATTTAATTGATTTACTAAATAGAGTCTTCCCTTCTTTGTGATGATACGAAAGAAGTCATTTCCTATTTCAGGGTCGCGAAGTTTTTTTCTAAGACGACTTAAACTCACATCCATTGTGTTCTCACTAGTTGAACCAAAGAGAATATCTGTAAGCTTTCCCTTTTCTCCGTTACCCGCGCGATTGATGAGACGAAAGAGTTCCATGTCAGTTCGGCTTATGATGTGAAAGAGTTTGTAAATTTCCATTAAGTGAAAGCGGCCATAGAGGGCGTCGATAAACTCCTGCTCCCCCATGCTCTTTAGCACACACAGGTTTCCGCCAAGCGGTAGAAAGCGATTTAGGTTTGGCTGAGTAAAGTCATCGATCACATAGACAAATTTTAGAGTGGTATATTTGATTTCTTCAATGAGCTCATCTGGAATTGTATCGAGTTCAATAATAAGAAGTTCTCCAACTCCTGTTTGAGAAGGTAGGACATCTAAGTATTCAATGGTAAGTCCGAACGCTTCTTCAATAGCATCCGCATGAAAGAGTTTTCTCTTATCACTTGTGTATGCCAAAATTTTCATTTCTACCTCTAAGTAATTTTACTTGAAACGACTAGGTAGGAATCTTAATTTTTTCTAATAAATGTTTTGGTATTTCGTAATTCGTTAAACGACTGACCACATAGAGTCTTCCGCTCTTTGTGATAATACGAAAGAAGTCATCGCCGATATTTGGATCACGCAGCTTCTTTCTTAAACGACTTAAATTTACGTCCATCGTACTTTCACTAGTGGAGCCAAAAATAAGTTCACTTAATTTAGACTTCTCTCCATTACCGGCCCTTAGGATAAAGCGAAATAATTCAACATCGGTATGACTAACTAGGTGAAGTATCTTAAACATCTCCATTTGATGAATACGACTTGTTAGAATTTCCATAAAGTCTTCAAATGGAGTGCCCTTAACAGCAAATAAATTTCCACCAATTGGAAGCAAACGATTTAAGTTGTGCTGCTTGAGCGTATCAACAATTGTTACAAATTTAACTCTCGTATACTGCGCCTTCTCAATAATATCATCAGTGATCTCATCGAGGTCTAAAAGCAGAATTTCTCCAGGGCGAAGATCAAATGGTAATTCATCTAAATACTCAAACTTGGCACCATAGAGGGCCTCGATTTCCGCCTCCCTAAAGATTTTCTTATGATTAGATGTGTAAGCCTTTAATTTTATTGACATAGTAAACCTTACGTATTTGTAAGTAAATAATATTGCCTAAACATATTATCATCATGTTGTACCAATAACAATAGTTGGTAAATAATAAAACTGGAGGTTATGGATGAAAGAAAGAAGAGTGTTTGAGAACATCGCTGAATTAATTAGAGTCAAAAGACGTTCTTTATCACCTAAGGTGTCACAACAAGGATTGTCGTACCGCCTAGGTTATAAGAACGGGCAATTTATAAGTAATATTGAACGTGGGCTTTGCTCAGTACCACTACGTTCACTAAATACTGTATGTAGTGTTCTAAAAGTATCTAAGGAAGAACTTAAAGAAGTACTACTAAAAGACTATGAGCAAACTATTGATAACTACTTTGCAGAAGCTGCCCAAGAAGAGGCAAGCACTATTGTAGAAGCGAGGGACGCTTCTTCTAAAGATAAGGAACGAAAGGGAAATTTTGAATTTGCCAGCAGTTTAGTAATCTAAGTAAGTCACTAGGAAAGGTGACTAAATTCCCCTCAGGTGTACTTAAAAAGCACTTCGATTCAATATAATCTGAGTACACCTGAGGAACTTTTTTCAAATTGAGAATAATAGGCCATAATGCATACACATAAAAGTACACGCATACGAGGTCTAAATGGAAACTCAATCCCCATTACAAAAACTAATCAATCATTTTAAAAATAAGCGCGGCCAAATTTATACGGCCTCGTTCTTTTCAGTTTTAAATAAAGTATTCGACATTGCTCCTCCCCTTTTAATCGGTCTTGCCGTTGATACAGTCGTCAAGCAAGAAGACTCATTCCTTGCAGGCATGGGAGTGACAGACAAAGTCGAACAAATCTACATTCTAGGTTTTCTCACATTTGTGATTTGGGCCCTGGAGTCATTATTTGAATACTTATTAAAACTATGGTGGCGTGGACTGGCCCAAGAAGTTCAACACGATCTTCGTATGGAAGCCTACGATCATCTTCAAAACTTACACATCTCTTTCTATCAAGATAATAACTCTGGGAATTTAGCGACAATTCTAAATGACGACATCAACCAACTAGAGCGCTTCTTAGATGTTGGGGCCAATGATATTATTCAAACCCTAACAACAGTTGTCTCTATCGGTGGAATCTTCTTTTATCTTTCTCCGCAAATTGCCCTACTATCATTAACACCTGTCCCATTTATTCTTTGGGGAAGTTTCTACTTTCAAAAGAAGGTACAACCTCGCTATCAAAATGTTAGAAGTGAGGCCGGACTACTTGCGAGTATGCTTGTAAATAATATTGCAGGGATGATGACGATTAAGTCATACGTTGCTCAAAGATTCGAATATGACCGCTTAGAGAAACAATCAAATCAATATGCTAAGGCCAATAAAGATGCCATTCGCGTCTCTTCTTCTTTTAGTCCAATCATTAGAATGGCCGTTCTTTGTGGATTCCTCTTCACTCTAATCATCGGTGGTATCGATGTTCTTGATGGTAAGCTAGAAGTTGGTTCTTACTCTGTTCTAATCTTCTTAGTACAACGACTACTTTGGCCACTAACAAGACTTGGTGAAACTTTTGATCTTTACCAAAGATCAATGGCCTCAACATCTCGAGTGATGGAGCTAATTGAAACAGAAGTTAAAGTAACTGATGGTGATAAAGAGCTTGAAGAATTTAAAGGAGCTGTTGAATTTAGTGGTATTAACTTTAAATACGATGAAGAAGACAACACTGGCCTTAAAGATATCAATCTTAAAATTGAAGAAGGACAAACTATTGCTCTCGTAGGCCCTACAGGCTCAGGAAAGTCCACAATGCTTAAACTTCTTCAGCGTTTTTATGATCCACAAATTGGTTCCGTTAATTTTGATGGCCACAATATTAGAGAGCTAAAGCAGAATTCACTGCGCTCTCACATTGGGTTTGTCTCACAAGAAACTTACCTCTTTCATGGGACTGTCTTAGAAAATATCATCTACGGCTCGCAAGGAGCATCTGAAGTTGATGCCATGAGGGCCGCAAAACTTGCAGAGGCACATGACTTTATCGAGCTTCTACCTAACGGCTATCAGACAATCGTTGGTGAGCGCGGCCAAAAACTTTCAGGTGGTCAAAGACAGCGTATTGCCATTGCACGTGCCATCTTAAAGGATCCGAAACTTTTCATTTTTGATGAGGCCACAAGTGCCATTGATAATGAAACAGAAGCGGCCATTCAGCGCTCTCTTAAAACGATCACAAAAGGACGCACTACTGTCATGGTTGCCCATAGGCTTTCAACAATTATTCATGCGGATCAGATTTGTGTTTTAAATGAAGGAAAGATTGAACAACGTGGAACTCACGAAGAACTAATTGCTCAAGAAGGTCTTTATAAAGCACTATGGAGTGTTCAGACAGGAACTGCTTAGAAAGCAAATTTTAGAAAGCAAACTTCAAAGACGAATAGATGGTGTCGTTAGCTCGGTAAGCCGACCAATAAGAATTCTTATTTGGCGACTTAATCAGCTCGGCACCTAAATTTAAACTAGCAGCACCACGCCAAAAAGCATAAGTCGCTTCAGCTTTTAAGATGATATCATCGCGATCAAAGTCATACTTTAAGTCCCCCATCACATTGATGAAGTCATTAAAATAATAACGCCCACGCATACCAAGAGCATTACTCCACTTCGCAGTATCAGAGAAGAAATCATCTGATCCACGCTCATTATTTGTCAGAAGGTTGATATAGTTTAAAGAAAACATATAGTAACCTTGATTGACGTTAAATGAGACAGAGGCGTAACTTTCTTTTTCGTAGTTAGGCTCAATATTGAAATACTCAGATTCGAATTTCTTATTTTCTTCACGGCTAAAGTCAACAACCTTAAAGTCGTTTCCAAAAGTCGCCGTCGGATCACTCATATCAACACCGGCAACCATTTGCACGTCACCTAACTGCTGCTTATATTGAATCCCATAATAAAGATGGTGGTTAACAACCGGTGAAGCATCAACTGCAATAACGTCGCGATCTTGGTCAAAGCGAGCATCAGCATTCATCTGAAGACTATTTTGTGGCTTATAGATAAAGAAGGCCGAAAGCTCAGAACTCTTCTGCTCATTCGTTCCAGAAAGTCTAAAACCAAGAGACTTATTCTTTACAACATCATTATAGATATTAGGCATATCGATCGTGTAATAAAGAGGAAGAACATTACCTTCAAGCACAGTGTACTTTGGTGGAAGTCTTACCCACTCACTCTTACTCGATACATTCCCATCTTCAATTTCAAGCCCTGGATTCATTCCTGGAACAAAGAAGTATGAGAAGAAAACTGAAAAATTTAAATTCTTATTAAATTTGCGATCGTATTGAATACCAACTAGACCTTCTTTCTTTTCAGAAAGTAAGTAGAAACCTTGGTTTGGATTTAGGGTACTAAGTAGCCAGTAATCTTCGTTCTCATTCCATCTAAGAAGCTGACGGCCAAGAGAGATACGATTATCTTCATCTTTAAACTCAATATAAGCTTCAGGCATTGAAAAGTTGAAAGCAGGCTCTTTTGTAACATAGGCCCTAGCAGCAAATTCACCATAAACCTTACCATTCCACGCTCTTGTCTCGTAATTTCCTTCGATTTGGGCCCAGTCGTCATACTCAGACTTTTTAGCTGGGTCATTTAATCGTTGAAATTTCTCATATGACACACTTCCATCTAGCTGTGCGTAGACAGCAAGGCCAGAAAGCGACACGCATAGTAATGTAATTTTTTTGATGAATTTATTCATTAAAGTTAATTAAATCAGAAAAGATTCGTAAATAGAAGTCTTTAACTCGGATTTGGTATCTATTACCTTGGGTGTTAACACTTTTGACAGTATAGTGTTAGGAATTGTGCACACTTTTAACGCATTACGTAAAAACATTTCAAAATATTCGGTTATTCCTTTTCATTTAACTAGAAATTTTCTAGAATTTGGGTGAGGGAATTATGATTAAACACAATAAGTTATTGAAATTACGAGATTTCATTACCTACCTTCTGGTAGCACTACTAGTTTCGTCTTGTGGTTTCGTCAACGATGACCCTGTCGAAGGTGCAGACATCGCCGAGTATGACGGAATTTCAGCTAGTTGCAAAATCGACACGGATCGTATCAAAAAATTATTCGAAGTTAATATCGAAAAAGACCTTAATTGCGTTCAAGATACACTAAATAAATTCAAATATGTTGAGTCCAGAGATAATCGTTTCTTCTTCCGTGAAGATATCGTGAAATTTGCTCGCAAGTATATGGATAACCCAGCAGGTTCTGCTGACGATATTATTGAAGGCCTTGATCTTCTTTTTAAATTAAACACTCTTTTACAAAGAGATATTCCGGGACAAATGTCTCGCACGAAGATTGATTCTTTCTTTCAAATCCTAAAAGAGTTTAACCGTTCAGCTGTTAAGATCGTTGCAACAGTTAAAGACCTACAAGATGTTAAATCAAAAGAAGATTACTATAAGACCTCTGCCATCTTAAGAGCACAGGCCGATGCGTTTTCTTCAAACTTAAATGAAATCCTTCAACAAATTCCTGGACCTGCACAGGCCATCGATATTCAAAGTCTAATCCTCGACATTACAAGAGACCTAAAAGACTTCAAACTTGGTAAGGAACTTCTAAACTCTCTTCTATTTGCTAAGAAACTATTTCTTGGTGGTTCACGTATCTACGTTGACTCAGATGAGTTTGCCCAACTTTTTACTTTCTTCCCAGTTTTCCTACAGAATACAATCGATATCTTCTTCCTTAAAAAGGAATACTTCGAAGATGGATCAGAATACTTCAACAAGCTTGCTAATAACCTAGAAGAGCTTAAGCTCTATGTTTACGAGCACCAAAAAGAAGAAAATATCATCACGATTGCCGATATCAACAATATCATTGATGAATTCTTTAACGAAGATGATGACTTTATTTCAACAATTCTCGGTACGACTAAAGATACCAACGTTAAACTTAAGTCACTTATTCGTTTTGCAAAGAGAGATCTAATTCGTGGAAACCCAGAAGTTTTCTCTTATGCTGACGTTGAGCTATCTCTTGGAGTTGTTAACGTTGCACTTAGATCTTTTGAGTCAGTAAATGTCTTAAATGATCTAGTTAAAGACATTGAAGAGAAAGACTTCAATAGAAAAGTTGAGATTAAAAAGCAATTCCGTGCAGAAGTTGGGCGCCTAAGTGAGAATGCAAAGAAGTTATTAGACGAAGATATTTCAATCCCTCGTGACCACGAGATGAATGTTCTTAAGTTCGCTAATGATACAATCAAGCTTTATGACATCGACCTAATCGAAGATGTTGTTAAGTCATTTATGGCACTGAAAGTAGTAACAACTGGTGGTAGCCGTGAAACTCTCCTATTCCCAGAGTTAATGACACTTTTGACAAAGACAGATCCACTTGCGGCCCTATTCTTTGACCTTAAGTTTCTTGCAAAGGAATATCTTGAGAAGACTCCACTAGAAAAGAACAACTTTTTCTTAGCTCAAGTTAGATCAGTTCAAGACCTTATTCTAAGTGATCTTGAAAATGACCAAGTAATTACTGTTACAGATATTAATAAGCTAATTGAACAATTCTTTAGTAAGCCAGAAGACCTTGATAAGGGAATCGCCATTAAGAATCTTGTTCTTAACTATAAAGATAATATTCTAAGGCTTGCTCCAGAAATTGATTATCTTTCATTTAAGCAATTTAAATCAACTGTAAATGTTGTTGCAATCGTTTACCGCTACCTAGCATTCCTTGATATGCACATTGAGAATGTTAAGCTATTTAAAGACGAAGACTCAAAGACAGCAAGAAAAGTTATTTCGAGAAAGGAATATGTAAATCAATTCCTTTCGATTAAAACGGAACTAGCTAATTACCTACTGGATAAAGACTTTGTTAACCAAGATGGTCTTATCAAGTCACTTATTGCTCGTCTTAAAGAATCAAGCGGAATGTTTAAAGAACCATTTAACTGGAAGCTTTACTCAGAGGCCATGGCACTTAAAGGTCTAGTACTAGGTGGAAATAACCTTATTCTAAATCGTGATGATCTTTATTATTTAACTGAGAAATCAGAATCACTAGCAGAAGTACTTTATGATGCCTTCTTCACGGACTTCTCTGATGATACTCAATCAGTTCAAAATATTGCAAAAGTTCTTGAGCTACTACGTAAGACTCGCTCAATCTTCCACCCTATTGAAGAGAAGAAGAATTACTTTACAGCAAAAGAGATCCTTTCATTTGGTGATGAACTAATTAAAGAGCTTAATCGCAAGTCGGATAATCCAAAGGATGAAAGTGAACTTCTTAAAGTTTCAAATTTTAAGCGTACACTAATCGACTTTACTCAGCGTATTTTTGATCCAATCCCTCGCTCAGAGCTGATGTATCCAATTCCATGTAAACCAAACCCAGCTTACGATGCCGATAAGCAAGGTAGTTCTAAGTGGATTTGTTCAGAGCTTGATCCTCCGGGAAGTGAGAATTTTGACCTAATGATTACAAGTGATGCTGTTAATCGCATCCTAGATATTGCAGATAGTGCATTTGAGACACTTTTATTCTCAGACTCAACTTTCCAATTCTTTGACGATAGAATGAATTCGCCTAAGCCTCTTTATATTGATCGTCGTGAGTACCCAACGGAGAGAGAAGTTCCAGAGTATAAGTACATCACTAAGAAATCATATGTTGTTCTTATTGAAGAGTTTACTAAAGTTGCTCGTGACTATCGCTACTTTAGAAATAAAGACGGATTCCCTACTTATCAGGCGAATATCGTAAGAAACAAGACTGGTTTCAATTCGATCATGCTCTTTAGAAATGTGCTTCCACACATGCTAGAGGGATATAAGACAGAGGGTGATACAACTCCTCCAAGACAGTCAAAAGGTTTATCAGATAACCAACTTAACAACGCACTAGTTGGACTTAAGGCCGCTCTTGAAGAAATGGGACTTTGGACTGAAGACTTTAAAACTTTTGGTGAAAATATTCTTCTTCTATCGGATCTTTTCCAGGCAACTTCTGGTGGTGACCTATTCATTAACCTAGATGAAGTAAGTGAGTTTATCGAACTTATCTTTACTGCAGCTAAGATCACGACTCTTTTAGAAGAAAATCTTTATGAGAAGAAAGAGTGTGACACTAGAGTTGATGAAGCAGGCTTCTCTGTAATGGACTCAAAGTGTATTCGTACAAAATTCTTTGATAAATTATTTGGTGAGAGCGAGCTGAATCTTTCAAAGTACTTCCCTCGCCTGAAAGAGTATGTAAAGAACAACAGCAGAGAGCATGTTGTTGAATTTATCAAAGGTGTTGAGATCTTCTCAAGAAGTGTTGAAGATGTTGATAAGATTTGGTGGAGAAAGAAAGACTTCACACTTGTTATTGGCGCAATGTTAAATATCGAATCGACTTATATTCGTTTTGATAGAAATGCAGATAATAAACTAGACCGCGGTGAATTAGATCGTGGTTATAAGGATGCATATAAGAACGCAATCATTAGTATTGCTAAACTAAAAGGTAAATTAAAGACCTTTGGACGTACAGCATTTTTCTACCTATTAAAGTACCATAAAGACCCAGGTGTAGTTAATATCGCTTGGACTCACGTATGGTTTAAGAAATACTTCAATGATTTTGAGGCCAAGCGTCTTGATATCAGTGAGCTATTGAGATTCTTAGTTGACAAGCGTAAGCCAGAAGATCCTTCTATTATGTTTAAAGAAGAATTAGCTGCTTGTGCTCTAGGTAGATCTGACGTTGATGAAGATGAGCTAAACGAGATTTTCAAAGGAATGAGTATTGAAATGATCGAGGCTCAAATTAAGAAATGTCACGCTGACTACGTTCAATCAAACGGAAGTGAAGCATTTTATGGAAATTTTCATTAATCAAACTGTTGCCATCCTAATCGATGGCAACAATATCGAAAGAAGTATTCACAGCGTAACAAATAACTCAAATACCATGGTTAATTTTGATACGCTCATCCCAAAACTCTTAGATAATCGAGGGCTAAATCGCCTCATCTATTTTAGAGAAGGAAAGAATATCTCTTCTAAACTAACTGAGCGTCTGCACAATCACTACTATGGATCAGTAATTCCATGTCATAAGAGTGCCGATATCCCTCTGACAATTAAAGCGACACAGCTTGCCTCGAAGGTTGATACGATTATTATCCTTTCAGGTGATTCTGATTATATCGAATTAGTTCGCCACTTAAGAGCAGAAGGTGTCCGTGTTGAAATCGCCTCAATTCCTGAGACGACTTCGAGCCTGCTTGTTGAAGAATCAGACTATTATCACGAAATTGATGAAAGTGATTGGTTTGAACTTCAAGGCCAGACAAGACAAACAAGACCTAAGAAGTATAGCAAGAACAAAAGAAACTAAGACTTAAGTAGGTATCGACTTAGACAAAGCTCCGAAAGAGAGTGATCTATTTCCTGTAGTTTATCTTTTAGATCATTTACAGCAACAAGTTCTAGCTCGATATCTTCATCTTCATCAAAGTTTTGTTTCCCATCTGGGCGACAATTCTTTGCGAGATAAAAGTGAGCAGTATTGCTCATAAAGGCTGGGTTAACACTTACAGGCCCTAGACTTTCCCACTCGTCACTAATATAGCCAGTCTCTTCTTCTAGCTCTCTTTTAGCTGCAGCAAGTGGATCTTCTCCTCGCTCAACTGCACCGGCAGGAGTCTCGATTGTGATTACATCTTTTCCAAAGCGATACTGCTTAACAAGAACGACTTTATTGTCTTCGGTAATGGCAACAATATTTACCCAATCAGCAAGACGGATAATATCATAAGGGCCTGCACCAATTGGTTTTGTAGGATGATTGGCAACAATGGTTTCATACAAAAAGATATTTCCGCGGTAAACGTTCTTTCTCTCTTTAATAATCCATTTTTCCATTACGGCCCCTAAAACTCCATTAGCATGGCGGCGTCATTTGCCTTTGTCGCCTCTAAGATTTTCTCATTTGTGCGATCTCTTAGTTCAAGATACTTAATGAAAGCATCTTTTCCAATTTTTTGAAGTAGAAGATCGTCATACTTTTTTTGAATTTCACGATCAAACGCCATTTCTTCTTCAGTTGGATTATAAGTATAGTTTTCACCATACTTTTCTTCTAATTGATCATGCATTTCTTCAAATGCTGAAACCTTATCATTGAAAAGACCCTCTCTCATACTGAGGTAATCTTTATATTCTTTCTCAGTAAGCCCAAGGTCATTAATAAATAACTCTTTTACATTTGTAAGCCACTCTTCTTCAAGGCGATCAAATTCTTCTTCTTTTGCCTCTAGCCTTCTTTCAAGTTCTTCATCATCAACAACATCAAGATCTAGGTTAGGAGTTCCCTCATTGGCACCAAGTGCTTGGGCCTCCTCACTTCCTGCAGCAACTTTTTTAGCAGGAGTATCCTCAAATTCGACGACATTAACTTGAGAAGTCATCACTTCTAGAGAGTTTTTATCGTTAGCAATATTTGTCTTAGATTGTTTTGTATTGAAAAAGTAGAAACCACCAGCTGCGATGGCAAGTATGATAATTGTAATTACGATTTTTTTCATAAATTAACTCAAGGTTTAATATTCTCAAATATAATATTAGCACCTAATCGCTTAGCTGTCCTCATTTGTTCTTTAGTTCTTACTGTCCAAAAGACAATATTATTAAAAGTAAAATGCTTGATAATGCTAAGCTGTAGCTTTGAGTATGTATCGATATCTAGTCCAATATAATCTGGCCTGATAACTGGAATAAAAGTCATATTCTCAAGAATCTTTTGCTTTAGAGGATTAAGGCTTGTATCACTAAAATCTCTTGTTACAAGTAGGCCCAAAATAACGGCCGGATAGTGCTTTCGAAACCACTTTAAACAAAATGGATTAAAGGATTGAATCGTATAATCCCCTTCATAGCCTTGAAGAAGTTTCATGACTTCAGACTCAAGCTCTCCATTGTGTTCGATAACCTTCAATTCAATGATAAGTGGAACTTGTCCATTAACAAGATCGAGGACTTCCTTAAGAGTAGGAATCTTCTCTTTTGTTTCTTTGATATAGAGCTGTTTTAGGCTATCGAGAGTGTATTGAGATACTTTGCCATTGCTGCCCGTTAGACGCTCTAGGGTTTCGTCGTGAAAGACCACCACATGGCCATCACTTGATAAGTGTACGTCTAACTCAATAGCATAATTATGTTTAATGGCCGCCTTAAAAGCGGCCATCGTATTTTCAGGTTTTTTTTCGTCGTGTAAACCACGATGAGCAATATAAGTATCGAGATAAAATGTCATTATAATGTTCTTAAGAACATACGAAGATCCGATTTATCCTCATCACTAAGTAGTTCATTACCCTCTTTATCCGTAAAGATTCGTTCGTAGTGACCTGAGTTTGAAAGCCCTGGTAACTTTGTATTGTAGTAAGCTTCTCTAATTCTGCGCTCCTCAGGAATATCCATTCCAACAGGAAAGCCATTACAATCATAATCAAAGTCTAGCATCGGATCAACTGCTGGGATCTGATAGAACTCTTTTACTCTTTGCGCTGGCGGAGTCATTAGCTCACAAAGATTTGGAATTGAATTATTGTGCATATATGGCCAACGGGCCCAGATTCCGTTTAGTGGTGGTGGTACATATCCTTTTTGTGGCTCCACAACAGTCTTCATCCATTTAGAAATTGCTAATTCATTTAAAGCCTCAGCAAAGTATGCTGTACCTTGATAGCGAAGAGGATCTGTTCCAACATCCTTAACAGGCGTCTTTTCATGATAGATAAGCTTTTTCGTCTTAATTTGTTCACTCTTGGACATAAGTGCAGAAAAAGGAAGATCCCAATTCTTCTGGTATTCTCCGTGACATTTCTGACAACGATTCTCAAAATGCTTTTGTCCTCGCTTTGCTGATTCAATATCAATACGTGACACATCAAAGAAGTCATCAATACGTGGTGCTTTTGTTGAGAAGGCCGCAGCCGTAAGCTCTTTGATAATTTCAGGATTATCTTGTAACCATTTTTCTAATTCATATAAATCTGTTCCACGCCCAAGTTCATTCCACAGGAAATTTGTGAAGATTGGGTTACCTGCAACAATTGATCCATCTGATAGCCAACGAGTTTTATACTTAAGCGTCCACCATGGCATTGGCTTAGAGTCGGCAACTGTTGAAACAAGAGGATTAAATCTTGGAAAGACTTCATTAAGTTTAGACTTTGATGCGTACTCATCTTGTTTACGATGAGCAAGAGAGAGAGCAACTTGAGGAAGTGAAGTATCAAGTCCAAGTACCATTGGTGATGTTGCTCCAACAGAGTGGATATTCTTCTTTGTTCTCTTAAGCATTGCAACTTCACCATCTGTTGCATTTGTTACTTTTTGAAATGTCTTCGTCGGAATAAATGGAAGAAGTTTTTTTGCTTTAACAAAAAGTTCATTGGCCTTCACTGTTTTATTTGTTAGGCCCATAACAGTTGTTCCAAAAAGGCTTGCTGAGTGACAAGTGGCACAGCTAAAAGTTAGCCCTTTTCCCCACTGAGTATCAACAATACTAGCTCCCATATAATAATCAGGCTTGTGCCCTTCTGGATAAGGGATACGATAAATCCCCGTTGCATCTTCATTATTATATGGATTAAGTCCTAGCCATTGATAGAAAGATTCAACACTATTAACACCAAACTTCTTTTCACCAAGTGTCGTTAAAACAAAGTTTACAAATTTTTCGTCGCGTAGTTCAAAGAAATTATTAAAAGCTTCATATGGAATAAGAAGTCCTGTTACACTAACTGGCCAAACCAGTGCGTGCTTTAGTCCATCTTGAGTTACTTGTTCGTATTCATCTTGAGATAGTTGGTAGAGGTTTTCGCGATTCTCACCCTTTTCAATTTTAGCATCACGTCCCCAATCTGGTGCGTATGAAAATGCAGATAAACTAATTAGTAGTAAAAGTAGTGATTTCATCCTCTCTCCCCTCTAAATTTTTAGAATAAGATTAACTTCTTTCGAGTGTAATCTTCCATCGCATACGCGATCCCCTCACGTCCAAGTCCAGAATCTTTTATCCCTCCATAAGGCATGGCATCCATGCGAAATCCTGGGACGTTATTGAAGATAATTCCTCCAACATCGATTCTTTGACTTGCTTCCTTCATATTTACTAAGCTGTTTGTAAAAACACCAGCTTGGAGTCCATATTTTGAATCATTTACAAGCTCAATGGCCTCTGAAAATGAGTCATAAGGCTCTAAAATCACGACAGGACCGAAGATTTCCTCTGAAACAACCTTCATATCCAAATCTGTATTAGTTAAAACTGTTGGAGCATAAATATGGTGGTCTTCATCAATAATATGCCCACCACACAGAAGCTCGGCCCCATTTGATATGGCCTCTTGTACCCACTGATGAATTCTCTCAAGAGCACCTTCATTGATGACAGGGCCATTAATCACACTCTCATCTTTTGGGTCACCTGAACCAATTGTCTCGACCTGCTCAAGAAATAATTCAACAAATTCATCAAAGATTTCACTGGCAATAAAAACTCTCTGAGTTGAGATACAAATTTGTCCTGAATATAAGAAAGAGCCATTAACGATTTGAGCTGTCACAGCTTCCATATCTTCAACGTCATTAACGATAACGGCCGCATTACCACCAAGCTCAAGAAGACACTTCTTCTTTCCACTTAAGGCCTTTAGCGCCCAACCAACTTTTGCACTTCCCGTAAAAGAGAAAACACTAATTCTTTCATCTTCTAAAAATCTTTGTGCAAGAGCATCTTCACAAATAACAATATTCACAACTCCTTTTGGAAAACCAACTCTTGAAATTAGCTTTGCAAAAGCAAGTAGAGTAATTGGAGTTTGTGGTGATGGTTTAACAATAATGCTACATCCGACAGCAAGTGCAGGAGCGATTTTATGAAGTGCAAGGTTTAGTGGAAAGTTAAATGGAGAGATACCAAAAATAATCCCTTCCGGTTCATGGCGAATAATGGCCATCTTATCTGCACCAGGCCCATATGAAAGGTCAGGCGTTTCACTGCTGTGATGACGAGCTTTTTCAGCAGAGAGCCTAATTGTTTCCACACAACGAGCAACCTCACCCTTTGCATACGATATTGGCTTTCCCGCTTCCATACATATTAAATGAGAAAAGAACGAAGCCTCTTCTTCTAAAAAGTCAGCAAGCTTAAATAGTAATTTACTTCTTTGGGCACTATCAAAATTTTTATATTCTTCGAATGCATTTTGTGAAGATTGAATAACCTTTTCGTATTGGTGAGAAGCTAAGAGATCAACTTCATTTAAAATACTTTGATCGTATTTATTAAGGACTTCAATAGAGCTTTCACCATAGAGAAATTCATCATTCACGAACGAGGAACGAAATTGCGAAAAATTTTGCATAAAAAAACCACCTTGCTAAGGTGGTATTGTATCTATTCTAAAAATAATGGGTCAATTAATATTGCTTAAAAATCAAATTCACTACCAGCGTGTTGAGTCGATAATTCATAACTTAATGAAGGATTATCTTTTAGAAAGAGTTCTTCTCCACCCATAAATAATTTGATGGAACACAGATAGCAAAGTTTAATTTTAACTTCTCTTCCATTGAGGCTTGAGTATAGTCTTGCCTTAATCATTTTACTTCTGCGAGGTCCGTTGGCCAAAGACCAGTTACGCCCTGCAGCTGAACACGCATCACACATAGCTATCACCTTCATGTTATTTCAGATACATAAAAACTGTTTAACAACGATTTCTATAGATTTTATCGTCATTCTAAAATAAAACTTAATAAATTTATAGTTACTGTATTTTCAAGCACTTAGGTTTTACACATTTGGCCTAAAGTGCCAATCTAATGGGTCAGCAAATATTCTCTGGCCAGAAAAAATTCCCTCATGATACCTTTTATAAGTTATTGAAAATCAACGAATTCGGAGAAGTTAATGACTGCAACTATCAGCCCATTAAAAGTAAAAAATCATCTTGCAACGGCACCAACAAATGCCCCAATCTATGCAACTAAAATTCATAACTTAGCGGGAGAGGAAATCACTCTTGCAGACCCAAAAGCAACAAGAGCTCTTGTGGCCCTAATGAATCAACACGCAGTTATTGGTGGAGCAGCTTGCCACTGGGGTGGACCTGCGGCCTTCGCAGAGATGATGAGTGCTCTTCACTCGATTATGTTCTCACAAGGACCAAATTGGTTTGAGAAATTTAACTTCGTAAACGATGCTGGTCACGCAGAAAATGGAATTTACGCTCTTCGTGCAAATCTTGGTTTTGATGGACTTACATTTGAAAGTCTAAGAGGCTTCCGTTCAATAACATCAAAACTTACTGGTCACGGTGAAGCTCACTTAAATCCAGAAGGTGTTTTCATTTCAAATGGCCCACTTGGTTCAGGACTTCCTCAGGCACAAGGTCTTGCTCTTGCAGATAAGGCAATTGGAAATGATCGTGTAACTGTTTGTACAATCTCTGATGGTGGTTGTATGGAAGGTGAAGCTCGTGAAGCGATGGCCGCAATTCCTGGTCTTGCACAAAAAGGTAAAATGAATCCATTTGTTATGATTATCAGTGATAATAATACAAAACTTGGTGGGCGTATTACTGAAGATAGCTTCGATATGAAAGGAAGCTTCCTTGCTCTTAGAGAAATGGGTTGGGATCTTGTAAGAGTTGAAGAAGGACACGACCTAGAAAGAGTTTATCAAGCAATCGAAGAAAATATTGCAAAAGCAAAATCAAATGAACTTAAGCCAATTGCTCTTGTTATCAAAACAATCAAAGGTTACGGTGTAAAATCAACTGAAGAAGCAAAGTCTGGTGGTCATGGTTATCCTCTTGGAGCATATGATGAAAAATTAATTTCATTTCTTGATGAAATTTATACTGGTGAAACTTGTCCAGAAGAGTTTAAAAATTGGGCAAATGAAATCCTATCTTCAAAGCCAGCTCCAAAAGAGGCTTCTAAGTCTTCGGCCCCTTCAGACAAGGTTCAGCCAGGTCTTGCAAATGCTATGATTAAAGCAACAAAAGAAGGGCTTCCAGTTTTTTCTGTAACTTCAGATCTTGCAGGTTCAACTGGTGTTTCAGGCTTCCATAAAGAATTCCCTAATCACTATGTTGATATTGGTATTGCAGAATCGAATATGGTTTCAACAGCAGTTGGTATGGCAAAACAAGGATTCATTCCTGTTGTTGATACTTTTGCACAATTTGGTGTAACAAAAGGAAATCTTCCTTTAATCATGTCTCAGCTTTCTCAAGGTGCTGTGATTTGTTTGTTCTCACATACAGGTTTCCAAGATGCTGCTGACGGTGCTTCACACCAAGCAACAACTTACTTCTCTGCTGTAGCAGGAATTCCAAATACAACAGTCATTGCTCTTTCAACGAAAGAAGAAGCTGAAAGCCTAATGTATCAAGCAATTAAGAGATACGAAGAAGCAGTAAACAAAGGAAAAACACCAGAAACAACTGTATTTTTCTTTGGCCGTGAAAAACATCCAGTTTCATATATTGATGGTGCAAACTACGGTTGGGCCAAAGCTCAAGTTCTAAGACAAGGTACGGACGGAATTATCGTAACTCACGGTCCACTTGTACAACAAGCTCTTAAAGCTGCGACAGAACTTGAAGCAAAAGGTAAAAATATTACTGTTATCAATAATCCATTTATTAACAAGATTGATGTTGAAACATTCAAGGATCAGCTAGCAAAGAATGGAAATAAAATTGTAACTGTTGAAGATCACCAACTAACAGCTGGTGCTGGAGCAATGCTTTGTCATGCTCTAAAACAAGAAGGACTTGAATTTAATCTGAAGTCACTTGGAAATGATGGCCACTTTGGTCAGTCTTCATACACTGCACTTGAGCTTTATAAGAAATTTGGCTTTGATGCAGATGCAATGATTAATCAATTCTAATTAAATATAGGCCTCAGAAATGAGGCCTTTTTTATTACCTTTCTTAGGCCATTTTAAAATACGCTAAAACCGATATCCCCTTCAAGTAACTCTAATAATGCAATAAGGAGGAATCGTGTTTCATTCCAAAAAATTACTCTATCTCATTACCCCCGCCCTACTCTTAATCTCACTACTAGGTTGTACCCGAGCTGAAAGATATTCATTCACTAATGATCCTAAGCCTGCATCAAGACACACTCTGGATTCTCACAAGGCCGTTTCCCAAGAGTTAAACTTTGATGATGATCGAGACTTTAAAGATTCTCAAAAGGGTTTTATTGCAAAACTTGAAGGGCCAATTAAATCAAAAGATGGAATGAAAGAGATTTTTGATCCTGCTAAATTTCCTTCCCTCACACAAGGAAAGCCACCTGAAACAGTAAACCCAAGTCTTTGGCGTCAATCACAGCTTACGTCAATTAATGGGCTGTTTCGCGTCTCTGACCATATTTACCAAGTCAGAGGAATTGATCTTGCAAATGTTTCCTTTATTCGTGGAAAAAAAGGATGGATTGTTATTGATCCTCTCATGACAACAGAGACTGCAAAGACAGCTTTAGAACTCGTTAGAAAGAATGTAGAAAATCTACCTGTAACGGCCATTATTTTCACACACTCTCATCTTGATCACTTTGGTGGAGTCTATGGAATTGCCAGTAAACGCGAACTTGAAAGCGGCAAGATTCAAATTATCGCTTCCAAGGATTTTGTCTATGAGGCAGTAAGCGAAAATGTTATTGCAGGAACGGCAATGAGTCGACGTGCAGAATATATGTATGCACGAACATTAGATTTTGGAGCGCAAGGATCTGTTGGTACAGGACTAGGAAGCTATACCGCCAATGGTGAATATGCCATTGCGAAGCCGACGACAATTATTGATAAAGACAAAAGCTTAGTTGTGGACGGCGTAACCATTGACTTCATGTTTACACCAGGCGCAGAGGCACCAACAGAAATGATGGCCTATTTTCCAAGAGACAATGCACTTTGTGGTGCAGAGATCTTAAGCCATACAATGCATAATATACAGACCCTAAGAGGAGCTCAAGTAAGGGATAGTCTTGCGTGGTCTAAGCATATTCAAAGGGCCCTTGAAAAATATAACAAGGCCGAAATACTTTTTAATTCACATCACTGGCCGACCTTTGGAAATGATCGCGTTGTCTCACATATGGCCTCGCAAAGAGATCTGTATAAATTCATTCATGACCAGTCCGTCAATCGCTTAAATAAAGGTCTTTCTGGAACCGAGCTATCTGACAGTATTAAATTAAATAGAAACCTCGCCAAAAACTTTGCCAATCGTGGCTATTACGGAAGCCTAAGTCACAATACACGTGCAGTATACGATAAATACCTTGGCTTCTTTGATGGTAATCCTGCTCACCTAAATCCGCTCCCAGAAGTAGAATCAGCAAAGAGAACAATTGCTTATATGGGAGGAGCCGGAGACGTCTTAGAAATGGCCATCAAAGATTATAAAATTGGTGAGTATCGCTTTGTTGCGGAAGTTTTAAATAAACTCGTCTTTGCCCAACCAAAGAATGTTAAGGCAAAGCAGTTACTTGCTGACACTTATGAGCAATTGGCCTATCAATCCGAGAATGCGACTTGGAGAAATTTCTATGTTCAAGCAGCTCAAGAATTACGTTACGGAGTTGGTCGGCCAGCACCGGCAACGGCTTCACCTGCAATTTTATCTCAAATGGATACTGAATTACTCTTAGATTATCTCTCTGTTAGAGTTAATTCTGAAAAGGCCAATGGTACAGACTTAACACTTGAATTAAATATTACAGATAGAAATCAAAGGTATTACTTAACCCTTAGAAATAGTGTTCTTAACTATTCAAAGAAAAGACCTCAAGAACAAAATCGCCAGCTCGCTTCAGATGATAATGCATCAATTAACTTAAAGCATGGACAATTAGTAAAGCTTGCAATGGGAGCAGTTTCCTTTGCTGAGCTTGATGAGAAAAATATTAACTATAGTGGGGATAAGAAAGTTTTCGATGCCCTTAATGAAACATTAGATACTTTTCCTAATACATTTAATATCGTGACACCTTAAAAAAAAGCCTCTGTTTTACAGAGGCTTTTTATATTCAACGACCATTTTTTCTTCTAGATCTTTATAACAAAAATTTTCAGGTGTAATAGAAGGTAGAATAACTACTTTGATTTTTCTACGTTTTAAAAAATTCCAACGGATTCCTTTAAAAACACCTTTTCCAGAAAAAGAATAGAAACTTCCCCATAGACCTTTAATAACAATTGGAACGACTTGAGCATTCGTTTGCTCTACAACCTTCTTAATACCTGGCTGATACTTTCTAGGCTCACCATCACGAGTAATCCACCCCTCAGGAAAGAAGCCTACACAGCGCTCTTCATTTAGAGTGCTATTTAGTTTTGAATAAGCTTCATCAAGAACCCTTGGGTCCTCTCTTCTTGTAGCGATCGGAATCAAATGTCCCTGCATAAAGAATTGCTTAAGCCCTGGAATATTATAATAGCGGTGGTCAATTACCCAGCGAATAGGTCTTGGAGAAAGACTCATGACAACACCCCAGTCAACAAATGATGTGTGGTTGGCAGCAATAACAAGCCTTCCTTCTTTTGGAATATTTTCTTCACCTTCAATTTGAATATCATAAAGAAAAGTCGTAAAAAGCTGCACAACAAAGCGCCACATTTCTTCATGGAAGAAGTAGTAGCAAATTCCTGCATAGATCAGATTAAGGGCACCAAGAATGAGTAGATTATCTAGAGCCGTTGCGCCAGCACTCTTAAGAAGAATAATTGAAACAGCTGCAACAACCATAAAGATAGCATTCCAAATATTATTGGCCGCGATTGTTCTCGCAAGCTTCTCAAGAGGTGCACTATGCTGCATAAAAGTTAATTGTGAGATATAGAAATTCCCACCAAATATTGTAATAAGTAGAAGATCTATAATTGCTCTTAGAGCAAGTGGTTGTGCAAAAAATTCAGCAGGTGGCATCAAAGCGCCTGTCACTGACATTGGCCACTGTGTAGAAACATAGTAAAGATCAAAAACAGCTAGCGACATCCCCACTGCTGCAACAGGAACCATTCCCACTTCAATTCTCTTACCAGATAGCTTTGAGCAAATCCAAGAACCAAGCCCCATCCCTACTGTGAATGTTGCCATAAAGATTGAGGCAACCATTTCACTTCCGTAGAAAACATTTTTAATAATGGCCGGCATAACTGAAAGAACAAATGAGCCTAGAAACCAGAACCATGAAACTCCCATCATTGCACGGAAAGAGTTCTTCTCTTTTACAGAGTTAATGAGAAGTTGAAACGTTGGTTTAACAAATGTGTAATCAATTTTTACATCATTATTAATATCGTTAATTTTATTTTGAAAACGTGCTGTAATAACACCAAGTACCGCAAATATTAGGATTGCAAAAGCGGCCGTATCAGTAGCATCAGGTGCTGCAGCGGCAAGCCCTCCAATGATTGTACCAATAAGAATTGCAATAAAAGTTCCTCCACCAATAAGTGCTGTTCCTGTCGTTAGCTCTTCATCTTTTAAAATTGTCCTTAAAGACGAGAACTTAACTGGTGAAAAGAATGACGACTGAGCACCCATTAAAAAGAGTGTAAACATTAACAGTCCGTAACTCTCTGTAACGAAACCAATCGCTCCACAAAGCATAAATGCAAGCTCAGTAAATTTTGTTACCTTAATAACTTGCGCCTTGTCGTAGTGATCTGAAATTTGACCAGATGTAGCAGAAAATAAAACATAAGGAAGAATGAAAGCACCACCAGCAAAGGCAACTAATGATTCTGCACCAAGTCCAAATAGTGAGACATTCTTATATGTAATTAAGATAATTAGAGCATTTTTAAATACGTTATCGTTTGCGGCACCAAGGAACATCGTCCAAAATAGAGGCCAAAATTTTCTTTCTTTATAGAGCATTGCTAATGACATTGTTTTTCCTTAAATAATTCTTAACAATATTGTACTATTATTTACTAATACGTAATGACGCATAAACCCGAAAGGAATTTATATGAAACTATATCACTATATCCATTGTCCATTTTGTGTAAGAGTTCGCATGGCACTTGGTTTCTTCGAAATCGAGTATGAATCAATTGTACTAGATTACAATGATGAGAAGACACCTGTCGAGCTTACTGGCACAAAGATGTTACCAATTATGGAAATTGATGGCGTCATTATGAACGAATCACTTGATATTATCAAGGCCCTTGCAATTCACAGCGATAAAGATTTGAATCTATCAAAATTAGATAGCGAAAGCTTTAAGCTGCTTAATGATTACCTCGATCAACTTGGAAAAGATGTTCATAACTTATGCATGCCTTACTGGGCGTGGTCAAAAGAGTTCACTCCAGAGGCAAGAGAATACTTTATTAATAAAAAGTCTGCTAAGCGTGGCCCATTTCACTTACTTGCGCAAAATAAAGCAGAATACTTACATAGCTTTGAACAAACGCTGACTCAGCTTCCAGCAAAACTTTTACCTTACTATGAAAGCGACAAGTTTACGATTCTAGATATCCTTCTAGCATCACATATTTGGGGAATGTACATCTTTCCAGAGTATCAATTTCCTCCGCAAATTCACATCTACCTTCAAAAGGTGAAAGAGCTAACAAACTTTAATTATCACGAAGATTTCTGGCGCAACTAGCGCTAGGACTTCTTACCTAGAAAAATCCAAATAGGTCCAATAAGAAGGAATTGAAGATCTTCAAAAAAAGAAGGCTTCTTTCCTTCTATTTTGTGACCAATAAACTGCCCAACCCAAGCAACAACAAAGACAACAATCCAAGTAATAAAAAAATATTCCGCTAAAAAATTAACAAGAAAGAATTGTGTTAAGAGCATAAATGGAATCACTAAGCTAAGAGCGACAGTGATGGCCTTTAAATTTTTTAGTGAAAGATAGAAAAGACTAGCAAGAATAACAAAGGCCCATGCCCAATTAAAATAGCCAAAGATCGCAGGCTTTGGAATCGCCCAAAGCATTCCCAATAGTGACCAAGTAATCAATGGAACACATACTTCGTGAATGCGTTGATTTGTTTTATTCTGATGAGATTCACCGTACATCTCAAGCCACGTTTCTAAACTTCTCATTGAGTATGCTCCAAAAAACAAAGGGAGACCATTTGGTCTCCCCTCATTATATCATAATTGATTTTTAAATTATGAAGCTGCTTCTTCTTTTTCTTCAGCTGCGTCAGCGTGAGTCTCAACAACCATTTCAGTTTCTTCAACTTCTGGCTCAACGACAACTTTCGGAAGGTGACAAGATACAACTGATGCAGTTGGATCGATAGACCAAGCTAGACCAGTTGGTAGAGAGAAGTGCTCAAGTGCCCAGTGTCCATCAAGCTCAAGACCAGTGATATCGAATTCTAAGAATTCTGGCATATCTTTTGGTAGACCTTCTACTTCAACTTCATGCATATTGAAGTTAACTAGACCACCAGCTTTTGTACCAATAGCTTCACCTACAAAGTGGATTGGAAGAGAAATAACTACTTTCTCTTTTGCAGATACTTTATGGAATGAGCAATGTACAAAGTCTGTCCCGAGGTGACCTCTTTGAACATCTGCTAGAGTTACAAGGTGCTTCTTACCTTCAAACTCTACTTCAAATACCTTTCCAGAAGTATGTAGGAATTTTGAAAGACCCTGCTTTGGAACCATAAATTGAGCTCCTGCAAAACCTTTTCCATAAATAGTTCCTGGAATATATCCGTCTTTTCTCATTTGAGTTGTTGATCTTCCCGGTTTTCTTGTTTCAACTTTTAAAATACTAGTTGTTGACACATTTTCCTCCTGTGTTCCGTGGATTCAATAGATAGTATTCTATCGACCGTTCATAAAAAAAATTTAGAATAAACTTGAATAAAAACACACAATCACCTATTTTTCTCCTATGAAAACTGACTTAAACACACAACTACTAAACTCTTTTTATATCCCTGCAAGTGACATCACACCTACTAATGCCCAGAAGGTTATGATTATCTTACACGGCCTAGGCGATAGCCTTGAGTCTTACAAAATATTCACACAAGAAATAAATGTAACCGGTCTAAGTTACTTGCTCTTAAACGCGCCAAAGAAGTACTACTTCGGTTACAGTTGGTACGATATTCCACCTAATAATCCAGTGCCTGGTATTGAAAACAGCGTAAAAACTCTAACCAAGATTATTGATGAGATCGTAGAAAAAAATAGCAATATCGACTACTCGGACATCTTTATCGGTGGCTTTTCTCAAGGTGGTTGCGTGAGTCTTGAGACGGCCTATCAACTCGATCACAAACTAGGAGGAATTGTTCTAATGTCCCCTAGAATTTATCCAGAAAGAAGGCCTCAGCAATTGTCAAAATGCCTCAAAGAAACGGCCATTTTTTGCGCTCATGGAAGCCTTGATCCAGTAATTGATATTAATCAAACAAAGGCCGGAATTGATCATCTTGTAAGCCTAGGGGCCAATGCACAATTCCATGCCTATGAAATGGAGCATGAAATTGATATTGATGAAGTGATTCAGCTACGTAACTGGTTGAATGAACATCTATAATTTCTGACACTTGCCCTAAGCTATTTCCAAAACTACCATTATTAGGTAAGATAGGAGCAAATGAAACTCAGGAAATAAAGGAATCAATATGAGCGATAATCCATTCAACATTCTAGGTAAAGAATCTACTCCTATCAATCAAGGAGAAGCTGTTTCTGGTGCCGATAAATCAAAAGAACTAAATGAGCAAATCGAAGCACTAATTGGATCTGCTGACCTTTTCTTATTCATGAAAGGTACACCTGATATGCCAATGTGTGGTTTTTCAGCAAATACAATTGCAATGCTAAACTCTGTTGGTAAACCTTATAAGACTTTTAACATTTTAGAAGATATGGATATTAGAGAAGGTGTAAAAGTTTACTCTAACTGGCCAACTTACCCACAACTTTACTTCAAGGGTGAGCTTGTAGGTGGTAATGATATTATCACTGAGATGTTCCAATCAGGACAACTACAAGAAGTTCTAAATAGCTAATTGATTATTTAAGCATCGACGCTAGGCCTTACTATGTTTTGGCCTAGCGATATTGAAAACGTTGTATACTCAAAGTCTTTTTCAAAATCTAAAATCATATTATTTTCTAATGCTAACTTTTTCGAAATACTAAGGCCAAGACCTGTTCCCTCACCGACATCTTTCGTTGTGAAGAATGGTGTGAAGATATCTTTAGCAACATTATCTTTAATCCCATCACCACCATCCTGTACGTAGATAGTGAACTGATCTAGCATTGACTCTTCAACCCAAATTTTTATCCAACATTTCTCAAGAGATTCAAATTGATGAACCGCCTGATAAGAGTTAGTGAGCAAGTTTAAAATGATTTGATAGAACTCATTTTTTTTACACGCTACTTCTAAGTCACTAAACGGATTTTTAAAATCAATATAAATTTCTCGACCAGTTTGGGCCTGAAATAACCCCAATGAATCCTGTATTAAGTTATCAAGGTTATGTATCTCTTTAGTAATTGAGTTTGAGGAGCGAGAGTAAATCTTTAAACTATTAGCAATATTTTCAATGCGATCCACTTGCTTAATAATACTCTCTAACTTTTTCATATAAGAAGGATCGGAATCCTTGATCTTACCAGCATAACGATCTTTCAACTGTTCGGCCTGAATGCGTATAATACATAATGGATTATTTATTTCGTGTGCAATTCCTGCAGACATTTGTCCAAGAGAGCGCCATCTTTCAAATTCTTCAAATTGCTTTTCTTGCATTTTCAAAGTTACGCGATTGATATGTTCTTGATGAACATCGCGAATTTGAACCATATAACGTCCAACACCTTGAATAACAATATAGGTTACACTAATACGACAAAATCTTTTTTTAGAACGACGCTTGCGATAAATAGGATGAGTAACTTTTAAGGCCACGCCGTCCAAACGTTTTGCTTGTTCAAAAGTATTTAAGAAGAACAAATACTCTTCATCATCAAAGATAACTTCTGAAAACTTGTTTCCCACAAGACTTTGCTTTGTCACCTTATTTATATCTAAGATCACAAGTTGATTATTAAGAATGAATAAATCATCATCGGTGGCGGTATAGAAATTTTTGAACAGAGTCGAGATAAAATTCTCAGCTCCGGCATTAATATTACGACTGTAAACCTCAATAAATGACGGGCTTGTCCCTGTAGCTGAATAACCTGGCTGTAGCCAAATCTCCCACTGATCTCTTTCGCCTAATAAATTGATTGATTCAGAAAAGAAGTGGCAAGCTTCACCATTCTTTACTCTTTCGACTTGTTCAAGAAAGAACCCCTTCTTTTCATCAGGAGTATATTGAAATAAATTAGTGCCAACAGTTAACCCATAACCGAGATATAAATCATTCACATAAATGCAATCTCCATCAAAATCGATGTGACAGTAATGGATATTCGAATTTAATAGCTCCTTGCGAAAGCTACTATTCGGTTTATTCACTTGGCGTCTCGTCTCAATCATAGCGATAATGATTGTTTTAAATCAACTTCTTCTAAATATAAAATCGCCTCTATTTTATTAGAGGCGATTTATGTAAAAAAAATATTAATATGTATTTTCTGAAACAGAATTATCACTGTCATTAGAACTAGATGAAACATTTGACTCATCTGAACTTGCAGCTTTTTCATATGTATCAGGAATAAGTGACCACTTACCGCCACCTTCTGAACGAATAATATAACCGTAATCATGAAGCTTTCTTCTTAGGTTATATAAGTGAACATCCACTGTTTTTGGGTGAACAGTTGTATCTCCCCAAACATTATCTAAGATATCATCGCGACTTACGATACGATGTGGAGAATTAATAAATAGTCCCAGTAGTTGTTTTTGTTTACTAGTTAAGTGCTCTACTTCTTTACCATCTAGCAGCATCGACTTGTGAGCAATTGGTTGAACCATTCTTCTTGGACTACCATTAAATACATTCTCAATCTTAACGATTAACTCATTTTTCTTAAATGGTTTTGTTAAGTAATCAAGTGCACCTTCCATAAAACAGAATCTCAGTGCATCAATATCATCGATACTTGAAACGATGATAAATGGAATCACCATTAAACGACGATCTTTTGAATGATTTAAGTAAGTCATGAAGTTACCATCATCAAGCATAAGATCTGCAATGATTAGTGCTGGATTCTTTTCAGTATTTGATAGAGCATTTTGAAACTCTTCAATAGAAGTAAAAAATCTTAAGTTGTTGTAGCGGTGAACGAGAGTTTGTTCGTAAACAAAACGACATCCCTCATCATCCTCTAAAATCCAAATTTCCTTGTCCGTTGCCATTGTCATAATTCAAACCTCACCGATAAATTGTTGTCCCCATCAAGAATTTCGTAATCCTTTCCCTTTGCTAAAAAGTTATGAATTCCGATGTATCTTCTTAATGATTTTTCGTTTTCGTCACCTAAGTTTAAGATGGAATCTAACTCTTGTCTTAAGTATTTGTTTAATTCTGACTTAATAAAAATTAATTTTCTTAACTCGTCTTTAATTTCTAAGGTGATATGGAATGTATTTCTTCCTTCTTTTTTTGCCAAAGTTGAGAATAAGTGGGCAAAAGAGAACAAGATTTCACATAAATCGTTAGCTTGTGAACCTTTTACGGTTACATCATTAGCAATATTCCAAGTTAAATCTGCAAAATGTTTCTTTAAGTAGATACGTGCTTGACCGAAGGCCCTAGTAGCGATTTTGCTAATTGGAACTTCTTCATCTAAGAAATAAGGTGTTGATTGCTTAAGAAGATTTAAATCATTCTCAAAGCGTTCAAGACCTTGATTTAATTTTTTAACAAATGGGTTATTTTCATCCTGATCCTGCATCAATTCATCAATACAAAACCTAATTAAATGCATATGACCCGAGTAATCATGGGATAAAACTCTTAGCGTTTCGTTAAAAGCTTCTCCTCTATCCAATTCATTATTCATAGAACCTGCGCTGTTTTTTAATATATATTTTGTTTACATACCAATAAATATTGCTTATTCATAGTAAAAAATCACGCATATCAGTAAATCATTGAAATTAAAGAAGAAAGAAGGAGTATTTTTTATACTAGATTGGACAATATCCAAAAGATATTCTAGTTTCGCCACATGGAAAATAAATTTTTAAACGCTGGCAAAGACGAAGTTTTTGCAAAGAAAATTGAAAAAATATCAGATTTTGAATTCAATCAAGATGTGGCCTCTGTATTTGATGACATGGTATCGCGAAGTATTCCAAATTATCATGAGATTCATAAAATCATCATCGACCTAACAAGACGCTTCTATCAATCTGGAACAGTTTATGACTTTGGTTGTTCGACAGGAACGACGATGCTTTTAATGGCCGATTACTTTCGCCAAAACGACAAAGAGCTTCCACAATTTATCGGTATTGATACTTCAAGACCGATGCTTGAAAAGGCGGCACAGAAGCTTAAGTCTCACGGTCTACAAGATAATGTTGAGTTATTAGAAGAGTCGATCACTGATGTAAAAATTGAAAATGCCGGTATGGCAATCATGAACTACACTCTTCAATTCCTACCAGTTGAAGAGCGCCTTAATGTTCTTAAAAATATCTATAACGGGCTTAATGATAATGGCTGTTTTATTTTGGCCGAGAAAATTATCTGCCAAGATGAGCAAATTGATAATCTTTTGATTGATCTTTATTATGATTTCAAACGTAGAAATGGATATAGTGAGATGGAGATTGCTCAAAAACGAGAGGCCCTAGAAAATGTCCTGAGGCCCCTAACTCCACAACAACAACTTAAAATGTTAGATGAAGCAGGCTTTAAGAAATCTGAAATGATTTTTAGATGGTATAATTTTGCTTGTTACCTATGTATCAAATAGGAAGAGAATGGATAGTTTAGAGTATTTAGAAAAATTTGGTAATCGTGTTGATATTGAATCTTTAAGACAACTTAAAGCAGACAAGCTTCAAATGTTTCGCACAAAATATCAGAAAGAATACAAAGAGATCTTTGATGTCATCCCATCTCTTCAAGAGAACTCGAGCGAAACCCTTGAGACTGCGACAAAGCTTATTCCATGGCGAAAAGGACCTTTTCAAGTTGGTGAGCTTGATATTGATGCCGAATGGCGCTCAGATAAAAAATGGGAAAGACTAAAAGAATCTCTTCCAAATTTAAAAGATAAGGTTGTTTTAGATGTAGGCTGTAATAACGGCTACTATATGTTTGAGATGGCCAAACAAGAACCAAAGTTAGTTCTTGGAATTGATCCTGTCTTACACAATCAGGCCCAATTTGAATTCATTAATCACTTTAAGAAATATGATAATTTAAAATTTGAATTATTTGGTATCGAAGATCTTCCAAACTTTAGATCATTCTTTGATGTTGTTTTCTCGATGGGCGTTCTCTATCATCACCGTCATCCACTTGAGCAATTAATCTCCATCAGAGAATCTCTTGTTCCTGGAGGAGAAATGATTATGGAAACAATTGGTATTCCAGGAGAGGAGACAATCTGCCTATTCCCAGAAGATCGTTACTCAAAGATGAGAAATGTATGGTTTCTTCCAACTCTAAGCTGTCTTAAGAATTGGATTAATCGAACAGGCTTCATTGATATGGAAGTTGTCTCTGTTTCAACGACAAATTTTGAAGAACAAAGACAAACGAAATGGTGTCCTCCACCACATCAATCCCTTGAGGACTTCTTAGATACTGAAGATCAAACGAAAACAGTAGAAGGCTATCCTGCTCCAGTAAGGTTTTGTATTAGAGCAAAGAAAAAGCCGAATTCACCAATAAAGACTTTTTAATGATTAATAAGAGCAGAAAGGCCATTTACCTTAGTTTCGGAATTGCATTTGTGATTCTTGCTTTTATTGGTATTTTTCTTCCTCTTATTCCAACAACTCCTTTTCTTCTTTTAAGTGCCTACTTCTTTTCGCAAAGTAATGAAAAGTACTATCAGTGGCTACTAGATCATAAGATTTTTGGCCCAATTATTACTGACTGGAATAAATATGGAGTTGTGAGTGTAAAATCTAAAATCATTGCCATCTCAATGATCGTAGCACTCTTTTCATATACGCTAATTTACGTTGAAGTGAATCCGACGATAAAAGTTATCGTTTCATTAATTGGTATTGGAGTTATTGTTTTCTTGCTAACAAGACCGAGTAAAAGAAAGTTATAGTTTATATTTTTGGCCCTTTTCAAAAATATAGCACTCTCCATGAACAACAATTTCTTCATCAGTAACGACTAGGCCACTCCCATCAGGACAAGCATAAATTGGAAAACGAGAGAATATAGAATGTCTCTTTAACTCGTCATCGTAGCGTTTTGATTTACGATAATGAGGAAAAAACTCGAAATCAATAATATTCATGGCCTTAAAGTCTGTGACATCATCGTCATTATCATCACGATCCCATGGCGGAAATGATGCTGTCATAATATTTGGAGTCGTAATAATTGCACCAGCTGAAAGGCCTGTTAAAATTCCACCATTTTCGACATAATCGATGAGTTCTTCAAACATCCCACTTTCTTTTAAGTGCTTTAAGAAATAAAACGTATTACCTCCACCGAGATGAATCACGTCACTTTGAAGTGCCTCTTCTTTGAGAGTTCTGTCAAATTCATGATCAACAGGAAGATGGATAAACCTTTTAAAACCTATTTTCTTATAGGCCATAATTAAATCGATAAAATCTAATTCTGATTCGTAGGAACCTGCTGGAATAAAAGTTATACTTGGAGATTCACTATTACAAAGCTCTAAGATATGTTCGTCAATTTCGACATTATCACAAAAGTCGCCACCACCATATAATCCAATTTTCATTTCTTAGATGCCTTCTCTATAGTCTCTTACAATTTTAAGAAGTTCTTTTACAATTGGTTTTAAATGTTTTTTCTCGTTTGCCACACGATCACTCTTTGGACTTACATTATCAGGGTCAAACGTTTGGTGTTCTCTAAAGTCACGAACAACATTGAAGATAGTAAGTGGGTCAAATTTCTTATACTTCTTCATCATAGAATCGACGATACGAGCAATACTATCACCTGTTACTCTTTCAAACTTGTTTATAATCGATGAGCGCATAACAACTTCAAGAAGAATATCATCAAATCTCTTCTTAGATTTTTTAGCAACAAGATGTAATAATTCAATATAGGAATCTTGAAATGCATCGATTTTATTTGCACGATATGTATTAATCTCTAAATCAGATTGACTCGCATAACTAGACTTAGCGATATTGATAAATTCATCTCGTGTAATCCATTCACCACGGCTTAAAATAAGCTGAGGATATTCACGTAGAATATCTCGCATACTAAAAATGGCATCCCAGCAAATACCATCACTCACCTCATAAAGACCAAAGCTAGATTTTGCCTTTTCAAAGTAATAGAATGGCTTTTGTAAATTTTCAATCTTATGTGAGTGCTTCTTTACCAGCCAATCATGATACTTCGGAGAAATCCCAATTTTAGAAATTAGGTTATACTTCTTTTGAGTTTCAAAAATTTCATCAAATTGTTCAAGGTACTCACTAGTTGAAAAATCAGCTATCGCTTTCTTTTCTTTTGTTTCTAAAAAGTCCACAATTTGAATAAAGGACTGAACAATATACTTCGCCTTATCTTTTTGTTCTTTAATGGTAGTGGAATAACGTTGAACATCATCGAATCGGTATTCATGATGATAAAGACCAAACTGTCTAATCGAACCATAATCGATGATACCACCATTCATAAGAATATTATCGCCATCCCAATCAAGCCAACAAAAGATATAATCATCTTCAAAATTAGCAGCAAGCTTTGCAAATACTTCCACCTGTTTCTTTAAAAAATAACGATATCTTGCCTTCGCAGTTTTTGGGACTCTTTGCCATTCACCATTAATCTTTTGGCGATCAATATAGTAATTAACAATATTTTTTAAAGCATCATAATTGGCCTGCTTTAGATGATTAAACATATGAGAAGGTCTAATTAAGTTACTATTGGCCCTAACATTAATTGAAATATTGTCTTTAAATTTAATGATGGCCAAACATCTCTCTGTCTCATAGTTATTCTTTTGCATAACTTCAGAGAACATTAGAGTTGCTAGTCCTTCATCAAACTCAGAGTAGCCACATCCATACGAAATAGATGGATCACCTGTTTTAAAGTATTTATTTTGTATATGGGTTGCAGGTGATAACTTTGTTGCTCCAGTTCCCTGACTCGAGATATCCCAAGTAAGCCCATTGTGATCAACTGTACCATTCCAGATCGAGCGTCCATCACCCGAAGTCTTTCCCTGCTTATTTGGATGTTGTAGCTGCAAGTAGCGAGTTGCCATATAGCGATTTGGCAGAATCTCATCTTCTGGATACTCGATCCCATTTTCAATATCGTATTCATTGATAATCACAATCGAGAAAGTCTCAAGAATTCTTTGGGCCAAATCTTTAGTCAAAGTATTATCATGGCCTTCAGAAATTAAACCCATCTCTTTTGCCAATTCAAAATTAAAGTAAGCAACACTTCCCCCATGTCTTTTTCGGACTTGATACGTGATAAACGAATCCGGACAACTTTGCTGCAGAGGATGTTTTCCATTAATTTGACTAAATTTAGAATAATTTAAATTCGATTTACTAGATAACTTATTATTTGTTTTGCTACTTATCTTTAATGAGCCCATACCCAGATTATATCTTAACTAAATCAGCAAATTCTTCCCTACGAAGAATTTGCTATTTATAAATGCCATATCTGAGTATTTTGGTTTGTTTTGAGAATTAAGGTAGGACGTAAACCTTCTTAATCTCAATATTTGAAGCTGGAAGATTTTGAAATGGACCATTTCTTCCAGTTTTTGACTTCTTGATTCTATTAACAACGGCCATTCCACTAACAACCTTTCCAAATACAGCGTAACCATACTGAGATGGAGTCGGCCCTGAGTGATCCAGGAAGTTATTATCTTTTACGTTAATAAAGAATTGAGAAGTTGCAGAATTAATCACAGAAGTTCTTGCCATTGCAATTGTTCCAAGAACATTACTTAGGCCATTTGTTGCTTCGTTCTTAATTGGCTTTTCTGTTTTTTTCTTCTTAAGACTTGTATCGTATCCCCCACCTTGAATCATGAATCCGTCAATAACACGGTGAAAAATAGTTCCATTGTAGAATCCAGAATTAACGTAGCTTAAAAAGTTTTTTACTGTTTCGGGTGCCTTTTTATCATACAGCTTAATAGTGATGTCCCCATAATTTGTCTGCATCATAACCTTAGTGTCTGCATGAACGCTTAGGCCAATTAAGATAATAAAAAGTAGTTTTAATTTCAATTTCAATTTCATTTTTCTTCCTCGAAGAATTTTTTAAAGTTAATAAATTCTTCGTGTTCATTATAATCTAAAAATTTATTTTTAGCGAGAAAGTCTATATTGTGGTTCCCCCAATAAAAATCATCGTCAACTTCAAATGTTGGAACACCAAAGACGCCTTTATCAAACGCTTCATTGATAACAAGCTTTAATTCTTTCTTCAAATTACGATCACTATCTAAACGTTCATACTCTTCTAGTGTCAAACATTTTTCAGTAATAAATTCTTTAAACTGATCATAGTCATTAAAATCATGACCGTATTTCCAACCAAAATGAAATGTATTAAGAATAAAGTTTGCCTGTTTTAATTTATCATCCCTAAGTCCAAGGGCCATTCTTAAGTAAGGTAAAGAATTGAACGGAAGCATTTTTGGTGAAGTAAGTTTTACTTCCATTTTATCCGCTGTCCTTAACGCCTCTTTAAATAAGTAGAGTGCTTTATTCTTAGTTTGTGCAGGAGCACTCATCTCATTTAATGCAAATAGCCTTCCCACCATCACTGGACAGAAGTTAATTTCATATTTCTCAGAAAGAAGCCCTGCGTCTAACTGCAACATACTTAAGTATGAGTAAGGAGATGTAAAATCAAAGTAGAAATTTAAGTTTTTTTTCATTTATATACACAATTGTTATTTAAAGATTGGTTCAAAAAAATTATACTCTCTTCGTGATCAAGTTCATTTATCGTTTCTTATTATTGCTTCTTCTTTTCATTCCAGCAAAAGAAATTCTCGCTACAGAGTCAATTGTACAAATTAATAAAGAGACTTTCAAAGATCAAAATCATAATATTTCAAAATATGTTGAATATAAGCTATCTGATAATAAAGAATACACACCAGATGGATTCACGACGAACGATAAAAGTGTTTTAAACTTAGAATACACAAATAAAAATATTTATCTACGCGTTCAATTTAAAAACTCACTCGAGCATTCTGTACATAAAGAGCTGTATTTTAATACTCACACTTTTAGATTAAATGAAGTTTACTTTCTCAACCAAGACAGTAAGCAACTTTCTAATTTTCCTAAAGATAAAATCAATTCAAATACGACACTCCATAAATCGCTAAGTATCGATCTAAATCCAGGAGAGAAAAAAACGATTGTTATCAAAACTCATAGTCTTCATAAGTTTGATACAAAGGCCTTGCTTGCTGATACTAAATATATTCAAAAGACAGAGCAAACCAGGATCATTAGCTTATCTATTTATCTAGGCTTTATGTGTACGTTATTAATATATAACCTGATTCTTGGAATGATAAATAAAGAATCAATCTATATTGTCTACTCAGTCTTTATCTTTTTTATGATTAACTCTGTCTTAGCATTATCTGGATACACACAAGGAGTTCTTTCTTTAGACAACCATATTAAATACCTTGGTGTCTATGCAATGATTTCATGTAACTACTTATATAAGTTTACAAAAGATCTCTTGAGTATCGACTTCTTTAAGAAGCCTATTATTAAGAAGACAGAAAAAATTTATGCTCTGATATCAATTACTCTAATCACCTCAATCGTCTTCTCTTTCTTTGATTCTTATAATTTTATCATTGGACCACTTGTCGATATTTACATCTTAACACTTGTGATCTTCATTATTTATATTTCGATATATACAAATATTACAAACCCAACGATTGAATCAAAAGTCTATCTTCTTTCATGGCTCATCATGAACGTTGGAATCTTTGCTTATTTTGCGACTATCTATGGATTCTTTACCGATAATGACTTCACTCAAAACTCTATCCTCTTAGGAAATATGGTTGAATCATTTACTCTTTCAATTGCCTTAAGCCTTAAGATAAACAGGCTACAAAAAGAGAATGAAATTAGCTTTATAAAGAATCTAGATAAGCAGAAATATATTCGCTTACTAAGAGTTCTTTCACACGATATTGCAAATTCTTTATTTGTTATCATTGGTTATTCAAGCCGTTATATTCGACGTGGTTACGTTGAAGAAGCTAGAGCGTGGCCAAAAGTCTATTCGGCCTGTATGCACATTAAAGATATTCTCGATAACGTTAAGGCCGAACAGGAATTAATTAATAATGAGCCACAGCTTGATTATGTAGAGATTAAGAGTTTACTGGATAATATTCAAACTATCTTTACACCTCAATGTGAACGAAAGAAAATCTCAATCGAGGTTCCTGAGATTAAACAAGAGCTTAGAGTTTATTCAAATCTCGCCATCCTTACTCATCAGATTCTTGGAAATATCATCTCCAACTCAATAAAATTTACTCAAAACAAAGGAATGATAAAGATCTCATGTACGCAAGTGGATCAAGCTTTAAAGCTAGAAATACAAGACAACGGTATAGGGATAAGTAAAAAGAAGCTTGAACAAATCTATAATAAGATTGATACGGGAATAAGTTTTGGAACTTTAGGAGAAAAAGGTTCCGGTTTTGGTTACTTCATTATTCGCTCATATTGCGAATTACTTAAGATAAAGTTCACAATTGAGCGAAAACCCGTAGGTACTCTAGTCGCACTTTATATCCCCCTTAATAGTCCACAGAAGCTATAAGTTCAGATAGTTGTATAAATTCCTAATTCACCATAAAATTAAATTAATAGACTTTATTATTAGTTTTAATGAAATAGGATTTATGAATTACTACCCTCTAAGAATCACAACGATTGAGCCAGAAAGCGTTATACCGTTTGATTTGTATATTTACTTCAAAGAGACTTATCTTAAATATCAAGATGCTGGTACGGCCATATCACAAGAGAAGCTTGAAAAGCTAAATAAACAACAAGTAGCAAAGTTCTATATTCTTGAAAATGAAGTTGATAAATATCAGCAATATATTAAAGATCTTCTTGATTCAAAAGTTCAAGACTTTGATCTTCCTCTAGAAGAGAAAGTTGAAATTGTAGATGGTGCTTGTAAAACAGCGATTGAGCAGTCACTCAATGCACCAGAAAAAGAAGAAAATTACCAAATGACTGAGATAGCGGCAGCACAGCTTAAAAAAGTTCTCTCATCTGGCCCTGATGCTTTGAAGAAGTTCTTCGAAAAGAAAACAATCGATTCAAATTTAATTATCGAACACTCAATGAATGTTGCGACTCTTGCAACGAGACTTGCAATAAGAGTTGGTTGTAATGATAGTGACATCTCAAATATAGCCACAGCTAGCCTACTACACGATGTTGGTATCACGCGATTAAATAGCCAAGACCAAGAGCTATTTAAGAAACCAAAAGATGAACTCAGCGATGATGAAAAAAGAGTTTACGGCCTTCACGTAAAAGATGCAGTTAGTGCATTGAAAGACAAACCATGGGTAACAAAAGGTGTTCTTGATCTAATCGTAAACCACGAAGAAGTAAAAGGTGGTTCAGGACCAAATAAACTTAAGACATTGAGTTTGCCGATCATGATTATCTCACTCGTAAATACATACGACAAAATGGTTACAGTAAGTAAAATGAATGCTCGAGACGCACTTACAGAACTTACAATGAATCAACTTAATCACTATGAGCATGATGTGATTAATAAATTTAAGGATGTCTTAATTGATGAAGGTATTGTCTAGTCTATTCGTTTTAGTTCTTCTTCTCTCATCTTGCGACACAAAAGTCGTCGATGAGAATACTTGTGATATTGAGTCGATGAGATGCTATCGCGGTTATCCTCAATCATGTGACTTTATAAAAAAATGTAGTGGAATAAAGCATAAATTTACAAAAGCAGTATGTTCTAATGCTTTCAATGAACTCTTTAGAGGAGCAAATTCTAAAGATGTAATAAAAAAATACTCCCCTAAGATTCTTCATTGTTTCAACGATAAAGAGTTTCACAACTTCAATATCGATATGAAGCTAAGACCTAAAGATTGAATCTCTAAGTCTTTTAAATAGTGATCGCTGAGTTTTGATACGAGTTCTCGACTTGAGCATATTTTTAGATGAATCTAAATTAACAAATTCTTTTTCACGATTTTCAATATACTGATTAATCTCTAACTCTTTTTGTGCACTTGTGAAATTCTGACGAAGCTCTTTTGCGTGCAATTCATTTTTAGCAGTTATTTCTCTAGCTCTTTTTACGGCCTGATTAGCAACAGAACTCTTTTGGGCCTGAAATTTTCCGTCCCAAGGCCTTTGCTGCTTCTCTAATACTTCCTCAACGGCCGAAACAACTTCAACTTTCTTGGCCTGCTTCTTAGCTGTAATATCATTTAAACCAATGGCCATAATTAAAACCTATTACTTAAATTTCCAAAGTTAGCTTGCCCAAGTCCACCAAAAACTCTTGCCTGATGGGCCGGAAGTTCCTCTTGCTCAGACTTTCTAGTGTGATAGTTCGAAATCGCATGATGAATTTGCTTAAATAGCTCGACTGTATCCTTTGCAATGGGCTTTCCTGCTGCATGTTCTGCAATTGAAAGATTAAGGGCCATTGCCTCTTCAGCAGATACAGACTCTTTAATACCAACAGTCGTACAGCCTGCAACATTCTGATAGTACCAATTTAGAATATCGTTACTAAGTTTCTTATTCGTAGAATACTTAGTTGGAACAAAAATTGATTCAAAATCGAGTCTCATTTCATCTTTAAATTCTTTTAAAAAGTGAGAGAAAACTCTGAAGTTTCTAAAATTATTAATTTTACATTCAAGTGGAGAAACAAGAGCATCACTTGCTACAAGAGCATTAGTTGTCAGCTTGTTCCAGTTTGGTGAACAGTCCATAATCACAAGATCAAAGTGTTCTTTTAAAGGATCGATAACTCTTTCCTTTAACCAAAATTCACGACGGTTAATATTATTAAGAGAGTCGTTTAAGGCAACAAGCTCTGGCGTCTCAGGAATAATAAAAAGATTTGGTAATCCAAGCTGAACAATGACTTCATCAAGAGTTGCCTCACCAGAGAAGTAATCACAAAGACCTTTTGTTTGATCTAATTTTTGAATTAATTCATCAAGGCTACCACTGTCATCAGACTCAGTGTCATAACCAAGTGACGTCGTTACATCTCCTTGAATATCAAGGCCTACGACACAAACGCGCTGTCCGTGAAGAGCAGCTGTGCGTGCAAGATTTAGTGCTAGAGTCGACTTAAGAACTCCACCTTTTGTTGTGAATACACAAACAGAAGTAGGCTTATCAAATTTTTTGAAATAACCAATTTGTTCACCAATTTGTGGAAGTAAATTAACCGGCCATCCTTTTCTAAAAATTGCTCCACTTCTATACTTGCGAGAAGCTGGAATTTGCCCCGAAGATTCAAGATCTTGAATATCAAATTTTAGATTTGGGTCACCATATATATCGGCCACTTTTTTAAGTGGGTAGAAATTATCCATTATTAAGTCTCCTCCATAAGTACTTTACTTATAATTTTACGCATTTAGTGGAGGCTGTGTCAAAAAAATCATACTCACAAATAAAGCTATGATACTATTTGGATGTGGAAGCTCTAGCTCTTGATCATATTTACGACTTTAAAGGACACAAGGCGCAGATTCGCGAGATTAGTCCATTTGACAAGAAAATGCTTCTTGAAGGTTTGCACGAGATGGAGCCCAAGTCTATCTATCATCGTTTCTTTGGTGCAAAGAAAGGTTTAACAGCAAAAGAGCTTATCAATTTAACTGAATTTGATAAGAGATTTCATTATGCCATTGGCGTGGCAACGATTACTTCCCCTGCTCATCCAATGGGGGTTGCCCGTTTTGATATTCACCGAGATAATTCAAAAGTTGCAGAATTTGCGATAACAATCATTGATAAGTATCAAGGACTTGGTATTGGAAAGGAGCTACTAGGTTTATTAATCTTTGAAGCAAAGTCTCGAGGGATTAAAATTCTTGAGGGTGAGATGCTCAATACAAATACCCAAATGATTGCCTTGGCCCAATCCATGACAAAGACGCATGGATGTGAGCTCAAGTTATCACGAAGTGAACAAGGAGTTCAGACAATAAGCCTGATCCTTCCCTCTTAATCACCTACTGGCGGTTACGCCCTTTAAGAACTTCTTTTCCGCCCATATATGCTCTAAGTTTTTCAGGAACATAAACAGATCCATCTTCTTGTTGATGATTTTCAATAAATGGAACAAGAATTCTTGGCGTAGCAACCATTGTATTATTTAGCGTGAATACGTGCTTAACGTTTCCATCAGCATCTCTGTAGCGAGTATTTGTTCTTCTTGCTTGCCAGTCATGAAGTGCTGAACATGAGTGTGTCTCACGGTACTTTTCTTCACTTGGTACCCAACATTCAATATCGTACATACGAAATTTACCTGCACCCATATCACCCGTACAAACTTCAAGGATTTGATATGGAAGCTCAAGCGCCTTACAGAATTCTTCTGCTGCTTCAAGAAGTGACTTGTGCCATTTTTCAGACTCTGCTTCATCACCTTTACAGATTACGAATTGTTCTGTTTTTTGGAATTGGTGTACACGGATTAGGCCCTTTACATCCTTTCCATAACTTCCTGCTTCCCCTCTAAAACATGGAGAGAAACCTGCATATAAAATTGGAAGATCTGATTCACTTAGAATCTCACCACCGTGTAGACTATTTAATTGAACTTCAGCTGTTCCTGAAAGATAGATATCGTGCTCAGGAATATAGTAAGCATCTTCTCTTCCTGTCGGGAAGTGACCTGTACCATATAGTGCATCTTCTCTTGCCATCGATGGAGATGAAACAAGTGTAAATCCCTTTTCAGTTAGCATATCTAGAGCAAGACGGTGCATGGCCATCTCTAAAAGAACCATGTCATTTCTAAGAGAGTAAGAACGTGAACCACAAACTTTTGCGATATTTTTAAACTCTGCCCACTCATTCATTTCTAAAATTTCAACGTGGTGTCTTGGTGCAAATGAGAAATTTGGTTTATCACCTTCAACACGACTAACTACGTTTTCACTATCGTCTTTACCAACTGGTGCATCTTTTGATGGAACCATTGGAACAACGTACATCAGTGCCTTAAGTTTTTCTTCAAGATCACTAATTTCTGGATTCATTTCCTTAAGCTCGTTGGCAATTTCCTTACCTTCAGCAATAAGTTTTGGCCTGTCTTCGTTAGATGCCTGAGGGATTAATTTTGAGTGAGCATTTCTCTTCTCTTGTAAATCCTGCTGCTTTGTCTTTAATTCAGAGAGTTTCGAGTCAATTGTCAGTAGCTCATCTAGGTCTAGACCGATACGCTTATTTGCAATTACCTCTTTCATTAAATCAACATTTTCTCTGATAAATTTGATATCTAACACTATGCACTCCAGTTTATTTTTATAGTTGTTAGAATAACCTAAAACCACTAAAATTGACACTCTAAATTGCTTTAAAATCAGGGAGTTACTCATGGCATCATGTCGTTATTGTGGAAAGGAAATTACTTGGATGAAAGATGGGCGTAAAAACGTTCCAGTCGAAGGAGACGGTGCTGTCCACAAGTGTGAGAATATGATCAATGCCCGTAAGAGCTTCCGCAAAATCACTCCAACAGAGATCGATCCAGAACTACTTAAGCAGTATGAGAACGCGATAAATGAGAAGGCCAAAAAATAATAGCGGCCCCAATCAAAATCATTGCTAGACAATAGAATTGTCCCACAGAAAACAGGTTAAAGAAGAGCCCAATTTGTGGATCAGGAGTTCTAAAGAACTCAACAATGAAGCGACCAATTCCATAAATGATAAGAAAAAGGCCAGAGTTTAAAGCTGGTCTTTTTAAATTCTTTTTCAAAGTAAATAAAATGATAAATAGGACAAATCCCTCGAGGAAGGCTTCATAAAGCTGTGAAGGATGGCGAGGGCTTGAGTCGTAAAGTCTTGGAAAAATCACTGCCCAAGAAACATCTGTCACTCTCCCCGCAAGTTCTCCATTGATAAAATTTGCGATTCGCCCAAACATAATGGCCGGGCCTACACTTGTTAGGACAATATCTGTTAGGGCAAAGAATTTAAGTCCGTGCTTTTTAGCGTAATAATATGTCCAAAGAGCTCCACCAATAAGTGCACCATGAAAGCTCATGCCACCTTGCCAAAAATAGAAAACGCGCTTTAAGTCTTGTGCATAGTAATTAAAATTATAAAAGAAGATATAAAAGAGCTTTCCACCTGCAAGCATCATAAAGAAGCCAGTGAATAAATAATTTAGATAGTGATGAAAAGAGACACTTAGTCCCTCTCTTTTTATGAGGTATTTTCCTAAATAAAGTGTCCAGAAGTAGCCAAAGAAGTAGGCCAACCAATACCAAGCAATCTTAACTCCCAAAAAATCGATAGCAATTGGATTAAGATTGTGGACATAGTATTGCATTAATTAACCGTGAGATTTGTGATTAGCTTATTACACTCGTTAGTTAAATTATCCATGTGTTTGTCTTCAATTGCAAATCTCTCTTTATCTTGTGAGAAACGCTCTTGTTTTGATAGCTCTTTTCGAGATTGGTGAGTTGGGAAATGTTTAATTTCCTCATACATTGAAAAGATAATCGGATACTCTTCGTTTTCAACAAAGTCCACGCGGTCAATAAGCATTCTTAAACGAATACAGGCTTCACTTGCCTCACATTGTTTTTGAACAAAGGCACGAGCAATTGTAATAAGACTATCGCGCACGAATGCCTGGCGCTCTTTTTCCTTTGCTTCCATCTTGTCATGTTCAGCAATGCGCTTTCTCGTCTCTTCTTTAAGCTTAATATAGAAAAAGCCTACCCCCATTGAAAGGATAAATACTAAAACTGATAAAATGATAAATGCGATATTGTACTGTTCTTGAGTCATGGCCAATTTATACTGCTAAATCCTACATATGTGAAGGTTTTGGTGGATATGTTCCCTCTGGAGCTTCAACAAACCACTGCTTAACCTGCTGAATTATCGTGGACTGATCTTGAGGAAGACTCCCTCCAATTGGATACATATTTGAGACGTGATTAATTCTAAGTAAAATTTCTCGAGAGGCTTTTATCCCAGAGAGAATGTCGTGCATCTCCCCTAGTATCTCCTTAGTCGTAAGCATTTCAAAGCCTCGTTGTACCATTCGGTAATACGGAGTCCCCTCAACCGCCATTGTCGTAAGAAATGACAGGTAATCTGGTGAAATTTCAGAAAGAACTCTCGCCGTCTCGGCCACATGGGTCTCTGTATGTTTCTTCCCACCAAGCCCAAGCATGGCAATCACCGATAATTTCATCCCTGCATCCATGACTTTTTTTGATCCATCAATCATATCTTGGGCGCTATTGCCCTTAACCGTCATATGGAGAACCTTGTCACAACCAGACTCCATCCCAAGATAAGCGATTCCAAGCCCTGCTTCCTTTAGGTAACGAAGCTCATCTTCTGATTTATCCAGCATATTCTGAGCTGTTGCGTAGACACCGACGCGAATATCCCCAAACTCCTCGCCAATTGCCAAAAGACTTTTGTAGAGGTCTTCAGTTGGTGCCCCAAGCGCATCTCCATCACATAAAAATACTTTAGAGGGACGCATCTCAAATCGACGATAGTAAGCTGCCGCCTTTCTGATATCCTCGATTACCTCGACGCTGTTTCTCTCTTTATAAGTCTTAGATCGATACATATTGCAATATGTACATTTATTATTGGAGCAACCAATGGTTTGTTGTATAAGGAGAGAACGCCCTTCAGATGGAGGACGGAAAACAGGTTCGTGATATTTTATCGGGAAATCGTAAAACATGGCGCTACCTTAATCGATTTGGATTATTTATGAAAGAATATATCATTGAATCATATGCAGAGAAATACCTAGTTACTTCTAATATTGAACCTGAGTTCAATATTCTTTGTGATACGAAGTCGATTGCTCACCACCTGGCCCTATCTCTTAATTTAGGAACAATGGAGACTCCACTTCAAGGCCCTGAGCTTTTCACATTAATTGGAAATGTTCGCGGTATAAAAACATATAGCCTATCTCTTGTTTCACCAAACCTTAGAATTGATGAAGAGGCCGATATTAATGACTGTTGCCAGAGTGGATGCAGCGGTTGTCCTTACTTTAACGGATATTAATTTATGACTAAATTTAGCATTACGGCCAAGGCCAATACAGATACAACAGCAGCGGACCTACTTGCAGAAAAATGTGCGAAGTCAGGAATTGAGCTTTCAAAAATTAAGATCAAAAATCTTATGAAACAAGGTGCTTGTTGGACAAAGACTGCAAAGCCAGAACGTATTCGCAAGGCCAAGACAGAAATAAAGCGCGGCCAAACAATTAAATTATATGTCGATCCAAATATCGGTGAATTCGATATGAGTTCAGTTCAATGTATGCATGAAACTCACCACTATGGCGTTTACTTCAAACCTGCTGGACTTCTATGTCAGGGGACAAAGTATGGCGATGAATACACAATTCTTCGCGAAGTTCACAAGCGCACTGGTCGCGAACCTTTTCTCATTCACAGGCTAGATAAAGAAACAGCAGGCCTTATGATGATTGCATATACAAAGAAAGCTGCTCGAGCGTTTTCTGATCAAATTAAGAATCACAAAATTCAAAAGACGTATCAGGCCGAAGTCAAAGGGAAGCCAGAAAAAGTTAAGCGTCTTGAGAGTGTTATTGATGGAAAAGATGCTGTTCTAGAATATGAAGTGAAGAAATACCTCGATAAAACTGCTCTTGTAGAAGTTAATCTTATCACAGGCCGTAAACACCAGATTCGTATCCAATTTACTGAACTTGGTTTTCCAGTTATGGGAGATAATCGTTATGGTAAAGGTAATGGAAACGACACAGGTCTTGCCCTTATCGCTTCAAAATTAGTTTTTGATGATCCGTGGAGAAGTGGAAATTTAGTGACTGTTGAGCTTCCTGAAGAAAAGAGATTATTTTAATTACTTCTTTGTATTTTTAATACTATCTAACGAGATATTCTTAACTTTCAAGTTAAGCTCTTTCGCAATTGATTTTTTAACGAGTTCATTTTTATAGTCGACGATTGGATTCTTACTTCTTCTATTGATTGGAAATAAGTATTGGTCTTTTTCAAAAAATGCGATGTCGATTCTTCCGGCTTTCATACGCCAAAACTTAACATAGATTAAACTGACGTGCATCTATTACTTAGACTTATGCTACGTGTTCATTTTTAGAATGTAATATCAAGCTATTGAACATTGAATTCTAAATCAACTTTGTCGTGAATAACCTTATCTGCCACAGTGCCCAATAAAGATGATCGATATTTAATGCCAAATTTTGTTCGGTCAAAGCTAACTTTCCCCGTGGCCTTCTTTCCATCGTAGATCATATCGAATGTTAGTGGACGTGTAATTTTCTTAATCTTAAAGTCAGCAACGACTTTATATTTATTCTTTGCAATCTTTGTAATTGATTTTGTTTCCATCATCGCCGTTGGATATTTTTCGATCTCAAAGAAGTCACTTTGGCGAAGATGATTTTGTAGCTTATCCTTCCACTCACCTTCAAGATCACGCACATCGATTGTATTCATCTGCACAGTAAAAATTCCCTTAACAGGTTCTCCTTTATCATTGTGCTCAATCGTTCCTTTTTGAAATTTAACATGGCCCCAGTGCTTGCCACCAACTTTACTTGCATGCCATTTCAAAAAGCTTTTATCTGTATCGATCTCTTTAGCGAACGCTAGAATAGAAAGTAAAATACAAAAACCGATAATCAGCAACTTCATTCACTATCCTCCAAAAACATAACAACGTTAATAGTTGTAAGTATTCTAAGAGAAAACGAGATGCGCTAATAACTAAGTTTTCTTAAAGTTTGGTTAAACCGGTAAAAGAAAGGCATTCTCAAGATCAATAGCTAGTTTAACTTGTGAGCCAATGCTCACTTGAGAAGAGTCGGCCAATTGGAATCTTAGAATTTTTGCATTCATTGTCGCAACTTCAACAAAGTCATACTCTCCGTGCCTAATTATCGACTTAACTCGTCCTTTTAGTTGTCCCTCACCTTCAACAAGCTTTAGGTATTTTGGACGAAAGGCCAGATAAACAAATTGATTATTTGTTTTGAGATTATCAGTTACTTCAAATTGACCAAAGTCGTTCTTAACAACGACACGCTCACCTTTCCTCTCTGTGATTGGTCCTGCAACGAGATTAATCATTCCCCCGAAACGAGCGGCATCAATTGAGAGTGGCCTGTCATAGAAGTCTTGAGGCCTTTGATATGTTTGAAGTTTTGCTCCACTAAGATAAATAATTCGATCACTTAATGAATAAGCTTCTTTCAAGTTGTGAGTGACAAAAAGTAATGAGATTTCATTTTCTTTGAAAATTTCAAAAATTTCATGGCACAAGGTAGCCTTTAGAAATTCATCAATATTAGAAAATGGTTCATCTAGTAAAAGAACGTCTGGTGCAACAACCATTGATCTCGCAAAAAGAAGTCTTTGCAATTGTCCCGCCGAAAGTTGATCGAGCTTCTTATGATCTTTATATTCAAGGCCAAAGATTTCAATCATATCACGTACGCGATTCGTATCAGCACTTGGCTCATGGGCCAGTAAATGACTTTCAATATTTTCAAAAACCGTTAGGTCCCAATTAAGATTATCAACACCTGAAACCATCTCAATTTTTAAGTTCTCGGCCTTCTCAACTTCTCCACTTAAGGGAGTTAGCTTTCCCGTAAGAATACTAAATAAAGTCGTCTTGCCTGTTCCAGAAGGACCAAGAAGTGTTAAAACCTCACCCTTATTGAGATCGAAAGAGATCTTATCAAACTGACAAATTGATTTTTGATCAAAATTATAAGTTAAATTATTTACCGCTAATACTTTCATTAACCCTAGACTCTCCCAATGAAGACAATCTGTAAATACAGGGTTTAAGCAGAATTTAAGAAATCTTTGTTCAAAAGAAAAAATGTTGCCTACGACAAGTAAATTAAACCCCTAAGGAGTCTTTATGAATTTTGACAAGGATCTGATTATTGAATCATTTGCGAGAATTGAGCCCAATTTAAAAAATTTCACAAATGCTTTCTTTGATAATGTCGTTATTCTCGAACCAGGTATGCAGAAAGTATTTGCTCATGCTGATCGAGAGCAACTAAAGGCATCCTTTATTAGGGCCCTAAGTATAACAATAAATAATTTAAAGAACCCGGAATACCTGAAATACTACCTGCAGGGACTTGGCGGAAATCAGATTAAATACGAAGTTTCAGAGACTTATTTTCCAATATTTGAAGAAGCCTTCATTCAAACATTAATGCTTTTTCATATGAATTCTTGGACTCCTAAACTAGAGACAGCATGGCGCGATTGTTTCTACTATATCGCAGAGTATATTTCTGACGGCATGGTGGATGCGACCCTGCGTAGAGAGTTTGAAGAATTTTTAGAGAAGAAAGAACATGTCGACTCTTTTAAAAAGGCAGCCTAACTACTTTCTAAAAAGTGTTGATTTGATTGTTAAATAATCACTACCTTCTTGCCACGTTTCACTTACTTCAACTTCATCTTCTGCAACGAAGTAGAAACGTAAAGTAAAGCCGTCTTCTTTTGAATAAATTGTAAGCTCGTCATTGTTAATGAAGCCAGAAACCTCTCCTTTGTAATAAAGAAGCGGCCCTCTTACCTCAAAGACAGAATAGGGATATTCAGCACTAAGGCCATTACAATTATATCCACCCTCTTGTATTTTAAATTTCGAAGCATCGTAAAAAAGCTTAAAATAGATTTGAGAACATTTTTGAGTTGATTTTGGAGTTTTTGCAACACCTTCACCAATCCATTTCCCACCAATACTAGCAAATGATAATTGAGTAAATAATAAGAGAGTGATTAATTTCATGAGTTAATTATCTCTAGCTCTTGCCCTATAGTCAAAGGCCAACGACTTAAATATAATAATTGCTATGAATAAATTATTCCTTACCACGCTAATTTTTATTTTAACTTCTTGTGGCAGTTCAAAAACATTTTTGGGCCAAAAACAAGGAAGTGTCTACTCTTCGACAATATTAAAGAGAAACCCTAGTGATGGTGCAGAAGTTGCTTTAAAAGCACGAATTCATAAGAAGCTCAAAAATAACTACTACCTCGTTCAAGACCAAGAGGGCATGATTCTCGTGAGAATTCCTGAGAAGTTATTTGGCCTAGATACTGACTATAATTATCAAACCCTCTTTCTACTGAAGGGTGAAACAGATAACGAATCAAAGCACTTCTATGTTGAAATAGAAGAGCTTGAAGTCATTAAGCCTTAGTCAGCTATTTGCCTACTAATCCTCTGAGCGACAAATATCATCTCCGTAGCGACGACATTCACCATCTGAAGCACGAGAGTCGCAATAAGGAGTACAGGCCGCATTGATTCCACAGAAATCTTCTTTATACCTACGACATTCGCCGTCAGAAGTTCTTGAAGCACAATGGGCAACGCATCGCCACTGACGATCCTGAGGTGGCCTGCCATCTTCAGTACAATAATAGCGAGTACCATCCACAACGACAGTTACATCTGCACTCACATTGGAGGCTAAAAAGAATAGAAATGTAATAAGAATGAGATTTTTCATCCATCCATTAACTCACAACCCTGACATTTTGTTTAGACTGGCCGCACATAAAGTTATGAATGACACTTTAGCTCAGGCATTTTATATTGAGCGAAACAATAAGGAGATCACATGGTTTCAGATATTTTTGACCCAAGTGCTTGGAAAGAAGTTGAAGGCTTCGATTTCAAGGACATTACATACCACCGCGCTGTAGATCAAGGGACAGTTAGGATTGCATTCAATCGCCCAGAGTGTCGCAACGCATTTAGACCTCAAACTGTTGATGAGCTTTACCGCGCCTTAGATCACGCAAGAATGTGGAGTGATGTTGGTGTTGTTCTTATTACAGGAAACGGGCCATCACCAAAAGATGGTGGTTGGGCATTCTGCTCAGGTGGCGATCAAAGAATTCGTGGAAAAGACGGATATAAATATGTTGATGGTGACGGAACTCCAGACCCAGCAAAACTTGGAAGACTTCACATCCTTGAGGTGCAAAGACTAATTCGTTTTATGCCAAAAGTAGTTGTTGCAGTAGTTCCTGGTTGGGCAGTTGGTGGTGGACATTCACTTCACGTAGTTTGTGACATGACGATCGCTTCAAAAGAGCATGCAATCTTTAAACAAACGGATCCAGACGTTGCTTCATTTGACTCTGGTTACGGTTCAGCATATCTTGCTCGTCAATGTGGACAAAAACGTGCACGTGAAATCTTCTTCTGTGGTTTCAACTATAGCGCCGAAGAAGCATTTCAAATGGGTATGGTAAATAAAGTTGTTCCTCATGCAGACCTTGAGAAGGTTGCGCTTGAGTGGGCCAAAGAGATGAATTCAAAGTCACCAACAGCAATGCGTATGCTTAAATTTGGATTCAATCTTCTTGATGATGGTTTAGTTGGTCAACAGCTTTTTGCTGGTGAAGCAACTCGACTAGCTTACGGAACTGCTGAAGCACAAGAAGGCCGTGATGCTTTCGTTGAAAAGCGTGAAAAAGACTTCTCACAATTTCCTTGGCATTACTAAAATAAAACGGGGGCCTCCATGCCCCCTCGTTCTCTCTACTTCCATGAGAAAATTGTTGATAAATATTCTTTTGTTGCATTTTGACCTCGATCAATTATTGTCACCCCTATTTGATAGAAACCTTCAAGATCATATTTTCTTTTAAAAAAATTCTCGCTGAAATGACTTGATACAGTAAATTCATCGATCGTTTTACGGTCCAATATTTCGGATTCATTTTCACCAGAGAGGATCACTTGATAAAGAGTGTACTTATAAAATAGTTTATCAGCACTCACACAATTATCATCGGCATCTTTAAAGTGGAATTTTGGTAATTGTTTTCTAAATAATGGTGAATAATCAATTCGAGCAACTTCTTTTTCATCAGGAGGGGTAAAATCAAAACGTATAGGATTTGTCTCGATAATGACTGATTTTCGATTCCTCTTATCAACTGATTGAAAGTATACTTGAACCTCTTCACACTCTTTATAACCTAATCTAATTAAATCATGGCCATCAAGAAGTAGTTGATTTGTATTTTGCGGGAGTTTCTTCCATTCAACTTGTAGATAACTTTCTTTAGAGTAGTATCCGTAGTAAATCTCATTTACCTCTGACTTGTATTGATGATTCCAATAAAACCTTAACGGAGCCACCTTTGAGCCCCAGTTAGGAACCGGAGATTCATGAATAAAGCGATATGGAAATGCGACGGAGTAGCTATAGTTAACATCAATCACCTGCTTTGCACCTTGATAACTTTCGAAGAGATTTACTTCATAAATTTCATATTGATTTCTAGAAAGCATATGAGAACTAGAGTTGATCATCGAGTAATGTCCATTAAGACAATTAACCTGTTCAACATTTTCATTGCTCACATCAAGTAAGCGAACATAGCTCCCTTGAGAACAGTCGCCTTCGATTAGATGATCCATCGAAAAGATATCAATTCCTTTAGGGGCAAGTCTAATATCATCTGAAGGAATATAATCAAATGAAGTTGAAAAATTATTTGTTTTATAATCAATATAGAAGTCATGGCATTCTGCAAAGATGGTTGTCTCCCCCTCAAGATCATATTCTTCAGGATAAACAATAAATGCGCCATCATCTTGTCTTAGAGGGATGTTATGGCCATTAAGAATAATATTCTCTGATTTTTTTGTGTATAACCTTACATGACCATTGAGATAAGAGCGACCACAGGTCCCACTGATAATATGACGACCTCTTGCCCCTTCATCGTACTTTCCTTTAGGAGCAATAAAGTGAGGTGAAGTTTCGGCTTGCTTAAAATAATAAAACAACATTCTAAGATTTGATCGAAAGTCCCCATTTACCCCTTCGATAGGAACCTGGTAAAGCATTTGTCCAGACTTCTTTCGTGCCAAAATATCAAGTTTATAACTGAAGTTTCCATTGAGACAGTCAATAATATTCCCATCAACACTAACGCGATCAAAACCTTTACAAGTACCGATGATATCGAGGTTATCATCAAAGACACCGACGATAGTCTCACTTAGAAAAATTGAATGATCATCATTTCTAAATTTAATTGGCCTAACAGTAAAATCAGAACTGTTACCATATTCATCAACTTGATTAATATAAAGATAAGTCTCAATACTTTCGGCATTGATTTTTGAAAAATAGATTGGCGCAAGAAATATACCGTTAGAACAACCTGCAGTTTTCACAAAGTCTGCAATATAGCTACCTCTTATAAAGACCGTTCCTTTTTTCTTACATCGACCAGAAACGTAAATAGTACGCCCGTAGTAATATCCGGCCATCGGCGTATCAACGACAACTTTTCCAGGCTTCTTTGTCACCACATTAGGAATTGAAATGGTAATTGAATAACCATCTTGAGTAATAAAAACGTCCTGGCGACCTTCGATATTATCTTGAAAGAATAAAACCTTGCGATACTTGTCATCAAAGCATTGAGAAGTGTATGCCTGATCTCTTGCCAAGTTATTTGAAAAAAAAGATATCAAAAGATTATTTGTACATTCCCCTTCAATAACAACTCTTTGTCCATTTAATCTTCTAGAGACTAAATGTGCTGTAAGGGATCCTTTTACAAGTTGTTGAGTAGTATTGACAGAACTAATCGTACGACTACGTTCTTGGCAGCCTTCAAGAAGAAAGATGAGAATAAGAATGGTGTAAATATACTTATATTCCACACCATTCTTATCGAGATTACGTCATTTTATCGAACTTAAAATTGATTAAAAATTGCCGTTAAAATTAATACGATAATTAAGTTACCAAAGAAAATTATATCTCTGAGGCTTATCGTTAAATTCAAGGCCTTAACAATCTCACTTTTTGAAGGAGATTTACCATTCTTTAACTGAAGTTGTTTAAATAGCTTCGATTCGATTTTCTTTTTAAAGTGCTGATCTTTAAAAAAAGCGATCCTCAGTCCAATTATAAGACAAACAAAGTATAACCACAGATTAGAAACCCCTAAATCTTTAGCAAAAATGTAAGTAATAATCATTGGTATTTGAACTACGATCAAATAAACAAAGAGAGTTAGAATATTATTTTGTATGCCAATAGTGAGCATTACATTAGCCTTTTAACGACTTCTAAAAATAAAAGCCAAGTCTTTTCAACTGAAGCAATTGAAACTTGCTCATCAGGAGAATGGGCACCAGTAATCGTCGGGCCAAAGCTAATGATGTCTACATCAGGCATCGCTTTAGAAAGGATTCCACATTCAAGACCTGCGTGAATAGATGAAATCTTAGGAGCTTTACCTCTTAAGTCTTTAAAGACCTCTCCTGTAATTGAAAGAATCTTAGATTCTGGATTTGGTTTCCATCCAGGATATGCTCCTTCAAGAATGGCCTTCCCATCGAGATCTTTTTGAGCTGAAATCATTTCTTGAGCAAAGTTATCTCTCGCCTCTTCACTCGCACTACGAATGAGATTTGCCATATTAAACTTTCCAGCTTCAAGAGTGATAACACCTAAGTTTGTCGATGTCTCCACGACACCTTCAAAGTGTTGATCCCAAGCTTTTACACCGTGTTGACAATTACTAATTGCAGATAGAACTAGCTTAGAGTCCTCAATTGAAAGAGCATTTGCTTCTTCATTTAAAGTGGCCAATTCAAATTTTAGGCCACCTTCTGCATGTTGATTTTTCTCCCAAAGAGATTCAAAGTTTTCACGAATCTTTGGAAGGTTCACTTCGCTTGTATAGAAGTCAACAAAAGCTTCTCTTGCAATAGCATTTCTTAAAGAGCCGCCCTTTATTGATACAAGTTGGATATCATCAACGCCTGCAAAAACATTTGGGATTAACTTATTTGCATTAAGACGGCCACGGTGAATATCAATTCCAGAGTGCCCACCTTTTAAACCTTTAATTGCAATTCTTTGACGTACGCCTTTAGCAGCTATTTGATTAAATTCTTTTTCAAAAATTAAATCAACACCACCGGCACATCCAATAATTAGCTCATCTTCTTCTTCAGTATCAAGATTAAGCATAATCTTACCTTCGAAGTGATCACCCTTTAGCCCAATTGCTCCATGCATTCCTGCTTCTTCACAAGCTGTAAAAACACATTCTAATGGAGGGTGTGCAATATCTTTACTTTCAAGAAGTCCCATCGCAAAGGCACAACCAATACCATTATCCGCACCTAGAGTTGTTCCATTTGCACGTACCCAATCACCATCGATAATCGTCGTGATAGGATCTATTTTGAAATCATGTAAGTTACCTTCATTTTTTTGAGCAACCATATCAAGATGGCCTTGAAGGATAATAGGAGCCGAGTTCTCCCCCCCTAGCTGACCAGGCTTTTTGATAATGACATTGTTTACTTCGTCACGATATGTTTCTAAACCTAAACTCTTTCCAAATAGAAGTAATAAAGTTTGTACTGCCTCTTCGTGGTAGCTGGGCCTAGGAGTATCTAGTAATTTTTGAAAATTTGACCAAACATATTTTGGACTTAATTGATCGACACGTGATTGATTCATAAAATAACCTACTTGTTATGTTTATAAACAATCTACTATGAAGATCAATTTTAGCAAAGCCCAAAAGCTATGCTGCTTCTTCGCCATCATCTTCCTGTGAAAAAGGAAAATGTGGAAATTGAGGGTGATTTTGCGCTTCTTCAATTAAGTACTTATCGACAATATGTGGACGCCAACTCAAGTAAACACCATCAAATTTATCGAGACTTAAGTTTTCATCGTAATGGGGGCTTCTCTTCACATCCATATGATAGATATCGATACTGCCTTCTTTTTCAAAGTAATTTCTAAGGTTAGAGCCTCGAGATAAGTAGAGTTTGCGCACCGTCGACACGTCTGCAGCAGATTCAATATTCAAAATGATATTATAGTGGCGATAATCCACTGCTAGATTGATCGAATTACACTTTAAATCTGGCTTATAGTCATATCTTTTACAATCACTTGTCCCCAAATTATGAATGAGCAATACTTTTTCAAAGATTGCTCCACCATGCTTTTGTGCTGCTCTTGCGCGAGATTTCGAAATCGTTATGGAAGCGGCCCCTTTATAGCGCAAAAAGTCAAAATCAATTCCTGCAACAAAACCTGGTCGCAAGACATCATTAAGTAAGAGAGTAAAATCACTCTCATCTGACATGGCCACTAAGTGAGACAACTTAGAAGTGCTTATGGCCAAGTAGCGTTTTTGGCCATAGATATTCTTTAGCTCAACAATCGCCTTTGTCCCTGCATAAACTTCAATCCAATTTACTTGTTTTCTTGTTTGAAGCGCAATGTCACCAAAGATACCTGAATCAGGCCCTCCCATTAGGACATTACAGCCAAGACTTTTCATTAAGAGCTTAGAAAAATGCTGCACATAAGATTTATGTACATTTATATATTCTAACAACTCCTCTTTAAAAAAGATTTGTTCACATAATTTTTCCAACTCTAATTCGAATTCTTGCTTTTTCATGTCTGACCTATCGTCTTCCAAACGATACGCACTGAGTTAAAAAAAGTTAATTTAGTCAAGCCTCCTTAAAGCTGATAACGACTAGCAAAAGGCCCGAAAAGATGATAAAAAAGCATGTATAAATCAAATACAAAAAACTGAATTTAACTCAAAAAGTCGAGGATCTATGTCTAATTTTCTAGAAGATTATCACGCACATGTTGAGGAAAGGGCCAAAGAAGGTATTCCTCCATTAGCATTAACAAAAGAACAAGCAACAGAAGTTGTAAAACTTCTTGAATCTGAGCCAACTCAGGAGCTTTTAGATCTTTTAAAAGATCGTATCAATCCAGGTGTTGACCCTGCTGCACAAGTAAAGGCAAGCTTTCTAATTGGTATTACAAAAGGTGCACACACTTGTTCACTAATTTCAAAAGAATATGCAGTTGAATTATTAGGTACAATGGTTGGTGGTTTCAACCTTCAAGGCCTAACTGATATCGTAGCAGGAAGTGATGAAGCACTTGCAAAGCTTGCTGCTAAAGAATTAAAAAACCTTCCTCTTGCAGTAAACGTTTTTGATGACGTTAAAAAACTAGCAGATGGTGGAAATGCTATTGCTAAAGAGATCATCGAATCTTGGGCAAATGCAGAATGGTTTACTAATAAGCCACAAGTTGATGAGTCAATCAAAACTGTCGTTTACAAAGTAGACGGTGAAATCAATACAGATGACTTCTCTCCTGCTCCATTTGCATTTACAAGAGCGGATATCCCTCTTCACGCAAATGTTATGGGTGGATCACTTTTCCCAGAAGGTCCAAAGCAAATCTCAGACCTTAAAGAAAAGTTTAACCTTCCTGTTACTTTCGTTGGTGACGTTGTTGGTACAGGTTCTTCTAGAAAGTCAGCAATCAACTCTCTTCTATGGTGTATTGGTGACGATATTCCTTTCGTACCCAACAAGAGACGTGGTGGTGTTATTATCGGTCAAACAATTGCTCCGATCTTCTTTAACACTGCTCAAGACTCTGGTGCTCTTCCAATCCACGGATTTGATGTATCAGCGCTTACAACAGGAACAGTAATTGAAGTTCGTCCACTTGAAGGAAAGATCCTTGATGAGAAAGGTAGCGAACTTGCAAAGTACGATGTTGCTCCAGAAACAATTCTAGATGAGTATAGAGCTGGTGGTCGTGTTCCTCTAATTATCGGAAAAATGCTAACAGATAAAGCAAGAGCGTCTCTTGGACAAGGAACTGCTGATGATTCAGGAATCTTTGCTAAGCCACACACAACTCTTGCACACGAAGGTCAAGGTTATACTCTTGCTCAAAAAATGGTTGGGAAAGCATGTGGAGTGACAGGAATTCTTCCAGGTACTTCATGTCTTCCAAAAATGACAACAGTTGGTTCACAAGATACAACTGGGCCAATGACAAGAGATGAGATGACTGAGCTTGCATGTCTAAAGTTCAATGCTGATCTTGTAATGCAATCATTCTGTCACACAGCTGCTTATCCAAAGCCAAGTGACGTTATCACTCACGCAACTCTTCCAGAATATATCAGAAACAGAGAAGGTGTAGCACTAAGACCAGGTGATGGTATTATCCACTCTTGGCTTAACCGTCTTCTAATTCCAGATACTGTTGGTACTGGTGGTGACTCTCACACTCGCTTCCCTCTTGGAATTTCATTCCCAGCAGGATCAGGGCTTGTCGCATTTGCTGCGGCACTTGGTGTTATGCCACTTGATATGCCAGAATCAGTTCTTGTACGTTTCACAGGAAAGTTACAACCAGGTATCACTCTTCGTGACGTTGTTAACATGATTCCTTACCAAGCAATTCAAGAAGGCCTACTAACTGTAGAAAAGAAAGGTAAGAAAAATATTTTTGCTGGTCGTATTCTAGAAATGGAAGGTCTTCCAGATCTTAAACTTGAGCAAGCATTCGAACTTACTGATGCAACTGCAGAAAGAAGTGCTGCTGGTTCAACAATTAAACTAAGCCGTGAAACAGTAGTTGAATACTTAAGATCAAACGTTGCTCTTATGCAGTCAATGATCGCAAACGGTTTTGGACACGTTGGAACACTAGAGAGACGTATCGCAGAAGTTAATGATTGGATTGAAAATGGTGAGCTGATGGAAGCGGATGCAAACGCTGAGTACGCTGCTGTTATCGAAATCAATCTTGATGAAATGAAAGAGCCAATCGTTGCTTGTCCAAACGATCCAGATGACGTTAAGAAACTAAGCGATGTTCAAGGTGATAAAATTGATGAAGTATTCATCGGTTCTTGTATGACAAATATCGGTCACTTCAGAGCGGCAGCAACTGTTCTTGAAGGTCAAGGTCAAGCTGATGCAAGACTTTGGATTTGTCCTCCAACAAAAATGGATCAAGATCAACTAACAAGAGAAGGTTTCTACGCGAAGTTCGCTGCTGCTGGTGCTAGACTTGAAATGCCAGGTTGTTCACTATGTATGGGTAACCAAGCACGTGTTAAAGATGGTGTAACAGTGTTCTCAACTTCAACTCGTAACTTCAATAACCGTATGGGTAAAGATGCTCGTGTTTACTTAGGATCTGCTGAGCTTGCTGCTATCGCTGCAAAACTTGGTTACCTACCAAAACCAGATGAGTACCTAGAGATGATGCAACCACTTCAAGGTAAGGACGATTCAATCTATCGTTACCTAAACTTTGATCAGATGGAAAATTTCTCAATTGATGAAGCTTAATAAAAGCAACATAGATAAAAAAGAAAGGGAGCTTAATAGCTCCCTTTTTTTTATTCGCAAAATTCTTTAATTACTTTCTTAACTCTTTTGATCTCAACTTTCCTTCCCGTGTACGGAGCAAACTCTCCATACCAACGATTATAGTGAAAGAATTTATCTCCATAATTGTAGCGAACCTTTTGCAGCTCTCCAGGAAAATTACTATCAACTGCATAAAGAGTATAACCTGTTCTCGTCTTCTTCATATCCACAACAAGCCAAGCGTGAGCATCGATTCCCTTAATTTGTAATTTCTGATAAGTCACATCACCTTGATTAACAACGCGATCATAAAGTCCATCCATCATCTTTCTCATACCATTTTCGCTTCGCTTAGCTGTTCCAAGTAAACCAATCACCCACTGCTGATTAATAAACCCATCAGTTCTTTGCCAGGCCTCAAGTTCATTTTGAATTAAGTGATCATTATCAATTGAGAACTCTCTTAAGTTTCGATAACCAGGAATCTCAACGACACTACGGCCTCGACGAATTGCTTTTATGATAGTCTTCGCTTCATCTTCTGATGGTTTCGAATACTCTGGCCTAAAGATTCCAAGATAAAGGGCATTACGATGAAAGCGCGAGTGCCACCAACAAACACCACCATTAAGAAGGCCTCCGTAATTTCTAAAGCCCATGTGAGCACTTATCTTTGTCATCATCTGATTCCTAACAAAGTGCTTATTTTCTCTTTCTTTACAGAATTTCTGCTTAGTCGTTTGGGCCATGGCAGAATGTGCGCTAAATGTTGTTAACGCTATCAAAAGTGATAGATAAATAGATCTCATAGAATCGTCCCGTGTTTTTGTTCTAGATGGATTTTTATAACGCATCGCCACCAAACTCAAGGGAGCCTATAAAATCTTCTGTAAAACCATGGGAGTCTTTTGTAATTACGACTACTTAGATTGTTTGCTTTGACAAATCTTCGCTTTCGGATTCATTTCACAAAGAGCTTGCTTAAGCATCTGATTCTCTTCTTCAAGCTTTTTAGTTCTGGCCTCAAGAGAAGCAATATCTCTTCCTTGATCCTTTGAAATAGAAAATAAACTCTTAACGGCTTCAATAAGCGGCGCAACTAATTTTGCGTAAGCAACACTTAAATAACCATTCTCATCTCTTGATACGGCCTCAGGAAATACCTTCTCTACGTTTTGAGCAATAACACCGATATCTCTTCCTTCTTTAAAGTTCTTTTGAGGAAATTCATCTTTTCTCCACTCGAAATAAACTCCATCTAGAAGAGAGAGCTTATCTAAAATTGAGATTTCACTAGAGATCGATGTCACTTTCTTTTTGAGACGCTCATCAGATGTTGAGTCAAAGGCTGCTGTCCCTCTAACTGATCCATTTACATCTAAGGCAAAGGACCCACTTGGCGTAGTTGTAAGAATCCCTACGTTTCCATTTGTTCCGTTTACATTTAGCACATCAGTAAGAATGGCATCCCCAACTGATAGATTAATGTCTCCAGCAAATGCATGCATGCGCATTCCATTAGCTGTTTCAGGTGCTGAGTGAAATAGCATGACATCAGACCATGAAGCATCAGGAAAATCTGCGGCCCAGTCATAATTTGAATTAAGAAGCGCAAAACCGGCTTCTGAACCATCCGCAAGGAGTGTGAAGTTTACTTCAGAAGAAATTCCAACATTAGAATCTTGAATTTTCATTTCCGCATGAGAGTCCGAAATATGAAGATCGGCCGCTGGTGTATTTGTTCCGATCCCAACATTACCACCAAGGTTTACATAGAGACCTTCATCTAGACCAGAATAAGAAATATAATTGGCCCCAATTTGAAAGTTCTGCGTGGCCATGTGACTTCCAAGATCATCACCAGATACTGTAAGATCCGCAGGTTCCCACTCAGAAAAAGAACCATTCCAAGTTAAGACTTGTCCGTTAGAAGGAGGATTTGGAGATACACTTCTAGATTGTAATGTCGTATCACTTGCAGGAAGATTATACAGGTTTGTTGCATCTAAGGAAGGCAGTTTACCATCTAATTCAAGACGAAGTAACTCTCCACCCGCATTTGATGTTAATAGAGTTATGTCGTAATAGTCACCAACATCAGAAATACTAAAGTCAGTGCTAAAGTTAAAACCTTTAAATTGAAGTTCGCTACCATTCTTTTGTGCAAATACCCCGTAAGAACCACCGAGATTACTGGCCGTATTGACTTCACCTGCGGCAGCAATACCTGTTAATTGTGAACCATCGATAGCAGGTAGTCGTCCAGAAGCATCAAGACGTAGTAATTGGTTTGCTCCATTAGAAGTATTAACTCCCACTTGAACATCATTTACATTTTCAGTAATAGCAAGGTCACTCGTTACTGTCAGACCTTTTAATTCAAGATCAACACCTGTTTTTTGTTTAAATAAGCTAGCACCACCGACACTAGAAATCGTATTAGACTCCCCACCTGCTCCCGCACTTATTGTTTGCGGCTCCCATTGAGAAGCAGTGTTATTCCACACAAGGGCCTGCCCATCAGTAGGAGCAGTAGAAGCAACGGCACGAGATTGAATTGTATTATCCGATGTAGCAATACCAGTTAACTGTGAACCATCAACAGCAGGTAAACGTCCGAAAGCATCAAGTCTTAAAAGCTCGTTGGCCGCATTTGCAGTTGTTACATTAATTTGCACATCATTAGTATTACCTGTCAGAGTAATATCACTTCCACCAGTTAAACCTTTAAAGACGAGATTGGTTCCAACTTTTGCTTGGAATAAACCTTCTCCTCCAGCACTAGAAGCAGTATTGGCTTCACCACCGGCACCACCAGTAACAATTGTAGTTGGCTCCCATTGAGAGCTTGTACTATTCCATAAAAGAGCTTGTCCATTGGCAGGAGCAACAGCAGATACTGTACGAGATTGAATTGCTGTTGCATCAGAGCTTCCACCAGCAATTCCTGTTAGAAGAGATCCATCAATCGCAGGTAGACGACCAGAGGCATCCAGTCTTAAAAGTTGATTTGCACCATTTGATGTATTGATCTGTAGATCAACAGTATTCGTACTACCAGAAACAGTGAAGTCTGTAGATCCTTGAAGACCTTTAAGAATTAAATCAACACCCGATTTTTGCTTGAAAAGTGAAACTCCTCCAGCACTTGAGATTGTGTTATTCTCACCAGATCCACCACCAGAAATAATCGTTTGTGGCTCCCACTGTGAAGTTCCGTTATTCCATACAAGCGCCTGTCCATCGGCAGGAGCAGTTGTCGCAACATTGCGAGTCTGAAGAGTTGTCGCATCAGAGCTTGCAGCAGCAAGTGTTTGAGGCTCCCACTCTGAAACAGAATTATTCCAAGTAAGAACCTGGCCATCAGTTGGCGCAGTTGATGAAATATCCCTCGTTTGTAAGCTAACAGCATCACCTGATGCAGAAGCCGCAATACCAGTTAAAAGAGATCCATCTAGTGCAGGAAGACGTCCGAAAGAGTCAAGACGAAGAATCTGTCCCGCTCCATTTGAAGTATTTATTCCGATTTGAATATCATTTGCATTTCCTATTAAAGAAATATCAGTAGTATTTGATAGCCCCTTAAAGACTAAGTTTGAGCCTACTTTATTTTGATAAATTGCTTCGCCACCTGCACTTGAAGCCGTATTAACTTCACCACCAGCACCGCCAGCAGTAATAGTCGCAGGCTCCCACTGCTGACTTACATCATTCCATAAAAGTGCCTGACCATTTGTAGGTGCAGAAGCAGAAACATCTCGTGATTGTAAAGTTGTATCCCCACCACCTGCTGCGATTCCAGTTAGCAAAGAACCGTCGAGTGCCGGAAGACGACCAGAAGAATCTAATCTTAGAAGTTGATTGGCACCGTTGGCCGTATTGATTTGAAAATCAACTGTATTTGTACTCTCATTAATAACGAAATCAGATGAACCTAAAATACCACGCATAACAAAGTCCACACCAGACTTCTGCTTAAAGATAGAAGCACCAGATGCTGTCGACATCGTGTTAGTTTCACCACTTCCACCACCTCCACCAGAGATGCCTGTTAACTGGGAACCATCAAGAGCAGGTAGTCTTCCAAGAGAATCAAGTCTTAGAAGTTGGTTTGCACCATTTGCTGTGCTTATTTGAAGACCAAGAGAGTTTGATCCTTCAGTAATATTAATATCAGAAGATGGAGAAAGACCTTTAAACTGAAGCTGACTACCAACTTTTTGTTTGAAGATTGAAGTTCCACCAGTTGAGTAAACTGTATTGGCCTCTCCAGTTCCACCTCCACCACCGCTTGCGATAGTTGAAGGAACCCAAGAAGAATTAGTACTGCTCCAAACAAGTGCCTGGCCATCAGTAGGAGTGATATTCGAAACGAGTCGATTGTGAATTGAAGTTGCATTTGTTGAAGAACCGCCTTCATCTGTACCAATAACCCAATTTGTTCCATTGAACTTTAAAATTGAGCCTGAGATTGCTCCACTTGTATCTGTATCGTAAAGATCATCAACTGTAAGATTAACCGCACCTAACTTTCCATTAACAGAGGTAACGCTAGAAGTTGGTTGATTAGCAGGTGCCCACTTTCTTGTGATGGCATTGTATTGGAGTATCTGCCCATGAGAAGCACCAAGATCTGGAAGATCAACATTAATCGTAAACGTGCTTGCACCATTTGCACTTTGCAAAGTCATCGTAAGAATTTGATTTAGAGGAAGAAGAGTATTCGAAAGAGCATCTGCAATGATTTCTCCCTCATTTTGCGATCCAATTGAAAAGTCTGAAGTCGTCCCACTCTTATCAGTGATGCGAATATTTTCAACCTTATGAAGACTTGAACCTACAATTCTAAGCTTATCACCTTGAACACTAATATTGCTTACCTGAACTTCTCCACGTGAATTTTCACGACGTTGAATCTCAGGCACACAACTAGTAACCAGTAGCTGTAGGCATAAAATATGAATGTATGATTTCTTAAATATCTTCATCATTTCGCCTCTTTATCGACGAGCTCAATTAAATTCGTATGAGAATTTTAATACAAATTAAAAATCGGCAAATAAAGTACTGAAATGATAAGAGGTAGACTAAAAAGATGGGGCATTGCTGCCCCAAAAATACGGCATATTAAATACTTATAAAATTATGAATTTGTACAAAGACGCTCTTCCACAATGAGATGAGAAATATTGTACTTAGCTAAAATTTTCTCGCGGTAGTATTCACTCCCCTTCAAATTACAATTGTAAATCATCACTTCACAAGCATGAGCATTTGGAGCAATTCTCCAGAGGTGAAGGTCTGCTATTTCTATATCTTCATCGTAAGAGAAAAGTTTTCTAATCTCTTCCTCATCAAATAATTTAGAGTTCCCATCAAGTAGTTCCCAGACTGTATCTTTAGCAAGTCCCCATGCCCATTTTAAGATAACGATGGCACCTAGAATTCCAATAATAGGATCGGCCCAGTTCCAACCAAAATACTTTCCAGCAAAGAGTGCTGCAATGGCCATGACAGAAGTTAGAGCATCGGCAATAACATGAAGAAGTGCTGAGCGGTGGTTGTGGTCATGAACGTGATTTTTGTTGTGGGCATGTCCGTGATCGTGGTCATGATCATGGCCGTGACTATGTCCATGATGATGATCATGGGAGTCCCATAGAAGAACTGCACTTAGGATATTTACAATTAAACCAATGATGGCCACAAGGATGGCCGTTTCAAATTTAATTTCCATTGGATTTAAAAAGCGGCCAATAGATTCAACTCCCATCACAATAGCAACAATTCCCAACATAAGCGCACTTGTGTAGCCTCCCAAAGGAATCATCTTACCTGCACCAAAGCTAAGCTTTTCATTAATTTTTTCAGAACGTGCCAAGCGGTAAACGATAACAGTTATCCCAAGTGCACCAACGTGAGAGCCCATATGCCAGCCATCAGCAAGTAAGGCCATTGACCCCGTAAAATAACCATAGCCAATCTCTGCTACCATCGTGACAAATGTTAAAAGAATAACAAGCATCGTTCTCTTTTCATTTGAGCCTAGACGATCATCTTCTAGGACATAATTATGTGGTTCTAAATGTTCTTTATGTTTCATACTTTACTTCCAATAAGTTTTTATTAAATTTACTAATTCAATTGCAGCTTCATCCTGAGGAGTCTTTGGATCAAGTGGTGAAACCATCACATGGTTCTTCACATGTTCTTCAATCAACTCTCCAGTTAGGCCATTAAGTCCACCGCGACACGCGGCCAGAGTTTGTAAAATGCTGTAGCAATCCTTATCTTCTTCAAGAGCACGCTCAACCGCTTCAAGTTGTCCCTTGATACGTCTTATTCGCGTGATAATTTTTTTCTTATTTTGATGAATATGGGCCATCGTTAACCTCCGCTCACTATACTATACCCCAGTATAATATATAAAGATAGAGCGAAGAAACACCCTGTAAAATCATAAACTGGTCCTTAAAAATGGTGTTATGGGATTCTAAAAAAATTAGAAGCATTGTTTTCAAAGTAAGTAATTTTAAATACTTAACATGAACTAAGTAGACCACCTCTTGCATAACTTTCCATATGAAAGTTATCTGCCCTAATAAAACATGTTCATTTCCAAATAATATTATTAAAGACGGAAGTTATTTTCGTGCGGACGATTCTCGCAAGATTCAACGCTTTCGTTGTAAAAATTGTGGAAAACGATTCTCTCGCGCAACCTACAGTGACCACTATAGGCATCGCAGAAGGCGAGATACTTCGACGATAGAGCACCTTCTTTGTTCAAAAGCATCGATGAGGCGAATTGCAAGAGTCCTACGTATTGATCGTAAAACCATCGCCAGGCGCATGGATATTCTCGAAAAAAGAGCGCTAAGAAATCATGCAAAACTTATCAAGCATCTAGAAAATAATAAAATATCTCACATGCAATTTGACGATATGATCACTCATGAGCACACAAAGATGAAGCCTCTTTCAATCTCTCTTGCCGTAGACAAGAAGACTCGTTTGATCCTTGGAGCCGAGGTTTCACAAATTCCAGCATTTGGTCACCTCGCAAAAAAATCACGTAAAAAATATGGATATAGACCGAGCTTTCACGAAGTTGGGCTAACGCAATTATTTGAAAAAATTTATAAAACGATTGATATCGACGCTACCGTTAGCTCAGATATGTTTAAGACCTATCCCAAGTTTATTTCAAAATACTTATCATCTTGCACATATAAAACTTACGAAGGTGGAAGGTCATGTGTTGCAGGTCAGGGAGAATTGAAGAAGAAAGGTTATGATCCGCTATTCATCTTAAATCACACCTGTGCGATGTTTAGGGATTCAATTAATCGGCTTGTGAGAAAAACATGGTGCTCCACAAAGTCTCCGAGAAGACTTCAGCAGCACCTAAATATCTTTATAAGCTATTATAATTTTAAGTATCTACGCTATGAGATTAACACCATTTGAAAGGGCCAGTTATTATTAATCAAAGCTTTGTCTAAAGTATGAACGAGGAAATTTTAAAAGCTCAAGTTTAGGAATATTGAAGTCCCCAATTTTTGTATCATTGAGTGTTACGGCATAGAACTCATTCTTGCCTTCTTTTCCAATAACGAAAACATTTAACTCCTCACCTTGCATGAAGAGCTTGTGTTCACCAAACTTACGGTATTCACCAAAGGTAGTCTTTTGATCTTCAAGTGGAAGTGTTTCCGGTCCTAAAGGTAGACGAAAACGATAACTACTAACAAGGTTTCCAGCAACAATCATGGCATTACCGCGATTAAGTTTCGTTGTGGCCTTGTTAATGAAGTAATCCATAATATAAGCGATAAGATCGACATCTTTTAAATTAAGGTCATAAATCTTTTGTTCGTTACCTTCTAAACGAGACTGACGATTTAAAATCACTTGTGAAATAAAAACATTTCCTGAAGGATGTAAAATACGAACGGTATTACCTTGATCCTTTGAAATATCCCAGGCCCATTCTGTTGTTGGAAAAAGTGGTGTTAGTGTTACAGTTTTTGAATTCATATTTGGATCCTAATCACATTGTTCCAAGTAGTAAAGATCTTGGTAAGTTTCTCGCTTTCTTATTAAACGATTTTTATCGCCATCAACAAGCAACTCACATGCTCTTGGTCTTGAATTATAATTACTAGACATCGTAAAGCCATAAGCACCACAAGAGCGAATTGCTAACAACTCTCCCTCACTTAGTTCAAGCTCCCTATCTTTTGCAAGATAATCCCCTGTCTCACATACTGGGCCAACGATATCAAAATTTTCTTTTATTCCTCTAACTGATTGATCGACTTTGATGACTTCTTGCCATGCTTGATAAAGGGCCGGTCGCATTAAATCATTCATTGCCGCATCAACAATAGCAAAATGCTTCCCCTCATTTTCCTTAATGTACTCAAGCTTTGTCACAAGTATTCCCGCATTAGCAGCAATCGCTCGACCAGGTTCAAAGATAAGTTCTAACTCAGGATAGTCCTCAAGGCTCTTAATTACTTGAGCAAGATATTCACTTGGATGAGGAGGAACTTCATCACGGTATTTAACTCCTAATCCCCCTCCTAGATCAATATGCTTAAGGGGCGTACCGTTTTTTCTTAGAGTATCAACTAATTGTTTTAGCCTCTCTAATGCCTCTAGAAAAGGACCGATATTAGTAAGCTGCGAACCAATGTGGCAGTCAATGCCTTCGACACTGATCGAGTCTAATGAATGTGCGATGTCATAGACTTCTTGCGCTTTTTGAAATGAAATACCAAATTTATTTTCTTTTAAACCTGTTGCAATATATGGGTGCGTTTTAGCATCGACATCTGGATTCACTCTAATTGAAACCGGTGCCTTCTTTTTCATTTTTTTAGCAACTTCATTAATTCTTCTAAGCTCAGCTACTGATTCGACATTTAAGCATTTAATACCTTTTTCAAGTGCAAACTCAATTTCATCATAAGACTTTCCTACCCCAGAAAAAACCGTCTTTGATGCTTGTCCACCTGCTGCCAATACTCTTTCAAGTTCACCACGAGAAACGATATCAAAACCACTGCCCATTGCGGCCAGTTCTTTTAAGATATTAATATTTGAATTCGCCTTAACTGCATAACAAATTAAATGACGATGCTCTTTTAAAGGTTCTTGAAAAGCTAGAAAGTGTCTCTTAAATGTTTTCAAAGAATAGATATAAAGTGGAGTTCCATACTTTTGAACAAGATCGGCTACTTTATTATCCTCTGCAAATAATTCATTTTCTCTATAATTGAAAAAATCCATTTTAGTCCTTATCTACTTCTCTAGTTATTAAGCTGCATTCATACAGCATTCCTAATCCGCCATTAAATGATATTTTTAAGAAACCTTGGCCTTCTTCTTTTAATTTAAAACCGTACTTCTCATGCATCTTAATAGAGGTTTTATTTTTTGCATTAACAACATAATAAGCTTTCGTTGAAATTTGCCCAATGTGTTTAAGTCGCTCTTGAGTTAAGAGATCACCAATACCACGGCCACGATATTCTGGAAGAACAGTAAGTCCCATAAGATACCAACCGACAGGTGCTTTGTACTTATACTGATTGACCATTTCTTGTGTATAGAGAATTGATCTTCCATAACCAACTATTTCTTCATCAAGAATGGCAACAATCAGATGAAAACCTTTTAAGTTTCCACCACGGGCCAACTCTTTTTTCGTTCTTTCAAAAAAGAAAGAATAATCAAGGTTTGGATCAATATTATTTTCATTAATAATACGAGCAATGGCCTGAGCATCATCATACCTAGCATATCGTGTTTTTATTTCGTCAGGTACAGGCCTAGACTTGTGATCCACAATATAAGGACAGTATGAATTATACTCTTTATATGTTTTAGACGATGACTTCAATGTTTGAGTAATTAACTTTTTAAACATAATTTAATCTATTATAGCTCATCCATAAAAGTGGTGGAGATTATTAATTCAATTAATAAAGTTTTTATTTTAGATGATGTTCTTATGTGTTTTAATTGTGACAAATACAAACTATTTAACAATGACCGACCAATTTACTCATGAAAAAAATATATAAAAAGATATTCATAGGCTTGGCCCTTACTTTCATCACTGGCCTAGTCATTCTTATCCTAAATTATAAATGGGTGATCAAAAAGTCTCTTGCCATGGCGGGAGTAAGAATAGAGCAAGTTGAAAAAATCAGTATAGGCCATTGGGCCCTCCATAACTTGAGCTATCAAATAGATGAAAAGAATATATTAAAAATCAAAACTGTTAATATCGACTTTTTAGAAATTGATGTCGATGCAAAAAATATCGATCGCTATTTGCAGGCGCTAAATTCCAAAATAAAAGTGAGGGCACAAGAAATTCAATTACAAAAATTCAAACTTAAAAGCATGAATTGCTTTGTTCATAAGAAAGAAGGGACAATAATTGAAGTAAGCCAAATTTTTATTCCTGACTTTGGTTCTAAGAATCGAGGTAACCTAACTTTTAACTTAGTAAATCTAAAAGATATTCGTTTCAAATATAACGATCTTGATATTAACAATGTCATTAAATACTTTGATGCATCTTTAGGGCTCTCTGGATTAATTAACATCAATGCACAAGTGAATGGTGATATCAAAGCAAGTGTTTCAGGAAAGAACTTAGTCTTAAAAGGCTTTAGGGTTGATGATGTTATTACAAATTTTTTAGACACTCGCAATATTGGAATCATCGACGCCGCGGCCGTCTTGGCCTTAGGACCAATAGGCCTTCTCTATACAAGTGCGGCCAGCCTTGGACAAACGATTGGAGGTTTTCGAGGAGGAGACACAAACCTTAAGCAAGTCAATGCTGCAATAACACTTACGGGAGATCTTATAATCTTTGAAGATGTTGCAGTGGCAACACAAGAGCACTTAATCATTGCTCAAGGTGGAGCCAATATTGAGAAGCAAACTTTTAAAGATCTCGTTGTTTCAGTAATTGATGAAAAATATTGCCCGGAACTGCAACAGATTATTAAGGGAACATTTTCAAAACCAGAAATTTCAAAAACCAAGGCCTTCCTCGACACGGCCACGGCCCCAGTCTCAAGTGTAACTAGTTCAACATTCCAATTTGTCGGCGTTGGAAAATGTAAGCCAATCTATAAAGGCGTTGTTAAGCATCCTGAGCTAGAGTGAACAGTTTGCAAAGAGCGCAAAATTTAAAATGACACATTACACATAGTGAGAAAAATCATGGAGGAAAGCGGCTCCTTGAGGTATATTTGATTCTAATTGTTAAACTTAAACGAGGATAAGACTATTAGCGTTATATCTGTACTTATTTTTCTCTTTCTTTTTGGTATTGCCTCTATGGGCTATGTCTACGCTTACCGTGGAACAGAAAGATATGAGAGCTTAAACTTCTATCTCCGCAAAGGCTGGCCAATTTTTGCACCACTTAACTGCCTACTTTATATGTTCACTAAGAAGAGAGCAGCTAAGCCAATAATGAATCTTGCAGACTTTCCAGAGTTAAAACTAGTTCAAGATAACTGGGAAACAATTCGCGATGAGGCGGTAAATCTTAGAGAAAATGGATATTTTGATAAAGTAAAAGATCCAACTTCAAGTGCATATTACGACATTGGTTTTAGAACTTTTTATAAATACGGTTGGTCTAAATTTTATCTTACTTGGTATGGAACGACTTTAAAGTCAGCAAAAGAGCTGTGTCCAAAAACAGTTGAACTTGTTTCTAAAGTTCCTGGTGTAAACGGTGCCATGTACTCAATTCTTCCAGTAGGATCAAAACTAACAAAGCACTTAGATCCAGTTGCCACATCACTTCGCTACCACTTAGGTTTAAAAACACCTAACGATGATCGTTGTTATATTAATATTGATGGAACTGACTATTCTTGGCGCGATGGAGAGGCCCTACTATTTGATGAGACCTATCTTCACTTTGCTTTCAACAATTCTGAAAATGAAAGAATTATCCTTATGCTTGAAGTTGATCGCCCAACGAATATCATAGGAAAAATCATTAACTTTATCTTTAAGCTGATTATGAGAATTACTCTCGTTCCAAATGTTCCGGGAGATCAAAGAGGACTAGTTAATGCCATCTTTGGAGCAGTAACACCTACTCTTTTAAAAGTAAGAACTCTAAAAGAAACAAACCTGGCGCTATATAAAATTATTAAACATACAGTAAATCTAACATTACTAGCAATTGCATTTGGTTTAATTTACTTAGTGCTAACTTTTATTCAATCGTTATTTTGAAAAACTAGAAGCAACATAAGCGGCGACGTATTCTTCAAAGTCTACGTCGTCTAATTTCTCAAAGTCCACCTGACGCTGCATCGATGCATTCTTCTCAAGCTCTAATTCTTCTTGAAATACATGATTTACTTCTACAGCGGCCAGCTCCTTACGATGCTCTAGCGCAAGATCCTTCATCGCCTGAATATGACCTTTCTTTGAAACAAGATCAAATACTTTTTGTGAAAGAGTGTTAGCAGGATCAATTAACTTACGTTGCTCTTCAATAGCAAAAAGTAATGCTTTCTTACGCTCACCATCTGATATAGCATCAATGACTTCGGCCATTTGATTAAAGAATGTTGCTAGATATTCTTGGTAATTTCTTTTCTCACCATCAACGCTAATTTCTAGGCCAGGCTTTCTTCCCTGTTTAACAATAAGCTGATTATTATCCTCAATCTCATTATAAATTTCACGATTGCATCTATCCGCTCGCAAGAATAGGCACGACAATAAGAACGCATCTAAGAAGTCCATTTGAACTTTGGTAATTCCATTCTTTGCAAATGGGTTAAGATCGAGAAGTCTAACCTCAATATATTCAATCCCCTTGCTTCTTAGGCTAGCAAGAGCACTCTTGCCAGGAGGAGCAATTCTTTTAGGTCTAATGATTGAATAGAATTCATTTTCAATTTGCAGAATGTGAGTGCTAATTTGCTGAAGCTCTCCTTTCTCATTCCTTAAACCAATCTTATCAAAATCTGCAAAATTCACTTGCAGAGCTTCTTCTAAACTATCGCAATAACTATCAAGACCGTTATAACAAATTCGAATACCGTTTTGAGAAGCACCTGTATAACCAAGTCCCCCCATCCTTAAGCATGTTCCTTCTTTCGAGCCAAAAGTTTTGCCATATTTCTCATCTTCATGAATCACATCTAGTGAATGTTTCTTACCACTAAGGAAGGACTCATGAACAGAAACAGAGTTTCCAAAAAGATATAAGAGAATATTTGAATAACTTCTAAAGTTTCGACAAAGATTTAAGTATTCCTCATTAATAAAAAGTTGAAGCGATAAAGAGCTTCCACTTAACTCATGCCAATTTTTCCAAAATTCATCTGTCATTGAAAAATTGTAATGAAGTCCCGCAATCGCCTGCATTGATCTTCCATAGCGAAGGCCAAGACCAGAGCGATAAAGAGTCTTTAAACGGCCAGAGTTACTCTCTCCGTAGTAAGCAAGCTTAATATCTTTATCTTCCGGTAAGATACAAGGCATTGATGATGGCCAGATGACTTCACTTGAATCTTGTTCTAAAACATAGTGTTGAAGATTTCCCAGAGTTTTTAAAGTTTCATCATTTGATTTTGAAACAGGAGTGATGAACTCAAGAAGACTTTCTGCAAAGTCGGTAGTTATCCATTTATGAAGAAGTTTTGAACCAAATTTTGGGTCATGATCGGAACTTGCAAGCTTGCCATCTTCAACCATTACACGAAGGCCCTCTTTCTCAAGTCCTTTATTTACATTAAGGATTGAATCACTTCCGTATTTTTCTTGATAGTTTTTGAGTGCTTGCTTATTAATTTTAACCGTCATAAATCGTCCTATATTTCGCATCTATAGTACGCTTTCAGCATTACGCAAGCAAGCTAATCTTAACCTAGTTAAGATTCCCAATACTTATTGGCAGCTCATAATTTATTCCAAAGGCAAAGTCATCATTCTTCGTTTGCCCTAGCATTAGAGCGAAGTTAGACGCGCTATCAGCATAGAAATGAAATAATGCAGGATATAGATTTAAACGAACCCTAAAGTCTTCAGAACTGTTCATCAATAGTGACGCAGCTTGTCTTCCCATGGTTTCAAGAAAGTAACCATAAGCAAAGCGCCCCTTCTGCTCTAGTGGATCAGTAAAGGCCATCCCCGCAGCAACAGAATGAGAAAGATCTCCGTTATCGTAAGTAAGCCCTACTAGATTCATCATTCCCATATAAAGGAGCGGCCTAAACTTATTAAAGTGTAGAAGCTTAGGACGCATAATATAATTTAGACCAACGTTAAAAAAGTCCTCATGCTCAACATCATAGACTGGCATGAAGTGCCAAGTTGTCATCCCCATTTCATCAACCATGAAATTCATAAATGGATCATTTAATCCAAGTAGAAATGCCGCCACGTCATAGATATATAAGTCTGCAATATGATCAAGTGCAGATACTTCAGGTTGAGTTGTTTCATTGGCCTCATTACCAAAGTGCATCGCATAGGTCACAATAAACGAAAAAGTCTTGGCCCATTTAATTCCATAGTAATCAGAATATTCCATGAGCTTCTTAGTCTCGTAAGCTCCACCGAATGTATGTAAAAAAATATTAGGTAGGACGCGATTACTTAGAAACTCTTCCTTTAATAAAGTATCAAGGCCACCATTCTTCTTAATCGAATGAATAGGATCTTTTACCTTGTTCCAAACAATCTTATGTTTCTCAAAATAGTCCTTCTGATTGAACCAGTAAGGATTTTGAATGACATCAAATGAACCGTTAATATAGAGCTGAATTGGAAACCAAGGACCATCGGTTTTCTCATTAAAAATAAGATAATTTGAGCTTTGAGCTATAACTTGAACAGAGGTAAATAAAATTATTAAAGAATAGATTAATTTTTTCATATTTATGATTAACTGGCTTAATTATCGCAATGTATTATTGGCCATAATGTAGCTTAATTTATATAAGAACACATCGTGAAAAGCTTTATTATTTCTATATCTTTTACATTACTTGCCCTGTCACTGCAAAGAACTTCTTTTGCAAAAACAGAGTATTTCTACCAAGATCGAGACCATACTAAAGAAGAAATTTTTAAAGATGTTGGATTCGTCTTTGGTATCTCTTTAATCGCTTATCCACTAACTCAATGGGATACAGTAAGAGAAGAAGGTTCATGGGATGTTTACCGAAGTAATTTTGGAAAAATAGTTTTTGATCGTGATGAGCCTTTTTGGAACTATATGGTTCACCCTTACACAGGCTCTCAAATGTTTCTTTACTATCGTGCCCGAAATTATCGATACGCTGATGCTCTGGCACTAACTTTTGTTTCAAGCACAATCTTTGAGTTTCTCATCGAAGTTTATACTGAACCAGCTTCTGTTCAAGACCTTTATCAAACACCTGTACTAGGTGCGGTTATGGGCTATGGATTCGAAAAACTATCAATGCAACTCCTAAACGGAGATAGTAAAGTTGGGCATTTCTTTGGTCACCTTATTAACCCAATGACTTTATTTCCTTCAATTTTTGAAGGGACATCATACGCAGTCATTGCGCCAAATATTGATAAGAAATCAATTGGATATTACTTTCATGCAGAATTTTAAACTGATCATAATATTCATACTTTCTATAACTTCTGCCTATGCACAAAAAGGACCTTATGAGTTTTATCTAAGAGCAGGGTTAACTTTTCAAAATACTATCTTTAACGAGCTAGATGACGATCAGTACGAAAATAAATACGATATCGAAGACCGTGAAGAATCAAAGGCGCTTGGAATGTATACACAATTTTCATTTCGCTTAGAAAGAATTGAGATTGGACTTGAGTCACATACAACATTTGGGCGAGGGCGAGACTTACGTTTCGCATACGAGAATAGAGTTCTTGAAGGCGAAGGAAATTTTAGATCCTTTAATATCACTCCTACGATACGAATTAACTCAGATGTTTACGAAATTGATTATTTAGACTTTATTGGATTCAAAACTTTCAAAGCATATATCAAATTTGGCCCTAGCTGGCTTCTAAACTCACTTGACCTAGATGACTTTAATATTAATACTAATGGTAAGTCACTTAAGATTAATTATGATTCATTTGGTGGAGCACTTGCGATCGGCGTTGAACAAGTAAAGACAGTTGATCACTTTCCATTCTTTGCAGAAGTTTCAGTTGCCGCTTATCGATCTTACAAGGCTACTTTAGTCGATCGTACAAACCGAACGAAAGTAGAAATTCTGCAAGAACAAAGTGCACGAGAAGATATTAATTCATTCTCAATTTTTTACACAATAGGAGCATCTCTATTTTGAACACACAAGTAACTGATAAAGATATTGAACAAATTGAAGCTTTTCTAAAAAGAGAGGCCAGAGGTATTCTTGAGGTTTCAGCAAGAACAGCTGATGCAAGGCCTGCTTCAATAAAGGTTACTCCAGTTGTTGATAAGGTTCCATTTCCAACAATCTACTGGCTAGTTGATCCTGTTGTTTACAAGGCCATTAGTCAGATTGAGGGACAAGGATTTACAAAAGAACTTCAAGCAATGATTGATGCAGATGAAGAACTTAAAGAGAAAGTTAAAGCTATTCATGAATCATATCGTGATGAAAGAGTAAAACTCTTTAAAGAAATGAATCTCGAATTACCAGATAATATGATGCCGATGATTACAGATACTGGAATCGGAGGACTTAGAGACTTTTATCACCTTAGGTGTCTTCATATGTTTTACGCCTACCACTTAGTTCGCCCTCACGTAATTGGTGAAATGGTTGATCGTAAACTAAAACAGTCTTAATTCAATTTAACGATTTGCTGTTATGTGATGGTAAGTAAAGCCAAGACTCCACACTAAAGATACTCCTAGGTGGATATAGGCTGACCATTGCCTTAAAAGATCATTATCACTTACCTGAATTAGATAACCCGATAAACTCATAGCAACAAAGAGTCCTATAAGAAAAATTCCTGATGTACGAGATTTTTTATAACCACTTAGAATTCTTTTGTAGATATGATTTGAAAAGATTGTACCGACAAAGAATAGTAGAAAAGGTACCGACAAGATATGTAGTTTTTGCATCCAAATAGAAAGAGGATGAGTTTCAACTCCCCACTCTCCTTGAATCTCCATAAAGTACTTGGCCACAAAATAGATTGTACCAGTAACAACAATGAAGTAATTTGAGGTAAATAGGTTATTCTTTTCTGAAGGAGTCATAGCTTAAACTAGATTATATCTTTTTGGAGATATAGCGACAACCATACTAAAAATTTTGTACTATTTGAAGAAAGCGTTGCCCCCGAAACAATATCAATTGAATCGGGCTTCTGAGATTTAAATCGAGATAGCCAATTTGATTTCACCTTATATTCTGAAGGCTCTTCAAATTTAACAATCGCTAAACTTTCAATATTATTTTTAACCACGTGAACATGGAGAACTTGATTCTTCGTTCGAACAGTATCTGTAAAGACGAAGTCATAAGACGTTTCATTCTTACATTCTCTCTTAAAAAACGAGTAAAAACGACGAATATCACGTGTAGGATACTTCGATTTGATTGTTTCAAACTCTTTATCTGTTAAGAATTTAGACTTCTCAACAAACGAACAATCAGGATACTTCTTTGAAAGAGTTTCCTTGATTCCAGCAAAAGCTTCTCCCTTCGCCAGAAATAAAAAAACAGTAAAGAGGAAAATCCCCTTTACTGCCTTTATATTGAATAGATTTGAAAATCTTAGTATTCCCATCCGATCCCGAAGTTTACTTCTTCTGATTCACCTGCATTAGATGCATTGTTTAGTTTTGTGAAATCAGCTTTGAAAGAAACTTTATCAAGTGGCTTATACATAATACCAGCTGTGATATTTTCTTTATCGTTTGCTTTATCAGCTACACCAACAGATGAGTCAACTTCATCTTGAGTGTTATAACTTTCGTATCTTACATATGGCATAATTGAGTAAGTTTTACCATGAGTAATATTGTAAGCTAGATCAACATAATAACCTTGCATTACGTCAGCTACAACTTTTGATGTTGCTGCTGAGAATTCTTTACCATCAAGAGTTGAGTAAACATATAATGCCTTCACTGTTAGGCCTTTGTAGTTATATGCTAAATGAACATCGTAGATATTGTGCTCACCTTGTGCTGCACCGTTAGTTGTACCTACATAGATTGATGTCCCTAGATCTAGACCAAAGTCAAAACCATAGTCAACTCTAGCAACGTGTGACCAGTGACCAGCAAGAGCTTGAGCACCTTTTTGACGTCCACCACGTACACCTGTCTCAGAGAAACCATTCGTTCCATCCCAAGACTTTAGAGAGTTCATGATATAGTACTTATATTCAAGATTATTCCAAGTACCGTAGATCCCTAGACCGTTTTCACGCATTGTTGTTGGGATAATTGCATTTTCAAGTCTTGGACGCTTAACACCAATAAAACGAGTTGGCTCGTGCTCAGTGTTTACGATACCGATTGGAGTAAGTAAAAGACCTGCTTTAAAGTTTAAAAGATCAGAGTGAGCATAACGAATTTCTGCAAATTCAGTATAGATTTCATCAGCGTGCTCAATTTCGATCTCAGTCATGAAAGACCATTTGTCGCTAAACTGATAACCTACGTAAAGAACGTTTCTTAACGTGTCCCACTGTGCAGTACCTTCACTATTGTCAGTGTAGATAATCTCACCGTAACCACCAAGGCTAACCTTTGACGATAGGCCCTTAGCTTGCATACTTTGTACTTCTTTAGAAAGAATATCAATTCTTCTCTCTAACTCTTGTGTTGTAGCAGCACTAACTGTAGTTGCTGCAATTAAAGCGATAAACAACTTCTTCATTTATTCTCCTATTAAACTTTTTGTTTGAATTACCAAACGGATGTTAATGAGAATTAAATAAAAGGTCAAGTCACTAAACTAGACAATATTTTTAGTTGTTTCTATTCGCGCTACGCTCGAGAATGAAGACAAATAAGAAGCCGATGACAACCAGCACAACAGCAAGAATATCTTCTGTTGTCAGCGCCGTTGGAAAATAAAGGCTCTCTGATAAGACCTTCGTCTTGCCACGAATCACAACAGACTTTGTCACTTCTCTCCAAGGCCAAACCTTAGATAAAGTTCCAAGAAGAATCCCTACTAAAAATGCCATTGTGCGCTCGCGGAAATTCTTCATAAAGAAGTTTAAAACCTTAGAAAAGCTCACAAGACCAGTTAAACAGCCAAGAGCAAAGACACCAATGATAACGAGAGCACCTTCTTGAAATGGATTTTTTAGAGCACCTGTTACGTATTCATACTTTCCTAAAATTAAAAGAATGAATGAACCTGAAATACCAGGAAGGATCATGGCCGTAATTCCGATAAGGCCACAAATATAAATAAACCACAAGTCAGTTGGAGTTGTTACCGGAACAAGTTGTGTAATAGCAAAACCAATAGCTCCACCTAGGGCCACCATCGCTAGGGCCACAGGGCTCTTACGATCCTTTAAGTCTCTTGCAATCACAATGATTGAAGCTGAGATTAAACCTAGAAATAATCCCCATGTAGGAACAGGGTGATAATTGATTAGATAGTGCATTAGCCTTGCTAAAGAAAGCATGGCACCGAGTATCCCTATTGCCAAAGGTATAATGAATTTTAAATCAATCTTCTCTGAAACATTTTTAAAATTTAATGTCACCACATCTTTGATAAGATTTTTATCAATGGCCGCAACAGTCTCAAGAAGCTTGTCATAAATACCAGTTATAAATGCAATTGTTCCCCCAGATACACCTGGGATTAGGTCGGCAATGCCCATAAGAAAGCCCTTGCAAAAAACAAGGGCCATATTTTTATTGATCATATTATTTACTCTTTATTCTCTTGTGCTTCTTCTTTTGCAAATGGAGTATCTTCCCAATCAACAGAGTGTTTACACTCAGGACATTGAAGCTGTTTTCCCCATCTCTTTGTTTCTTTAACGCCCATTACGCCAAATCCACAAGCAGGACAATCCATTACTTTAGGCTCATTCCAAAGAGCTGTTTCACATTCAGGATAATTCGTACATCCGTAGAAGATCTTCCCATAACGAGATTTCTTCTCAGCAAACTTTCCTTTTTTACATTTTGGACAAGTTACATCGATTGTATATGGAAGTGTCGTTTCACATTTTGGATATTCTTCACAACGAACAAAGCGACCAAACTTACCTTTTTTAACCTCAAGACGTTTTCCACACTCAGGGCACGGATCTCTAAACCAATCTTTTGGAAGTATTTCAATTTTACCGTCAAGGTGCTTTTTAAAATCGTGAGTAGAAGTACAATCCGGGTAGTTACGACAAGCAAGGAACTGACCATTACGTCCCCACTTAATCAGATACTCTCCGTCTTCACATTTTTCACAGTGAATTCCAGTTGGGATTTCTTGCTTCTTGAGGTTTTTCATTTCCTCTTTTGCTTTTTCAAGAGTCTTTTCAAAACCTTGCCAGAATTCCTTAAGTACCTTCTTCCACTTAATTTCACCGTCTTCAATCTTATCAAGTAGCTTTTCTACATTGGCCGTAAAAGCAACGTTCATGACATCTGGGAATGATTCGATAAGCATTTTACAAACAACAGTTCCAAGCTCAGTTGACATGAAACGGTTTTCAACCTTTTCAACGTAACCACGATCTTGAATATTTGAAATAATTGAAGCATATGTCGATGGACGTCCAATTCCCTGCTCTTCTAAAGCCTTAACAAGTGAGGCTTCATTAAAGCGTGGAGGAGGAGAAGTCCAATGTTCCTGCTCAGCAGGTCCATTTTTTGCTGGCATTTGTTCGCCGACCTCAATAACTGGTAGCTCACCTGTTGCCTTTGGTGTGTCGTTATCATCCTCATCATCATTCCCACCACGACGAGAAGCTTTCTCTGCAGCAGCTTCCATATAAACAGTTCTAAAACCTGGAAACTTAATGATTGAACCATTGGCCTTAAAGAAGTGACCTTCACATTCAAAAGTTACGGCCGTTTGATCAATAACAGCTTGGCTCATTTGAGAAGAGATGAATTTATTCCAAATAAGCTCATAAAGTTTTTGTTCATCTGGCTCTAAATCACCTCTTAGCTGATTTGGAGTATATTCAAGAGATGTCGGTCTGATGGCCTCGTGGGCATCTTGAACCTTACTACTTCCCTTCTTCTTATATTCAATAGGCTCCGGTGATAAATACTTTTCACCGTATTGATCTTTTACGTATTCGCGTAGTGCATTTAATGATTCAGGCTCAGTTCTAACAGAGTCCGTTCTCATATAAGTAATAAGACCGACTGTACCAAAGTCAGTTGTTGCAATCCCTTCATAAAGTTTTTGCGCAACCATCATTGTTCTTTTTGCTGTGAAGCCTAACTTATTGGCAGCTTCCTGTTGAAGCTTTGATGTCGTAAAAGGAGGTGTTGGGTTTTGTTTTCTCTCACGTTTCTTAACGTCAATTACTTCAAACTCTTTCCCATTAACATCTTTTACAATTTGTTTTGTGAACTCTTCATCAGTTAGTTCTGTTTTCTTCTTGGCATCTTCACCATAGTATTTGAATTCAAAAAGAGTTCCATTTTTTTCCATTTCACCATGGATAGAAAACCATTGCTCTGGAACAAAAGCTTTAATTTCGTCTTCTCTTTCAACAATAATTCTAAGGGCAACCGACTGAACTCGCCCAGCAGAAATACCACGTTGAACCTTATCCCAAAGGATTGGTGAAATCTTATAACCCACTAGACGATCAAGAACTCGACGAGTCTTTTGGGCATCATACATATTAACATTTAGCTCTACTGGATTCTCAACGGCATTCGTTACAGCATTCTTAGTAACGGCGTTGAAGATTACTCTTCTAATCTTTTTACGCTTACCAATTTCTTCAGCAAGATGGAATGCAATGGCCTCTCCCTCACGGTCCAAGTCGGGTGCCAGGAAGATTTCACTTGCATCTTTTGCTAATTCTTGAATTCTTTCGATTTTTGCTGCTTTACCAGCTATAGGAACAAGGTCGATCTCGAAGTTTTCTTTGATATCAACACCTAGTTTAGACTTTGGAAGGTCTTTAATGTGTCCGTTTGAGGCAACAACTTGAAAACCACGGCCAAGATATTTCTTAATCGTTTTGGCCTTTGAAGGTGATTCCACGATGACTAGTTTGTAGTCTTTTTCTTTAGATGAAGAAGCTTTCTTTGCTGTTTTTTTGGCCGTTTTTTTAGCAGCTTTCTTTGCTGTTTTTTTAGCAGTTTTTTTGGCAGTCTTCTTCTTTGTTGTTTTCTTTTTACTTGTTGTTTTTTTTGCTACTTTTTTCGAGGCCTTGTCAGAGGCAGCATTTGTTGTAGCTTCACTCACAACTTCTGATTGTGTCATGACGTTCACTTTCTCCTGTTATAAAAAAACAAGGTGCGTTACAGGAACGCACCAAGGGTATCTTAACATATTTTTTGCTAGCATAGATTAATTTGAGTCACTATTCAATAGTTCTTCAATTTCTTCGATGTCATATGGAGTCAATCCGTAAGGGTTTTCCTTAGTGTTCAGATCTTCATCCATATATTTTAGACCTTCTTGTGATTCAATTTCATTCATTGAAGGTAGTGCGTTAGGATCTTTAGCCTTCACACCTTTCTCAATTAAATTCAGGTCTTGACGCTCTAAGTAAGTATCTTCGTCGATCTTTTGCTCATTTAATTTTGTTTCAGCATCAATCAATTCTTTCTCAAGCTTCTCTAGTTCTTTAAGATCTCGAGCTTGTTCCTTAATGATCGACTTCTCTCTTTCTTGGCGTTCAAGTTCTTCAAGTTCATCCTCTTCAAGACGAATTTCATCAACTTGTTTAAGCAGATCTTCCCCAAGATTGTCTAAGTTTAGCTCAACATCAAGTTCTTCAAGAGCAAGGTTTTCTTGCTTACCAAGATTCTTTGCACGTGTGTTATTGCGTAACTGCTCGGCCATCTTTGCTGTCGCTTCAGATTTTGTCAGAGCAATATCTCCAAGATCAAGCCCTGAGTTACTATAAGAAACAACTGCCGTAGCAAAGTTATCAGTTACAGTAATAACAGTTGCCTCACCTTTTACATAAGTAGGTTGTGAACTAATTTGTTTTCCTGTTCCTCTATCCATAAAAGAGTAAACTTCAAAAACATTTCCAAGCTCAACTCCGTCAACTCGACCTCTGTCTAAATAGACAACACTTCCAAGGGCAAGCCCACGATCTTGTTGCTTATAAGAACCGATAATCGCAGCTTCAATACGACGTGGGTTATAAGTCTTAAAGATCTTAGCAATCTTTGGAGTATAAACAGTAAGCCTAGCTCCACGCTCAATAGTTTCAACAATTTCGTCAACAGCAACTTCCCACTTATTATCTTCTAACTCACGAATTGCCTTAACTTGACCAAGAATTGTATAGCGTAAACCTTCACGATCCGAGATACGGTGAGATACTTTTCCATCTGGTTGATAAATTGAAAACTTATCACCTGGCCTAACCTGTACACTCTTATCAAACTTAACGTAGATATGTTGGTCTTTGTGAATTAAAACCGACTCGTCTTGCTTATCTGAGATATAACCTAAATCTTGAATATGATTAGTTGTAAGAAAAGTATTTAAATAGAATCCATGAGAAACAGTGATCTCTTGTCTTTCAATCGAAGAAATACCATTTTTGTCATATTGAGTATCTGGCTCTTCAATAATGATACGAGAAATTGGTGGCGCATACTTTTTATAATCAGTATTTAACTCAATCTCAGTCATTGAAAGAACATCATCATAAGAAGACTCTGTTAGTGATTGAAAGAATGCACCTTTGTTTACAAGTGTCCTTCTCTCTTTTAACCAATCTGATTTTATATCGTCACCATATGCTGAGAATGCACCAGATGAAGCAACCTTAACGTTCTCAGAACGACGAACTTGACTTCCATCATCCTCAAAAGAACCAAAGGCAACTTTTGGAAAAGAACTCTCACTACCAGTAGAAAATACTAGAACTTGTCCTGGCTCAATTTCGTGTGGATTTGTAATCTGAGGGTTCATCGACCAAATTTTTGAATAATAAAAACCTGATCCAAAAAGATTTTGTGAAATCTTCCAAAGCCAGTCGCCATCTTGCACGATATACTTATCGACTTTTGCAGCTGTTGCAAGCTCATTCCACTCTTCTTCTGGAATTTTCTTTTCAACAAATTTTGCAAGTTCTAGAAGCTCTTTCTCTTCCTTTCCTACATTAAAAAGATTTTTATCAATTGTTACATTTTGATTACTAACATTTTTTTGTGCAGCTTTTTCAGGCTCTACAATATCAACATTAGACTCTTGTGTTTTTGTATCAACATCTTTTGCAAGTATATCAATCTCTTCAAGATTATCTGCGTTCTCTAAATTATTAGCATCAATCTTTTTAAGATTTTCATCAGTAAGAACTTCCTCGCCAGGAAGTGTTTTCTTTTGATCACTTTTAATTGAATTTAATTCGTCTGAAAGGACTTCATCTGAAACATCCGTTTGCTGAGGCTGATCTGTTTCTTCCTCTAAAAGCATAAGAAGGTCTTTATCATCTAAAAGCTCTAGATCCTTAAGATCATCTTGCGCACGCACTTGTCCCATGCTCATGAGAAGAGATACGATACAAAAGAATAAGCTTAGATTTTTCTTCTTCAAACTATGCCCTATGCTTCACCAAAGAAATCGTGAAGGATTGAATAATACTTCTCTTTCTTCTTTGCTAATTTTAATTTATCTGTACAAACAATTAGTCTTCCTAAACTCTTAATAACAAGACCTGAAAAAGCGTGTTGTCTAAGAATTTCTTCATATAATTGCATAGCAAGATCAAATTCTTGTTGTGCAAAAAGCATTTCTGCTAGATAAAACTTTGCTCTTACTTTAATTTGGCTATGTCTTGACCCCTCAAGATCTTTTAAAATTGTTAACGATTGATCAAGGCGATTTTGGGCCATTAAACCTTCGGCCTGTTTTAAAAGATTTAATTCTTTTTGTAGAAGAACATCGTCAGTTTGTTCTTGCTTCTTTTGTGCTACCACTTCATTAGCAAAAACATCTACAGTCTCAGCAACATTATTACCTTTTGCACCTTGTAGATCATCAATCATACTCAGCTGTACTTGCTCGGCAGACTCTTTGCCACCTTTGGCCTTGTATTGCTCTGCTAAGCTTGGTGCTTTAGTATCTTTTAAAAGCTTGTCGTACTTTTCTAGAAGTTGATCGTACTGGGCCTTTGGAACCATTTGTTGTTTAGCTGCTACTTGCTTATCTTCTTCAATTGGATAGCCTTCTTCATCAAAAAGAGTTTTTCTTTTTGACCACGAACAAGATGTCGTTGCCAAAGCTAAAATTAATACTGAAGTGAGTGGAAATCTCTTCCTGAAATCTTTCACTTGTAGTCCTCCATGACTTGATAAAAGAGTGGCCTTTAATAATATTTTAGGTTACAAAGCGTTTAAGTCAATGAAATTTCGTGCATAGGCAAAGACTGCCAAGCCAAATAACTAAATAAAAAACAAACTTGTCGAGTATTTTATGAGTGAGATATTTAAAACAATTGTAAGAGTACCAAAGAAAGAATCAGCATATTTCTACTTTCAACTTGAAGCAAATGAAGGCCTATGTTTCTACTCAACAATCGAAGGCGACAAGCACGAAGGCCATCGCGACATTGTTGTTCAAGCACACCCTAGTCTTGTGCCTGAAGTTAAGTACTTACTGAATAAATTAGCTCAAGAAATTGATCTTCAATTTATTGACTAAATTTTGTACATCTACGAGAAGTTTTCAAACCCGACTAACTCAATCAAATTAAATGATATAACTCCCAAAAAACCGTAAACCAAAAAACGGAGAGAGATTATGTCACCAGCAATTAAAAAAGTTGCTAATACTACCCTATGTGTATTGGCCTGCCTTCAAATGGCATCTTGTAAGGTCGTTACCAATAAAGGCATCAACAATCATTTTAATGATTTCAAGCTAAGCCTTGAAAGCTCTGAAAAATCAAACTTATCTGACTCTAAACTTATGATGGCAAATGAGTTACAGATTAAATCTGAGCAAATTGCGAAACTCATTAATAGTGCTCCAAAGCTTGAGACATGGACTGATTCGAAACAAACTTATGGCTCTAACGATCGCAAAAGAAGAGTTCGTACAGTTGAAAAATATAATGAGAGTAAAGAGAAAATTCGTAATTGGATGAAGCAAGTAAAAGATCTAACACTTGATATTCACGCGATTACTTTTGATGCTGGAAAAGACTCTTACCGTAAAGATGAAAATAATCGTCTCATTAATACACCAGAACAAATGGCGCAGAATGAAGTTCTTGCACTCTACTCTCTTACTTATATGAGAAATCTAAGTGAAGGTTATTCAAAACGTTCAATCGGTTATATCGAAGAGATCTCTTCTGATAAAATGCAACGTTTTACTGAAAATGATGAAGCATTCAAACTTGAAGTTCTTCAACAGCATATGGCCTATATCGGAATGATGAAAATTATCGACCAAGATGCTAAGAAGACTCTTACTAAGCTAAAGGCGATGAGAGATGCAAATATTCTTTCTCCAGAATTAAGTGAAAATATCAACAATCTTCTTAATACTGGGAAGCAAGAAAATGCTGAAAAACTTGAAAAATTCAGTGAGTATAAAAAAGAAGCTCTAACACAAGAGCAAAGAGCTGAATTTGATAAGGCCCTAATGACTTACGAAAATGTATTTGGAAAGAAGTCACTTTTATTTGATCCAGCGAATCCAGATCACCCTCTTATGCACCTATTTGTTGTTGCCTCAAACCTTTCTTGGGGTTTAATTAACACAATGGTTGGTGGAGCATTTGTTGCAACTAAAGTACTACTAGTTCCAGTAAGCCGTGGAGTTAACTTATTCATAAACTTCCTTGAAGCAGTAACACCATACCGTTATGCAAGAATGATTGAATTTGATCTTCCACGTATCAGAATTGCTGCTTCAAAAATGCAGATCTACGCTGACGTATGTGGACTTGGTATTGTTCCAGGTAAAATGTCTGCAGGACTTTTTGAATTAGACTTCTGCTCTGGATACCGTTTCGCTTCTGGACACGAAGCTGGTCATGCTAAACAATCAGCACTACTTGGACCTCTATACTTCCCTGCTGCGATCCTATCTTATGCACTAGTTGGTGGACATGGTGGTTTTATTGAAGCATGGGCAGATATTTGGTCAGCTCACTACCACTAAGAAATGGACTAACTAGCTAAATGATTTTCAATAAGAAAAACATATTTAAGAATTCTCTAAGGGGCCAACTCTGGCCCTTAGGGATTTTCGCTATTTCGATGCTTTTTGCAAAAAGTGCATTTTCAATAACTTTCAATCTCATTTCTATAAATGAAAAGCTTCGCTATACAATTAATCAAACTTTCATAGAAAAAGATGTGATTAGAAATGATAACTACTTCATCTTTCTCGATCAAGACTTCGATGGAATCCCAGATGCTATGGATAATGACATTGATGGTGATGGTTACGACAATATCATTGATGAATTTCCAGAGGATAAATCAAAAGTAGGAAGTGATATCAATAACAATGGCATTATCGACTTTGTTGATTTTGAGTTTAGCGACAATATTACTGACGAAGAGAGATCTGAGGCAAGTTCATTACAACTTGAGATTTATGATGATTATAATGTCCTAATCATCCCAGCTGCAGAAATTAGTTTGAAACAAATCCGTCTTGTTAAAGAGTTACTCGACATTGGCTTTACTGAGACAACGCAAAATTTAAAATTCGTCATTTTTGAAACAACACATCCAACGAACTGGCTTACAAAAGGTAAGTATGATGAAGAGTGGAAACAAGTTGTTATCTATAAAGATCAATTAAAGAATGATGAAGAAATCAATCTAACACTTACACATGAGTTCTTTCACTTTGTTCAAAAAGAAAATCCAAAGCTATATCAAGATTTCATCAGCTCTGTTGGTTGGTCTTTAAATGAAAGATACTTTACATATCAGCATAATAACGACCAACATTATCCAGAAATTAATCTTTCTGAAGCCAAACTAAGATTAACAAATACTAATGATTTATTAGTGTATGATAACTTCCCTTCTGCATACTCAACAGTATCACCTGAAGAAATGTTTGCAGAAGCTGCAACAGCTTACCTGTATCAAGAAAATTCAAAAGAAAAAAGTTTTGAAAAGAGATTTACTAACTTTGAAGCATTCACAAAAAGTTATGCTTTCAAAATTTTTAATGATTTATTCTCTATTTTTTAAAATCACTATTTAAAACAAAACGCTCCCATTTATTCTTAATGAACCATTCAGTTACACTTTTAAATGGGGGTAAATACTCTCGTTTTCGTGCAGCATTTAGCTTTCTTAGATCTGGCCTATAATAGGTACCGATGACCTTTCCAGAGCGCTCGATAACTTGAAACTCGTTTGAAACTGGATTGTAGCGATAAATATCATTCTTACTTCTAAATGAGATGATGTTATCATCACTAGAGCGAGCAAACTTCTCTGCATTTTTTAAGTATTGCTTATCACTTACAAAGTTAAATTCATCACCGTGCTTCTTTGCGTGCCCCACAAGAAGGCCTTTGTCTTTAAAGCCACTTGTTTTGAACCCTTTACGATAAATCATCTGTTGAAAAAACATTGGATCGATCTCAACACCTCGATCAAGAAGACTTGTCATCTCCTGTCTAATCTCGCCTTTAATTCCTCTTTGACTCATTATCTTTTGAGACTCGATCGCTCTTGTAACCTTTTCATCTAGGTCCTTGCACTTCTTTCCTGAAGCAGCAATATTGAAACTAGAAGTGATGAGTATTGATATAATTAAAGCGCGCATGCTGCATACTCCACTGTAAGGTTTACGTAATTAGCTGATGAAAGAGAATTTACCTTATCAAGACCCTCTTTATTATTTGTCGTAAGAACTTTATTAATCAATTCCCCGACTTTATCCTTTCCTAACTTTCCAACATTCTTTAACTGATCAAGAAGTTGGAGAAATTTTGCTGATGATGTCACCCTTTTTGATAAGTCCGCTAACGAAGTCATAGCATTAGCAAGACCTAGTGGACCTTTCATAATAACATTAAGAAGAACGTTAGATCCTAAATTCCCCACAAGTGCACAAACTAATTGAACTTGCGACTCAACTGACATAGCACCAAGGGCATCCCCAAGAGCGGCTAATTTCTCATCTATTTGCGTAATGAATTCTTTTGTTGTCTCATAAGTATCGACTGCACTATTCCAAAATTTCTTTGCTGACTTAACTGGAGATTTTATAAAATTCCAAACCCCACTTCCAACATCTTGAACAAGCCCGCCAGTCCTTGCCCATGCAGCACTAAGCGCCTTCTGTACACAGCCACTTGCTTGTGACATCAGATAGTCTTTATTGAACTTATCAATTGGAGCTTGGAGATCATTGATATTAACAATCTCTTCAAGCTGATTTTCACACTCTAATGCGTGGGCCTTTGGAATAATTAGATCTAAGAGAGTGTACTTCTTAAAGCTACCTTTCTTAATCTGTTTTGCAACAAAGCCCTTTACACTTTTTACGATCTTATATTTTTCAACTTTTGAGATATTTTCAAAATAGATAGATACTGGAGTGCTATTAACATTGAAGTTTACAACCTCTCCTCTTTCAAGTTCTATAAATTTATTTAAATGATTAGAATCTGCCTCTAGTCCAAGCTTAATTAAGAACCTTTCACTTCCTTTAGTAAAAACTTGATTGGCCAAGAAGTGCTCTGAGTAGTTTTGATAAAAGCCACTGAAGTCCTGATACTCATATTCAGCAATAAGGGACTTAGCTAACCCTTTAAAATCATTCGAACGATCTTGGTATTTAAAGTCATTTGATGAATATGCACATAGGCCGTAAATAGTTAAAATTAGAATTAAAATTCCCCTCATTCAACTATTTTAACTTAATTTTATCTGTAAAAATTGAGGAAATATATTACCGCCATCTAACTGTCTAAAATTTGTAGCCCCTATGTAAATACAACAAAAACACACTAGTGATTTACCTATCAAGATATAATGGCACAAATATAATTTTGTTTAGGGAGAATTTATGAGAGGACGTAAGTTTTTAAGAATATTGGCATGCCTAGTATTCGTAATTAATGCTCAAGCCGAATGCTTAGTAGAAGATTTCTTAAGAGATGGTCACTGCCCAGGAATGGGAGAAGATAGTGTATTTCAACCTCGCTACGCCGAAGATGGAATTATTAACCGTTACGGTGAATATACTTTCGCTCCTTCTTATCAAACGCTTCCTGTTGGCCTTACAAATGGCGAGCTTGCACTGATTGGAGCAACTGCTGGTACGGCAATTTTACTATTTAATAACGATGAAGAGTTAATGCAATTTGCTCAAGACAATCGTACAGAAGTTTCAGAAGAAATTGCTTTTTGGGGTGAAAAAGCTGGAAGTTACCCTATCCAACTTTCTGCCGCAGGTTACGCTCTGGGTGTTGTTATTCAAAATGATGAGATCAAAAGAATCTCAAAAGTTGCACTTAAGGCAACTGTATTATCGGGACTAATCACAAGAGCTGCTAAGATGACTTTTAGCCGTGTTAGACCAAACAAAACAGAAGATAAGAATGATTTTACTGGATTTAATTGGGATAACGATAACGTTTCATTTCCTTCGGGACATACTACGACAGCTTTTACATTTGCGACAGTAATTGCAGAACACTACAAAGATGAATCAAAATTCATCCCTGTTCTTGCGTATACAGCAGCAGCTATTGGTGGTTGGTCACGTGTTCACGACCGTGCACACTGGGCAAGTGATGTTGCTATTGGTGCTCTTGTAGGTCACATAACAGGTAAACTAATTTATGCAAGTGAGTACAACCCAGAAAGAAACGAAAAGTGGGATATGTCGATTCACCCAGTTGTTGCTCCTGATTACGTTGGTTTTCACTTTGAATTTCGCGGAAGAAAAAAGAAAGATACTTATGCTCAAGACTTCATGAAAAAGTGTAAGGATTTCTATCAAGAGAACCCAGCTGGTGTTGATCCAGTTAGAGAATGTACAAGACTATATTTTAACAGCGTATTTGATAAATAAAAAAAGGCCCTTTTAAAGGGCCTTTCTTTTTTTAGTAATTTAATTCGAAAACAAGTGGAAAGTGATCAGAATATCCAGCCTTAGCTTTCTTAGTTGCTAAGTGATCATAACGATTCGGTGCTGTTTGCACTTTCTTTGTCTCTACTTTAAATCCGCGATCTCTCATCTCTTCAATGTCTTCTTCATAAACACTTTGAGGTTGAGGTTGGCGAATAAAATCTGGTGCATAAATCTTGTAAGATTTTAAATCAACTCTAATAGGATGCTTATCACCTAGCATAACCTTTGGTACAAAGACGCGGTCTAAGTGATTCCACTGAGAATTTTTAGCATAGTAGTAAGTCCCCGGTGGCATTTCTTGCACTTTCTTTGCATTTGATTTTTCTGAGCGAAATACCTTTTCAACATCCACTATCGTTCCATCCTTTAAAAGAACGTCACGCATTGGGTGCTTATTGCCAGCTTCCTTTAGCTCTGGAATCGTATTGAAGTCACCGACAGCAAGAACTGATGCCTTAGCATTTTTCTTCATGATTTCATCAATTCTAGATTTTAAAGTTGTTGCCGCTGTTACTCTTGCCTCATCAGGGTTTCCTAAACTTGGCCAGTGGTTAGCAAAAACATATAAGTCATTATTTCCTAACTTAAATTGTACTTCAAAGATATTACGAGAAGGTCTCTTCTTTAAGTAATCACTCTTTAGAACATGCTCTCTTTTTGAAACATACTTGAAATCTTTTGTTTCATTAAAAAGAACAGCAAGGTCAACTCCACGGTAGTCCGGTGAATTAGATGTATAGAATTTCTTATAACCTAAAACTTTCGCAAGTTGTCCGATTACGTTTTCATTTTCAATTTCTGAAACTACTAATAAATCTGGAAGTTTTTTTCTTTCTTTAAGAACAACGTCTTTAATTTGAGATAGCTTAAGATCAAGTTTCTCTTGAGTCCAATCTGCAGAATAACATTCTTCACGACGGTACTTAGATGAAACCTTCTTACAAGCTTCAACTTTTCCTTTAGTATTCTTTGGAAGGTATGACCAGTCGTTCTTTCCTTCATCTTTTTGCGTATCGAATAAGTTTTCAACGTTATAAGACATCACTTCAATTGTTGCTGCATAAGTCGTTGAAAATAATAAAAATAAAATTAGGGCCTTCATATACTTCCTCTTCTAAAAATTCAAAGACAGAGTCTATAGATTCTCTTTAATCCAGTTAAGTACGTCTTCATGGTGTGACTTAGTTTTCACTTTATCCATTACATATTTCAGACGACCGTCTTTGCCAATAATAAAAGTCGTTCTGATAACACCCATGTATTCTTTACCCATGAATTTCTTAAGTCCCCAAACACCATACTTATCCATCGACTTGTGCTCTGGATCTGATAGAAGGTCAAAATTCAGTTTTTGTTTTTCAATAAATTTCACAAGACGTGCTGGCTCGTCTGGAGACACACCCAAAACAACTGTATCGGCCTTTGCGAACTCTTTCTTATAATCACGAATACCGCAAGCTTGTGTTGTACATCCTGGTGTCATCGCCTTTGGATAGAAATAAAGAACAACGTTCTTCTCACCTTTAAAATCTTTAAGGCTTACTTTTTGCTCATCTTGGTTAAGCATTGTAAATGCTGGCGCCATATTTCCAACTTTTGGAAAACTCATATCAACTCCTTTAATTGTTTTTAATTTACCAATTATCTCTTTTCTTTCTTAAGTCTTTAATTCTTTCTTTATCACTCGTCATCAAGAAGAGGTTAACTCTCCTTTCTGTTTCAAAATTGGTTTGAAATCCAATACTACCTTCAGATTGCACTCGCTCAAGTAACTCTTTAGCTGCCTCATTCTCTGGGTCATTGGCCAAGGTAAAGTTTAGATTGTTAATAATGTAATCATGGCCAGGCCATAAAATAACCTGATCCTCGACTCTTTCATTAAGTGCTAAAATAGTCTTAACGAAGACTTCAAGATTGCCGCCATTTTTACAATTTCCAATGCCTGCATTAAAAATCGTATCCATTGTAATGATCTCAACCTGCTTAGCTGATTCAAAAAATAGAAAGCATAAGTGGTCCATCGTGTGTCCTGGAGTCTCGATGACTTCCATTTCCCCTAATGCGGTTGAAATTCTTTCTCCATCAACGAGTATGCGGTCAATTGTTTCAAAACTATCTTTATGGCCCCAAATCTGAGCGCCATGCTCTTTTACTAATGCCTCAACACCTGCCACGTGATCATAGTGTCCATGCGAGAGTAAAATCACTGCAAGTTGACGATCATTATTGGCCAACCATTCGTTGATTAATTCGGGATAGATAGGATCAACTACAGCAACTTCTGCATTGCCCATTTCGACAATGTAGTTGTAATTGCGTAGAGGTGAATCGGTATAAATTTGGTGAACATTCATAGGCAAATACCTTTTTTTTTGTCATGATATAGAGGTCATAACAAATATAGAAGTTAAAAAAAAGGAAGCATATGGTCAATCTTACGATCGCATCAAAAGTATTTATTTCAGTCCTTTGTATCAAAGGATTAATTGAGGCTTACCTAGATAAGAGAAATATTAAACATATCGGTAAACACTTTAATGCTGTACCGGAAGAATTCGCTGACAAGATCTCACTAGAAGAGCATCAGAAAGCTGCTCGCTACACTATGGAGAAGCTTAATAAGGGACAACTGTTCAACTTCCTGGGCTATATTACTCTTGTTGTTTGGACTCTAGGTGGTGGACTTGACGCACTTAATAAATCAATTCTGACACTTGGATTATCACCGCTATTAACTGGAACGGTTTTCATTTTGGCATTCAGTTTCATTAATTCAATACTTGGCCTACCAGAGGCCCTTTACTCAACTTTCGTTATCGAAGAAAAGTATGGATTTAACAAAACAACTTTTAAAACTTTCGTAATGGATATGATTAAAGGCTCACTGCTAGGACTAATTATCGGAACTCCACTAATCTATGGAATTCTTTGGATCATGGAATCTTTAGGACAGTATTGGTGGGCATATGCATGGGCATTTCTAAGTGTGTTCCAACTATTACTTATGTGGATTTACCCAACTTTTATCGCACCAATTTTCAATAAATTTACAGAACTTGAAGAAGGAGAGGTAAAAGAGCGAATTCTTGATCTTCTAAAGCGTGTCGATTTTGAAAGTAAGGGGCTTTTTGTGATGGATGCTTCACGTAGGAGTGGACATGGAAACGCTTATTTTACAGGCTTTGGAAAGAATAAGCGTATCGTCTTCTTTGATACTCTGATTAATACATTAAGCGCTTCAGAAGTAGAGGCCGTACTTGCTCACGAGCTAGGTCACTTCAAGCGTAAGCATATCCTTAAAATGATGATTAAAGCTTTTGTCTTCAGCTTCATTGGTCTTTTTATCCTAGGTCAGCTGATGCAAACATCATGGTTCTTCGAAATGCATGGAGTACATACAACTCAAACTTACATGGCCCTAACTCTATTTTTACTTGTTAGTGGTATCTATACTTTCTTTATTACTCCAATCTCATCTTGGGCATCGAGAAAGTATGAATTTGAAGCTGATGAATTTGCATCAATTCATTCAAATCCTCAGGAGCTTATTAACGCTCTAGTGAAGATGTATAAGGATAACGCTAGTACATTGACTCCAGATCCAGTTTACAGCTCATTTTACCACTCTCACCCACCAGCACTGACAAGGGTGAAGTTTCTAGAAACATTTATCAAAAAATAATAAATATTCAGGGTAAGTTTGGCACCGCTTAAACTTACCCTCACTCTTAAAAATGTCCTCTCCATTGTAAGAATCCCATCTCAATCTTACATGTTTAAAAAAATTACTACACCGGACCGATTCTCTTTGTCTAAGGCCTAAATCCTTCCTATTCTAAGCATAATTCTATACGTGAGGAAATTATGAAACTTTTACTAGCAATGGCCGTAATCGCATGTCTTGGTATTAACATGAATGTATCTGCAACTGAGATCTTAAAGAGTATTCCAGTTGAAGACCAAGGGCCTGAAAAAGATGAAAAAGATTCTAAAAAAGAGGGTGACTCAAAGAAGACAAAAGAAGATAAGCTACTTCAAATAGCAAGTCGCTAATTCCAGCTTATTTTACGGACCTGGCCTTCTCAAGAATCTTTTCAATATTAGAAAAGTCTTTAACAACTTTCCTCATTTGAAGAAGATACTTCTTAGACTGTGGGCTTTGTTTGTGAATTGCATGAATATACTTATTCAGCTCGCCCTCAAGTAGTCTGGCCTCAGATACAAAAAGGGCGATTAACTTCACCTGTGCCTCAAGCACATCCACTTCAGTTGAACTTTTTGCTAAATTTAAGATTTGTGTATGAGTGATATCGCCTACTGGCTTAGCACTTAGATCAAGATTATTTAAACTACCAGTGCTCTCTTCAGAACTTTCACCTAACTTTGATAAATCAACACTTTTGATCTGATTCGTAATCGAAAACTCTAGAACATTAGATGGATTTTCATCTTTAGAAGAAGCTGAAACCTTTGACACTTCTGCAGAAGTTGCTGGCTTCTCAATATTGTCTTGATCTAATTTCTTGGCAGTTGACAAGATATCCCCCCGAATTAATCTTAATTTATTTATCGGTTAACTCTTAGCTTAACTTTAACCTGTTTTTAGTTAGATTCTATATAAAATTAGCCCTTTAACTCATATCAACAAAGTATTTTTTTTTTAGATTCGAGACAAAATTGAAAGGTATTGAATTCACATTTAGGCTCTACCAAGTCTTGGTAAGTTATAAATTTCAAATGTTTTTCATTGTATTTAAATATTTGGCCTTTAAAAATACTGATTTTTCAAACTTTAATTTGAAAAGTGCCAAAAGTTTGAGGTGTAACGGAACTTATTAAAGTGTCAATTTTCATAAGAAGTAATTTCTTTTTTCGACAAACTTCTTTTAGCTTTTTAACAATTTTGTTAGATTATGCCCTCATTAATTAACGCATTTTTATTCGAGCTTAGAAGGTGAAATAATGAAGAAGCCTATTGCTATCATTGACTGTGCTATCAACAATCCGTCTTACAATTGTATGAATCAAATGATTCAAAATTTTAATATACCGACGACATATCATTGGGTATCTCAATTTGGATGTGACTCACTAGATAAAATTGAAGAGGCCAGTGGCTATATCATTTTCGGCTCAGACTCAAACGTATACCAAAGACTTGATTGGCAAGTCGATCTTGCTAAACGTATGAAAGAAAAATTAGAACAAGATATCCCTGTTATGGGAATTTGCTTTGGCCATCAACTCATTGCCGACATCTTTGGCTCAACAGTTGATATGGTTAAACCTGATAATCAGCTTTTTGAAGGGACCAGAAAAACAAAAATTCTCATGGATAAATTTGGTTTTAATAAGGGTGAAGAATTTAGTCTCTTTATTACCCATCACTACGAAGTGAAAGAGCTTCCAAAAGGTTTTGTTCACCTAGCAACTTCAAATGATTGCTTCCTTGATGGGATCGCTCATGAGACTCTTCCATTCTTTAGCTTCCAAGGCCACCCTGAGGCATCGCAAGATTTTGTCGATAGTCATATTGAGATGACTCTTTCAGATGAAGAGCTAAAGTCAGGTTACGAAGGTGGACGTAAAGTAATCAAAAATTTTATCGACTATATTCAAACTCGTTAGAAAATTAGTTTTTTAACTATTTCCCTAAGATAGTTAAAATAAGGTGTACGATACTTTTCAATTTCTTGATATTGTTCGTGTCGTGCGCCTTCTATCTTTGTAATCGTAAAACTTGTGTCTACTTCCTTTAAGTACCTTTCAAGTTCAGGAACACTAACTAGCTCATCAGCAGTTCCATAAGAAATATATTTCTCCACTTCATCATTAATAGGCTTTGAAAATACCTTCTTACTACAGGAAACCATTTCAAGTAGAAGTTTAGTGTGAAGCTTTTGAAGATTAAACGGATCGTTCTTAAATTCTTCAACAACTTGATTACGGTGAGATAATGTATTTAAGTCAACAAGGCCACCAAGTGGTATCGACATTTTAATCGAGGCCAGCTTGCTAAAGTACTTGCCTTTCACTTTATTAACAAACTTTGCGAAGGGACCACCTACTCCAACAGGAGGAGCGTTTACAATTATAGCTCTAGGTTTTGGGCCATCTTTTAAGTTATTCTGAGTGAAGCCACAAGTGATTAGAGCACCCATCGAATGCCCATAGAGAATATAATCTTCCATTTTATAATTCTCTCTTAAATGCTTAAGGCAATCTTCAAGGTCTAACATATACTGCTCAAATGGATCGATATATGCTTTTTCTCCACCACTTCGGCCATGACCACGAAGATCATATTGAAAAACGTTTACATCAAAGCCAAAAATTTCTTGTAGGTATTTATGTCGACCTAAATGCTCACCTATTCCATGAGTCGCTATTAGCCAGTACTTAGCACCGTGCTCAACGACTTCGGTATACAATTTGACACCGTCACGCATAGGAATCGCTCTTTTAATTGGCTCCATATTTTACCCTTTGATTAATTTTTATTTAGCTTTTATAATTATACTTAAATTTAAGGAAAAGTAATGTTTTGTCCAAAGTGTTTAAGTAACAGTGTACATCTAAAAGAAAAAGGCGTCATTCATATATTAGTTAATGGCCGCCAAAAAGATACTGGCCGCTTTCTATACAACTTAGAAAGACGTAGTGAAATAGCTCAGAATATTTCAAATAAGATTCTTGAGCATTTCAAATGGATGGCAAGCTTTCAAAATACGAAGCCAGTGGAACATGTGAACATCATCACTTCTGATGCTAAATGCGACAATGGTTGTGCGATTCCTCTAACGCAGAAGTTTTCGCTTCTTGACCATTTAGTTTCAACAAAAGAAGTGAGGAATATGGTTCAGCTCCACGCTAAAGAATGTGGCCTAGACGTCGACCTCGACATTTAAAAAGTAACCACCATGCTTTCGCATATTCACACAACCTGTATCTAAAATAAGATACTGACCTTTTATTCCCATTAAAGTCCCCTCAATAACAGGATTCTTATCGAAACCAAGAGACTTAACCTTCTTTGGAAATTCAATTACTGGATATTCAATATGAGTCACCTCTTCTTCAATATCATCAAGACCAAAACTATCAATTAAGTCTGCAAAGTCATCATAGATCTGATCGCGAAGCATTTCTAAATCTTCATCTGCAACTTCATTCATAAGCATTTTGCGCCAATTAGTCTTATCCGAAAATGCCTTTGCAATCTCAACCTCGATCTCTCCAGAAGTTTTTCTATCAGGTACCTCTAAAATAGGTAGAGCATACGATGCTCCTTGATCAATCCAACGAGTAGGAATTTGCGTGTGACGTGTGATCCCTACTTTCACATGAGATGATACAGCAAGATAAACATAGTGAGGAATCATACAATTCTTCTCTCCCCACTCTGGCTCGCGACATGTTCCTTTATGAAAATGGCATAGCTCAGGCTTTACGATACACGTGTCACATTGTGCAAGTGTAATCATTTCTTTATAAGAGTAGCCTTGGGAATATGATTTCTTAATTAACTCACCAGAATAGACAGAGTTTATCTGACCATCAAAACTTAGCTTGATCTTCTTTTCAAGAAGATCATTCATATAAAGAAGCTCATCACCTAAAGGTAAATGATAGTGAGCTAGTCCGTCCTCAAGAGACGTTTTCATTTTGCGAATATTTCCACTTAACATATTTCTACTTTCCTAAAAAATCTTTTAACTTTTGAATAACTGGCATTGGTATTTCATGGCCACCTTGGAATGGGTGGAATTCATATTCATTAACCTTCTCAAGATAACTCTTAAGCTTCTCACTCAGAAAATATGGAAGAATAGGATCAACACTTCCATGCGATTGAAAAATTGGAATATGCTTAATATGCTTTGTATTTTCTGCAATATGCGCTTCATCAAATAAAGTAGATGAAAGTAAGAAGAGACGCTCAATTAAATGAGGTTCTTTATATGCAACGGCAAGACTTAGCATTGAGCCTTGTGAGAATCCCCCTAGGAATACTTCTGTGCTATTCTTTTTAATCTCTTTGATCAAATGAACTAAGCGATCACGCATATCTTCGATTCCATCAGGAACACTCTGAGAGAAGAAATCTTCGATTCGTCCTTCCATCGAAGCTTGTTGAAGTCCCATCATATCGATTGGAAACCAGGCACTTCCCTTCATTCCCATTCCAATATCAACTTTCATCGGTCCATCGACAAAATACCAATTGAATTCATCCTTTGGATCTAGATACTGATATAGAGGAGCTAAATCTTGAAAACTTGCTCCATATCCATGAAGTACTACGATTGACTTATTTGTACTTCCTTCTTGTAGTAAAATATCAAAATCATTAATTCTTGTTACTCTCATTTCTTTGTCTCTACTTTTGATTTACGATTTGGATATACATAGCGACAGATTGGACATTCGAGTCCAAAACATGATCTCGCCTTACAATATTCGCGGCCATAGAAGATAATTTGCAAGTGAAGTTTATTCCAAAGATCTCTTGGAAAGAGTTTCTTACAATCCTCTTCTGTTTGTTCGACATTCTTTCCCTTTGTTAGGCCCCAACGCTGAGCAAGCCTGTGAATATGAGTGTCCACAGGAAAAGCTGGTACATCAAAGGCCTGGGCCATAACGACAGAGGCCGTTTTATGACCGACACCAGGAAGCTTTTCAAGATCTTCAAAACTTGCTGGAACTTCTCCATCATGTTCATTAACAAGAATTCTTGAGAGATCATAAATGGCCTTAGACTTTCTTGGAGAAAGTCCACAAGGTTTAATGATTTCTTTAATTTCTTCTTGTGTTAACTTCATCATGTCGCGTGCGTTATCGGCCTTTGCAAAAAGTGCCGGCGTCACCTGATTAACTCGTTCATCTGTACATTGTGCTGATAATAAGACAGCTATCAGTAAGGTGAACTCATTCGTATGATCTAGAGGCGTTGGAGTCTCTGGATAAAGCTCCTCAAGTGCCTCGACAATATAGTCTGCTCTTTCTTGTTTTAACATCTTCTTTCCTATTAATTTGAACCATAAAAATTTAGCAAATTATCCATGAAAATGCTAAAATAACGCGTAATGAGATACATTTTCATCAAATTAATCCGCTTTTACCAAATAGCAATCTCCCCATTTCTCGGGGCAAATTGTCGCTATACTCCAACATGCTCTCAATATGGCATTGAGGCCTTTTCCAAACTGCCATTTCACATAGCATTTTGGAAAACAACAAAACGTATTGCGAGTTGCCACCCATGGTCAAAAGGCGGATATGATCCTGTAACTCTAGACTGTTGCCATAAGGATAAGCACAAATGAAGTTTTTATTTTTAATATTTTTTTCTCTAGCATCTCTTGCCACAACATCAATCGACAATTTAAAGAAAGAATTTTTAGATAAGGGTGACGAATTAAGTTACTTCTTACAATGGGATAGTGGTAAATCAAGATCCCTCGATTCAAAAAACTCTTTTATCCCCGCTTCGATTTTTAAAATATTTTCGGCTTATTACATCCTCGATAAATTAGGTACAGACTATCGTTTTAAAACATCGATTGCCTCAAGAGGACATATTTCAAACGGGACACTAAAGGGAGACCTTATCCTAAGTACTTCAGGTGACCCCTACTTTCTAACAGCACAAGCCTATGATCTCATTGATGCAGTAAAGGCAGCTGGAATAAAGAAAGTTGAAGGAAAACTCATTGTTGTTAATAATTTTGTCGATCTAAATCGTATAGGAAATGTTGGACTAGATGACCAACCATATAACCAAAGTATTTCAGGCCTTAACATAAATTTTAACCGTTTCAAGTCGATCGGACGTGACGATAAAAATATTTTCCCAAATCACAATGGCCTAGAAATTAAAAAGTCACCTAAGCCACTAGGACCTGGAGAAGTTTTTCGTCATATCAAAAATAATGAAAAGGAATCATGGGTTTATACAAATTCCAAAGATTACTTTCTAGAAGTACCTATAAGAGACTCTCTACAGTTTAATGCTAATTATTTTAATCATCACTTAAAGATTGCGGGCATTGAAACAAAAGGCGTGGCGTTTGAAGAAAGTTTTACTAAGTCTAAAATTTTAAACACTGTCTACTCTGTGCCTTCTCTAGATATGGTAAAATTATCTCTCGAGTACTCAAATAACTTATTTATTGAAACACTAGTCTTAAAAGCGACAAAAAAAGATAATTTGAAAGATGCTGCTCAAAAAATGGTTAGCGACTTAAAGCTACCTGTTAAAGGCGAGCTTACTAATAGTTCTGGACTGAGTGTTAACATAGAAATGTTAGCTCAAGATATTGTCAATTTCATCAATAAGAACGCATATAAGAAATTTGGCAATAACTACTTCATTAACCTACTTTCAATTACTGGTCACAGTGGTTCTCTACATCGCAAGTATTTAACTAATGAAGGGTTTGAAAAGTACCGCTATAAAACAGGAAGCCTCGACTTCGTTTATAATATTTGCGGAAGAAGCTTTGAAGCCGATCCTGTTACTTTTTGTGTTATGATCAATAATCCAAAAAAGAGACAACTTTTAATGGGTCCAAACTCTGCAAAGAATGAGAAGTTAAGACAAGAAGCAAAGGCTTGGAGACGCTCTAAAGAACGCTTCAGTGAGCTTTTAATGTATGAGTTAAACTAAAAATTTGAAAACTGTCGACAACAAGGTCTATCTTTAATTAGCTTTAAGAAATGATAAAATTTTTCGTTTGTGATAATAGAGTCTTGAGTGACTAATGCTCGGTGAGAATACTCTTGATCGTAGTGAGTAGAGATAATGAGTTTATCTTTTAAATTTTTATTATCTTCCAAAAACTGAGTTAGGTAAGACTCTGTTACGACGGCAATATCTCCACGTCCCTTTAAGATACTTAAAATATTTCCTTCATGTGAGTTGGTATAGATTAATTTCGCATCGTATTTCTGATCAATATCAAAATCAAGAAATCCATAGTGATAACCATCATACAGCAGAATGTTCTTCTTTTTTAAATCCTTTAAGTAAGCATGAGTTCTATTCTTATCTTTTTTAGCGATAAATTTTTCGCCACCTTTTAAAAAAGAAGGAGTCATATCATATTTTATGCCACGTTCTTCCCATCCCCACCTAGGGCTTTCAAATAAAATTAAATCAAAGCGCTTCGTTGTAAAGTCTCGATAGCGTCGCCTTGCAGATGTTTCCACAATCTTAAATCGATATTCACTCTGAACTTTATTAAGCTCTTTTATAACTTCATAAACGAGTCCAGACTTCTTTCCATTTTTAGAAATATAAAATGGTGGGAATTGATAAGCACCAACCTGAACTTCCTTGGCAGCAAAGAGAGAAGTAGAGAAAGCAAATATTAAAGCGTACTTAGTGAAGTAATTCACTAGCTTCTCCACTATATCTAGGTAACGATAAGATAAATTTCGTATTTTCAGACTTCGAATCATATCTAAGATAGCCATCATTATTTAACATCATCTCATAAGATAAACTAAGTCCTAATCCTGTTCCCTTATTTACATCTTTAGTCGTGTAAAAAGGCTCCATAATACGGCTTTCGATTCTTGGATCAATCCCTTTTCCACTATCAATGACTTCGATATAAAGATTTTCGAAATCTTGTTTTATAGAAACGATAATTAATCGTTCGTCTAATTCCTCAATCGCATCAATCGAGTTATTAATTAAATTAACAAGAACTTGGCTAATCTGAGTTTTATTAGCATAAATTAAATTATCAATAGAAGATTTATCGTAAGAGAATTCTAAACGAATATCTTTTTCCGCTAAACGTCCTCGACAAATAGATGAAACAATTGATTCTAATTCTTCACACCTAATAATTGTTTTTAAATCCTTTTGACCATCACGAGACATTGTCGACATACTCTTAACAATATCGGTAATTCGATCTGCAGCAAGCTCAACCTTTTCAAGAATGTATTCACACTTCTCGCCGTTAACACATTTCTTTAATCGATTTAGATTTCCAAGAATAACAAATAATGGGTTATTAATCTCGTGAGCGATCCCAGCGGCCATTTGCCCTAGGGCAGCGAGTCTCTCTGATTCGTGACTTCTTTCTCTTTGCTCATATAATTCCTGAGTTCTTGTCGTAACTATCGCCTCAAGCTCTTCATTATATCTCTTTAGCTTTACGTCTCTTAAAATAATTTCGGTTAGAGTTTTATTAAGTGTTTTTGCAAAGAATGATAATTCATTAAGAACAAATTTTTCACGTATTGGGCGGAAGTCACCACTGGCAATACGGCTTGTTCTATTTACAAAGTGTTTTAGAGGATTAAAGAATAAATAATAGTAAGCAATTGATGTCACAATCAAAGATAGAACAAGTCCTGATATAAACCATACCCCAATCATCTTCATGATATTGTGAACATAGATAGCATTTAATTGATTCGAAAATCTAATTTCAACACTTCCTATCTTTTTGCCCTCATATATAACTTCAAAATTTTCAATGACTATTTCAGGGCTTACATATTTTGGGGCCGCTGCTTCAACTAATGAAATCTGACTCAAAAGACTTTCATTCTCATCTCTAACAGTAATAGCAGTAACGGCCTGGTCGCTTGAGTTAACAAAGACATTAGAAATTTTCTGAATATATTCTTTATTTAAGTTCCAGATAGGAAGTTTTAGAGAATTTACAATCTGTCTTGAAATGATTTCTCTATCATTCTCAAAACGAACCCTTTCCTGATTACTATGAATACTGTAAGTAGCTGCGCCCATGACAAAGAAGCTTATTGTTAGTACTACCCCCATAACAATCGGAATAATAAATGAAAAGCGAACAGGAGACTTGTGCATGTCCAATATCTACATGCGTTATTTAGATTTAGCAAGTACTTTGTAAATAGAAATCGTTTTAAGACAATTAGGTTAGACTAATACAGCTAGTAATATTAACTACTTAGAGATAGAAGTTGAAATCATCCAAATCCCTACTGCGATTAATAGGATACTAAAAAAGTACTGGGCCTTCTTCCCGCCTAAAACGTGGGCCAGACGATTGCCCATAAAAAACCAGAGCAGATGAGCACTAGCTCCACCAAAAAAAATCACGGCACTAAAAAGTGTTAGAAAGAGTTTCCCCTCATTTAAAAATGGTGAGTAAACACTAATTGTGAAAACTAGGAATTTGGGATTTAGGGCCTGAAAAATAGCCCCTTCTAGAAATGAAGGACCTTTATTATTTTCTTCCTCATTCTTCACCTCTACTTTCTTCACATTAGTAAGGCTTTTATAGGCCATAAAGAATAAGTATAAAGCTCCAAAAACAGGAAGGTATCTCATGAGCTTCTCATGTTTCATGATGAAGTCTGTTGCACCATATAGACAAAGTAGAAGTCCTGAAATAGTTGAAAGCCATAACCCAAGTATGAAAGGTAGAGTTTTCTTAAAACTATAAGTTCCCCCAAGGCCGGCCAAAGTTATATTTGCAGGGCCAGGTGAATAACAAAGAGGGGCCACGATAAAGAAGAAGCTAGTAATTATTTTTGAAAGCATAAATTAAGTATCCATTGGATCGACATCGATTTTTACAGAGAAAGAATAGTCGATCTTATTTTGAGCGCGAAAAATCTGCAATACTTGATTGAGCTCGCCCCCATTCTTACACATTAAAGACATGCTCCATGTGAACATATTCGCACGCCTTTCAATCATAGCAGGAGTAGGGCCCCATACTTGGCCATCGATTCCCAACTGTTCCATTAACCCACGAAGCTTTTGAATTTCACTTGAGAGATTGGCAATTATTTTGTCGCGATCTCTACCAGAGACATGAATATTTGCCATCTTTGTATAAGGAGGAAATAGACCAAACTCACGCGTTGTTAATTCGAAATCATAAAAACCAGAAAAACTATGTGATTTGATAAAATCGAACATTGTATTATCTGGAAGCATCGTTTGAATTGCAACCTTAGCGTGATTTGAATATCGCCCTGCTCGTCCTAAAATTTGGACAATCATTTGATAAGCTTTTTCCATGGCCCTAAAGTCAGGGAAGTTTAGCATTGAATCAGTTCCTAAAATTAAAACGAGATTAACTTTTTTAAAGTTGTGACCTTTAGAAAGCATTTGTGTTCCGACAAAGATATCAATATCACCTTTATGGAAACGCTCAAGTTTATCTTCTAGCTTATCAAGATTTGTGATCTCATCGCGATCAAAGCGCTCAATCTTCTTAGTAGGATAAAACTCTTGTAAAACTTCTTGCAGTCTTTCTGTACCGAATCCCTTTTGTAGCAGATTCATATTTCCACATTCAGGACAAATTTCTGGTCTTGGAATTTGATAGTCTGAATGAGAGCTTGAAAGAATATTTTTATTTTTAAAATACCTTAGTGGTACACCAGTATTAGGATCTTCGAATTTATAACCACAACCTCGACACTGAAGATAATTTGAAAAACCTAGGCGATTTACAAAAACGAGAACTTGCTCGTCTCTATCTAAAGCTTCACTAATCATATCTAAAGACTTCTTTTCAAATGGCCAAATCGATAAGGCATCCATATCTTTCTTAGCACCATGAGAGCGAGAGTCTAATAATTCAATCTCCGGAAAGCCGCCGGCAACTCTCTTTTCCAATGAAAAGTAATTCTCTGGTTTAAGCTTTGAAAAAGTGAAGTAATTTTCTAATGAAGGCGTCGCACTACCAAGAACGACAGGTGCATTGAATAGCTGTGCTTTCTTAATGGCAACATCGCGCCCATTATAAGGACAACGATCTGTTTGCTTAAATGAGCTATCATGTTCTTCGTCAACGATCACAAGGCCTAGGTTTTCAACAGGCAAGAAAACACTAGAGCGCACTCCCATTAAAAGAACTGGCCGATCAGATTTCTTTAAAAACTTCCAAATAGCATTCTTGTGAGAAGGTGTTACACCCGAGTGATACGGAAGAATTGGACAATCCAAATATTTTTTAAACGTCTCCATAAACTGAGGCGTCAGGTTAATTTCAGGTAGCAAGAAAAGTACACTCTTTCCCTTCTTTAATACATTCTTTATCAAGTGAAGATAAATTAATGTTTTTCCTGATCCTGTAACACCATGAACGAGAAAGCGATCAAATCCATTATCAAGCTTAGCATTGATACTTTCATATATGGGCTTTTGTAGCGGAGATAGTTCATGTTCAAAATCTTGGTTATCACCAAATTGAGTTTCAACTTCGCGAGGACGTTTTAAAATTTTTGGCAAGCAGTCCCAAGCAAGTTGCCCAAGATTGTAGTGATAGTAACGAGACATCCAATCGTAGAGCTTCATCTCACTTTGTGATAATGAAAACTCTGGCGCGAGAACTTCGTTGATTGGCCTAAGCTTATACTTAGTAATCGTTTCTTCTAATTCTTTTTGCGTAATTGTAAATGGTACGACAACACCTTTAGCCTTCCTTCTACCAAGAGGGACTTCCACAAGGCTACCAACAGGTATTTCCTCTCCTAACGTCTTATAAGTAAGAACACTTGGTAGTTTTGGATAATCAACCGCGACTTGGCAATAATGTTGAGCGTTTAGTGTATTAACGTCTTGCATAAGATTTAAAAGTAAAAAGTAAGTGTAAAACCTACACTATCATCATACAATAAGTATATGATTACATGGAATGTTGATCCAGAAATATTTAGAATCGGACCTATTGCCGTTCGTTATTACTCACTAATGTTTATCGTTGGTTTCTTTATTGGTGAGCGCTATTGTCGCCGCTACCTAATCAAAGAAAAAAACTTTACTAAAGACGAAGTAAGCTCATTATTAAACTACATGATTGTAGGTTGTGTCGTTGGTGCACGTCTAGGTCATTGTCTCTTCTATGAGCCAGGTTATTACTTAAGTAATCCCCTTGAGATTCTCTATGTATGGAAAGGTGGACTTGCAAGTCACGGTGGATTCCTTGGTGTTATCGTTTCAATATACGCCTTTAAGAAAAGAGTTAAAGATGTCCCACTGATGTGGCTTCTTGATCTTGTTGCAGCACCGGCCCTTATGACAGGTGGATTTATTAGACTTGGAAACCTAATGAATTCTGAGATCTTTGGTCATCCAACAAATCTTCCATGGGCGTTTAAATTTGTTCGTGCAGATAATATTGCTCGCCACCCTACTCAGCTCTACGAAGCACTTGGCTTCTTTGCAGTTTCAGGACTTGTTTACTACCTCTATTCAAAATTTCACAATAAGTGGCAATCTGGACGCTTTTTAGGAATTATCTTTATTGGTGGTTTTGCATGGCGATTCTTTGTGGAATTCTTTAAAGAAAACCAAGTGGCATTTGAACAAGGTATGGCCCTAAATATGGGACAAATTCTAAGTATCCCACTTATTATCGTTGGTATTATCTTAGTTCTTTATAAACCTGTTACTAAAGGTTAAGCCCAAGTTCTAAACCAGTACCAATTTCTTTATTTTCTGTTGCATGAATGTAGTGAACAAATGGCTTAATACGTACTTTTTCATATAAGGTAAAAAGTGGATAGAATTGGCCATAAACTCCAGAACAAGATTTAAAATTTGCACGGAAGCTACTACATTCGACAGAGCCATACTTATCGGTACTAGAAAACATATAGCCTCCTCGTACACCTAGGCTTATTTGTAAACTCTCATCAGACCAGCTAAGCATTGTCTTTTCAATTCCAATATTAGGAATAAAAACATTGTCATCATCTTTAGATTCTTGAAAGTCCATAACAGAATTTAGCATCAATCCAACACCCCAGCGCCAACTCTTTATCGATCTTGAAAAGTCGTCAATTGCACGAGTGTACGAAATTTCTGCAAGAGTTCCTAAATCAATTGAGAAGTACGACTCATAAGGAATGTAGTAAATAGAATCAAGATAGGCTTTTGAACCTAATTTTGCGACAAATTTTTCGGTAGCGTTGAGTTTATCAGTATAAGACTCAATAGATGTATGTAGTTTGTTTATAACCAAATATGGCGCATCACTTCGATTTATTCTCTTCTCTGTTTTATGAAGCTCATTAAAGAGAAAGTCTTCATCCTTTAGTTTTCTAAGTGTGTATTGAGTTATATTTTCTTTTTCTTTGAATCTAAATTCCTCATATCGATTTTCATATAAACGACTCTTTTTAAATGATTCCGTTCGATGACACAATTTTAGCTCTAGCTCTTGCTCACAGTTTTCAATAACCTTTGCTACAGAGATTTTTAAAATTGTCTTTAAATTCTTATTAAGCCCTTCAAGACAGATATGATTAAAGTCCTTTCTTTCAACAACTTCAACAATACAAGCTTCATCTTGATCAAATTGGATTCTTTTAGGCATCTTAAATTTTCGTCCCGAGTGATTCTTTGCAATATAGTCACTAGTAAACTTTTTAGAATCCGCATAACCAACTAAGAAATCAAAACGTCTAAAATCTTCTTCAAAGAAACCAAAGAAGGCATACATCGGAGAAGAGGCCAGAGGCAGTGATACAGTTGAGCTCATAGAATTAGAAAAACTAGGAGACTCATAAAAAGCAATTGTTTCACGAGAGCGGGCCGTTCCTATAAAGCTATCAAAAATATCAAGAACATACTTTGCGACTTCCTTTCCATTCTCTTGAAACTCACGAGTTTCATAAAGTAAGTGTTCATCGCTTGGGTCAATAATTAAAAGCAAATTATCCTTAGCGACTTTGTGCCTAGATACCTTATTAACGATTGTTAATGGAATATTATTAAACATACCACCATCGATAAATGTTCTTTTTGTAATTGAACTCAATGGACACTTTTTCTTCGATTTAAAGTCCTCGTACTTACAATACTCAATATCAACCGGTTTAAAGGCCAAAGGAAAGGCTCCAGAAGCCTCGATTACCTGTAAGAGTTTTGTTAAGTTATCATTTTGATTCTTAGTGAATGGTAAGTAGATTTGTCTCGTCGAATTTGTGGCAATTGGATAGTTTTCGATGATAGGTGGCTTCCCCTCACCTTGGCCACGGATTCTAAAAATGGCCTCATTTAGCATTTGAGGAAATTTTCTTCCACCTTTGTATACTTCAATAATCTCAGGCTTCTTTTGAGTAAGAGTGATTCCAAAAACAATATCGATATCAGCTCGTAAGCCTTCATTCCAGATTTGGCGTGCATCTTTATACATTGATTGAATCGGCTTTTTAGATAAAAAGTTAGTCATGGACATTTGCTTATTATCCGCTAGTCGATCAATTCCTAAAGGCACCCAAAGTCGCCAAAAGAGTGAGTCCTTTACAATATACTCTCCACCATGAACTCTTCCGGCTTCAAGAAAAGTAATCAAAGCATTCATACTACCAGCAGATGCTCCAGCATAAATTTGTGGCGTACGCTGTACTTGATAATTTAATTTTTCAAATTCAGTTAGATAACTTAAGAATCCGCCCTCATAAGAGCCTAGTGAAACACCACCACTTACAACAAGGGCCGTATTGACTTGTTTTGCGAAAGGTTGAAAACAAAAGAGGAAGCTCAATAGTAGGATAAAACGTTTCATTCTAGTATTGTATTTGCTTCCTCTATTTGTGCCAAGTAAAGCTTAAGCTTACTTGCAATATGATAGATCTAAGTCATTCAAATTTTTGTAAATACTTGGACTAAATGCTTTATCCCAAAGATCTTGGCCGGCCATTTTATCCAGCGCCAGATCTGTTAATTTTAAGTTTTTATTATAAGCAAATGTATTTGCCAGAGCTCCAAATAGAGATCCGCCTTGTCCTTCGACTGCGTTACCATAGCAATTCATATCATCTTTAATATAGTCGTAGATATCGATCATACGCTCTTTACCCATACTATCCGCTGAGTAATACTTAAGTTCTCCACCTTCAATTACAGTGAACTTTTCAATTAGGCGATCGACCATCTCTTGCGAGAGCTCTTTACAAAGCCTCTTCTTCTTACTCTTTGACCCATTCACATGAAGGTCTGCAATCACTTCATTTGTGGCCTTAACAAAGCAGTCTACAAATTGTTTTGAGTTAATTTGGGCCATTGAACTTGATGAAATAAGTACTAAAGCTGTTGAAATTACTAGATTTTTCATGAAAATCTCTCCTCGTGTCAATTGCGTATATAAATAAAATTACCACAAGGAGAGAATATAAAGGTCTTTTAAGAAACAATTACAATAGGTGTTCGGTCATTAGACACGAACAGACCACGTCACTTCATCACCACTTTCTTGGAAATCAATTCCTAAAGCATTTAATTCGTCACGGGCCGCATCTGCTGCATCCCAATCCTTAGCAGCACGTGCATCCGCTCGCTTTGCCAGAAGCTCATTAACTTTATCAAGGGCAATCCCCTTTCTTCTGATTTGAACTTCCTTAATTTCATTTAAGAATATCTCAGGATCCATTGCAAAAAGAGCACTCATCTTTCCATACTTTGCAATCCACTGTGAAAATGCAATTGCAGTAGGTGCAGAGTTTACATCCTTTGCTTTCTTTTCAAGATTTAATGTATTGAAAGTTTTAACTGCTTCATAAACCGCAGACATCATCTCACTTGTATTGAAATCGTCATTACATGCTTTCTCAATCTTTGCATCTAAACGCTTTAGGTCTTCTGCAAGTTTCTTATTAACTTTTGCACTTTCATTAGTTTCAAAAGTAGCTGCATGTTTGGCCACTTGAAGTGCGCGGTAAACACGAATTGCACCACCAAAAGCCTGATCAATTTTTTCATCAGTCACATCAAGCATTGAACGGTAGTGAGTTGAAAGCATAATATATTTTAAAATTTCTGGATGATACTCATCCATGAAAGCGCGAGCAGTGATGATATTGCCAAGGGACTTACTCATCTTCTCTCCACTCATATTGATGAAGTTATTATGCATCCAGTAGTTTACGTATTTACAAGAATTACATCCTACACCTTGAGCTATTTCGTTTTCATGATGTGGGAAAATTAAATCAATTCCACCGCCGTGGATATCAATAGATTTTCCAAGAATCGACTTGATCATCGCCGAACATTCAATGTGCCAACCTGGACGACCCTTCCCCCATGGAGAATCCCAAGACGGCTCACCTGGTTTAGCAGGTTTCCAAAGAACAAAGTCCTTAGGATCTTTTTTGCGCTCATCAACTTCGACTCGCTCTCCCGAATTGAGTTCCTCTAGATTTACACCTGAAAGCTCACCATATGATTCAAGCTTTGTTGTTTCGTAGAAAACTTCTCCGTCCACAACATAGGCCATACCATTATCGATGATACCTTGAACGTATTCTATAATTTCAGGAATATAATCCGTTACTTTTGGATTATGTGTATGAGGACGAAGTCCTAGGCGGCCAAAGTCTTCTTGAAAGTATTTAATATAGCGCTCTGAGATTTCAAGGGAATCAACACCTTCCTCATTTGCTTTATTAATAATCTTATCATCAACGTCAGTGTAATTATAAACGAAGTTCACATCGTAACCGATATGCTCCATCCAATTTCTTGCGAAGTTAAAAAAGATAGGCCCACGAAAGTTTCCAATATGAAGCGGTCCATAAACAGTTGGTCCACAAAGATAAAGCTTAACTTTGCCTTCTTCTAATGGCGTAAAAGTTTCTTTCTTCTTTGTTAAAGTATTGTAAACTACTAGTGACACTATCAACTCCTCTATTTTTTTATGCAGATAGAATAACCGAAAAAGGGAAAACTGTCATGAATATCCGTGAATTCGACCTAATCATCAAAAACGGCACTCTACACTCTTCACAAAAAAGCTGGCAAGAAGATATCGGAATAAAGGACGGTAAGATAGTAAAATTAGCTAAATTTAATGATTCTGATCTAAAAAGCGCTGCCGAAGTTATTGACGCACAGGGACTCGATATTCTTCCAGGACTTATCGATACACAAGTCCACTTCCGCGAGCCAGGTCTAACACATAAAGAAGATATCGCTCATGGCTCAAAGGCCGCCGTTCTTGGCGGAATTTGTACTTTCTTTGAAATGCCAAATACAAAACCTGCAACAACAACTGTTGAGGCAACCCAAGTTAAAGTTGATATTGCAAAAGAAACTTCATATGCAAATTTTGGCTTCTTCATTGGAGCAAGTGGAAAGAATCTCGACGAGCTTGTAAAGTCACAGGATATGGTTGGATGCTCGGGAGTAAAAATCTTTCTAGGTAGCTCAACAGGTGACCTTCTCCTTTATGATACTGACAAACTAGTTGAAATCTTCAAGACTTTAGACTGCCATATTTCAGTTCATAGTGAGAGTGAGGAAAGGCTTCATGCCAATGTTGCCATCCGTGATAATGCAAATGGAGACGTTCACGCTCATTATAAGTGGCGTGATGCTCAGACGGCCCTTGAATCGACAAAGATGATTATCGAAGTTGCAAAGAAAGCAGGACGTAAGGTTCACATCCTTCACTTAACAACAAAAGATGAAATTGAATTTTTAAAGGATCAAAAAGAGCATTGTACAATTGAGGTCACTCCTCAACACTTAACTCTCTTTGCTCCAGATATCTATGACAAGATCGGAACTCTTGCGCAGATGAATCCACCAATTCGCACAAAGGATCACACAGATGGACTTTGGGAAGGACTTAAAAGTGGTGTGATTGATGTTTTTGGAAGTGATCACGCTCCTCACACTCTAGAAGAAAAAGCTCAACCCTACCCAGCTTCTCCTTCGGGAATGCCTGGTGTGCAAACAATGCTTCCAGTAATGCTTACTCACGTTGAAGCTGGACGACTAACTCTAGAAGATATTGTTAAGTATTTAGCAGAGAATCCGGCCAAACTTTTCAAGCTTAACAAAGGCTTTATTCAAGAAGGAATGGATGGTGATCTGACAATCCTTGATATGAACAAGCGCTTTACTATCAGAAACGAAGACCAGGCATCCAAAGTCGGTTGGACACCTTTTGATGGAATGGAAGTAAAAGGATGCCCTACTTATACAATCGTTAGCGGACAAGTTGCTATGGAGCATGGAAAGGCCATTAAAGTTCAGGCCCAGCCGATTGTAAGGACAAAGTAAGCGATAACCAAATCTTAACAATTAAGAACTACTCGATTCATTACGAAGTTTGTCATAATAGGATATTATTTAAAATATAGGAATGTAATGAAGAAGAATATCCTCTTTCTATGTACAGGAAACTCGTGTCGCTCGCAAATGGCCGAAGGCTGGGGTAAGGCCCTAAAAGGCGACAAGTTTAACTTCTACTCTGCTGGCACAAAGAAGCATGGGCTTAATCCTTATGCCGTGGCCGTTATGAAAGAAGTTGGTGTCGATATCTCAAATCACGAATCAAATACAACGGACGAAATTGAAGCAAAGATGGATATTGTCATCACAGTTTGTAGTGACGCCAATGAGAACTGTCCCTACTTTCCTGGAGGTAAGATCATTCATATTGGTTTCGATGATCCTCCTCGTCTCACTAAAGACTTTAGCGATGAAGAAGAAATACTTCAGGTTTATCGCCGAGTAAGAGATGAAATTAAATCGATGATAATAAATTTAGAAGAGAGAATATAAGATGGGATTTTTTGAGCGCTACTTAAGTATTTGGGTAACGATTTGTATCGTCGCAGGAATCGTTTTAGGAAAAGTTCTTGGAACATCGATCACAGTTCTAAGTGAGATGAATATTGCCACAGTTAATATCCCTGTTGCTATTCTTGTTTGGCTTATGATCTTTCCAATGATGGTACAAATTGATTTTAATTCCATTGCTGACGTTGGAAAGAATCCAAAAGGTCTAAGCCTTACGGTTATTATCAACTGGTTAATAAAACCTTTTACCATGGCCTTCTTTGCTTGGATTTTCTTTTCTAAAATCTATGCAGGTTTTTTATCACCAGAGCTCGCACAAGAGTATATTGCAGGAGCAATTCTCTTAGGTGCTGCTCCTTGTACCGCCATGGTCTTTGTTTGGTCTTACTTAACAAAAGGTGATCCGGAGTACACACTTGTTCAAGTGGCCATTAATGACTTAATTCTTTTAGTGGCCTTCATCCCTATCGTTCAATTCCTACTTGGAGTCACAAGTATCGCAATTCCATACGATACACTCATAAGTTCAGTTGTGATCTTCGTGGTGATACCTTTACTTGCAGGCTATATCGCAAATAAAGTCTTAATCAAGAGATTTGGATTGAAGTGGTTTCAAGAGGTCTTTATGGCAAGACTAAAGCCAATTTCAATTGTTGCCCTTCTTACAACTCTTGTTCTTCTCTTTGCTTTTCAAGGCGAGAAGATTTTAGCTAATCCACTTCACATTATCCTGATAGCAATTCCTCTTACAATACAGACTTACTTTATCTTCTTTGTCAGTTGGGGAATTGGCCGCAAGATGTGCTTACCACATAATATTTTATCACCTGGTTCAATGATTGGTGCCAGTAACTTTTTTGAACTTGCCGTGGCCGTTGCCATCGCTCTTTTTGGATTAAATTCTGGAGCGGCCCTAACAACTGTTGTGGGGGTTCTTATTGAAGTTCCGGTTATGCTTAGTCTTGTTAAGATTGCAAATAAATGGCGCTATTAATTCAAGAAAGTAGAGAATTTATTTCTACTTTCACTTCAGTTAAGTCAAGATCATCAATATTAGTCGTATTAACAGTGAGGCTTTTACAATCTAATTCTAACTTTTCAATCTTACCTTTTGAAAGTGAGTCTTTGAATTCATCGAAGTTTAAGTGATCTTGATGCCCTGGATGTCTTTTCCCAGACAAGGCCCTAGTCTTAAAACGTTCAAATAAGACGGAGCCATCACACTCACAATAAATCGCAAGCACCCTTGCATCATACTTTGAGATAAAGTCTTTTAAAATTGGTGTATCGAATTGATTCGAAAAATTACTTTCTACCAACAAGCTTTTATTGGCATTAAGCTGTGCTTTAATAAAAGAATATAAAATTGGGTAACTTGCTTTTCCAAGTTCTTTTGACCAGGCCCTATCCTTCACTCCCAAGCTATTAAATAGGCTTTCTTTGATTATATCTTTTCCAATCAATGGTAATGAGAACTCTTTTGCGAGTTCTTTTGAAATCATCGTCTTTCCTGTTGCAGGTAAGCCAGATACGATAATGAGAAGAGGACTATTCATTTTAATTCTCAACAAGCTTGGCAACTCCTACGAGCTTTCCATCATCGTAGTAATTTGCCATCTTCATTCCACGATCAATAATGAAGTGAAGGAATGTATTATCGACGATACGAATAACAAATGAACCATCGCTACCTTCTAATATATTGCGATTGCCACCGGTACCGCGAGAGTGAGAGTAATTCTTTCCATCTTCATCATACAAAAGAATCTCTGACTGGCCATCTGTTCCCTTTCCTTCACTATCTTTGAAATATTCAATATTGATGACAATACGGTGGGTTTGACCTTTGTACTTGCCTTCTAAAATTTTAATATTTCCTGCATATGAACCATTCATACGTTTGAATCTTTTTTCATCTTCAATGACTTTAGTTCGCGCTAAATAGACAAGGGGCTCTTTAATGGCCGGGATCGGAGAGAATTTTACATTCTTATATATTGAATCAGCGACTTTTGGTTTTACCTCAGCTTTTTCTTTTTCTCTTCTCCAACGTGATTCATTCTGAAACACAGGCTTATTTTTTTTAGGTGCTAATTTTTCTTTTATTGAATTTCGAGCAATAAAGCCCGTTGGATCTTTCATGATCTCATTTACTTCATCTTTATCTACCTTAATTTTTTCAAGACCAAGGGCCGCTAAGAATAAAGTAAAGGCTTGTGCCAAGGCTTCATCCCCGGCCTTATCAATGACAGGAACTTCCTTAATGACTTCAACTTTCTTTTCTTTGATGACTTCGACTTCTTTGATTTGAATTTCAGGATTTTGTCTTTGGGATTTTCCAACAAAAAAACCAACCGTAAGGCTGGCGATGACAGCAATAATTAATGTGTACTTCACTTAATCTTCCTTAATTAAATTAGTTCAGTATGTGGAGTGTTTCCTCAGTTCCATAAGTGCAGTTTTCACAAGTCACCTCTTCATGGATATAGAGGTTGTCGTGATCGGCCAAATGAGTAACAGTGAACTTGGCCCCACATTTAGGGCAACACTCAATCTGTTTTTTGACGTCCTCAATCTCACCAAAGTATCTGATGAAATTTTCGACTCTTAGGGATCTTTCCTTCATATCAAGCTCCTCGTCATATTCCATTTTACCTTATTTAAAAAAAATAAGCTTATTAAATGAGGTTATTTCCCAGAAATCAGTAACTTACGTTCATAAAGAACCTATACAAGTAGTGTATAGCCTTATAATTACTACGGAGTTCGTTTGCCAAAAGTGCTTGAACACGTTAAAACGTGCTATTATTAATGAAACCAAGGGTTGGACCACACCTACCTCTGTATAAGGAACAAAAGGACTCACATGAAAAATATTGAAGCACTTAGAAATAGCCGCGAAGATATCCTTAATTGCCAAATCAAAGATGAAACAGGTTTAAATGACTTTCAAAAGACAGCTAATGAAGTTCATATCGCCATTCCAAAAGTTGGTATTGAAAGATTTCGCATCCCTCTAAATTTTGAACACAGAGATGGAACTGTTAGATCAACAGATGCACAAGCGTCGATGTTCGTATTTCTAGAAGCACATAAGACAGGTGCAAACATGTCTCGCTTCTGTAATATTCTTCAAGCGGAAGGCTTAGAGAAAAATGTTAACAATGAATTCTTTGCGACAGTACTTAGAAGATACCGTACAGATCTTCGCGACTACGATACTGAACCACTAATTCCACAGGCCCACCTAACTCTAGACTTTAACTACCCTGTTAAACAACAGTCACTAAAGTCAGGAAACTGGGGATGGCAATACTATAAAGTATCAATGGAAGGTGTTGAAGGACGTGATGGTATTCCTCTAATCAACCTAACAATGGAATACGAATACTCATCAACTTGTCCATGTTCTCTTTCAATGTCGAAGCAGTACGAAGAACAGTATAGAAATGGAGAGACAACTGAAGGAAGTGGTATTGCTTCTGCTCACTCACAAAGATCTGTAGCGACGATTACTGTAACTTATAAGGCAGAGTCAAAGTTTCACTTAGAAGATTTAGTAGATCTAATGAGAATTGCTCTTCCAACTGAAACTCAGTCTCTTGTTAAGAGACTTGATGAGCAAGCATTTGCTATTCTCAATGGCGATAATCCAATGTTTGTTGAGCACTCAACAAGACGTATCTCGGAAGTTCTAAACTCAGCAGAAGAGATTCTAGACTGGCAAGCAAAGGTTGAGCACTTAGAAAGTCTTCACAGCCACAATGCTGTTGGTTATATCAGAAAAGAAAATCCAAAAATTTAATCATAAAAACAAAGGCCTCTAAATAAGAGGCCTTTATATTTCAAAAAAAAATTAATTTTTTTTTAAACTTTTTAAATTTTAGTATTGACAAGTGAGAGTGAAATCCTTATTCTAACTCCACTTCAAATCGGAGGGCGATTAGCTCAGCTGGGAGAGCGCTACCCTTACAAGGTAGATGTCGGCAGTTCGATCCTGTCATCGCCCACCACTTTTTTTGTGGTACATTCAAAAGAAAAAAATCGGAACTCTACAGAGTTCTTTTTTTTTGCCTTTTTTCTTCCTTAAATATCCAGCCTCGAAAAATAGATAACCTCATTACTATCGACTTAGTATTTTTACAAAAACAAACTCAATACAATCCATTTGTCTTCTTTCGAGCCAATTTGTCATAAAGAATTTGTCACAATTGGACATTGTCGAACGAAATAACATTCAAACAGAGAAAAAATTTACGGCCAATAATAACTATTTTAATTTTTCCTCATCAAAACAACTAAAAAATATAGAAATTGATAAATCAATTTTTGATAACAAACTAACGGAGGAATTTATGAAAAAAATTATCGCACTTGCTGCTGCACTACTAAGCGTTTCATCTTTTGCACTATCTGCAAACGATTCATGGGATACAATCAGAGCTGAGGTAAAAGCTAACCCAAGCCTAGAAATCTCTTCAGGATACTCAGTATTTGTTGGTCGTATCGTAACTGCGTTTGATGTATGTGTTGACGGTGACAACTTTGTTACACTAAGCCAATACCCAATTTACGAAAGAAAGTGGATCGGTGGAAGTAAAGAAGGTGACAGATATAAAGACATCGTAGTTGGTTACGAAACACTAACTTTCCCAATCTCAAGAGAAGTAACAAGAAAAGTATGTCGTGGTAAAGAAGATAGAAACTGTAAAACAGTTACTTCAACTGAAACTCAACAAGTTGTTAGAGATATCACTGTTTCAAAAATCACTCGTGTTGCGGGACGTGACAGAGATGACAAGAAAGTTGAGCTTTTCTCAAAAACTTTCGAAATCCCAGCTTGTCTATAATTTCAAGTATATATAAAGTTTGAGGCCGAGTTTATGCTCGGCCTTTTTTATTTTCTACTGACATCCTCCTTGCATGACAGTTAAAAACCCTACTTCTACTGCCGTTGTCACAAAAAAAATAAATATCCTTTGTGTTTTTTAGACATCTTATTTCATCAAAAATATAACCTCTACATCAAAACAACTTAATTAATTAAAGGCTTCAAACTAAAACTGAATGTCTAATAAACCGGAGGAATTTATGAAAAAAATTATCGCACTTGCTGCTGCACTACTAAGCGTTTCATCTTTTGCACTATCTGCAAACGATTCATGGGATACAATCAAAGCTGAAGTATCTGCTGATTGGGATCTTTCATTCACTGGAACAGCTGTATTCGTTGGACGTCCAGTTAGCGCATTTGACGTATGTCTAGATGGTGACCAATTTGTTACTACTAGAGAATTCCCAATTTACGAAATCGTAAAAGTTGGTAAAGGTCACCCAGAAGCTGATGAAGATGGATATGCATCTGTAATCGTTGGTTACGAAATCCTTTCTTTCCCAACTACTTACACTTCATACAAAGAAGTTTGTAGAAATGATGACAAAAACTGTAAAAGAGTTGCTTATACTGTAAACCAAGATCTTGTTAAGAACGTATCTGTAAAAGAAGTTGTTAGAAGAAACGTTGGTAAAAACGATCGTACGATCGAGAAAACACTATTCTCTAAAGAATATGTAATCCCAGCTTGTAACTAATAAATTCAATAGCTTAAGTATTTCCCTAAGGTACTTAAGCTATACTTTTTATAGTATGAGTAGATAACGGCATCTACTCATGCTATTCAAGCCATCTATGGATAAAATGAACACTCCACAACTATCTCAAGCGCCTCTTGGGCCTATTGAGCAAGTAAGCTTAGACCTAGCTAAAAAGCTAGATGAGTATAAGAGCGTAAAAATTGGAGTTCGTCTTTTATCTGAAAAAACAGGAGTTAGTGAAAGAACACTCTATCGAATCCTGGCCAAAGAGAATAAGCCTACATATCAAACACTTTATAAAATCTATCGAGTCATTCACAACACAAGTAACGAGTCTCTCCTCTTAAATCTTGTTCCAGATGTTATTCGAAAGGAAATTGAAAAGTGTAATCCGAATAAAGTCTCAGAAAAAATACAGTATCACCAAGATATCGAAACTCAAATGAGTTACGATCGTACTTTTGCAGAGATTTATATACTGGCGGCATGTGCACCTATAACAAACGAATTAATTCAATATCGTTACGGAATGAGTGGCATGTTAACAGTGGAAAAGATGCTTGAAATGAAGGCCCTTAGAGTCACAAAGAGTGGTCACTATAGTCTAGGGGAAAACCAAGCTAATTTTAGTGCTAAGACCCTAAAGCGTATGGGTCTATCACTAGTAGAAAAATATAGTAAGGTACAGAATGCAGAATCATATGGTGAAAATATCATCGCATTCTTTGCAGAAGGCTTAAGTGAAGAAGCTTATGATCGATGGCTACAAGTAGATGCAAAGGCATTCGAAGAAAAAGTTGCAATTGCAAATGAAGACAAATCAAAAGGAACAAAGAGGGCCTTTACCTTTATGGTAACGGACACTTTGAATGAAAAATGAAAAATAATATGAAGAACAATATTAAGAAATTTATAGTAATAGTTTCGACTCTTTCGATTTACGCAGGAGTTGGAGGTGTTTCAGGTGGCCCTAAACCAACTAAAGACGACTTCTCAAAGCTTGGACCACAAACTTCGTGGCAAAAAATTATCGATGTCACAAAGAGAAATGATGACGTTAAGCTTGAAGGAACAACTGTTTTTGTATCAAGACCAGTTAGCGCTTTTGAGACATGTATTAATGGAGACGAAATTCAAACAACTAGAAAATTTCCTATCTATAAGACAAAATACGTTGGTAAAAATCAGATGGGAGCCGATAAAGATGGCTTTAAAACTGAACTAGTAGGAAGCAAGTACCTAACATATCCAATTAACTACAAAACACGCGAAAAGGTATGTAATAACCATGGTAAGCGCTGTCGTGAAGTAATGAAAGATGTATCTACTGAGACAATCAAAAACGTTAAAGTAAAGAAAGTAGTTGTCTATAAACCAAATAGTGATCGACCAAGAGAGGTCGAGCAAGACTCTTTTAACAAGGAATACATCATTCCATATTGCCAGTAAAATTCAGATTAAATAAATAAGAGGGCCGCTAATGCGGCCTTTCTTGTTTTATAAGAGATAGCTAAATCTCAACAAATTTGTCCATTTGTCATGATTAAGGCCACTAATTTGGACAATGTCGGACAAAATCCTCATGTGAATTAGAAAAAATTGTCACCTCATATCAATCAAATTAATTTCAATCCATCAAAACAACATAAAAAAGTATTGAAATTGATAAATCAATTTTTTGATAAGAAACAAACGGAGGAATTTATGAAAAAAATTATCGCACTTGCTGCTGCACTACTAAGCGTTTCATCTTTTGCACTATCTGCAAATGATTCATGGGATACAATCAGAGCTGAAGTAAAAGCTAACCCAAGCCTAGAAATCTCTTCAGGATACTCAGTATTTGTTGGTCGTATCGTTACAGCATTTGATGTATGTGTTGACGGTGATAACTTCAATACACTAAGCCAGTACCCAATCTACGAAAGAAAGTGGATCGGTGGAAGCAAAGAAAGTGACAGATACGAAGATATCGTAGTTGGTTACGAGTACCTATCATTCCCAATCTCAAGAGAAGTAACAAGAAAAGTATGTCGTGGTAAAGAAGACAGAAACTGTAAAACAGTTACTTCAACTGAAACTCAACAAGTTGTTAGAGATATCACTGTTTCAAAAATCACTCGTGTTGCGGGACGTGATAGAGATGACAAGAAAGTTGAGCTTTTCTCAAAAACTTTCGAAATCCCAGCTTGTAACTAATTATAAGCCAGGGACTTGGTAAGCGTCTTTCCCTAAGGGACGCTTACTTTATAGAACGATTGGCCGAGGCATTGCTTCGGCCTTTGTAATTTTTACTGCTTAACTGCATAAAATTATGAATAGTGCTAAACTCGCCAAAAAATACTGAGGCATAATGAGAGAAGAGAACTCCAATATAATCAATGAGTTACCAAAGAAGGCATCCCCTACACTTGGTCTCAAAGAGCAAGTAGCTCTAGATTTAGAATCGCATCTAAAGCAATTTAGAAGTGAATCTATTGGTCTTCGTAAACTTTCTGAAAAATCTGGTATTCACCAAAGAACACTTAAGCGTCTTTTGGCCCAAGAAAATAGACCTGGTTATCAAACTCTTGTAAGACTTTATTCATGCTTAGTTGATAGTCCAAATGGTGGCCTTCTCTTAAAGAACCTTCCTGAAAAAGTTGCTAACGAAATTCAAAAGAAATCTCCTACTTCAACAGCAGGAAAACTTGAATATAGTGAAGAAGCTAACAAGGAAATGCTTTACGATAAAGTTTTTGCTGAAATCTATTGTCTGGCCTCAATGTCTCCTATAACTAGCGAATATATTCAATATCGTTATGGTTTAAGTGGAGCTGAAACTGCAGATCGTATGTTAGACCTTGGCGTTCTCAAGCTTACAAAGACAAATATGTTCACTACTGGTGACAAACAAATTGAATTCTCTCCGAAACTTGTAAAAAGACTTGGACTTAATTTAGTTGAAAAATATGTAAAAACTCAAGATGTCGATCTTGCAGAAAAGAACCTTATTGCATTCTATGCAGAAGGACTAAGTCCTGAAGGATATCGTGCATGGTTAAAAATCGATCAAGAAGCTTTTTACAAGAAGATTGAAGTAACAAAAAAAGAAGGCATGTTAGGTGATATAAAAACATTCACTTTCATGGCCACAGACACAATGAGAAAGGAATAAGGTTTTATAATGAAATCAATAATGACTATATTATTTCTGGCCCTTGCAATTAATGCATTCGCAGGAACAGGCGGAATTAGCGCATTTACTGGAAATAATGGTGGCGTTGATGCTGGTACAGGTGGAATTGTTGGCGGAGTTGATGATTTAAAAGAGTTAAAACAATACGACTGGAAAACGATTAGAAAGTACGTTAAGAAAAACTACGATCTAGAGTTATATGGAGATATTGCTTATGTAGGAAGAAATATTTCTGTATTCGATGTTTGTATTAACAATGATCAAATTCAATCGATTTCAAAGTATCCAGTTTATAAAAGAGTTTGGCTTGGTGGAAGTAAAGAGTCTGATCGCTACAAAGATATCGTTGTAGGAAAAGAAATTCTAACTTACCCTCTAGAAGTCGAAAAAGAAGAGAAGATCTGTTACGGGCGTAAGGATAGAAACTGTCGCATGGTAAAGACTGTTCATAGGCAAAATCCTACTCCAGAGATCGCTCTTAAAAAAGAAGTTAGCCGCAACGGAAGACGCGGTGACAGAGAATACAAAGAGATATTCACAAAAAAATATGACATCCCATATTGTCAGTAGTGTGTGTTAAGCCTAGGCCCTTGCGCCTAGGCTTTTTTCCTGAGTAAGAATCTCTACTTTTATTTGCCCATTAGAAATTTTAAAACGAAGTCCTTTCTTAAACTTCCCTTTAACATTATCTCTTAACAATTCTTTTGTTAGCTCCGTATCACAGCGAAGATCACCAAGAGTACTAATTCCAATAGCATTTTCTGAAGTTACATTTATTTTAACTTCATTAATTTTCGAGAAAACAAATGGTAGTGATTCTATATAAGCAGCAACTTTAACAAGAATATTCTCATCACGAATTAAAATCAAAGCATCATCTTCAGCAAATAGATTTGCATCAAATTCAACACGAGTAAGGGCCATCTCTAATTTATTTAAAAGATTTCCTGCTTCAACTTGTCTTTCAACATATGCCAATTCATCAACAGCTGGCTTAATATTCTCTTTTAAATTCTCTAGCTGTTGTTGCTCATTTAATTGTCTAGTTTTTAAGTCTCTCGCCTGACTTCTAAGAATATCAATTGAACTAACAATCGACTTAGACTTCTCCAGTTCTTCATTATAGCTGATCTCAAGTTGGCTGCACTCATTCTTAAGACTTGAAATTTCTAGAGATAAACCTGTTAGTGTATTACGACTTTCTCTATTTGCATCTCGGATCTTAGAGATTTCCTCAGACAATTGATCTTTCTTTAGTAACAGTTCACCTTTAAACTTAGTTGAGTTCTCAATTCCCTCTTCAAGCATCTCTTTTTCAGATATAGCACTACTCAGTTTACTCTCAACTTCACCTAAAAGTGTTTTAGCTACATTTAGCTTATTTTGACGAGTTGAGTGTTCTTTAGTGACAAGCTCTTTTTCAGCTAATTCTTTCTGTAATATGTCTTGTTTTACTTTATGTTCTTCTTCAACAAGCTTAAGTTCATTAACACTTTGCTCGATTTCTGAGTTAAGCTTTACAATATCTGCTTTAGCAATTCGAGTATCATTTTCAAGCTTCTTTGCTTCCTCACTTAGCTGGACTTTGCGTAAGATATTTGATTCTAAATTCTCTTCAATTGTATTAATTTCTTTTTCTAAATCAGACAGTGATACTCTTAAAGAGTAGCAATCATTTTCAACTTTTGTTAATTCCTCATTGCTTACAATTTGCTGATTATTTAAGTCTTTATGTTGTTCCAATAGACTTAATCTAGACTTTTCTAATCTATCTAAAACTATGCCTTGGTCAACAATTGAACTCTCTAACTGCTTAATTGTTTTTTCATCACTTTCAATCATTGCTTCTATCGAAGAGATTTCAGCTTGAAGTTTAGTAGATTTTTCTTGTCTCTGAGATACTTCCAAATTTAATGAAGATAGCTCATCATCAAGCTCTCTCTTTCTTGATAGGGCATTATTGTAAAGATTCGTTTCAGTTTCGATACCTGAATTAAGTTCACTCAACTCAATTTTCATATTCTCTACTAATGATACTTTCTTATTGGCCAATCGCTCATATTTCTTTCGTGAAGATGAGATGGCCTTAAGTCTATCCGTTTTACGAATAACACTGTCCTTAAGGTCTAAAGTTATGGCATCCATCTCTTTTATTTTCAATAGAGCATCGTCGTATGATGTTTGATTAGTTTTTATCTGAAAGTCTAACGCTTTAATCTGACTTTCAAATGTTGATATTTTCGAATCCAATGACTCAATCATTCTTACAGTTTTATTCAATTTATCACATAGACTCTCTGAAATATTATTTAGGCGTTGGTTTTCTTTAGCGAGCTCTTCAATTTCAAGTCCCTTGGCTTCAATTCGATTCTCACCAATTTGAATGCGCCCTTTAAGACTTCCAATTTTTAAAAGTAATTCATTATTAGTATCACTTAATGAATTCTCATCATCAGCAAGTTCTTTAATAAGATTATTTTGGGCTTCACAGTCAGAGTTTAATAACTCATATGCTGCTTGAGACTTTTCAATTTTCACATTTAAAAGTTCAATACTTTTTCTTAAATTATCGGCCTGATCTTGAAGTACTTGCTTTTGGTACTCTACATTTTTTTGCTCTAGACCAAGATCAATTAAAGTTTGTCTTGCTTCAACATCACGTCCATTTAATTCTTGAATCTCAAGACGAATCTCACTTAATTGAGAACTCCCCTCTTCAATTTGTTTTTGAAGCGTGATAATTTTCATCTCACGATTTTCATTATTAAGAATTGCTTTTTGTTTTTTAGTTAAAAGTTCTTCAACACTCGCATCTAAGCGGTCAACTTCGCTCTGATAATTTTGAACACTTTTTTCAAGCGCAAGAGATTGAGTAAGAACAGCATCATGTTCTTTCTTAGTTTTTTTATACTCTCTATCAAGACGATCTATTTCAATTAATGAAATACTTTCTTTTTCTCTAAGCTCATTTATCTGAGCTTCTAATTTCTCAGACTTTGTCGTATTTTCTTCGATCTTATCTTTAAAGTTTTGTGATTCAATTTTAAGAAGTTGAATATCCTGAATTAATTCTTGCTTCTTCTTTTCTCGAGAAGCTATTTCTGATTCGAGGCTAGCAACTATCTCGAGCTCACTCATCTCTTGTGTGCGTAGTGTTTCAGATTCTCTTTCTAGCTTTTTAATACTAGTTTCAACTGCAATAATATCTTGATTTATCTTTGCTTGCTTAGAAGAGATCATTTTAAGATCAAGAATCTGTAATTCTAAATCCTTTTCTAAATTTTGCTTATCTTGTCGAACATCTTTAACTTTAACTGATAATTCTTCTAGTCTTTGAGTTTCCTTATGCTTCTTTTCGACAACCTCTTGAGTTTTTTCAATAAGCTTACTAATTTCAGTATCTAGTTTTATTCTTTCTGATTCTAATTCTGAAATATTCATATCACATTTTTTAATTGTGTTACTATCTTCTTCAATGGACTGTCTTAATTTTGAAATACGCTTATTAGCTTCTTCAATCTCCACCTTCAAGTGAGTACGAGAATCTAGATGATAGGCTTTATCACCGTTAATAACTGATGCCTTATTCTTCAGTGCAAGCTCTTCACCTCTTAAATTACCTAACTCTACTCTAATGCGACCAAGTTCATCTAAGTTTAAGGAATGTGATTTATTAAGATCTGTAATCTTCTTTTTCAACTGAACAATTGAACTTAAAATGAGTTGTTTCTCTTCAACTAGTTCTTTTAAGTTCGATTCCTGGTTATCATTCAATTGTTGAATTTTTACAATTCTCTTTTCTAGGATTTCCTTATCAGCGTGCTCATCAGTTAAAGCACTCTGTAATCTCTTAAGCTCTACTTCAGTTTTTTGAAGCTTTATCTTTTGTAATTCAACTTCTTTTCTTAGAGATTTATTAATCTCTTCATACTCTCCAATTAGCTTCTTCTCTTCACTAACTTGAATATCTAAATTGGCCTGTGTTGTTTTAATATCAACAATAGAGTTTATTTGAGATTGGTTATTTTTAGTTTTACTTTTAAATAGATTCATAAGGTCCTCACTAACCTCTATTTTCTCATTAAAAGCCTTTAAAATAAGCATGTGGCAACTTTTGCGTTGACGCAGACCTAAGTAAAAATATGTTTCGAAGAATCAATAATTTCCCCTCAATCTCTGACAATAATGAACAAGTATACTTCTTGTCTTACCCAATATATGAGTGCATATTGATAGCATGATTTTCTTACTATACTTACTTGTTGGTGCATTTGTTGGAACTCTTTCTGGCCTTTTTGGTATCGGAGGAGGTGTTGTTATTGTCCCTACTCTCTTATTCTTATTTCAAAAACAAGGTTTCTCACCAGATATTAGAATGTATATGGCCCTAGGAACATCGCTTGCGACAATTGTTATCACTGCCGCCTCTTCAACACTTAGACACTATAATATGGGAAATCTACTTACTGATGTAACAAAGAGATTTATTTTACCAATTGTTGTCGGTATCAGTACTGGAGCTTATTTGGTCAATATAGTCGAGGCCCAAACACTTGAGCTCATCTTTATCTGCTACCTTTATCTTGTTTCATTAAAGATGATTTTTTATAAATCTAAAGTGGAAGAGCCAAAAGAAACTTCTAATATGCTTTTTAACTTTACTGGCTTTATTATTGGTCTCAAATCAGCAATCCTTGGAATTGGTGGTGGTACGATAAGTGTTCCATTTCTAACTTGGAGAGGCTACCAAATGAAAAATGCAGTTGCTATCTCGGCTTCAATTGGGGTTCCGATCGCTCTTTTTAGTACTTCATTTTATATTTATAACGGTCTTAGTAAACCTACTCCACAATACTCACTTGGCTATGTTTACTTACCCGCCTTCCTTGGGATCTCAATCGCAAGCTTCTTTTTTACTAAGCTTGGAGCAAGAATATCAAGTGTTGCCAACCAATCAATACTAAAAAAGCTCTTTGCTCTTCTCTTAATCGGAATAGCCCTGAAGAAGACATTGACTTATTTAGGTCACTAAACGTTTAAGCTCTTGTTAATCACTTGTTTTAAACTAATGAAAGATTCTGTTGATTGAATTTCTTTAATCATTTGAATCTTACCGATAAGAAACTCGTGAAAATGATTTATATCCTTAACGATGATCTTCACAATTAGAGCATAATCCCCTGTCGTATAATAAGCTTCAACGATTTCATCCATCTTCTCTAGCTTCTCAATAACCTTGTGAATATCACGTGCATTCACTAGGTGAAGGCCAAGTAAAACAACTACATTATGTCCAAATTTTGTATAATCGACCTTAATTGTACTTCCGACGATTACACCGGCCTCTCTTAGTTTTTCAACTCGTTGATGAATTGTACCGCCGGAAACCCCTATTTTCCTGGCCATTTCAAGAAATGGCATACGGGCATCCTTTTCCATCAATTTGATTATCTTCTTATCAATACTATCAATTTCATAATTATTGGCCATATCTCACCTCTAAAACTATCAATTTATCACCATTTTATAGTATTTATTAAATAACTCATAGTTTTACATGTTCAATATTGAGAATTTATTAAAAAAAGCCGAATATTACTAAAAATATGGAGGTTTTCATGTGCGGATTTAGTGTATTTACGGGAAAAGTTGAAGAAAAAGAATTTGAAGAGAAATTTGATCTAATCTCTCACCGAGGGCCAGATCAAAGAGCAATCCACAAATTAACAGAAGGAACAATGGGCTTTCATCGTCTAGCAATTATGGACTTAAGTGAAGCCGGCTCACAACCTTTTATCTCAAAATCTAAAACACACCTTGTTTGTAATGGAGAAATCTACAATCACCGCACTTTAAGAACTGACTATATTGACCGCTATGACTTTAAGTCTGATTCAGACTGCGAAGTTATAATTCCAATATTTGAGGAGTATGGCATTGAAAAGCTTCTCACATCACTTGATGGGGAGTTTGCATTTGCAATTGAACAAGATGGTAAATTCTATGCTGGCCGTGATCCAATTGGTATCCGTCCCCTCTTCTATGGATATGGCCTTGAAGATGGAAAGATAGCATTTGCTAGTGAAGTAAAAGCACTACAAGGTCTATGTAAGGATATTAAACCTTTTCCTCCAGGACACTACTATGCTGATGGTGAATTTACACCATACTTTGATGTTCGAAAAATTAAGTCTCGTGCAAAAGAAGATTTAGAACTTGTGTATCAAGGTATTCATGATCACTTAGTTGAAGGAGTAAAAAAACGCCTTGATGCAGATGCACCAGTAGGTTTCCTTCTTTCAGGCGGACTTGATTCGTCACTAGTATGTGCCATTGCGGCCAAACTTAGTGATCGACCTATTAAAACATTTGCCGTTGGAATTGACACAAACCCAATTGATTTAAAGTATGCACGAATTGTTGCAGACTACCTTGGCAGTGAACACCACGAAGTCATCTTTACAAAAGAAGAAGCCTTTGAGCATCTTGGAGAACTTGTTCACAAGCTTGAAACATGGGATATCACGACAATTAGAGCATCAATGGGAATGTCTCTAGTTTGTAAATACATCAAAGAAAAAACTGATGTTAAGGTTGTCCTAACAGGAGAAGTTAGTGATGAGCTCTTTGGCTATAAGTATACTGACTTTGCACCAAGCCCATTAGAGTTTCAAAAAGAAGCACAAAAACGAGTTCACGAATTATATATTTACGATGTTTTAAGAGCTGATCGCTCGATTAGTTCTCACTCACTTGAGGCCCGTGTTCCCTTCAGTGATAAGGCCTTTATCGAGTACGTCATGGGAATCGCTCCTGAGCTTAAAATGAACTGGTCAGGAGAGGGTAAATACCTTCTAAGAAAAGCATTTGACCACAGTGGCTACCTTCCTGATGAAATCCTATGGCGTGAAAAAGCGGCCTTCTCAGACGCTGTTGGGCACGATATGGTGGATTGGCTTAAGGCGCTTGCTGAAGAAAAATATAGTGAAGAAGAGCTATCTAAAGCTAGTGAAAAATACCCATATGCAACTCCATTTACAAAAGAGTCTCTTATGTATCGTGACCTCTTTGAAGGGCACTTTCCAGGGCTTTGCGGCCTTATTACAGACTTTTGGATGCCTAATAAGGAATGGGAGAACTGCCAGGTTGATGATCCATCAGCGCGAGTTTTACCTAACTATGGTGCATCTGGAGAATAAAAAAACACCTCAAAAGAGGTGTTTTTTATTTATTAAGTTTTTCTAAGCTAACACAAATTAATCGATCGCCTTTTTTTGCCTCTTGGCATTCTCCACTTATAGATTTTTCTTTTACTTGATAAGTACAGGCTGAGTTCACTGACTTATCAAGGCAAGCTTTTAACCTAGAACGATAACCGAAATTCTTAGGTAAGCTAAAAGCATTACTAGTGGTCACTAGAGAAATAATAATTAAAAGCTTCTTATTCATATCAACTCCTATTCCACCTATTATACGCGATATTTCGCTATTTCTATAACTTCTTGAAATAAAAAAGGCCCCGCATAAGCAGGGCCAAATTTAACAAGTATTAATTTTTTTAATAGGAGGCAAGCAGCTTAGTTAGCTACTTCCATCCCTTTCCCAGAGTCAATAACCTTCAGCCCTACATGCTGCATGAACTTTTCTGGCTCAGATAGATTTAGAGCAAGCTTTAGTACATCCTCAACATGTGAAACAGGGTGAATTGATAGTCCTTGCTTGATTTCCGGTGGAATCTCAAGAAGGTCTTTCTTATTCTTTTCAGGAATAACAACTGTTTTTACTCCTGCTTGCTTAGCAGCTAGCATCTTCTCTTTTAGGCCACCAATTGGAAGAACACGTCCTCTAATTGTCACCTCACCTGTCATTGCAACATCTTGCCTTACAGGAATTCCAGAGATTGCTGAAGTAATCGCTGTAACCATTGTAATCCCCGCAGAAGGACCATCTTTAGGTGTTGCTCCTTCTGGTGCATGAATATGGATATCATGCTTATCAAACCACTCAGAATCAATTCCTAAGCGACCTGAAATTGAACGAACGTAGCTCATTGCTGCCTTCGCTGATTCAGTCATAACCTCACCTAGCTTACCAGTGATTTGGATACCACCTTTACCAGGAACTGCAATAACTTCGATATGTAGAAGACAGCCACCAACTGAAGTATAAGCTAGACCATTTACTAAACCTACTTCTGGTTGTTCTTCAATTACATTATCATCAAATTTAACTGGACCTAGATACTTTTGAACTAGTTTCGAAGTGATTGAGAACTTCTTACCTTTCTCAACATCTTTCGTAACAACGTCTGTAGCAATCTTTCTAGCAATTGTATTGAACTGTCTTTCAAGCCCACGTACACCAGCTTCTTTTGTATAACCACGAACAACTTCCATGATTGTGTTATCAGTAATTGTGTATTCGTAATCTTTAAGTCCGTTATCTTTCCATGCACGTGGTGCAAGGTACTTCTTAGCGATCTGAGTTTTTTCAATTGGAGTATAACCTGCAAGGTTAATGATCTCCATTCTATCTCTAAGTGGCCCAGGGATTTGTCCTAGATCATTTGCAGTCATAACAAACATTACTTTTGATAGATCGTACTCAACTTCAATATAGTGATCACCAAAGTTTTTATTTTGAGCTGGGTCTAGAACTTCTAGCATTGCTGCAGCTGGATCCCCTCTCATATCAGATGTCATTTTATCAATTTCATCTAAAAGAATAACTGGATTTGATGTTCCTGCTTTCTTAAGTGCAGAGATGATTTTACCTGGCATTGCACCTACGTAAGTACGACGGTGTCCGCGAATTTCAGATTCATCTCTTACACCACCAAGTGAAACTCTTTCAAACTTTCTACCTAGTGATTCTGCAAGTGACTGACAAATTGATGTCTTACCAACACCTGGAGGACCTGCTAAACAAAGGATCGTTCCCTTTCCTTCTGCACCAACAAGACTTCTTACTGCAAGATATTCAAGAATTCTTTCTTTAACATCTTTCATTCCAAAGTGATGATCATCAAGAACAGTTCTTGCATGAGTTACATCATTGTTATCTTCTGTATACTCTCCCCATGGTAGAGAAAGCATCCAGTCAATATAGTTTCTCACAACCGCAGATTCTGCTGACATTGGAGACATTGACTTAAGTTTCTTAATCTCTTTTTGTACTTTAGTAACAGCTTCTTCAGGCATTACTTTCTTAGCTAGGCGCTCTTCCATTTCTTGAACTTCAGATTTCTCATCTTTTTGTCCAAGCTCTTTTTGAATAGCGTTCATTTGCTCATTTAGGTAGTACTCTTTCTGAGACTTTTCCATTTGAGACTTAACGCGAGTTCTGATTCTTCTCTCAACGTTAATGATCTCGATCTCTCCTTGCATTTTTTCAAGAAGAAGTTGAAGACGTGCTTCAATATCTACAGCTTCAAGAATTTCCTGCTTTTCAGGAATCTTCATTGAAAGGTGCGCAACGATAATATCAGCTAATCTTGATGGATCAGTGATCGATGAAATGCTCATAAGTAATTCTGGTGGAATTCTCTTATTAAGTTTCACGTACTGTTCAAATACATTTTTGATTGATCTTACTGTTGCTTCAATTTTTACTTGTTCAGGAACAGCTGGAACACACTTAGTTACATCTGCCCAGTAACCTTCAGTTCTTGCTTCAAATTCCTCGATTGTTGCTCTGTACTTCCCTTCAATAAGTACCTTTACAGTATTATCTGGGAGTCTAAGCATTTGAATGATATTTACAACAGTTCCTACGTTATAAACATCTTCACGATCTGGGTTTAGGATACTAGCATCCTTTTGCGTAACTAGAAAAAGCTCGTTACCATTTTTTGATGCTTCCTCAAGGGCGTTGATTGACTTCTCTCTTCCTACAAATAGTGGAACAACCATGTGTGGAAAAATAATCATGTCTCTTAGTGGAAGTAACGGTAGGCTCTTCGACTCAGTTGACTTCTTGTCTGACATAGCACCTCCTGCACTATTAATACTTGTCAAAAAAATTCTGGGAAAAGGAAAGATTGGAAGACTTCATGTCTAATCTCTAACCCTTTTATAAATTGTATCAAGAACCTATAAATATTTTGAAACTTTTTTTGGTCGGAATCTTATGCCCCTCAATAAATTCACAGTGCATAGGCCTATATTTACAACCACTTAAGTTATCCGACAAGAGAAGACCGGTTAGCTAAAATATTCTGACATTTGAAAACTAGTGTAATTTCTACACCGCTTAAACGAACAAGGGCCAGACAAAATGCCTGGCCCTCTTTACTTATTTATTAATTTTTAAATAATTAACTATTAAGCTGATTCGATATCTTTCTTAGCTTCTAAAGTTGAGCTAGCAGTTGATTTCGTGTCTTTTCTTGGACCCTCTTCAACGCGTGGTGATTCCTTACCTGCAATAGATGCAGCAGTAATCACAACTTTATTGGCCTTATCATTTGCTGGAACATCATACATTACTTCAAGCATTGTTTGCTCGATGATGGCACGAAGTCCACGCGCACCAGTTTTTCTCGTAAGAGCTGTTTGAGCAATTGCTTTCAGAGCTTCTTCTTCGAATTCTAGTTCGATTCCATCAAATTCAAATAGTTTTTGATATTGCTTAGTAATCGCATTCTTTGGTTCAGTTAGAATTGAAACAAGTGCTTCTTCATCTAGCTCTTCAAGAAGTGCGTTTACAGGAAGACGTCCAATAAATTCAGGAATAAGACCAAACTTTGTTAAGTCTTCTGCTTCAATACCACCAAGCTTTTGAATTACTGATTCTTCGGCTTCAACAGTTTGTTTTGCAACAAGCCCCATTGGTCTCTTCGTCATACGTTTTTCAATAATCTTATCAAGACCTACGAATGCACCAGCTACAACGAAAAGGATATTTTTCGTATTAACTTGGATGAACTCTTGTTGAGGGTGCTTACGTCCACCTTTAGGTGGAACAGATGCGACAGTCCCTTCAACGAGCTTAAGTAGTGCTTGCTGAACACCTTCACCAGATACGTCTCTAGTGATTGATGGGTTTTCAGACTTACGTGCAATCTTATCGATTTCGTCAATATAAACAATTCCACGCTCTGCTCTTTCTACATCGTAGTCACATGCTTGAAGAAGGTTAAGAATAATATTCTCAACGTCTTCCCCTACGTAACCAGCTTCAGTAAGTGAAGTTGCATCAGCAATAGCAAATGGTACGTTTAGAAACTTTGCTAGTGATTGAGCGATAAGAGTTTTACCAGAACCAGTTGGACCAGCAAGTAGAATATTCGACTTTGCAAGTTCTACTGAGTCGTCTTTTCTTTTCGTATCACCGTGAGCAATTCTCTTATAGTGATTATGAACGGCTACAGAGATAATCTTTTTTGCACGATCTTGTCCAATTACATATTGGTCAAGGTGTAGCTTAATCTCGTGTGGCTTTGGAACATTATCAAGAGCGGCTTTAGAAACAGACTTAACCGTATCTTCGTAAATGATTTCATTACACAATTCAATACACTCATCACAGATATAAACACCAGGTCCTGCAATTAGCTTTTTAACTTCTTTTTGAGATTTCCCACAGAAGTTACAAGAAAGTGAACTATTGTATGATCCATCTTTTTTAGTCATTCATTGTCCTTTAGTTTTAATTCTAAAATAGAATTATATCTTACTTCTTATTTGATTCAATAACACCATCAATAATACCTAGCTCAATTGCATCTTGTGGAGATAGGTAATTGTCGCGGTCAGTTGCTGCAACAATTTTTTCCATCGTCATATCAACTGACGAGTGCTTAATATAGATACCATTTAGTTGGTCTTTTAGTGTTTGGATTTCATTTGCCTGGATCTGAATATCAGAACACTGCCCTTGAGCTCCACCTAGTGGTTGGTGAATCATAATACGAGAGTGTGGAAGTGAGTAACGGTGTCCCTTCTCTCCAGCAGTAAGAAGAAGTGATCCCATTGAAGCAGCAAGCCCTACACAGTAAGTATAAACTGGGCAAGATACGTGTTGCATAATATCGTAAATACCAAGTCCAGCATAAACGCTTCCACCTGGTGAATTGATATAGAAATGGATTGGATCTTCTGGATTACTCTGCTCTAGAAACATCATCTGAGCAATAAGTAGGTTGGCAACTGTATCATTAACTTGTGTACCTAAGAAAACAATTCGATCAAGAAGTAGTCTTGAATAAATGTCGTATTGTCTCTCACCTCTTGCCGTTTGCTCAATAACAATTGGGTTAGGTATATGTGCCTTTGGATCCATCATTTTTTCTCCCTAGATATATATTTGGACTCTTTTCCAATTAATTTGTCTAATGCATTCAGCATTTCGGTGGGTTGGGACTATTTCTTTAGATAAATATTTGCGATTTTCTGATTAAATTCCAGCTTAAGCAACTGAAATTATTTACCCTACTATTTCTATATTTAACAAAAAGATGAACAGATTTTAACATTGCAGGTCTTGAATTTCCCCCACCCCTGCGGTTTAATTTAGCGCAAGAATTTATAAACTATTCAATAGTTATACGCGCAGAAAACAGGAGAATATTATGACTGAAACAGTTTACCCAACATCATTAGTTTCAAAAGCAGCACCAGAATTCAAAGGTAATGCAGTAGTAAATGGTGAAATCAAAGAAATTTCACTTTCAGACTTCAAAGGAAAGTGGAAAGTTCTTTTCTTTTACCCACTAGACTTCACATTTGTATGTCCAACAGAAATCACAGCATTTTCTGACAAGATTCAACTTTTCAAAGACCTTAACACTGAAGTTATCGCTTGTTCTGTTGATTCAGCTTTCTCTCACCTAGCGTGGACTAAGCAATCAAGAAATGAAGGTGGACTTGGTGATATCAACTTCCCAATCCTTGAAGACCTTACAAAAGAAGTAGCTAGATCATACGGTGCACTTATGCCATCTGGTGACGTTGCGTTTAGAGCAACTTATATCATTGATGACAACAACATCGTTCAACACGTTTCAATCAACAACCTATCAGTTGGTAGAAATGTTGAAGAAGTTGCAAGACTTGTAGACGGTTACCAATTTACAGCTAAGCACGGAGAAGTTTGTCCGGCAGGTTGGACTAAAGGTGCTGATACAATGAAGCCAGATCCAAAAGGATCACAAGAATATTTCAACAAGCTATAATTTTAGCTCGAAATATGAAGGCCCTCAAATGAGGGCCTTTTTTAATAATAAAATCCTACTCCGATTCCCAAGCGAGTGATACTCAATTGTCGATAATCATTTTTCAATTCATGACGTTTGGCAAAGATGTTGTACCACATATTCTCACTATACTTCTGACTGTAATTGATCTGATAACGTTGACCGCTTAAGCCTCTTTGCGAATTCACAGATTGAGAAAAGCTCAAATTAAGTACAAAAGGTGTAATTATCTTTTGAGCAAATGTTAGTCCTAAGGTGCCATAATAGATGCGCTTAACCTCAGTATCTAGAGATTCACCATCCAAGAATTTACTTGAGTTATAAAGATTGAAGACTTCGTAATCAACACCACCAAAAAAACCTGTCGAATTGCGATATGTATAAGACTTATGAGCATAAAAACTTGCTCCAAGCTCTGGTTTAAGCTTTAAATTATTTGAAAAGCTACTTCCACTATCACTCTCAATTTCTGAGGCAACAAGATATGAAATACTACCAAGGGCGACAAGAGAGAGCTTCTCAATTGATACAGGAAAATACGAAATCCCTGCTGTTAATGTCATTGGTGAATTCTTTTGTGTTTTTAAAACTCGATTAGATGTTTTTTCTTTAAACATTCCAAGAGAAGCAGAGGTTTGAATAAAGTAGTTATGGTTGTCCCCTTTAGACTTTAAGAAGAAGTCCAAGCTCTTTCCATATACTTGGTTCGTATTTAAACCAATGTAAAAAATAATGAGTGATCTAAAAATTCTCTTTTTCACGGCCCTAATATTACCAGAGAAACATCTTAAATTTGAGAGAGGAAAAATACGCTGATAACTAATGCATATTGAATCAAATTAGGATATTCTTAACGTAATTTTTTTACAGTTATGCTAGGAGATAAAATGGAATTCATTGATCAGATCATGCTCTATATCAACACTCACGTGCACATGGCGCCATTTATAATTTTTGGACTACTCCTCTTAGCAGGCTTTAACATTCCAATTTCTGAAGATGTAATGTTATTTACTTCGGCCATTTTAGCGGCCAAGAACCCAGACTACCTATACCCACTTTTCTTTGGGGTATTTCTTGGAGCATATCTTTCAGATTTAATTTGTTACGGATTTATTGGACGCTACTTAGGCCCGAAAATTTTTAAAATTAAATTCTTTGCCTCAATGGTTACGCCAGAGCGCCTTGATATGGTTAATGCCTTCTTTAAAAAGTATGGTGTATTCACATTAATTTTTGGTCGTTTTGTTCCATTTGGATTTAGAAATGCACTCTTCCTATCAGCGGGTCTAGGACGCATGAATGCTTGGAAATTTGCCCTGTCAGACCTGCTGGCAGCAACAGTATCATGTGTTGTTTACTTCACTGTTTATTATAAATTTGGTGAGACAGCTATTGAGTATATCAAGAAGAGCAATTACGTTATCGGTGCAGTAGCACTTGCTGTAATTCTTGGTGTAATCGTCTCAAAATGGAAGAAAAAGAACGTAAACGCCTAAAATCATTAAAGTCAGAAAAAATTACAAGGCCCGTCAATTACAGTTTACAGCACGGGCCTCTTCCTCCATAATCCCGCTTGTTCACAAAAGTTGTGAAAAAAAATGAACAGTATTTGATTATTGGAGTACCGTTAAATGTTAAATTCAATCACGCAAAATAAAGTTATCAGTTTCAACGCATTTAAAAGCGAAAGAGCTAGCCGTTGTGAAAGTACTGTTCAAAGAGATTATTTCTCTAAGCTAGACTTCTCTGCCCTAATCAATGAGACAAACTCTCTTGTTGCAGAAATCAACAGTGACGACGTTATTAATAACGAATTATTAATTAAAGTAGATCAGCTAACAGCTGAATTTAAAAGCCGCATCCTTGATAATGAATCGCCTATCGACAAATATCTTTTAGCGACAATCAAGGATCTTAAGTATTCGATAAAAGCAAAACTATAGTTTTGTTCTTTATATTCTTCTCTTTTTATTTTTTGTTTTTTTGTTTTAAGGCCCGTCATAAGATGGGCCTTATTTTTTTGCTTCCAGCAGACTTTAGAGGGATTCTAGCGATTGATAATCGTGTAGAACTTTGGCCCTAAGAAGTGGCAACTTCATTTCAGAATCATATCCTAGCAATGATGCCGTCTTTCTAAGATGTACGATATTCCCATTTTTCTTAGAAGAATTCTCAAATTGAGTTAGTAAGTAAATCATATTCTTTGAAAAGGTTGTCACGTATGAGCGTATCAGGGCCATATTTCCTGAAGTTACATGTGAAAACTTAGCACCGATAGATGGTAATAAGATTTTTTCTACTTCCGACAATCCTTCAAATGAACGAACAATATCAACTTCACAACGAATAACTTCAATATCAAAAGCGCTGTGGTCGATACTAATAAGTTTTTGAGAACTTAACTTTGAAAATTCTGGATATTGAATAAGAGATACCATGGTATGAAAGCGTGTACTTGAAGGTACACGCCCCATATCGGTAATTAACATTCCACCTTCGGAAATATTAGAACAGCGGCCCTTTAAAACATAGTCATCACAAAGATAGAGCATCTCTTGATTTACAGGTGCTCTTAAATGTTGACGATTAGCTCTCGACACTCGCTATTCCTCTATTAAAGTAATTTTGAAGCTGTTTCAGAAAGCGCAGAACGCTCACCAACAGTTAACTTCGTATGAGAGATGATCTCTTCTGTTTTCAGTCTTTCGACAACATAGCTTAGACCGTTATTAATCTCATCAAGGTATGGACTATCAATCTGCTGAGGGTCACCTGTTAAGATGATCTTAGTTCCCTCACCTGCACGAGTTACAATTGTTTTAACTTCGTGTGGAGAAAGGTTTTGGGCTTCATCAACAATTAAGTACTGACCAGGAATAGAACGACCACGAATATAAGTTAGTGGTTCGATATGTAGTAGTCCATGATCCATTAGATCAACATATGAAGAACTTGTTCCAGCTCTTCTTTGATCAAATAGGAAGTCCATATTATCAAAGATTGGTTGCATCCAAGGACCTAACTTATCGTTTACATCACCTGGAAGATAACCAAGGTCTTTCCCCATTGGCTGAATTGGACGAGAAACAAGAAGTCTTGAATATTTTTCTTGATTAATTGTCATCTCAAGTCCTGCTGCAATTGCAAGAAGAGTCTTACCTGTACCGGCCTTACCAACAAGTGATACTAACTTGATATCGTCATTTAAAAGAGCATCAAGAGCAAATTGCTGTTCCATATTTTTTGGATAAATTCCCCAAACACCTTCTCTCATTGGAATTAAAGGTACAACTCCAAGTTTACTTTTAGAGAAACGTCCCAGAAGTCTTCTTCTATCATTTCCTTCTTCATGAACAACTAAGTATTCATTTGGAAAAATTTCAAGTTCTTCCCAGTTTTCAAGCTGTAAGAAGCGATTCTTTTCATATTCTTCAAGCTTATCTTTTGGAAGTGGTAGAAAGCGATAACCTGAGTAAATTTCCTCAAGCTTAATATCTTTCATTCCGTAGTCTTCAGCATTGATACCTAAGATATCAGATTTAATTCTTAAGTTGATGTCCTTAGTGATAAGAACAACATCTTCTCCCTGCTCCTTTAAGAAGATAGCTGAGGCAAGAATTAAGTTATCATTAATAGTAAGATCAATTGTGTCGTGTTGATTTTCAATTGTCTTATCAACAGAGATGATCAGGGTTCCACCATTGTCTAACTCAACACCATCCATAAGTGATCCCTTCTTACGAAGATCATCGATGATTCTTGAGAAATAACGAGCGTTACGCCCATTCTCATTCTGATCTTTCTTAAAACGATCTACTTCTTCAACTACAACTAGTGGGATGAAGACGTCGTTAGGACCAAATTTGTTAATAGCGTTAGGATCAAATAATAATACGTTCGTATCGAGTACAAAGGTTTTTCTTGTCAAAATGCCCTCCATGACATTTAGATTGATGCGAGGAAGCCTCTCTTAATTAAATTTTAAGTTATGGTAAAAAGGGATGTCAAAGAAAAAGGGCCGTTCACCTTTGTGCGTCATGAAACTCACACAAAAGCCTAAAAAATATCCATGGATGTATCAAATAAAGAGATAAAAACAAAAAGGCGATCACCTTTTGTTTCTTGATACTCAGAACCTATTTCTACATTATTAAATCCAGCAGTAATCGTAACTGGCCATAGGCGAATCTCAGCTCCATAATTCAGATAGCCTTCGCCAAGTCCTGCAAAGAAACCAAAAAAAGGGATATTGAGCTGGGCCCCAAAGTGAATCATTCGACCAAAGCTCAAACCTTGATTGATTGGCTTAACATCAAGAGCAAGAGAATAATCAAATGCCTTCCAGTCTTGTTTTACAGCAATTCCAGTGTTAACGGCCATATTGATGCGAGGAACTTCCCCATCCCCTTGAGTCTTTTTAAAGTATGTATCACCAATATCAAGAACTGCCATTGATGCGACAAACTCTGTATTTCCCCATCCATTGGCATATTCAATACCAATATCGTGACCTGCACCTGAACCTTTGGAATAGCCAAATGTATTTTTAATATCATCAATTGAGCCTAGGCCATTTTCAATTTTTGTAATGATATTTGTCGAGAAAATATCAAATTTATCTCGCGTCCCTTCTCTTGTTAAATATTTGAAAGAGTATCCTAGCGAAAGACGCTTACCTTTCATAATTTTCTTTTTCTGCTTATTGCGACTGCCACCAATTAGATTGAAAGCAAAACCAGCTATAAATCCACGATCATAAGAGTAATCAACATTAAAGGCCGGATTTACACGGTTCTTCAAAACGATATTGGCACGATTCTTAGTAAAATAAGAAAATGAAAAATGATGGGCCTTAATCGTTGAAAAGTTAGAAGCTTCTAAATAAAGAGGGTAACCCATTAGCTGATCAGCAATACCAGCAGCATCACTTGGAAGATTATTAAAGCGATCCATATCATCGATCGCATTTGGCCCAGCTAGAATAAAATTAACAGGAGATATATCAACATCATAATTTGCACCTAAGCTAGCAGGATTGTAAAAAACAGTAAATGAATCCTGATTAGCAAGCCCCATCCATGCATTTCCCATTAACATGGCACGAGGACTCTGACCTAAAAAGAATTTCTCAAAGGCCAAAACATTGATGCTCAAAAGAGTAATGAATAGGAGCTTTAGCGTCTTTCCCATTACCTACCTTGAATGAAGTGTTTCAAAAAGTGCTGCCATATAGTAAGCAATTTGAAGTTCACTACCTGTAAAATCTGTTACACATTGAGTTTGATTTTTTATTGTCACAAGACTATTTGAAAAGCCTTTAGGTGTAATCACATTGTCGACAAAGTCTTGCCTAACAGTACTAATGTCGGCCAGAAATGTTGTTAAATCAACATCAGTAATATCACCAAGAGTGATATTTTCAAGAACATCTAATAAGTTATTAAAGTCAGTAACCAATGCGCAAGCACGTTCTAGATGTAGGCTTGAATCACCATTAGTTAAATCAATACTACCTGTATCAGCACCATCATCACATGCACCTGTCACGCCACCTGCTTGAATATATGCATCAAGATCGCCATCTCCGAAGTAAGAGTATGCGAAGAGACATTCATTAGTTCCTACTGTCCCCGCTCCTTTCGAACCAAGCGCATCAGAATTTCCAAAGAAGGCCATGCTCATACCGTTTCGAACAAAGAGCATATACATTAGAAAAGAATTTATATCGGCCGCTCCATAACTTCCAAATGTTGCTTTACGAAGCGTAGCAGACGGATCTTTTGTTGCTGGGCCAACTCCTCCAGAATAAGTTAAAACATCGATTGCTTTGCCAAGATAGTAGTAAGAAAGATCATCAATGTCAGTCATGGCCTGGGCCAATGTAAATGTTGACATTGAACTTAGGAGATCTCCACCTGTTGTAATTTTTGTGATTTCATTTAAGAAGAACTCTGTTACAGAAAAGCCTGCTTTACATGCATAAGAAGAAGCAAGTAACTTATAATAAGTTGCATCTCCACTCTGCTCTTTCATCGCAAGCATTTTACTGAGGGCCTTATCACAATCCCCAGTCGATAAATGATCTTCAACAGAAAGATAACTTCTTTCAAGTTCGATATCTTCATCGACACCACAAGAGGTGAAAAGAATTGATGTTAAGAGATAAATACTGAAAACAATTAGTTTATTCACAGCTTAATTATCTCTTAACTTAACCTTTAATTCATAGTGGGAATGAGATACCAATCTTAAATAGCTTATTCCTGAGTTAAATACTCGGCGACACTAACAATTGCGTCTTTAAAATCATCTTTTGGTAGAACAAGAGAAATTCTGGCACAATTTGGAAGACCAAAATCCCCACTCGGGACCATTGCCACACCTTTTTGCTCAAGAACTTGTTCGCAGATCTCAACAGAGTAATCCGACTGATCAGTATCCGATTTTTTAAATCGGCCAATGACAGGAGCGCTTGAGAAATCAAAGAGAAAATAAAAAGCTGACGTTACCTGATACCAGCACTTTTCTAACTTATACTCTCTTAGAACTTCTCTTAATATAAGAGCATTCTCACGTAAGTGTTTTTTAACTGGAGTTAGATACTCATCAACATGATTCATATTATAGCGAAGTAGCGCACGCTGAATTAATGAACAAGAACCTGAAGCTGTATGGCCTTGAATCTTTTTAACAGCATCAATCACATCTTCGTGTGCAATACAGTAGCCAAGTCTTAGGCCAGTTGCTGCAAGACTTTTTGAAATACCGTCGACAATGATTGTACGTGACAATAACTCACGATCATATTGATAATAATATGTAGGTTTTGGGTCGTAATAATTTAATTCGTAATATATTTCATCAGAAATAATAAAAGTATTTTCATATGGCTTCACAATTTCAGCAAATTGCTTCATCCACTTTTCATTATAGAAAATCCCCGATGGATTATTTGGGCTATTTAAAACAATTGCTTTCGTTTTATCACTAATCAATTCTTTTAATTCCTCTAGGTCTGGTTCAAACGCATTAAAAACGGAAGCCTTAACTTCTTTTAAGACACCACCATTAAGAGAGATCATTTGTGGATATGAAATCCAGTATGGAGCAAAAACTATTACTTCATCACCTGGATCAACAATACTTGCAAAAATATTTGCAAGAACATGCTTTCCACCATTACCTACAACGGCCTTGAAATTATGGTCAAACTCATCAAAGCTAATGCCTCGAGAAGTTTCAACATATTCGATAATTTTTTCTAGTAACTCACTATCGCCTGCAACTGGGCTGTATTGAAAACTTTTTAGAAAGTCTAACTCTCCCCTTATCGATTCGACTAACTCTCTTGGTGGTCGATAAGGTAGTTGTCCTGCTGTAAGGTTGTAAACTTTCTTACCTTCTTGTGCCATAGCTACTGCTTTGGCATTAAGCTTTAAAGTAATACTCTCATTAATTTCTTGTGAACGCTTCGAAACATTCATTAGATCTTCCCTTTTTTAGCAATCCAGTTATAAATTGTATCTGGAACGAATTCCTTAATTACTTTTCCATGCTTATGAATTTCTTTAACAAGCGAGCTTGAAACATAGTAGTTATCTCTTTCAGTAATAAAGAAAACTGTTTCAATTTCTGGGTATAGTCTCTTATTCATTGAGGCCATCTGAAACTCTGCTTCGAAATCCCCTGTAGGTCTAAGTCCTCTAATAATTGAGCCAATGTCGTTTGCTTTTGCATAATCGACAATTAGTCCTTCCCACTTATCTGCTTTAATACGAGGCTCATCTTTAAATGTTTCATTTAACATCTCAACTCGCTCTTCAGCTGTGAAAAGAGGTTTCTTATTGCGATTGTGGGCAACAAGTATAATCACCTCATCAAAGACTGTTAGTGACCTCATTAAAATATCCTTGTGGCCATTTGTGAATGGGTCAAACGTTCCTGGGTAAATTGCTCTTTTCATTGAGTACCTAATTCCTATTATAAATTTAAATCAATTTTATACGACACCGGATTACAATGCAATTTTTGCAATATAACTTGTGCCTTGCTTGTAGACTTTAGAGAAAGTAAGAGAATGTTTTTTTAAATCTGCTTCAAGGATTCCCTTTTGACGATCGGATTCAATCCAAATCTCTCCAGAGAATGAAGATTCTTTAAGTAATTTGAGACATTCTAAGTAGACATCCTTTAATTCATATGGCGGGTCGATGAAGATGAAACTCTCATCGTATTCATCTGATGTTGACTCCAAATAACTTATACTTGTTTTTAGATAAGCTTGAGCTTTTTGCTTAATAATTGATAAATCTTCTGTGTCTACTTTTTTAGAAATCTCTATCTTATTCTTTTTTAAGACATTAAGAACTTTTGGATGGTCATCAACAAGTACGACTTTCTTCGCCCCTCTTGAAAGCGCTTCAAACCCCATAGCACCACTACCTGCGAACAAATCCACAAACAGACAATTCGTTAAGTCTTGATGAGCATCAAAGAATTTTCGTCGAAGCATAACACTCGTTGGACGAGTAATTGATTCAGGGGGAACAAAAAGGGCATGCCCTTTAGCATGCCCACCAAGTATATTTATGGCCATTTATAACCTTTTTAGTTTAAACAACATCAAATAATGTTAAGCGACTTTCTTCGCTTCTTCGGCCGAAGGAAGTGGAATATTAAAATTAGCTCCACCTTCAATACATGCCTTAAAGCCTTCTTCAGTTATTGAAACGTCTACACCATTCATTGTCAGAGTAAAGCGTCCATCAACTACACTTAATGTTGCTTGCGACCCAGCGATCGTCAAGTTTACATTAAAATTCATATTACCTGCTGCACTAAAAGTAACGTCACCACTTTCGCTAGTTGTTGGCGCAACATGCGTGAAAGAAGGCGCAGGAGTTTCTTTAGGCGCTTGATTTATCACAAGTATATTTTCATTGTCTTCATCTTTTATCACTGTTGATTGTGCATTCGCTGCCGGCTCTTCTTCCATTTCGAGAGTTGTCGTAGGTGATGCTGCGTCAATTTCTTCAAGATCTTTCATTATGGCATCCATTTCAGCTTCATCAAAGCCTTCAGTAAATGCTTCTTCGAGTGATGGAGATGAATCCCCAGCAACTGCTTCTTCAATATCTTCTTGAGCAACGATTTGTGTTGTCTCTTCTTCGAATACTTCTTCCACTTCTGCAACAACCTCATCAAGAGGATTTGATTCCACAACCATTTCATCAAGAGGATTTGATTCCGCAACCATTTCATCAAGAGGATTTGATTCCGCAACCATTTCATCAAGAGGATTAGCTTGCGCCTCTAGGGCATCTAGCGGGTTTACTTCTACAGCAAACTCTTCTACTGGTGCAGATTCTGCAACGCTTTCTTCGATGACCTCTGCTACTGGCGCGCTATCAAGTTGTCCTGACAGTTCTTTATCCAGACTTGCAAATTCTGCCATGATGTCATCTAGTTCATTCTCAGAAAATCCACTTTCTACACTTTTTGCTGCTGCATCTTGAGGTTTATTTCCACCCATATAAACTCCGTCTATTGATCCAATATCACTTGTGCTTTTCGACACAGATGACAGAAACTTTAAGAAATAAACATTGTTATAAAATCAACAACTTACAAAGCTTAAGTCGAGAATATCTATTTTTAAGCATGACAATATGAGTGGCCATCGTTATATTTTACTACCAATTTAAAAGACGCAACACACGACTTTCCTTACATAGTTTAGAATGTTAACCATCTTAAAGTTTTGAGGACTGTCGATTATTATACGGAACAACAGGCGAAGTGAAAGATTCATCGTTTTCAGCTAAGAATTGGCTGATTAACAATATTCCTGGTCCTAGTACCGAGGCAGATAGCCTTGAGGAGCCTAAGCATGCAGTAAATGCAAGCGGACCTACTCCTGTTCCTTCAATTCAAAGCGGACAATTTCTTGTTAGTGACCACATTATTCCGAAGTGGCGTGGTGAAAGCTTACTAACTAAAGGAAGCATGAAGTTCAAAAAAATTGTATTTGAACTTTTCAATGAAGCAAAAACTCAGGTTAAGTCTTTCAAGCACCGCAACCGCAGTCTTAAGCAATCTTTATTTCAAGAATTTATTGAATATACAACTCACAACGGTATTCACCCTGAGGGAGTTAGCGACTTTAACCAATTTTGGGCACAACTTGATGACAAGAACGGCCCAAGTTACGAATGTATCCAAGACTTTTTAAAAGTTTACTGCCTTCGTTCTATTAGCGTCTATATCTTAAAGGTTCGCTTTCTAACTCAACTGAGCTCTTTCTATTCAAAGACTCTTACTAAGAATGAGATTTTGAATCCAAACTCAACGCTAAGTAAGATCTTTAAAGTATCAAGCTCACGTGAATTATCGAGTCGTGCACTAGGAACTAATGAATACAGCTGGTTTAGACCAAATGAAAATTTTGGTGACAGCATTTTAGAACTTAGCTCTATCCTTAAAGACCTTAATCCTATTGAGTTCTTTAAAGTTCTAAATCATGAAATTCCGAATGAGTTATCAGTAGTTTTATTCCACAACGAAACTGATAAGTATTCTCATGCTTTCAGTAATCGTAACTTTGGACTAATGACTAATAATCTTTTAATCAACTTTCCAAAGTGGATTGAAAATCATGGTGGGTATTTCAATTTTAATACTCAACCACAATGTTTAAGTACCCTATTTACAGGTAACTTTCTAAACTCACTAACGATCTCTCACTGGATTGCTCAAGAGAATAATTCAACAGAGGCTTGGCAAGAAATTATCTGCCCAGAGTTTAGAGGTGATAATTATGTTAACGGACAATACTTAAAGATATTCCAAGAAATTCAATTCATGACTTTCTTAGTATATCTAGCTCCAAGACAGAATAAAGACCCTATCTCTTTAATCGTTTCTCTTTTTAAGCAGAAGTCGAATAAATCGAGAATTACGGCCAGCGGTCAATTTGCCCTGCTTGATGCTACAGAGGTACAGCAAAGTATCTACGATAGGATTCTGGTTAACTTAGTAAATATTCCTAAGAAGAACCCACACCACTACCTCATTACAAATATAATGCAAAATGGGGAGCATCTATCTAATAGTGGTTATATGTATGTCTTCTCTAATCAGAAGCTCTTTGTTCCTTCTCATGCAGCAAAGAACGAAGCACTATTTAAGCAGTACAAACTACTGATGCGCTTTAATCTTGAAGGCCTTAAAGGTAAGGGTGAAATCCCACGCTACTTCTATATCTTCTCGAAGCGTGTGGTAGAAAATAAATTAGATATTTTTGGTAACCCAGATGTTAACTCAACTCTTCTTAAGGAGTCGTGTCTTTCTGTAAATATGAATGGTGATCTGACTCACTTTTCGAAATTTGATTTCTTCGTTGAAGAAATTGATAAGCTATTTGCAAATAAGAAGGCCATTGATGCTCCACTTTTTTCAAATGAAACAAAGTGTGGATTATCATTTGAGTTTCACCAAGATGCTATCCTTAACGGAAAGCTTCTAAGTAACAACAGTGAAAGTGATAAGATCACTCACCCACAATATTTTAGAAACCTAACAAAGAGTTGTATCCCATTTGATCAATTCTTTAGTGTTGAGTCTCTTTCAAATTACCGTGAAGATGACAACTACGACCTACTAGGCTTCAACCTTAACCCTCAAGAGAGATATCCATATCTTCTGATTGTGGACTTCACTAATGAGAACGATATTAAGCTTGAGCTGACGACAATTGATTCACTTAAGGCGAAGATTGAGGAGTATGGTAACGCTTACTTCCAATACTTTGGATTACTACCAAAGATCTCAAATCTAAATATCAATCTATTTAGAGAGTTCTTTAAGACGACAATTGGTAAGCAGATTACTCAGCTTACTTTTAATGGTGGACTGAAGAAAACGAAGGCAAAACTAAATGCCATGTTAATTCCAAAATTCCTTGAGAAGACGGAATTCTTACCTTCACACCATATTGAGTCTCTACAAGATATCACTCTTTCGAAAGAAGATGTCCAGACAACAGATTTTTGCATGTACACGCAAAAACTTGCTTCTAAGATCGATACTATCAACTTACTTGCTAAGCGCTGGCCATGGCATACAAGTTGTATCCTTTCTCACCTAAAAATTATCATTGGTAATTACCGTGATCAGGTAAATAGTGGAAAGGTTCAAATGAAGTATGATTACTCTTCAAGTGCACTCATTGGAAAGATTGTTGGTCTGCCAAAGACACCTATCTATCCAAACAACCAAGATATTTATCTTGAAACACTTATCACTGAAAGAAATGATATTCACCTTCCGCTAACAAGTGCAATCTTTGAAAAGTCTGAACACACAACAAAGCTTAGACTTATTTCAAATGATAGAGAAGTTCTTAACCTACATGGTGAATTACAATTACTTCAATTCATCCAGTTCATTCTGACAAGTGCAGTTGGAACTCCTATTTCAACTATTGTTCAATCTCTTGAAGTACCTGCTGCTAAAGAGCTTAACTCTCTACTTGCTGAGCAAGATCAGGTAGCACATAACGTGAATGAAACGTTTGCACTAATTAATAACACTCTAAACAATATCATTATTGGTCAAATAAATAATTAGTGATATCATAGACTTATGCAATTGAAAGTCGATGAGACTCACTGGAGTATCTACCGCTATTTTAAAAATAAGGCCAACTCTCTTGAAGGAGAGCCATCAGCTTTACTAAAAAAATATCGTCAAGATCAACAGCGCTACGCTCGCCGAGACTTTCAAACTTCAAGCGTCAGTCAACTTTATGATTCAATTGATACCTCTGATATCATCTACCTTGGAGACTTCCATACTTTTGACCAGAGTACGAGAAACCTCGAACGTATCATTCGCATCCTAGCAAAGAGTGATTATCAATTTTCAATTGGTGTCGAATTCATTCATATCAATCATCAATTCTACATTGATTCATATCTTAAAGGGGCCATTACCGAGCTCGAATTTCTAGAATCAATCAACTATAAGAATTCATGGCGCTTCCCTTGGACCTTTTATAAGATCTTCTTTGATCTTGCTAAGGATCACAATATTTCAATAATTGCTCTTAATACTAAGGGAAACCTGGAGCAAAGAGACAAGAAGGCCGCAAAGAAAATTGCGACTTATCATAAAGAAAACCCAGAACAAAAGTTACTTATTTTATTTGGAGAACTTCACATTGTTCCAAATAAACTGCCACAAAAAGTTTTTGATCTGGCAAATAAGGATATTGTTCAAACAATCATTCATCAAAATACTGATGAAGTTTACTGGAATTTAGTTAAAACCAATAAGCTAAGATCTGATCAAATTGTTAAGTACAATATGAGAGAATTTGTTCTGGTAAACTCTCCTCCTTGGTTAAAATATGAATCTCAAATTTACTGGTATGAGCACTTAGCTGATGATCCTGACTTTGACATTCACGAGTATATTATAGAGACAGGTGCACTTAAGTTTTCAGACAATATCTTGGATAACTTTGCTTACTTTTGTCATGAAATTAATAATACCCTTAATCTTGATATACCAATTGGTGAGATTGAAGATTTTAGAATCTTTGATCAGCAAAACCTAAAAAAAGTAAAAACAACAATCAATAAACTAAAGTCAAAGAAGGCCATTAGTTTTTACAATAAGCTCATCGAACATGGTAAGACGTTTAAACTTCCATGTAAGAAAGCTTATTACTGTTCAAGTTATTCAATTAATCGCATCTCGTACCTAGCAGGGATTCATATTCATCAATCAAAGTTAAAGATTCCGGAAAAAGAGATTGTTGGCTTCTTTAATAAGAGAGATCGTACGAATTTATTTGTTTATCTTATTCATAATTATATTAGTGCTTACTTCTGTTCGAAGCTTTTTAACCCCTATCGAAAGTGTAATATGTATAAAGACTTTCAATACATGGCACGTAATAATAAACAACTTAAGAAGACTGATAAGATGGTCTTTAAAGCATGTTTAAAGCTTTGTAATAAACGAGCTAATGTTAATGAAGAACTAAAAGGACTAAATCTCTACCAGCTTCATAAAGCTTCACGTAAAGTATCACACATGCTTGCAGATATTATTTTTGACTACTTCTTCGCTGCTAATCGAGTTGAGTATAAAGATGTATACAGGCTTGTAGCATCAGATGATTACTCAAATGAAAACTATCAAAGCCTGTTGAATGAAATTGGAAATTTAGTAGATATTAAAAAGCTAAAAAAACGCGAATTCTAATTACATTAGTCTTTGCATAATCTCGCGCTTAGTACCTTTTTCAATACGAGTAACTTTCTTAGATGTATCTTCCTTCACCTCTTCAGTCACTTTATTAGCACTTTCTACTTCAGCTACTGGAGCAGCAGTAACAACATCTTTTGTTTTAAAGATTATCTTGTACTTACGTCCAACTGGTTGTAGATCGTCATTGTAAAGGTTTGCAAGCTCTAGACGTCCCGAAATGTCTTTTAAAAGCTCTCTTACGATTTGAACTGAAGTTTCAAGTTCAGTTGAATTCTTACTCTCACCGTACGAAGAAATACTTAGATAGTAGATTGCTCCAAGTGTCTTACCTTGAACTTCAATCGTTCTCTTATCTTCATCAGCATTAATTGAGTTCTTAGCTGCATCTAAGAGAATATTATATTGAATTTGCTCAATCGTTTCTCTCTCACCGATGATTTCTTTTTCATTAGTATCAATTTTAAATTCGATCCCCTGCTCTTTGTACTGATCTTGTACTTTACAAGCAATAAAGCGGTTTACCGAAGAAATCTCACAACTTTGTACCATTGGTACATTAGTTTCATTTTCACTACTTTCATTTGATTCACTCATAGACCAAATTTGATCCGCAACTTGTTTTGCATCTTGATCATCATTAGAAAGAACCATTCCGAAAGTTTTATTTTCATTAGAAGAGATCGTCGCTTTTCTCTTCTCTTTTCTGAAGTTTTGCTTTTGTGCAGAGTAAAGCTTTGAGCAATGCTTCATCTCATTAAGCTCAAGTGCATTAATGATAACGCTTTCAATCTCATCGAAGTTATCTTCTTGATTAAGCATAAGAAGACTTAACGCCTCATCTTCAAGTTCTTTTCTTCTTTGCATAACAATCTTCTTGAAAATTAATTCCCATGCAAAAGTAAATAAGAACACTCCTGCAACAAGAGCAAGAGAGATTTTAATATTTGAAAGTGAACTTGAAATCGTTTCGAAGTGATTTTCAATAAGAATTGAGCCAGCATCTGCAGCATCTTCAAACTGAGAGAACTTTTCGTCGATATTGCTAGAGAAATTCTTGTCAGTTACAGAAAATCCCTTCCCTGTACTTCTAAGACTCTCATGAAACCAGTGAACATTTGAACTTACTGTATTAAATTTTTTAACAATTGCTGAAGAGAATTTTCCATACTCAGTCATTAGGTCAGAGACTTGAGCAAAGCATTCTCCTGTTTGCGCCGTAAAATTACTATCTAAATATGTTGAATTCATATCCCCTGCAACTGCAGCAGTGTAGGTTTGCTGAACTCTTGTACTACAAATTTGAATTCCGTTTTGAATTGTTGAGACCAGTTTATAACTATTCGATACACCACTTAGCATATAAGCAATGACTAAAATTGAGACAGAAGATAGACCTAATATTCCTAATCTCACCTTTGAAAATTTGTATTGAACTGGTTTACTCATCCATAAGTCCTTAAAATTGCGTAATTCATTTACTTTTGCGCCAATTAGCACACTTTAATTCTACCTATTGATTCAACTAGAAGAAAGAGTAGACAAATTTTACCAGTTTAAAGGAGATTCCTTTGTCCCAAACCAAGTAAAATGGTACAATTTTTATAGATAAATCCGGCCGGAGAAAAATGATCAACTATATTACAATCCTATTTTCCCTCGTTTTACATGCATTGGTACTAAGTTTAGTACTCGATGCTGACAATTCGAAGAAACTGGCCCAGGAAGAACCAATTAAGCTCAAGTTCAAACAAATTGAAGTTAGAAAGATTGGACTCGATAAGGCCCAGGATAACCAAAACCTTTTTGGTCAACTTGCCTATGGAAAACCTTCTTATACTGAAAAAGAAATCAAACGCGTTGATCAGGAAGTAAAAAGTCGATCTTCTGCCCTATCAAAGAAAGAAGAAAAAAGAATTGTTGAAACAGTTAAAAAGGAATCCGTTCAAAAGAATCAGATTACCCAAAGAAGGATTTCAAAAGAAAGCTTCAAAGAAGCTAATTGGACTAATGAACTATCACACGTTCAAGAAGCAACTGTAAGTTTTCTACCGCCTAAAGGTATTAGCCCCGACAAACTGAATGAGTTCGAGAAGGTTTTCTATGCTTTCTATAAGCGTGTTGCTGTTCAGTATATCAACTCTGTTCAAATTTCGGTGAGAAATCGAGTAACAGAAAGGCCTTATGTTCAAGAGAGTCTACGCTCAGCTTCAGCTCAAGAATTAAGGGCCGTTGTACGTTACGATGAAGAAGGAAATGCTGAAATTGTAAAAATTCTTAAGTCATCAGAAGATGATGATATCCATAAAATCTTTGAAACAGCTTTAGGGAAAATGAATAAGATTCCTAATATTGTAAAAGATCTAAAAGACGAAGATGGAAAGTACTATGCTATCTTCACTCTATCAGTAAATACACGCCGCTAAGATTATCGTTGCCACGATAATCAATTGTAATTTTCTTGGAATACCAAAAGTAAGAAAGATAAAGAAGTCTTTTACTGAGAGTTTGTACTGACGCTTTTTTAAGACAGGACTCCCCTTTATTTGTTCTTCTTCTAAATCAGGTATCAATTCATCTAACTCTCTAAAAAGCAGCTCCTCAACCTCAGAGTTAGCTTTATAAGAATTAAAATCATTGATCATATCTTGTTTTTTTAAATCGTACTCAAGAAGTTTTTGGCGACAGTCTAGACATTGAGAAAGATGTTGTTCATTTTTCACAAAGTCACGACTTTCTAAATAAGTCATTTGCTTTGAGAAGAAGCACTTTTTAAAATTATTATTAATTAATTGTTCTTCCATCAAAGCTCTCATTTAAATGTATTCTATTATGGGATAATTGATCAATATAAGATAGAACCTCTTGTTGAGATATCTTAAGAGTTTGTGCAATACTCTCAACACTCTCCCCTTTGAACTCAAAAAGATAAACACAGGCCCTTTTCTCAACACTATCGATTTCGCTATTCTTTTTATTTAAGATTTGCTCACTTCGTTGTTTAGCTAGACCAATTAATTTTATTAGAAATTGATGTTCAAAATATTCGTTATCTATCTTGTATAGAACTTGATTACCTTGTTGAACATGGCCAGTGGCCACATCAATAATAAGTTGCATTGCCTGCAATTGATCTTGAATCAAGTAATTTGCCACTTGATAAAATTCATCCACTAATTTTCGAATAAGTTCTTTTTTAACTAACACATAATAATTTTAGCAAGCTTTAGAAAAAATGCTACTGCGATTTTAAACACTTAAGTGAAGATTAAAGTATATTCAATAGATTACCGATAAAATAGTGAGGAAATGTAAGAACGAGGATTACATGAGAAAATTTATATTATTGGGAACTTTAGTACTCATGACATTAACGAGTTGTACTCAACCGACTAATTCTAGAGCTAATTATAATAACTCTAACGGAAATGGTTGGGATAACGGTAACTCAGGAAGCGGCGGAAATGGCGGCTGGGACTGGGGTAACGGTGGAAGTGACGGCGATGATAGTGGCAATAATGAACAAACCGATAGTGGTGATGGTTATGGAGACGGTAACGAAGAAGGAACAGCTGATGGCGATGGCCAGACGACAAACTTCTACACTGTAGGTACTATTGTTCTTCGTGGTAGCTCACGTGTATCTTCTGGATCAAATGTGATGTGGTCTTCGACTTCTCTTGGAAATGGTCAGGCCATGCTCTATACAGACTCTCGATTTAATATTCGTGTACGTCCAAGAACAGCTCCTACACAGGGAACGACAGATGCTTATGGAGAAAAATGTCACTATAATCCACAACAATATAAGAAATTAAGAATTAAGTTATGTATTCGCGCTCAAGGTGAAAGCTGTGAATCAAATATGATTAGAAGTGTAACTTTTGGTGATATCGCAAACGAAGAAGTTTCGAAAGTTAAAGAGTTTTCTAGCTACTCACTTCCAACAACAACAGGCCCAATCATTGTGGATGTTCTTGATGTTCAATGGGACTGGTCTTGTCAGTTCTATTTAAATCAAGGTTATAGTCAAAGTAGCGCTGAAGTGAATGGTTACTGCCCAATGGCCCGAGTATGGGATAATGACTGTGTAGGCTTCGATCTTCAATTTTCAACTGACTATACAAAAGACTTTCCGGCTTCAGCTCCAAGAATGTAATTATCTAAATAATTCAAGTGCGAGGTTTCTTTTCATAGCAGAAGAAACCTCCACCATTAATCCCGGACACGTTACGTTTACTTCCGAAATCTTTCCACCAAGAATATCAAAAGCAATTAAATCAACTCCGTCGGCCATAAGCTTTTCGCAAATATGCTGACATTCTGCTTTTACTTCAGGATCTAATTCGACGGCAGAATACTTTGCTCCTTGAGCAATATTGGCAAGGAACTCGCCTTCTTTTGGGACCTTTAGAATTGTTCCCAGTTCGTTAGCACGATAGAAAATTGTGCGAATTTCACCTTCAATAACAGAAGCATCAAACTCTTGTACAACAACTGGCCCTTTAAACTCATCGCATTTGGCCTTAAAATGCCCTTCAAATCCGTCCAAGCCTATTTTTTGCACACCAATACCCTGATAAAGATCAAGAGGCTTTAAAATCAATTCTTGGACCCCACGAGAAGCAAGAGTTGCAACAAACTTTTTAGCACCAGCAAGAGAAGTTCCTACATAGCTATCAAGGCTAAGCTCTCTTGTATAGGCCGAAAGCTTTTCATTATGTTTCATAATTCCTAATGGATTATTTAAAACCTGAACACCATACATCTCAGTTAAGAAATTAAGCATCCAAAGGTAGCGCTGATAGCGCGAATCATATGGTGGATCAATTCTCATATGAATTGCTGTATTTGAATCAATTGAAACAACTTGTGAATCATCTTCTACTTCGAAATCTTCAACATAGAAACTTTCATTGATCTTTCCACTAATGCGGTAACAGTCAAACTGAATGCCATTAGCATTTTGGACAAAGAAGTCTTTTTCAAAAAGAACATAAACATCCTCGCCTCTTTCTTGCATCGTTAGAGCAATTAAGATTGTCGAATCTTTCTTTGTGACAAGTTTTTCAATTGGATCAATAAAGAATAAGTGTTTCTTGTTTTTCATATCAAGAAAGATAACATTAATTCAGCGATTTGAAATTAAAAAGATAGTCCTCAAAGCTACCTTCCACGTCATCTTCAAGGTACTTTTGATAGCGTTGTTCAATATTTGCAAAGAGTGCTTTTAGATCACCATTAAATCTCTTAGCATATTCGCCAATTTGAGACTGACTTTTCTCATAAGTCATAAAAGCTGCCAAAGATGCTGTGTTCCACTCCATTTTTGCAGGCCAACAATTTGTGACCTCAAGACTAGAACAAAGCATACTTAGTTCTTTGGGCATTGTTATCGTAAGATAATCTTTCTTCTTACTCTCCCAGGCATCTTGTTTAAGAATTTCCTTGAGGTTTTTAGCGTGAATCGTAACGGCCTTCTTGAGCTTTGCATTTAACTCGAGATTCTTGAAATATTTGACCAGTTCTTTATCATTCTTGTAATACTCAATAAGCATTTGCTCACCAAAGTAGTTGGCAAGGTTTTCATTTAGGTCGACTTCATTCTTAGCAAAGAAGATTGTATGAAATAGTTCATGAAAGACTGTTTCAGTTAAGCTGTACTTTCCATATTCAAAAAAAGAAGAAAGTATTGGGTCATTGAAATTTCCAAGTGTCGAATAGGCCAGTACATCTCTTGTATAAGTTTCATAACCGTCTCTTTCAAGCTCCTTTGCAAACTCCATTGCAGATTCCTCTTTGAAAAATCCAAGATAAGGAAAGCATCCATAGAAAGTGAAGCACTCTTTGCGGGCCTTTATCTCATTAGGTCTAGAAGCTATAACGAGATAAGTAACTGCACGAGATTTTAAAAGTGTCGTCTTAGAATAAATATCTGTAGTAGGCCTTTTCCAGTATTCATAGAAATACTTTTTATAGGTTTCGATTTGTTTAATTTTATTCTTATATTCTTCACTAACCTTCGGGTCTTTTAAGACATCCTGATTAGCTCGAGCACTCCAAAGAATATCAACTTGTCCTATGCCCTGCTCAGTTAGATAACTTATTTTGGCACAAGATAAACTCGTGAATAAAATAGAGAGAAGAAAAAGTCTGTTTAGAACAACCATGAGATCCCAGCATTGTAACTTAACTGATCTCTCGCTTGTTCAAATTCAAAAGCACGAAAGACCGTTCTTACTGAGCCCTTTATTGAGAAAGTTCTTGTTAGCATGACCTTTAAAGCAAATGCCCCAAACATTGCATCGTAACTAGACTTCTCTTTTCCGGACTTGATGAGATATTCGGTCGAAGTATCTAAGTCCTTAACTAAAGTTGTTGAATAAAGAGTATACTGCTGGCGACTCCAACCAAGAGAGATTAGCGGTTGAAGAAATGATTTACGACTTGAAAGAGCTTGTCTTATCCCGATACCAAAGCTTTGAGTTTTAATATTGGTGTATTCATTTTCAATTACAAGTCCTGTTGAAAGACCTGAGTTATCATATTTTCCGATAATTTCATTTTCTGACTGAGAAATATTAAGTTCGATACCTGTCTTTGAAAGAAAGTAGAAAGTAACAGAGCCTGCATACATACGAGTCGTTTCGTAAGACTCACGATCGAGACCAAAAATATTCTTCTTGTAATTAAAGTCGAGATCAAGTTCTGTTAAGGCCTGTGAATTAATCGTTAACAAAGCTAAGAACGTCATTTTGCAAAGTAAAAGTAAGCGTAATTTCATAATATCCCCAAAAAATACTCAAGGATATTTTACAACTTAGGAAGTTACTAATGCTTATTTAGGCAAAGAACTCCATTTCACTTCGTAATTACAACTACTTACTTAAGCGACGGCCATGATCTTGAAGTAGTTCACCCTGACAAGAAAGTGCAGTAGTCGACGTACACTTAACATCAACCCAGTGCCACTTAAGGTTTAACTCTTCATTTTCCATAGGACCTTTAAAGTGAATCAGACGATTACAATTCGTTCTTCCCTTCCATTTAGTCTCGCCTTTCATTGTATTTGAGCCTTCGACTAATACGCGGTACTCATTACCAACCATCTTAGCGCGAATCTTTTCTTGAATAGCAAGTTGAAAAGCTTGTACTTCGTGAAGACGTGACTTACGAATCTCTTGAGTTAGGAAATCTTCCATCTTAGCTGCACGAGTTTTACTTCTTTGAGAGTAAACATATGAGTAAATGAAATCAAATTGTGCTCTTTCTAAAAGATCTAAAGTCTCTTTGTGTTCTTCATCAGTTTCATTTACGAAACCACAGATAATATCTGTCGAAAGAACGATATCTGGTTGAGCGGTACGTAGTTTTTCTAAAAGACCTAGGTAATGCTCTTTTGTGTACTCACGATTCATTCTTTGAAGAACTGTATTTGAACCAGATTGAACTGGAAGGTGTAAATGTTTTGATAATTTCTTTGCCGCCCCATGAGCTGCGATTAGATCATCAGATACATCGTAAGGATGTGATGTTGTATATCTTAAAATCTCTAGGCCATTGATTTGATCTAGATCCATAATTAAATCAGACAGACGCTCCCCATTTTCCTTTCCAAACGAGTTTACGTTTTGGCCAAGAAGCATCACCTCTTGAACACCTTGATATTCAACAAGTCTTCTTACATCCTCAACAATCTCGGCCTGCTTTCTTGAGCGTTCGCGTCCACGAGTATAAGGAACAATACAATAAGTACAATATTTATCACAACCCTTGATGATATTAACGAATGCTTGTGGAGTTCCATGATTAATTTTTGTTTCAATTGAAAAGTTACTAGAACGATCCCAAGTATTTACTGAAAATTTATCATCACCTGCATAAGTGCGATAAACCATATCGTTAATTGTATCAATTGTATCTGGACCAAAGGCGAAGTTCAGGTGCTTGAATTTTTTTACAAGATCTTTTCCCTCTGTTTGGGCAACACATCCACCAACTCCAATAACCAGGTCATCACCTTTTTGCTGCTTTAGATGTTTAAGTTCACCTAATTGTGAATAAAATTTATTATTTGCTAGTTCTCTAACTGCACAAGTATTGAAAAGAACCAGACTGGCCTCTTCTAATTCTTCAGTATGAGAGAAATTTAAGTTTTTTAAGTGAGAAAGAATACGTTCAGTATCATGATAATTCATCTGACAACCGTAAGTTTTCATCCAAACCTTACGTGGAGGAAACGATACATCCCCTAGTTGAACAATGCGATCACCTGACTTTTCATCTATAAATGATGAAGCTACGTGATTTTGCTTACTTACGCCTAAACCAGTTGGAGAAATATCTGTTGTCATGAATTTTCCTTCTATCGCCTTTCTTTTCATTTTCCCTGCCCTACCTACGGGCAAAATGAGGAGATGAAATACATATAAGTAGCTGAAATAACGACAAAACCAAGGAAAATACTACAACGTTAAAAGTTGTAACATGTTGAAATCATTGAGTTCTTTTTATCGTAACAGCTGTAAAATCTGGCGATAATATGGTCTTTTTTTAGATGTTTTTAGGTGGAATGTAAATAGATTTGAAAATAAGAAGGCCCGCTATAAGCGGGCCCACTCATTATTGAATTAAGAAAAGTGCTTCTTACTTCTTTTTAGCAACTTTTTTTGTAGCTTTCTTAGCAGCTACTTTTTTAGTCGCTTTTTTTGCAGTTGCTTTCTTAGCTACTTTTTTTGTAGCTTTCTTTGCAACTTTTTTCGTAGCTTTCTTAGCAGTTGCTTTCTTAGCTACTTTTTTTGTAGCTTTTTTAGCTACTTTTTTTGTAGCTTTCTTAGCAGTTTTCTTTGCTGCTTTCTTTGCTACTTTCTTAGTTGCTTTCTTTGCTACTTTTTTAGTAGCTTTCTTTGCAACTTTCTTAGTTGCTTTCTTTGCTACTTTCTTTGTAGCTTTCTTAGCAACTTTTTTCTTAGTAGCTTTTTTAGCTACTTTTTTTGTAGCTTTCTTTGCAGTTTTCTTTGCTGCTTTCTTAGCTACTTTTTTTGTAGCTTTTTTAGCTACTTTTTTCTTAGTTGTCTTTTTAGTAGTTTTCTTAACTGCCATTGACATCCTCCTGGTTTTTTCAATACTTATGTTTATGGTAAACATAATTTTATTTGTGTGCAAATAAAAAATTACTTTTTGATAAGCATAAGCATCTTTTTTATTTCCCTATGTTCTTTTTTAACTTCGGATTAAATTTGAAATTACTTTACATTATTTTTAAAGAAAACGTCGAAACGAGCCGACAGCACGGCTTTTCATAAAAAGATAAAACATTCAAATCTTCCTGATAGACGTTAGTTTCGAGCTTACTCTTATAAAAAAATTAAGCGAAATTTTTTTTCATTTTTTTTTCAAAGAATAAGCAAAAACTGCCCTTTCAGGGCAGTTTCATCATTTAAAAAATGTAAGTTTGATTGTTTTTAGAATGTTAAAAAGATTAGAATTTCAATTTTAAGTCATCATTTTCAACGACGACTTCTATTTTTCCACCTTGAGTTAGACTTCCGAATAAAACCTCAGTAGAAATTGGCTTCTTAAGCTTCTGATCGATGATTCGAGCGATTGGTCTAGCACCCATTTTCTCATCAAAACCATTTTCTGCTAGCCAAATTTTTGCATCTTCACTTAAAACGATCTCAATATTCTTGGCCGCTAACTTAATTTCCAGTTGTGAAACGAATTTTTCAACAATTTTAACAATGTATTCTGTAGAAAGTTTCTCAAAATGGACAATTCCATCCAAACGGTTACGAAATTCTGGGCTAAAAAAGTTCTTAATGGTCTGATCTCTCTTTCCAATATTCTTTGAAGATGTCTTGGCAAGGCCAATAGAGCCACTATCCATCTCCTTTGCACCAGCATTTGTAGTCATAATAATGACTGTATTAGTAAAGTCTGTTGTTCTACCTTGTGAATCTGTTAGTGATCCATGGTCCATAACTTGTAAAAGAATATTATAAATATCGACATGGGCCTTCTCAATTTCATCAAGTAAAAGGACAGAATGTGGGTTTTTCTTAACAGCATCTGTTAATAATCCACCTTGATCATGACCAACATAGCCCGGAGGAGAACCAATTAACTTACTGACAGAATGTTTTTCCATATATTCTGACATATCAAAGCGTTCAAGATGACAACCAAGCTGAATTGAGAGCTGCTTCGCTAGTTCTGTCTTCCCCACTCCAGTCGGCCCTGCAAAAAGGAAACTCGCAATAGGTTTGCCTTCATCACCAAGACCTGACTTAGACATATAGATGGCCTGTGATACTTCATCAACTGCATGATCTTGTCCGAAGATAAGCATCTTAAGATTTTTATTTAGATCCTTTAGCTTATCTTTTTCAGTAGTTTCAACTGTTATTTTTGGAATATTGGCCATTTTAGCGACAACATCCTCAATATCCTTCTTTGTAATTGAAGACTTCTTTTTATTTTCAGGTCTAATTTGGTTTAAAGCACCTGCTTCATCAATGGCATCAATCGATTTATCAGGATTTTTACGATCCATAAGATAGCGCGATGTTAAAGCAACGGCTTCTTTAATGACACTGTCTGAGATTTTAACTCCGTGATAAGACTCGAACTTTGGACGCAATCCTTTTAAGATAGCAATTGTGTCTTCATTTGAAGGCTCATCCACATCAATTTTTTGAAAACGACGATTAAAAGCAGGATCTTTTTCAATAAACTTTCTATGTTCTGCGTAAGTAGTGGAACCAATAATTCTAACAACTCCACGACTTAAGGCCGGCTTTAACAAGTTAGATGCATCCATACTACCACCAGAGGTAGCACCTGCACCCATCACGGTATGCATTTCATCGATAAAAAGTATGGCCTTCTTACCATCTTTATCTAAATTCTCTAGATCTTTGATGACACCTTTTACTCTTTGCTCAAAATCACCTCTAAATTTTGCACCTGCAACCAAGGCGGCCATATCAAGATTAAAGATAGTTGTTCCCTTTAAAATATCTGGAACTTTTTCTTCTACAATCCTCTGGGCCAGTCCTTCAACAATTGCTGTTTTCCCAACACCAGCTTCACCAACTAAAAGAGGATTATTTTTACGACGACGACAAAGAATTTGAACAATTCTTAAAGCTTCTTCTTCTCTACCAACAAGAGGATCTATTCGATTTTCTCTGGCAAGTTCATTCAAATTCACAGTGAACTTAGCTAAGAAAGAGTCGCCTTTCTTATTTCGTGATTGAGGCTCCTCGCCTTCAACATATTCAATGCGAGGAACTTCTTCTTCATCCTCAGGGCCAAGACCGTGTGAGATGGCCTTAACAATATCAAATCTTTCAATACCCTGCTTTTGAAGAGAGTAAAGTGCGAAACTTTCTTTCTCTTGGAACAGAGAAACTAATAAATTAATTCCTAATATCTGACTTTTTCCGCTTGATTGCACATGAATCGCGGCCCTTTGAATCACTCTTTGAAGTGACATTGATATTTCTGGTTGATAGACAATACCATTTTCTCGTGCCAACTCTCTTAACTCATCGTTAACGAATTGTTGTTTAGAAAGTGTTTCAATTTGATCATCTGATAGAATACTAAAATTTGAATCATCGTGGATAAATTCATTTAGCTCACTTTCAATTTCTTCAAGATCACCACCACAATATTCAATTACTTCTCTTACATTTTCATCTGCAAGAAGAGATAAAAGAACATTCTCTAGAGTCAAATATTCATGCTTCAAAGAATTTGCTCTTTGAATTGACTCATTAATGATGGTTTCTAGCTTTTTTGACATCATTTATATTTCTCCTGTGCCTATTCAGGCTCAACAGTACAAAGCAGTGGGTGACCCTCTTTCTTTGCTTCTGACATAACCTTATTCATCTTTGTCTCAGCAACCTCGTATGAGTAGGTTCCACATACTCCTCGACCATTATTGTGGACATCTAACATTATCTTCATGGCCTCTTCTTGACTCCTGTTAAAGACATGCATCAATACCCAAATGACAAACTCCATTGTCGTATAGTCATCATTATGTAGGATGACATGATATTTTGAAGGCTTCTTTACCTTTACTTTATCTTCTAGTGCTACATCACCATCCTCTTGTGTACTAAAGATGGTATTCATTTTTCTAATGTCAATATCGCCAACTTCAAACTTATTCAAATTACTTCCTCGACTTTGCTAAATTTATTTTCTTTTTTTCCATTATCGCCTATCTGTGTTACTCTTTACAAGGTATATACGACTGAAAATCTCTAAAAAAGGTCCATAATGAACTTCTTCGAATTTTTCAAATCTCTGAAGGCCGATCACGAATCAAATTCGATTAATCAGATACATTCCTATTTAAATAAGAAATTTCCTACAATGAACGATGAAAGGAAAGTTATTATATCTTGTATTTGTGGATTACTTGCTCGTATTGCCTACTCTGATTTTCACGTTAGTCAGAGTGAGAAAACGAAAATGCAAAAGATCATTACAGGAATGACTCAATTAAACTCGCAAGAAGCTGAGTTAATAACTGAATACTCAATTGAAAAAATGAAAGAGCTCTCGGGCCTTGATACGAGAAGTTACTGTAAGCCTCTTGTGGATATCATGTCTCAACAAGAGCGCTACCAAGTCCTAAAGGCCCTCTTTGCAATTGCTGCAGCTGACGGTGAAGTTGATAATGTTGAATCAAATGAGATTAGCTATATTGCCAATGCACTCGTTCTAGAAAAGAAATATTTCTTAAGCGCGCAAGCGGATGTGAAAGAGTATTTAAAAACTTTTCAAGTTTAAAACTATTCTCTACACTCTTTAAGTAATTAAAATTTATGACAAGGAAGTTTAATGAAAGAGAGTGTTGATTCTAAGAGAAATCTAGAAAACTCGTTAAAAAAAGCCGCACAATTTATGAATGATGATTTTCAAGGGAATTTCAACTTTTCAAGCCTGCTTGAAAAGAATGAGAAGAAAGCATCAAGTGGCCCTATTTCTAATCTATTACAATCCACAACACAAACGGTAATCGCTTCAGATGTTGAAACTCATGTAGCTAATATAAATAGAGAAGATAAGAAAGATAATCTCTATAAAAAGATCGAAGACCTAGAAAGAAGATTCGAAACAAAAGAAGTAAATGAAAAATTTGAAAGACTTGAGTCGCTTCTTCAATCTATTATCATTAATCAAAAGAATGTTCGTGAGCAAATTGAGATGAAGCCAGCTCAAGAAGCTGATTCTTCAAATCGCCAAAAAGATCAAAAGCCCCTTTATATAGCGGCTTCAATCATTGCGACTTCGCTATTGGTTAGTGCAATGATCTTTAAGTCTGAACCAAAGACACAAGTTATTACCAAAGAGATAGTTAAGCCAGTAGTAGCAGCTGTTGAAAAAAAATATCATACGCCAGTTAAGTATCTTAACCTTAGAGCAATCCCAAGCACAAAAGGTGAAAAACTAGAGGTTGTCGCACCAAATACACGCGTAGAAATCATAAAAACTGATGGTGATTGGGTTCAAATTGAATTCAAAAATTATCTTAAAGGCTCAACTCATAAAGGTTGGGTTTACGATTCAAAAAACTTAAAATCTATTTAATTTCAATAAGATAACAAGGGAATTTCGAGCTTTCGAAATTCCCAACCTTGACAATAATTTCTTTCATCCCATCTTATAGGTACACAAAAATAAATGAGGTACCATGTTTCCAATATTAGTAATGTTATTCACAGTTATTCCAGCAATTGAGATTTACCTACTCTTTTCGATAGGTGGTCAAATTGGTGGAGGAAATACTTTTCTACTCGTTCTGATTACAGGTGTAATTGGAGCAGCACTAGCGAAGTCACAAGGAGCGGCCCTTCTCGCAAAAATTCAAGGAGAACTTTCTCAGGGGCGAGTTCCAGCAAATAGTTTTATCCATGGACTACTTGTTTTTGGAGGTGGACTACTGCTCTTAACTCCGGGTTTTTTAACAGATGTTCTAGGTCTTTCAATGGTACTTCCGTTAACTCGCCATCTTTGGCTGATCTACCTAAAGAAGTTCTTTATGAGTTCAATCGAAAGTGGCAATGTTCAATTCTATTCATTTAAAAATGGTGGTGGTTTCTCGTCATATTCTGGCAACGCCTATAATGCTCAGGCCCGTCATGAGGGGACTAAAAATGGCCCTATTCAAATTGATGAGAACACATTTGAAGTTGATTACGAAAAGAAGTAAGATCTCCTTATGACAACAACCAATGTAACGCTAAGTGATATTCAAGATGCAAGACTTGCAATTGAAAATCGTATTATAAAAACACCACTAACCTACTCGACAACTTTAAGTGAGAAGTTTGATTGCCGGGTTTATTTAAAGCTAGAAAATCTACAGTTAACTGGAGCCTATAAAATCAGAGGGGCCCTTAATCGTCTTTCTAAGCTTACAAAAGAGGAAAAAGATAAGGGAGTCATCGCATCTTCAGCAGGAAATCATGCTCAAGGTGTTGCTCTTGCGGCAAAGCAGCTTGGGATTCAAGCAACAATTGTTATGCCAGAGTCCACTCCTCTTGCAAAAATTCAAGGAACAAAGAAATTTGGTGCTGAGGTTATCTTACACGGAAATTTCTATGATGATGCTTATCAAAAAGCCTTGGAGATTCAAAGAGAATCCGGCCAGGTCTTCATCCACCCTTTCAATGATAAAGATATTATCGCAGGTCAAGGAACTATCGGTTTAGAGATTTTTGATGAACTACCAGATGTTGATCTTGTAGCCATTCCAATTGGTGGAGGTGGCCTTATCTCGGGAATCTCAACCGCCCTTAAAGAAAGTGGTAGCCGAGCAAAAATTGTGGGCGTTGAAGCAGTTGAAATGCCAGCAATGAAAACATCAATTGAACAAGATAAAATTGTTACAATTGATAAGAGAAAAACAATTGCTGATGGTATTGCTGTAACGACAGTTCTTGAAAATACATTTAATACTGTAAAAAAATATGTAGATGAAATTGTAACGGTTAAAGAAACCGAAATTTCACATGCTATTGTTACACTCCTTGAGTATGAGAAGGTTCTTTGCGAAGGTGCTGGTGCAACTTCAGTAGCGGCTCTTTTATATGATCAATTCAAGGATATTAAAGGTAAAACAGTTGTCCTCGTCGTAAGCGGCGGAAATATTGATTTAAATATCTTAGATCGAATTATCGAAAGAGGTCTTATAACTTCTGGACGCTCATGTTCGATTATTGTCAATGTTCCAGATACGCCAGGAACAATTGCTAAAATTTCTAATATTATTGGTTCTAAACAAGCTAATATTCTTGAAATTCACCACAATAGAGCATTTACGACTAGTGTACTTGGAGAAACAGAAGTTGAGTTTTCACTAGAAACCAGAGGGCATCTTCATATAAAAGAAATTGTTGATGAACTAACCTCAATGGGCTTTAGTGCAAAGAGAGTCTAGGAATTCTAATGAATGAATTAAATTTCTTAAAGCTTACTCGAAAAAATGAAAATGGACTTGCGCCAAAATCATTTAATTCTAAATTTAGTGAATTTGAAATTCATGACACGGGTATTATTGAAGTTACACCAAAGTCTATTGAGACAGATGATACTTATATTATTTCATGTGGAATTCACGGAAATGAAACGGCCCCTATCGAATTTACGAATGAGATATTAGAGAAAATATACAATGACGAGCTCGTACTTACTTCCCCTACTCTTATTATCTTTGGTAATCCGAGAGCAATGAATATTGGTGAGCGTTTTAGTGAATATAATCTAAATCGCTGCTTTAACGGAGCCTATAAGAAATTATCTGATAATTATGAAGTAAGAAGAGCCAATGTGATTGAGCAACGTTGCTATCAATTTGTAGCCAAGTATAAACAAAAACAGCTCTTTCACTTTGACTTACATTGCGCCTTAAAGAAGAGTGAAATGGAGCGCTTTGCATTAGTGCCAAAGTCTAAAGATCGTAAACGAGATGAAGAGTTTAATCTGGCCCTGGCCAATATGGAAGTTGAAGCATCTCTATTTTCACATAAAGAGTCGACGGTCTTTAGTTCGTTTACTTTCGAAAAATTCAATGCTTTTAGTGCAACAGTTGAACTTGGAAAAGTGTATCCTTTTGGCAAAAATCCAGCAGGTAAATTTAAAGCAGCACAAGAAACTATTGAAAAGCTCTTAAGTTCAAAAGAACTCGTGCAGAAACCTTTTCCTAAAGCTTTTTCAATCTATGAATCAATCAATAAAGAATATGATGACTTTAGATTCACATTTGATGAAGAAGAGAGCGCAAATTTTACGCCTTTTAAAAAAGGACATCATATTTTTACCCAAAATAACGAAGAGTACAAAGCTCCGGAAGACAATTTACGAATGATTTTTCCAAACTCTAAGGTTATCTTAGGGCAAAGAGCATTATTACTTATAAAAGAATTAGAATAACGAATCAGGAGAGAAAATGAGTGATTTTTTAATCGTCACTTCAAGTGACGGAATGAACCTTAAGATGGCAGATAAGATTCTTGAGCTAGCACAAGAAACGGGGAAGTCATTTGAAATCGTAAAACTAAGTGACTATAAGTTACCTCTATATACAGCTGAAGAAGAAAAGAATGGAATCCCGGCCGACGGTGTAAAGCTTACTGATAAATTTATCGCTGCAAAAGGATTTGTTTTCTTAACTCCGGAGTACAATGGATCAGTTACTCCTTCATTTATTAATGCAATTGCATGGATATCTCGCTCAGGTGGTGAATCTTGGCGTGAGGCATTTGTTGATAAGCCAGCAGTATTAGGAACTCACTCTGGTGGCGGTGGTCAATACGTTATTCAGGCAATGCAAAATCAACTGTCATTTATTGGTCTACATATTGTTGGACGTAAACTTCTAACAAACTACAGTAAACAATTAAATGAAGATGGTGCAAGAGATGCACTAGCTAGCCTAGTAAAGCTTGCTTAAATTTCTGATAAACAAAAAGCTCCGAAAGGAGCTTTTTATTTCTTACATGATTTTAATAAAATTAGTTTCTTTGCAGGCTCTATGACTGACGCACAACCATCACCTTGCTGTGCTCTTTTTGAGACATTAATGTAGAAGCGAATGCTATCTTTCACGACACTCTTCTTCCCTTTTAAATCTTCCACATTAACAGAGTAATTTGCTTCATATGCATGAACATCTTTATCAATAAGCTTCACATCTGAAATCTTTATTGCTTTTTCTGACGTGGCCAAATATTGTAATGATTTTGGCGCATCGTAATCAGGGTCTTTATTGAAACGATAATATTTTTGATACTTTGATTTCAGACAATCATCTTTAGCACCATCTATTAACCTGATACCGCTCATCTCAATCTCTACTAATTGCGCTGCGACCTTTTTAACATCCTTATTAGATGGACAAATATCGTTAGCAAAAGCAAATTGAGCTAATATAAATGTAGCAAATAATAACCTAAACATTTTTTGCCTCTTTTAATTTGTCTTGAAGACACTGATTAATACAGCTCTCACCTTTAAGTTTTGCCGGTTCATCATAGTAGCATGCAGCGTCTTCAGAATTATGTCTTAAAATACTAAAACGTCCAGACATCATCTCATTTGAATATTCTTGTTCAGATAAAATCGCCTTACATGAGGCAACTGCTTGTGCTCTTAAATTAGCAAACATAGTCGAACGATGAGTTGCATGAGTTCTTGCATCAACTCTTGCCGGGCCATAATTCTTTAAGGCCCCACTATGAATATAAGTGAAATTAAAGTCACTGATTGTAATATCATCACATCGACCGAGTTCAGAAAACTTTCTAATGGCCAGAGGGTCTTCCCCAATCGTATCAACCATAATTACGTGGCTCCCCTTCACATTAATGATATCACCTGATCGAATTGAATATGGTAATTTAAACTTAACCGGCTTAATACATGAGTTCTTACTTCTAACAGTATCATGCAAAGAAGTTGTCGTTAGTGAACGATAGTCTCTATCGTTACTAGTAAACTTAAGCCCCTCTGCTGCATATGCTGCTGAGATGAATTCTGAACAATCAATTCCTGATGCCCTAGCACCTTCTCTTGATACCCCTTGGCCTCGAGTGAACAGGTTAATCTCATTACTGCGCAGTCCTTTACGTGAGCCATAACCGTAAACAGGTGGAACCTTAGTTGCATCAATACAACCCTCACCAGGATAGCCTGGGTCTTCATCAAGTTTTCTTAAAACCTCATGAGAACGAACCATTGCTCCTACATCATGAACAACTCTTTGCTTAAAATCTGTTCCATCGCTGAAAGTCGCTTCTTGAGTTGAAACACCACTTAAGCTAGGAGTGCGCGAATCAATAACTGTATCAATTGGCTCACATGACTGATAAATCGTTGCCAAGACTTTACGTGCTCCAATAGATCCTGTTCCAACACTTTTAACAAATGACCACTCTCGCTCATGATCAGTCATTGCACACTGTGTTCCTAGTGCACTGACATTGCCATTGATGTAATCTGTAATATCGTAAGAAGTTGGAAAGTTTGTATAATTATCAGTGAGGCCACGTAGGTCTTCATTAACACCCTGGCCTTCTTCTTCACGCACGACATCGTCTACAACATCAAGGATATCACTTTCACGTGAGACTCTCTTTGCCATTCCCTGTGCCTTTCCACTTAAAAAATCACCACTCGTTAACTGACATGATGTATTTAAGGTAGCTAAAAATATAAAAGTTAAAATTGTATTTTTCTTCATAAGTCTCTCATCTCAAGGACTTATCGGCTTCTCGTCCATTGAACTTTAGACGTAATTTTAAATAGTTATAAGCAAGCATAAATAATTTACATATAATGTAAGGATTTGTAATTTTTTATTGAGGGCCCTTTTCTGTACTTTTTAATGTGTCATTGATTTAATGCGCCACTCACATAATAAGGATAAATAAATGAACTTTTCACTTGCCCTGCTAGCTGCTGTTTTTACTGTTAACTTTTCAACGATGGCCATTGATAAAGTTGTTTACGGTGAAGATAATCGCCTTGATCAATTCGAAGTAACGGATCAAAACAAATTAGATGCTCAAATGTCTACTTTAGCGATGATCCCTAAGTCTAAATTAACAAAAAAGACTGAAAACACTTACCTTGCTGATGATTCAAAAATTGAATTATGTGATGGTGAGAGATTTAATAAGCAAGTTGATGTTGCTGACTGTTCAGGCTTTCTAGTAGAAAAAGATAATAAGCAATATGTTGTAACTGCTGGTCACTGTATGACTTCAAAAGCAGACTGTTATGATAACTTTTGGGTATTCGATTATTCAAAAAAATCTCCAAAAGATGATGCTAGAACAATTCTAGAAAAAAATGTTTATAGCTGTAAGAGAATTGTTGCTCAAAGACTTGGACGCACAAGTGGTGAAGACTTTGCTGTTATCGAACTTAATCGTGAAGTAACTGATCGCAAGCCTCTTGAATATCGTAAAAGAGATGAAATCCAAAAAGGTGAACAAGTATATGTTATCGGTCACCCTTCTGGTCTACCATCAAAAGTTGCTGATGGTGCATTTGTTCGCAAGGCAAATGAATGGTTTAGCTTTTCAACTAACCTAGATACTTTTTCTGGAAACTCTGGTTCAGCAGTATTCAATGAAAAGACAGGTCTTGTTGAAGGAATCCTTGTTCGTGGTGATCAAGATTATAACTATAATCCAAGAAAACAGTGCTACGAAGCAAACAACTGTCACATGAACGGTTGCGGTGGAGAAGACGTTTTCAGAATCACAAGAATTCTATTCTTAAGAGATCCAGTTCAAGACTAATTTTAAAAACTAAATTTACCATCCAAGCAAGAGTTCACTCGTTCTTTTGCTTGGTTGATATCTTCGTTAAAGACTGCCCCAACTTCCACAGTTAAATTCTCTAAAAGCATTTCTAAATACTTTGATTCGGCCGAGCCTTTGTCCGTTATCTGAAGTAATTGTTGGATATTATCAATGAACGTTTCAATATCTTGCTTTTGAATATTTGATTTAAAGAAATTAATTCGATCCTTTTTAGAATCAAACTGCCTAATCTCTCTGTCTTGCGAAAGCTTATCGAGAGTTTCTTCTAATTCTGTTGGACTACTCAATGGTCTAAACGCATCCTTCTTAACAGTTGGAATCATTGTTGTTGAACGACCTTGAGATGATTCAATAATATAAAATTCTGAACCGCTCATATCCTTGATTTCAGTAATTACGCCAACTCCAAAGTTAATCGATACTACCTCTTGTCCTATTTCTAATTTTGGCATAAATCCCCTTTCGTTAGATATGTATTATAGCACAAGTAAGTTAGAATTTCTTGAAGGCAATCTATTCGTTAATAAGCAGCGTCAATTGACGCTCAATCCTTTTTACTTCATTACATTGGTGGTATAAACCTTCTAAAATACTTTATTTAAAGGGGATTTAAGAATGAGTACTAATAGTTTTAAAGAAGCTATATTAGAGGGTATTCCTAAGACTTTACCAAAATATAAGAAATATGAAGAGGATATTAACCACGCTCCAAAACGTAAACAAATTCTATCTCAAGAAGAAGAAAAGCTAGCGTTAAGAAATGCACTTCGCTATTTTCCAAGTGAGCTTCATGCTGAACTACTTCCAGAATTTAAAGAAGAATTAGAAAAATACGGCCGTATCTATATGTATCGATACCGCCCTGATTATAAAATTCACGCACGCTCAATTGAAGAATATCCACATAAGTCAAAACAAGCAGCGGCCATTATGCTGATGCTTTCAAATAACCTTGATTACGCTGTTGCTCAACACCCGCACGAGTTAATTACTTATGGTGGAAACGGCGGCGTTTTTTCAAACTGGGCACAATATCTATTAACGATGCAATACCTTGCAACAATGACTGATGAACAAACGCTTGTTCTCTACTCTGGTCATCCAGCAGGATTATTTCCATCGCACAAAGATGCACCAAGAGTTGTTGTCACAAACGGGATGATGATTCCTAATTACTCTAAGCCAGATGACTGGGAAAAGTTTAATGCATTAGGAGTAACTCAATACGGACAAATGACTGCTGGGTCATTCATGTATATTGGGCCACAAGGAATTGTTCACGGAACAACAATTACTGTACTCAATGCTCTAAGAAAAATTTCCAAAGAAGCTATTACTGAAACGGCCGGAAAAGTTTTTGTTACAGCAGGACTTGGTGGAATGTCGGGAGCACAACCAAAAGCTGCGGTTATTGCAGGTTGTATTGGTGTCGTTGCTGAAGTAAATCCAAAAGCAGTTAAAACAAGACATGAGCAAGGATGGGTTGATGAAGTTTTCACTGACCTAGACGAAATCATTGCTCGCATTAAGAAAGCTCAAGAAAATAAAGAAGCTGTCTCTCTTGCTTACCAGGGTAATATTATTAACCTATGGGAGAAGATTGCAGAAAGTGATCTGCATATTGACATTGGTTCTGACCAAACTTCTCTTCACAATCCATGGGCCGGTGGTTACTACCCAGCGGATCTTTCATTTGAAGAATCAAATGAGATGATGGCAAGTAACCCTGAACAATTTAAGAAAGAGGTTCAAAAAAGTTTAGTGAGACACGTAAACGCTGTTAACAAACTTGCGGATAAAGGAATGTACTTCTTCGATTATGGAAATGCATTCTTACTAGAAGCATCTCGCGCAGGTGCTGATATTATGAAAGAAGGAAGCACTGAAGACTTCAAGTATCCATCATATGTTCAAGATATTATGGGGCCAATGTGCTTTGATTACGGCTTTGGACCATTTAGATGGGTTTGTACATCAAGCACACAAGAAGATCTTGATCTAACTGATGAACTTGCAACACAAGTTCTAGAAAAACTAATGCAAGAGTCTCCAAGTGAAATCACGCAACAGATGCAAGACAATATCACGTGGATTAAAGGTGCAAAAGAGAACGACCTAGTTGTTGGCTCAAAAGCACGTATTCTTTATGCTGATAGTGATGGAAGAATTGAAATCGCTCTTGCTTTCAACAAAGCACTTCGCGAAGGAAAACTAAAAGCACCTGTTGTTCTAGGTCGTGACCACCACGATGTTTCAGGAACAGACTCTCCTTTTAGAGAAACTTCTAATATCTACGACGGCTCACGTTTTACAGCAGATATGGCCGTTCAAAACTTTGTTGGTGACTCTTTTAGAGGAGCTACTTGGATCTCACTACACAACGGCGGCGGCGTTGGATGGGGAGAAGTAATCAATGGTGGTTTTGGAATGGTTCTAGATGGTAGTGAAGATTGCGATCGTCGAATCAAGTCAATGCTCTTTTGGGATGTAAACAATGGGATTAATCGTAGAAGTTGGGCCCGTAATGAAGGAGCGACTTTTGCAATTAAGAGAGCTATGGAAAAAGAGCCTCTTTTAAAAGTTACGCTTCCAAATTTAGTTGATGATTCTTTATTATAAGAAAAAGAAAAGCTCCCACTATGGGAGCTTACTCTTATGCCGCAGTTTTGTAGTTTAAACTAAAGGGGTAGTAAATTTCCTGGGCATCTTTATTAATAATATCCTCGACCAAGGATATAAATTCAAATTCGTCTAGGCCATTTAATGAAGCCGCTGTCCAAATTGGCGATAATTTTTCAGAAAAAAGGTCTGCATTGAAATCTCCGTCTGATGTTGTTTCTAAATAAATCCCTTGCACCTCATTTCTTGTTTCATTTAAAAAAGTTTGTTTAAAATTGTCTTTTTGCATTCGAACGTCCCCCGTAAAGGTAAGTAACAAAGAAAAGTAACGTGTACTTTATTACTACTCGTCCATTTTGCAGCAATTTTGAATTTCTAAGAAATAATTCATGCAATTCAATAAATTCAACGACTTAATTTAACTCAGATGAATAAAAATACATGATATTATCGTGAATTATTGTCAGCTTTCCTTGGCAATAAATAAAAACTAATGAACTCGTCCATCTGTCGAAACTCTTCATTGTGTTCTTTTTAAAAGCGAACTATATTGAGGCCATGAAAGGTATCATTTTATTAAGTATTGCTTGTGCAATCTGGGGTCTTGGCTTTGCCGGAACTCGATTTACACTAACTGACTATTCTCCTGTTTGGTCAAATTCGCTACGCTATATCTTTGCTGGTTCATTTGCCTTCGTGATTTTATTTTTTAGAAATGATTTCAAAAAACTAGCGGGTAATAAAAAAGAAGTTATGGGTGGTCTAATTTGCTCTGCACTTCTTATGATGGCCCTTCAGCTCCAAACTGTTGGTATTGCCATGACAACAATGGCAAAGGCCGGCTTCTTTACTGTTTTCTACGCTATTATTACGCCAATTATCTCCGTTCTCTTTCTTGGTCAAAGAGTTCGTAAAACATTCTGGCTTCTACTATCAACTTCTATGCTTGGAATTATGATGATGAACGGAATGGACTTTAGTAATTTTAATATGGGAGATATTTTTGTTATTGCTTCGGCAGTCTTCTTCTCTCTTCATATTATTGCTACAGATCGCTACGCTAATGATGTTGAAGCTGTTCGCTTCAATTTTCTGCAGTGTATTTTTATGGGACTTATGGGCCTAGTATTTGCTCTGATCTATGAAGGGCCGACTAGCTTATCTGTTCTTTATACAAACTCACCATTTAACTTCCCATCACCACTATGGGGATTCTTAATACTTTCGATCTTTTCTTCTTTGATTGCATTCTCGCTGCAAATAACGGCCCAAAGAAGTATCCCTGCTCACATTGTAGGATTAGTCTTCTTAAGTGAATCAATCTTTGCAGCTTTATTTGGTTATATTTTATTTGGGGAAACGCTAGATCCTACAGCGATTGCTGGATCGGTGGTTATTGTTATATCTGTCGCACTTGTTCCAAAATTTACTAATATTAAAAAAGATGAAAGTGAATCTGAAGAATTATTAGAAAATACCGGGGCATCGTCTGTTGTCAACGATACCCGAGCATAAGTAATAACGACCTTAAGCCGCTAATGGAATATCGTTTGAAAATGGAAAAATAACGTTATCTATTTGAGTTGGGATTACTTCTTCAACGATAGTTGCGAACTCGTCCTCTGTGAGGCCATTGATTTGTGCCTCTGACCAAATGATTTCTAATTTTTCATTAAAGACATTACAATTAAACTCGCCTTTAATTTTCGATTGAGAAACGATTGATTTAATCTCATCTCTTGCATGGGCAATAAACGTCTCTCTAAAGTTTTCAATATTCATTTGTGTTCTCCTCGTCATTTAACCAAGGGGCAACCCTCTCTGGAACCCTTTTGGCTATTTAGCTATTATGCAAAGGTTTCGCTAAACTCTAACGAGAAAAATAATTTGATCTAATTTCAGATAGTTAAAATATGAACAAAGAGGTCAATCGTAGTGATTTTATTGAATTAGGTAATTTAAAAGTGCCATAGTAATATGCCAGCTTCAATAAAAACATAGACTTATAAATTCACGTAAATTTATAGCGAACAACTCGTAAGTCCTTTCTTTTTCAAGTACTTTTGGTGGTACTCTTCGGCAACGACATAATTATTCAACAATTCGAGTTTAGTAACAATTGGATTTTTAAAGCAACCACTTTCTTCAAGCTCTTTAATGGCCTTTGCTCCAGCTTCTTTTTGTGCTTCGTTACTATAAAAAATCACACTACGGTATTGAGATCCAACATCAACGCCCTGACGATTTAGAGTTGTTGGATTGTGATTGTTAAAAAAGATATCTAATAGGTTTTCAAACTTTATTATTGATGGATCATAAGTAATTTTAACTACTTCAGCGTGACCAGTTGTATCAGTACAGACTTCTTCATAAGTCGTTTGGTCGCTTTTTCCACCTGCGTAGCCAACTTCAGTTTCAATGACTCCCGCAAGCTTTCTAAAGGTTTCTTCGACACCCCAAAAACACCCTGCTCCAAAAACTGCGACTTCGATATTGTTCATTGCAAACCTCCGATTTATTTCGTAATTTAACCGACATATGAGCAAGAAAACAAGAAAATTCTTAGAAAAGAAATTTGAAAAAGAACTAGAAATAGCAAAAGAAAAGGCCGTTCACGGACGACATGAGATCATCATTATTTTAGATCATCTAAAGGGTGGCTTTAATATTGGAAAGATACTCAGGTCATGTGAGATCTATAGTGTTCACGAAGTTCACATTGTTGGAACAAAGTTCTTCGATGTAACCATTGCCAAAGGTGCACTCAAAAGAGTAAAGACATTCTTCTATGATAATATTGAAGATTCGATTGAGCGAATTAATGAACTTGGCTACACTCCTCTTACTCTCGATTCAAATGCACAGACATTTTTGAATGAAAGTGAACTTCCTAAGAAGTCTGCCTTTATCTTTGGCCATGAAGAATTTGGTCCACTAAAAGAAATGCCTGGAATTGAAAGACTAAAGATCAAGCAATATGGAATGACAGAATCTTTAAACGTCTCTATTGCTGCAAGTATTGTCATGTACGAATACACTAACCAACACGCTAGCGAGTAAAGTAAAAATGATTGAAACAAATAACCTCACAAAGAAATTTACTAGTTATAAAAAAGAAGAAGGATTTAAAGGAAGTATTAAATCGTTCTTTAATCGTAACCCTATAACAAAATATGCCGTTAATGACTTTAGCTTCAAAGTTGAAAAAGGTGAAATTAAAGGCTTACTTGGTCCTAACGGAGCAGGAAAAACAACACTTATGAAAATGCTTACGGGAATTATTGTTCCCTCAAGCGGAGAAGTTACAATTGCAGGCTACAAACCTTGGCAACGTGACAAAGAGTTCAGAAAGAAGATAGCTCTAGTTATGGGGCAAAAATCTCAACTTTGGTGGGACATTCCGGCCATGGACTCTTTTCAATTACTTCAAAAGTATTATGAAATCCCAGATGACCAATTCAAAAAGAAGCTTGGTTACATGGGTGAGCTTTTAGATGTAACAGAATTATTTCATATTCACGTAAGAAAGCTTTCTCTTGGGGAAAGAATGAAGCTTGAGTTAATGGCATCTCTACTCCATGAACCAGAAGTATTATTCTTAGATGAGCCAACGATTGGACTAGATTTAGTAGCACAAGAGAATATGAGAAATTTCTTAAAAGAATATCACGCAAAAAATGAGCTATCGATTATTCTAACATCACACTACATGGCCGATGTTCAGGCGCTTTGCAAAGACCTCGTTCTAATCTCAAAAGGTCAAAAATCATATGATGGCCCTCTTCAGAATCTTGAAAAGATCCTTGGAGATAAGAAATCAGTATACTTCAGCTTTGATAGGGCCATTGATACAAAAGAAGAGTTCTGGTCAAAGCTTGATTGCGACTTCTTAGATAATGCTTCAAGTGTAGAGTTAAGAGTTGATAAGGAAGAGCTTTCAGAGATTTCTGCGGCAATTCTTTCAAAATATCCAGTTGTTGATTTTCATACGGAAAAACTTCCAATTGAGAAAGTAATGAAGAAGATCATGGAGAATCCGGAGATTCTAAGTAATGTCTAATCTTATAAAATGGTGGCAAACCATTAAGATCTCCATTGTAAAGTACACGGCATACCGCCTAAATTTCTTCCTCCAAATAATTGGACCGGCACTGGTGTTTCTCTTTATCAAATACAACTTGTGGACGGCAATTTTTGAAAGTACAGGAAGTGATACAATTAAGGGCTATACGCTTAAGGCGATGCTTACGTACCACGTCTGGGCCTTTGTGGTTTCACAACTTGCCCAAGGTCATACTGCACTTAATTTGGCCCTTGATATTCGAATGGGAAGGATTTCAACATATCTAATCTACCCTTTTAATTTTTGGGAGTTTCATACCGCTTCATTTATTGGCTTTCAAATTATTCAATTATTTGTAACAGGTTTTGCAATATTCTTGTTTTCGGTAATTGGTATTTTACCAAGTGTCGACTTACCGACACTACTAAATGGTGTTGGAGTTTGTCTTTTTGTAAGCCTCTTTTGGTTCTCGCTACAATACTTAACGGGTGTTATGGCATTTTGGTTAGAAGAAACATGGATATTGAGAGTTATGCTTCAGATGATCACAGTTTTCTTATCAGGTGCAATTATTCCGCTAGAACTATATCCGGACTTCTTTAGAGAAATCCTTATGTATACACCATTTCCCTATCTAACTTACTATCCAATTAAGGTTTTCATGGGAGAGGCCGTAAGCTATGCAACTTTTTTTAGTGTCCTATCTCCATGGCTAATCCTTGTTAGTGTTATCAGTGCATTAACGTGGCGTCGTGGGATTAAACTTTACACAGCGGCGGGGATGTAATGAGTTTTAGTTCGGAAATTAAACACTATCTTTCAGTATATAAGAAATTTATTTCTACAAGTACTGCCGTGGCCATGAGCTTTCGTACGAGCTTTGTTCTTATGGTTATGATGGATCTTATGTTCTTTGGTTCGGCTTACTTCACTGTTGATTTTATTTTTGATCACGTGGATATGGTCATGGGTTGGAATCGAAACCAATTCATGCTCTTTCTCTCATATGTCTTATTAGTTGATGGCTTCCACATGATTATTTTAAGTCAGAATTTTTGGCGCTTTAGCGATGATTTAAAATCAGGTCAGCTAGACTACACAATCTTAAGGCCACTAAGTTCTATCTTTAGTGTCTTCTTTAGGAATGTAAGGCCTTCCTCAATTCCGACTTTAATTCCTGCAATTGTAGTATTTAGTTATTATGCAAATATAAACAATTTCTCTCTTTTTCAGTGGTTATTAGTTCCTCTGCTGTTAATCCTATCTTTGGCCCTACTGGCAGTTGTCGAGTTTGTCATAAGCTGTGCAATGTTTTGGTTGGTAGAGGGTGTAGGTATTAACTTCTTTAGAATGCAGATGCAGCAACTTTCGCGTTGGCCAGATCTGATATATGGTGCCGCAACGAAGAGAGTCTTTTCAACTCTTGTTCCAATTTTACTTGTAGGCTCGGCCCCTATTCATTTCTTACTAGATATGAGTAAGTGGCACTACCTACTTTTAATGGTAGTTGCCACTGGTGTATTTTGGTTTATCTTGTTAAAGCTTTGGGAACGTGGACTTCAAGTCTACGACTCGGCTTCTTCATAGGCCATATTTAAGCAGCTTGTCTTCTTTCACTTTCTTCACCCAAGAAGACAAGCTCGATCTCTCCAATTGAACGATTCACAAAGCTAACTTCATTTAAAAGCTGATCTGCGATATTTGATGCTCCTTTAGCAATTCCAGTATTTGACTTAGAAGAGACATCGATATTTGAAATTGAATTTTGTAACTCAGAAATCCCCTTTGATTGCTCATATGTTGCAGTAGTAATTTCCGTAATTGAGTTAGTAACATTCTCAACACTATCGACAATTTCTTCAAGAATTTGCCCACACTGATTTGCTACCTCAGAGCCAGAAGTCACACTATTTCTAACTTTTTGAACAAGATCAGTAAGCCTCATATTAGACTCTTCAACAATTGAGTTTACTTCATTAACACTTGTGCTAACCATATCTGAGATTTCAATTGAAGCATTTCCACTCATTTGGGCCAATTTACCAACTTCTTCAGCAACTACGGCAAACCCTTTTCCAGCTTCTCCTGCCCTTGCAGCTTCAACTGAAGCATTAAAAGATAAAAGCTTTGTTTGAAAAACGATATCATTAATAATTTGAGTTCTTTCCTCAATGCGATTAATTAACTCAACGATATGAAGCATCTTCTTATTGTTATCCGTAAATTCACCAACCATCACATCAATATCACTATCAATACCATTCATAGAATGAATCATTTTCTTAACAATTTTCTTACCGACTGCTGCCTTACCTAAACTCTCCTGTGCTAAATTATTTGAAACCTTAGCATTATCAGCAGTCATCCTGACCATAGAACTAATCTCTTCTAGAGAGCTTGAAGATTCTTGTAATGATGAATCTTGTCTTTCACTAGATAGCGATAGTTCATTAGATGTCGATGCAATACTCTTTGCACTCTTTGTCAGTGATCGAGATGTATTAGTTAGAGCAGTGATCGTTGCCTTTATTTTTTGCGATATATTAGATGCATAAGCAACACCGATAGAGAAGCCAAGGATAATTCCAATAAAAGAAACGACGACTAATGTAATTTGTAAGCTACGAGCTGTTGAACTAACCACTGATGCGGAAGTGAGAACTTCTTTAGACAGTCGTTCATTGTATTTATCTAAAACTCTTTGGTAATTTTCAGCAGCTTCTGGACAGTGAATTAAGAAAATTTCTTGAAGTTCAGATCTCGCCTTCTCGTTATTAATCTTTGCAAGTTCAACTGCTCTACCACCAACTTTCTTGAAGTCATTCCACTGCACTTGAAGTTCATTAAATATTTTTTGTTCTTCTGCATTAGAAATAAGACGACTTAGTTTATTAGCTGCTAATTCATAATTATCAATCATCTTTAAAGTGTTAGAAATAGCGCTTTCTCTATTTCTTCGATCCAAGTCCTCAAGCCCAAGAGTTCTAACTTGAATTCGCGTTTTCTGATAACTAACGTCCATTTCACTTAGTAATGAATTTCGAGGAATAATATTCTCGCTAAAGAAGCTTGATTGCTCACTCAATTCACTTACACCGAAGTAAGAAACAGTACTTATAACAATACTGACAACTGATAAAAAGAAACATAGTAGAATTAACTTAACTTTAAAATTCTTATTCTTCATTTATCCTCCATAACCACTTGAAGTATCGTACAGAGGCAAGTTTAATTAAAGTTTAGCATTTAAACTAAACCTATACAGAATAAAAATAAATAGAATTGGATATGTTGAATTCTAACTATTTAGACAATAAAAAAAAATTAAAAAAAACAAAAGTAAAATTAGTGGGACTCAATTTTTTCGCACGCGCCTTGATGTTTTATTTGCACTTTTTGGCAATTTGCGTTGCAAGCACTACCGTAAGTCTTTCCATCAACTCCACACACTGGCATCCAAATCATCGGACAGATACATGGTGCTTTCCCCTGTGGATGATGAGGCTTCATCGGAGAAGTAGCGTCGGGCCTTAGTTGTTTTTTATTTGTAGTCTTATTTTCTTTATTATCACATGCACCGTCAGAGATTTCAGTGGCCCCTGATGCTTGTGCCATACAACGATTTGAGTAAGTCTTCCCATTCCCGCAAACAGGACTAAATTCTTTTGTACACTTAAACGCGTAACTATTAATTGTTAGAACAATCGCTAAAAAGAATTTCATATCTACCTACTTTTTTCGAAGTTTACACATATACAAAGGACCTATTTCTCCCTTCGCATCCGGTAGAAATATTGTACCATATTCAGTTTTTTCTCCAAAACCGAAAGTATTTAGTTCTTGAACAAGCTCAACTTGGTCAGCTCTTTTTTTAAGAACCTTAGCTATAACTTCATCATTTTCAAGACTAGATATAGAACATGTTGAATACAGAACTTCACCACCACTTTTAAGGGTCAAAAGGGCCGAACACAGAAGCGAGTATTGAGTGGCCGCAAGATTCTTTGTTCTCTTCTTAGACCACATATTGAGATATTTTTGATCATTTAAAGTATGACGCTCTCCGGAGCATGGTGCATCGAGAAGAACAAAATCGAATTCATCTTTTAGGTTTAGGCCATACTTATTGCCATCAAAGCCGCGAATATCAATGACATCCCTCATCTCTTCTGGCACATACTCTGAAATAACACGGCGTAGGCGCTCTTTTCGATTTCGAGAAAGCTCATTTAAAACAAGATGTCCCTTTCCTTGCATTTCTTCAAAAAGAACTAAACTCTTACCTCCAGGGGCCGCACACATATCAAGAACTTTGGATCCCGGAGTTGGATTTAGATTACGAGCAACGATAACGCTAGCAGCATCCATGATATAGTGGGATTTAATTTGCTGATTTTCACTCACTTCGCCATTAGCATAAACACCTGCAATGATTTCATCGGAATCAATAAAATCACCTTCAAACCAAATATTACGACGATAGGCCTTTTCCTCTTTCTTTGTGAAAGAGTCCTTTAATGAAGGCCATCTCTGGCCCCACATTTGTGAGTAAAAATATTCAAAGCCCTCTGGGCCTTTCGTTGGTGCAGCTTGGTTTTTCATGCGCATCATGTTACTAAATAAGGCCTAAACAGCAAAGTAAAGGATCGTGAAATGGAAAAATTTATTGATCAAATTATCAAAAATTTAAGTGCCAATGGCTTCCCTGAAAAGAAAGTCTCACTTCCAACTGAAAAAATGTATGAAGTTGCAGATAATAAAGGTTTAAGCCTTAATAAAGTTCTCGAAGAATTAAGAGAAAAGAAAATGATCGACAGTGAAATCGGTCCAGAAAAGATCGTCTTTTCAATGCAAAAATTTGAAAATCAACAAGATATGTACGCTAAGGCACAAGAGATGATGTCTCAAATGTCACCAGAAGAGCTACAAAAAATGCAAGATATGATTCAAAACATGTCTCCAGAGCAGCGTGAACAAATGATGGAACAAGCAAAGAAAATGGGGATGATCTAATAGAATCATTTTTTTCTACTCCACTTTCAAGTCTAGAAGACTTCATCACAGAGCATGGATTCACAAAAGTTCATGCTCAAACGATCTATACTCAGATCTATAAGCACGGTGCAAAATCCTTTGAAGAAATTTCTGGATTACCACAAAAGCTTTATTCGTTATTAGAAAAAAAGTACTGCTTTGATTTTCTTGAGATCGCCAAAATTCAAGAATCAGTTGATGATAAAACAGTTAAGCTCTTATTCAAGTTAAGCGATGGGCGCACAGTTGAAACAGTCTGTGTCCCTTTTCAAAAGAAGTATACTCTTTGCCTCTCTTCACAAGTTGGTTGTGCAATGAAGTGTTCATTCTGCTTTACTGGAACTCAAGGACTAACACGCTCTTTAGAAAAGAAAGAAATTATTCTGCAATACATACAAGCATATGCCTATATCAAAGAGAAATTTGAGGGCCACCAAGCAGCTCCTAATATTGTTTTTATGGGTCAAGGAGAGCCTCTTCATAATATTGATAATGTTGCAGATGCCATTGAGATTCTAAAAACCACAGAGGGCATGGGACTAGGTCCAAGGCAAATTACTCTTTCAACGGCCGGCTATCTTCCGGGAATTAAAAGATTTAGTGAATTAGGAAGTGTTAACTTTGCCCTAAGCTTTCACTCTCCATTTAATGAAGAAAGAAATGAGCTTATTCCATTAAATAAAGCCTACCCTATTGCGGACCTCATCAAAGAGCTTAAGTCTATAAAGCTCATGAAGCGACAATTTCTAACTTTTGAATATTTAATTATTCGCGACTTAAATCATACGAGAAAACACGTTGAAGAAATTGGAAGGCTATTAAAAGATATGCCTGTAATTTTCAATCTAATTCCTTTTAATGAATTTCCAGGTGCACCCTATAAGAGGCCAGAGATGGCAGCAGTCGAAGAATTTAAAGCTGGGCTTATGGAGTTGGGGTTTCATGCAATGATTCGCACAACTAAGGGCGATGATATTCTAGCAGCTTGTGGCCAATTAACATCACAAGAAACGCTTAGCTAATTCAATATCAGGAATTGGACAAGTATCCATTTCCTCACCAATTCGATATCGATTTTTAGCAACTAGTTCATATAGCCAATTTCTTATCACCTTGGGAACGATCTTAAATAGATTGAAATACCCATGGCCAAGCACATCCATCACAGCAATGACCGCATCCGACTTAGTAGAAAGCTTACCATTTTGATAAAAAACTACTGTCGACAGATTCTTAACAAAATCTTGTTGAAGATAATTCAAGGCCTTTGGGTCCTGTAAATTACAGAATTTGACCTTTTTCTTGTGGTCAATTCGATAAATAAACTTGACGAGCCTATTACATATTAAGCACTTACCGTCGATGAAGATGATATTCATACTATCCATTCTACACCATCTGCCAAATTGTAAAAATTATATTTGCTGAGTTAGAACTACATTGTTCATATTAAGTATGTTAGATTTTGCCAACTTTTACCCTATTATCGAGAGAGCAATCTATGAAGAAAATTCTACTTCTTGGTGTTAGTGCCATTACCCTTTTAAATCTTACGTCATGTGGGAATCGTTCAAGTATTTATGACGACAAGGGACCAACTATTAACAGTCAAGGCCTAAAAGGTGATGCTGTTGCTTCAGAAGTTTCAAATGCAAACTTTGTTTGTGACAGATTTTCAAAAAATGGATGTATTGATCAAGTCCTACTTATGGGTAAATTAAATCGTGGAAAACTTCAAACATGTGCAGCTTTCTTTGTTGGTGAAAACTTAATTGCGACAGCAAAGAAATGTCTTCCAAGCAAGCAAAAAGATCAGTCGTACTCTGACTGGCTTGACTCAGCTTGTTCGGCAGTTGCTTTCAAAGACCTTAAAGGTTTCACATATACTTGCTCATCAATTGAAAATCAAAAATATTCTGAAATTGCTCTAATCTCAACAAAGCAAAAGTCAAAAGTTGGATTTCTTGAAACAACTAATGAAGGTATTAACTTTGGTGGAAAGAACCAAATCTTTGAACTTACAAGCTTTAAAAAAGGTTTTGAAATTAACTATGCTTTATCAGAAGGTAAATACACGAGAGCAAAGAAAGAGTGTAATGGACTTACAGATTCACTTCTAACAACAATTAACGGATCAAAAGATTCTAAGAACTTTGTCCTTTCAAATTGTGCAATTGATTGGAACTCAACTGGTTCTCCAGTTCTAGTTGATGGAAAAGTTGCTGGTATGCTTCATGGTAAAATCGAAGGTGATGCAGATTTTGGAACAAAAGTGAGTGATAGAGATGGTGTTGCAGTTGCTGAAAACTTTGCATGTCAAACTAAGTTTAACGCTAATACTCCAGCTGCTTGTGATCTTCATAAGCTTGGAGATAAAATTAACAGCCTAAAAAAGACTCTAAAAAATGCCCTTGTTAATAATGGGACAGCTTTTGATGCAAATACTCAAGATATTACAATCTTTAGAAAAGATTCAAATCTAATGGTTCTAGCAACTGAAAAAGCAACGACTTGTGCAACAGAAGGTGAAAAAGGAAGCTTCCAAGCTTGTAAGGTAAACTTACCACTTAAGAACAAATTCCTTTCAACTCTTGATCTTGCAAATGTCGCACTTGATTGTGACAACGCCGTGACAACAAATTGGAAAACAATCAAAATTGATGAGAAGCTAACAAGACAATTTAGCTTTGAAGACTATACTTTGGATGGATACCACGCTGATAGATTTTGGATAGAAATTCCAGCTTGTGAATAAGTAGTAAAAAGAAAAAAATATAAAGGCCGCTCAATCAGCGGCCTTTTTTATTTAAAGTGTATTTTGTAGAAACTCTCTCATTAATTCCCAAGACTCTTTATCTGCTTTTTCATTATAGGCCAATGGAAGATTAAATTTCTTCCCATTCTCAGTGGCCTTAGGATTCGTGAAGGCATGAGTCGCACCTGGTAGGTTCACAAATCTCATAGGAAGCTGCGATCTTCTTATAACCTTCTTAAAATTAGCGATATCGTCTTTTGACACTAACGGATCATCTGCACCATTTATTACAAGTAGCTTTGCCTTTGAGTTCTTTGTGACTTTTTTAATCCCACCTAACGAGCCGTGAAAAGAGACAACTCCCTTCAAGTCTGCCCCTTGGGTAGCATTGAAAAGAACCACAGCACCACCAAAGCAGTAACCGATCGCTCCAATTCGTTCAGCATCGACACTTGGCTGCTCTTTTAAAAGCTCCATGGCCTTATTAAATTTGGCCTTTAGAAGAGTTGGATCTTTAAAAGCTTCAGTAGCAAATTTCATTGCATCCTTAGGATGATTTGCCTGTTTTCCATCTCCATACATATCCAGTGCAATAGCATTGTAGCCAAGCTCAGCAAGTTGATCTGCTCGCTTACGAGCATATTCATTATGTCCCCACCATTCATGAACAACGACTATTCCAGGTCTCTTATCATTCTCATTTCCAGTCAGGGCCATATAGCCCTTAAAAGTCTTATCCCCTACTGTGTAATCAACATTCTCCGTTGTAACAGATGAACAGCTTACAAAGCCCATCATCATAAAAATTGGCAGTAAAATTCTCATTTTTCCTCCTAAAATATTGACTGCCACAACGCAATCAGATAATTATGCATTATGACAAAAACAAGCCTATATAATTTAACTTTAGAAAGTTTCCCATATGATGAAGCAAAAATCATGGGAAAGTGGGTCTATAAAAAGTTAAATTTTAATCCTGACACCTGGGAGAATGCTCCACGTGTAGTTAGAGAAAAGGCAAAAGAATATGACCTATCACTGCTAAAAATTCTTTGGCAGGGACTTTCGAAGGACGGAACACGTAAGTTTCTTCTTGGTTTAGGTGATAAGAACTCAATTGAAGCGGTTCTTATTGAGAGTGAAAACGACAAGCGTCTTAGATCGACTCTGTGTATTTCTTCTCAAGTTGGTTGTGCCATTGGTTGTACATTTTGTCATACGGCCACACAAGGCCTAACAAGACATCTGCAAACATCTGAAATAGTCGGACAATTTTTAACTGTCTCTAAATGGATGCAAGAGAATGTCGATCCAAAATATCAGATTTCTAATATTGTTTTTATGGGTCAAGGTGAACCACTTCATAACTTCGAGAATGTGAAGAAGGCCTGCTATCTATTAACTGATCCACTAGGTATTGCACTAAGTAAACATAAGGTGACAATTTCGACATCTGGGCTTGTACCAAAGATCAAACAATGGGAAGAACTACCAGATGTAAACGTTGCTATCTCACTACATGCTATTAGAAATAATCTACGTAGTGAGCTGATGCCAATTAATAAACGCTACCAAGTTGATGATCTTCTTGAGGCACTAAGATCAATTCCAGTTAAGAACTCTCGTCGTATAATGTATGAGTACCTCTTAATTAAAGATCTTAATGATACGCAAGAAGATATTGATGGGTTGATAGAAAACCTTCCGAAGAAGGAATCAAAGATTAATATTATTCCATTTAATGAATATCCTGAAAGTAAGTTTAAACGCCCAAGTGATGAACATATTGAATGGTTTCAAAGATCACTTCAAGCTGCAGGTCTTACTTGTACAGTTAGAGAAACTAAGGGTGATGATATTCTAGCGGCTTGTGGCCAACTGAAAACACAATACGAAAAACTTAATCTTCCATCGTAATTAGATTAGCGAGTCTTTAACAAGTGCAAGAATATCCTTAACAAGCAAAGAGTTCTTCTTCTCTACTCGATAAACTAACGCAATTTGGTCCTTAACTATCGGTGAGTTATTTACAGGAACGAGGTTCTTATAATTAGAGGCGACACGACTTGGAAGAAGACCAATACCAAACCCTTCATTTGTGAGCTTAGCGATAACTTCTAAGTTATCGCTTTCAACATGACCATCGATTTCAATCGAGTCATTTTTAAGCTTTCTTAGTAAGTCCTGACTTTGTGCTAATTGAGGATTAAAAATTAATTTATTATTTTTTCTTTTTGGTCGGCTCGACTCAAAAAGCTTAACCTCATCGAGACCCATCTCATTAATAATAAGGTCTGGATGTTTAATAGGATTAACGACAATTCCAAAATCAACTTCAAAATCAATAACTTTTCCAGTAATGATGCGTGAAGAATCGTGAATTAAATTGAAATTTAAACGAGGATACTTCTCGTATATCGATGGGAGAATATGAGGGAGAGAATATATTGCAACTGAAGGATGAATACCAACCTTGAACTCTCCAATAATTTCTCCACCTTCTTGATTAAAGATATTCTTAGCATCTTGCCAGTCTTGTAAAAGCTTATTTGCACGATGATGAAATTCTTCACCAAATTTAGTAAGTTCAATTCCGCTTTTAAGTCGAATAAAAACAGGAGCACCAAGTTCCTCTTCTAATCTTTTAATTGAATAACTTAATGCCGGTTGTGTTAACCCAAGTTGTTCTGAAGCTCTAGTGACATTCTTAAGCTTGGAAACAATAAGAAAATTTCTTAAGTCATCTAATTTCAAAGACATTCGATACCTACTTTATTAATTCATTAATTAATTTTTTATAATCCATTCCTGCTAATTTTGCGGCCATGGCAAATTCATCTTTTGTTGCGACATTTGGATTGGGGTTGGCCTCAATTATATAAGGAATACCTTCTGGACATACTCGCAAATCAATTCGTGCATAACCTGTTAGCTCTAATACTTTATAAGTTCTTTTACAAATTTTTATAATCTTATCTTCCAGCTCTTTTGTTATCTTAGCTTTTCCAGTCTCAATACCTTTATCCTGCCTATATTTAAGACTCCATTTAGCTTTTTCAGAGTAAAGCTTAGCAAGTGGATTATCGATATTATTAAAAGCAAGCTCTAAGATGGGAAGAACCTTCAGTCTTTTTGCTCCCATTACTCCAACGAAGAACTCACGACCTTCGATAAATTCTTCAATAATTACATCTTCCTCATATTTATCCATAAGATAAATAATGCGCTCAATTGCCTTTTCAGGAGATTTAACTATAGATGCCGAACTAATTCCAAGAGATGCATCTTGATAGAGGCATTTTACAATTAATGGATACTTTAATTTCTTCGATATTTTCGTAACTTTGGCTTTTGAGCGGCTTGTGAAAACCTGAAACCCAGGTGTCTTAATCCTGTGGTACGAAAGAAGTTTTTTGGCCAACGCCTTATCTCTTGCTATCATGAGCCCGCGTGGATTGGCCCCTGTATATTTAACTTTCAGTAATTCAAGGTAAGAAACAACGTTTTGATCAAAGAGTACTTTTCCATCAAATTCCTCTAAGAGATTAAACACAACGTGTGGCCTAAACTCTTCAATGGCCTCTCTTAATGGCATAAGATCAGAGTAGACACCAACGATATTAACTTCATGACCTATTTCTTTTAGTGTTGAAATAACATTATATTCCGTAATCCACGGTTTAAATTCAAAGTCGTCTTTTTTCTTATCTTCTTTAGATATATCAGCTGGAGGAATGAGATCAGAATGAACAAGAACTAACACTCTTTTCTTTCTTTTATGACTTTTTTCTTTCTGGCTCACATGACTATCCTGTCGCGCCCCTCTCTAAAGTATTTATCAGCATGCGATAACACAATATTTTGTATGATTTGAGGGCCATACTTATTTGGAATCATAAGCTTTTTAGAACTTGAGATACTTTCCAAATCATTTACAACAGATTCTATTTTATATTGATATTCTTTTGTCAGCAAGGATATATCCCTAACGAGCTCTCTCCTTAAACCACCGATTACTTTATCTAGCTCTATTCCTGTCGTTTCATTATGGATAAGGTACTTTTGAATATGATGTATACTACGACGTGCTTGAGAGCTTTTACGTAATTTCTTTCTTTTAAGCTTAAGATACTCTCTTACTGTTAATTCACTTTCTTCAATACTATCAATCTCTTTATAACAAATGACGTTTGGCTTTTTATTACTTAAGGCCTTCATCATATTATCAACATACTTTAATTTTTTAAGAGCAGGCCAATTTTCATAGACTCGTTTCCAATTAGAACGTGGAGTTAGCCATACTGAAAATGTTTCAGCAAAATCTTCTTCTGGATGAGCTTGCGCATAGTTGTCTTCGAGATGGTACACAAACTTCTTTGAGAACTTCTTGGGTTCATAAAAAGAAGGATATGCGATTTCATGATCGCCAAAGATTGATTTTCTCTGTTTGTCGTCTTTTAGAAAATAAGCATTATCCATGACATGGCCACATTCATGTCTCAAAAGCTTCATGAACCAGTCATGAGTCTCCCCCTCACAAGCACCTGTAAATTCTTTTTCTAATTCAATTAGTTTTGGATGCATGAGGGTGAAAGGAACGGCAATACCAGAGATTGAATCTGGACAAAACCACTCGTCACTTAGCCAAACTTTTGGCTTTACGAGTAATTTCTTTGCCGAGAGCTCGCCAGTAAGTTGATCTAAACAAGGAGCAAATTTACTTTTTTCAAAGCAAATATCAAGCTCCCACAACTGAGCGTTGAGAATGTCTTCACGACAAGCGAGGTCCAAATTCAATTTAATCATATTAATCTCTTCAAAGTAGTGGCGATTATAGCCCTAACCAGAAGAAATTAAAGAGATTTTAGCGACCTATGAATTATTTATCAGTTCATAAGTCGTTAATACAAACTTGGCCGTTGCGATTGATTTTTATTTTAAAATCAACGCCTTTAATCTTTGCACGAATATGGGATAAATGCGTGTTAATTGTCTTGTTTGTAACAACAACAGGGCCCCATGTACCAAGAACTAGCTCTTCTAATGTATAGATTCGCTTTTGACTTGAAATTAAGAAATTTAAAACTTTGAATTCTGTCTTAGTTAATGAAACCTCTCCATCATCAACAAAGACTGTCTTTGTGTTGGTGTTGATTCGTAAATTACGAAATCCGATCCACTCATTTTGAAAAACAAATGACATATTTCTTTTCTCCTCCCCCCTCATTTATTTACCTTAAGGGCAAGTGAGATATTACACAAGCTGTAAAATCAACAAGTTACGAATCTTATCGCTACTAATTAAAATAAGTTTGTTTAGGCTAACAATTTTAGCCATTTGACGCTTTATTCTTTAGAGATCGTGCAAACAGATTTGATTATTTCGATTAATTCTTATTCTAAAGTCAACGCCTTTTGTTTTATGACGAAGATGAGTTAAGTGAGTATTGACAGTTTTATTTGCCACTTCCACATCACCCCAAATATATTCAACTAGTTGCTCACGCGGATAGATTCTTTTTCCGCCGCTTAATAAGAAATATAGAATTTTATATTCCGTCTTTGTTAATTCGATTTTGCGATCATCCACAAGAGCAAAACGATTTTGTGGATCGAGAGTTAAATTTCGAAAACTAAGTTGCTTTTCACCCGTAGCCTTGTCATTGTCATAAGCGTGCATATTCATTCTCCTCTAAAACTGTAGTTGAGAGAATTTTATTCCATTGAACAAGTCCATGTTTTTGAGGTAAAAAAAGACACGTAAAGAATATTCAGTTATTAATTTATATTAAATATTATTAATCAAAAGATAAGAGAGTTTGATGGAAAACAAGAAGGCACTTTTTTGGAGTGGAGGGCTTAGCTCACTAAGCTGCTTAAAACTTTTAATAAAAGAAGGTACAAGTAAAAGTGATATTGTTCTCATTACTCTACTTTCAAAAGAAGGTAATGAAGTTGGCCATACTGGTATACCAGAGGAAATTATATCTCTTCAGGCCAGGTATATGGGCATTAAGCTTGTCAGGCTCTACAATGATGAAATAAGTTCTAAGGTCTTAAATAAATTGAGTGAACAGGGTTACAATTTTTATAGTGGCCAAAGAAATGATAAATTTTCAAAAAATCCTATTATTGCAAATCTAAAAATAAATACACCATTACTCGGTATATCTTATACAAAGCTTCTTGAAGATCAAATTAATCGAGCAATTTTAACAAGTGTGGATAGAGAGGATCATCAACGTTTTCTAGGAAAAGAACTTAAAGACATTGAGATAAATTTTGATGAGATGGATATTGATACCTTTGTTATTTTTGATCCACTCATGAGAATTCGTATTCCTTTTTCTAAAAATATTATTATCGAAAAAGATAACCACTTTATTTGTAAAATAAGAAATGTCTAATGCCAAAGTATCATCAGAGACTTTGAAATTTCTTTAACATTACTATCATACTTGCTTGCCCCTTCAGTCATATAATCGTTAGTGATCATATTTGGAGGTCATATGAAGAATAAAAGAAAATTCTTATTTGTAGGTGCGCGAATACTTATGGGTGCCACCCTACTTTTGGGAGGAGTTACTCCAGGACTTGGCTTACTTACAGAATCTCAATACACACCTGAAGCGTTAGCTTTCATTAATTCGCTTCAAGACACCGGATATTTATACTACATGATTAAAACACTTGAGATTGTCTTAGGTACAATGTTCTTGTTAAACTTATTTGTTCCGCTAACAGCTGTTATCGCTGCACCATTAGTAATTAACATTTTATTCTTTGAGCTTTTTCTTTGTAATTCATATTTAATTGCACCGATTATTCTCATCGCTTGCGAACTTATTGTTTACCGCGAACATCGAAAATTATTTAATTGGCTATTTAAATACCAGATTCATACACATACGAATGATCTCGATGCACCAGATATGATAATTCTATCTGACTTAAAAGAGAAAGATCCAAAGGTGTACCAGAACGTTGTTGATTCTCAGTATTATCATAATATTTAAAACAAATATTGAGTTGGCCCGTTATCTGTTTAATTGACAGATAATGGGCTTCTTGTAACTATCTTCCTAAATAATTTATAAAGATAAAGGTGAACTCTGTGAAATTCAGAGACTGTCCCGCAACGGTTAGAGTCCGAGCCCTTCAATTTTATTATGTCTCGGAGGAAGATCATAAAAACACTACTTTATTACGCCACTGCATTCTTACCATTAACATCAATTGCACAGATTACAATTAAGGCCACAAAGCTCGACACAAGTTCAGAAAGAATAACTAGTGCTGTCACTGTAATCACTCGTGAAGAAATTGAAAACACTGATGCCACAACACTTCAACAGCTCTTACAAAGTAAAGCAGCTATCTTTATTGGCCAGACAGGTCAAATTGGATCGGCTTCTAGTCTTCGACTACGTGGACTGCCTAGCGGTTTCTCAAAAGTTCTCATCGACAATATTGAACTAACTGATCCTACTGATATCAATAATTCATATCAGATTAATCATCTTAATCTGGATAATATTGAGAGTATTGAGATTCTAAAAGGTAGTCAGTCAATTCTATACGGATCAAATGCCATTGGTGGTGTTTTAAAGATCAATACAAAGAAAGGTATAAAGAGCTCTAGTGTTAGAGCTGAGTATGGAAGTTATAATACGGCAAAGCTTGCGGCCCAATCGAGTGGTCACATGGAAAGGCTTAGTTACGGTGTTAATTTTTCATATCTTCAATCAGATGGATATTCTTCAGTAAATGAAGATCGATTAACAAATGCTGAAGATGACTCTTATAAGAACCTAAGCTTCTCATTAAACACGAGCTATCTAATAAGTAATCAGATGGAACTAAACTACCAAGGTCAGTTCATTGATTCAGAAATCGAAATTGATGGCTTCAATTTTGTTCCACCATTTAACCCTATTGATGTGGCAGACAATGATCTAAATAAGTACAAGCAGTACAATAACTATCTGGGGCTTCGCTATAATAGCTCAGATGAGAGATTCAGCCTTACTCCAAGCATTAGGTATTCGACAATTAGAAGAGAGGATCCTCAAGGCTTCACTCCACTATTTCGCGGTGAAGAAACTGATGTAAAGCTAGATGCCACTTATGAATTCTCTAAGAGCTTAAATTCATTCTACGGTATCCAATATCTCAAACAAGATGACTTAACACTTGGAAACTATAGTGAGCTCTTCTCTGTTTATACAACTTTCAATTACGCTTACAAGAACTGGTTTTCAGATCTAGGTGTACGCTTTGATAAATTCTCAACTTTTGATTTAAATACTATCGCTAGTATTGGCCTTGGTTATAACTTCACAAGAGAACTTTCTCTAAAGGGTCATTTCTCTGGTGGATATAAACTTCCAACTCTTTATCAGATAGCAAATCAACTAGAAAATTTAGATCCAACAGACAGTATTAATAGCGAACTAACGCTCACTTATAAGAAAATCACATATCAACTTGAACTTACACTATTCAACTATGATTTAAAGAACCAAATTGACTACGATGCAATCAATATGGGTTATCTAAATATTGCAAAATCTGAGATTCAGGGTATTGAATTTAACTTTAATCAAGAGTTTCAAAACTCATTTACACTCGCAACTTCTTTAACAATTCAGAAAGCGACAAATAAGGTTACTAATTTGGATCTTGCTAGAACACCAAAGGCACTTGCAAGTGTAGAGTTAGGATACAGAATAAACGATTCTCAAAGAATTACAAACTGGTGGCAATATGTAGGAAAACGAGAAGACTTTGGAAGTATGCCTTCTTATGTAATCGGAAATCTTAACTATGAATATCAGAACTTTAATTTCAAAATCATTAATATCCTCGACAAGGATTATGAAAATATTCGTTACTACGGAACGATGGCACGTAGTTATTTCCTGGGCTACAAGCTCGACTTCTGATGATATTTCTTTACCATCGCAATAGCGATGGTAAAGAATATTATTGATCCAATATTTAAAAAGTAGAAGAAATTAATCGCATCCTTTGCACCAAAATTGTCAGCAATAACACCAAAAACAAAGTGCATAATAGCAATACTTACTCCGATATAACTCATCGTCTGGGCCAATACCACGTGATTCTTTTTTGGAAAGTTATTTGAAACCCAATCAACGATAACAGGAAAACAAAAAGACATGAACAAGGCCGTCATTGGATAAAAGATATGGTGAAATTGTCCTAAACTAAAACATATCAAGCTTGTTAATAATGAAATGTAGATTAACTTATTCGATGATAATTTAATATTTAAGAAGGCAAAGCCTAGCCTTCCTAACATAAGAAATAAAAAGAAGTAAGACAGATAATTATTAGCGTTAATATCTGAATAATTATGAGCTTCAACAAGATAGAATTTCAATCGAGAAGAGAGCATGATTTCAGATGCAACATAGAAACCAGCAAATAAACCAATCATCAAATTCATTAAAAAAGCATTTGGCATTGAACCATCATTCTCTTTTATTTCGTCATGATGAGTGTCTTCAATAAAGAAAGAATAAATAAATACTAATGCACATGGTATTAATAAGAATTTAAAGAAGTGAATCCAATCAGAATTTAAGAAATAAAATAGGGAAAGAATTTGTGGGGCCAATAAAGAGGCTACACCGTAGACACCGTGAAGTCCTGATAAGTAGCGCCTTTTATGTTCTGAAGGTGCACCATTATCAACCATGAAATTCATGGTGATACCAGTAATACCGAAACCGAATCCGGCCCACGCACCAAAGAAGAGACTCAAGTCAAAATTTAAAAAGTCTCCACCTAGTCCAATTCCAAACGTTCCTATCCCCATCATAACCATGGCCATTCGAGTTGCTCTCACAGGGCCAAAACTCGGAAGCCAAAATGAAGTAGTAAGGTATGCTATGAAAGAAGTTATGGACATCAAAGAGAATATCAATGAACCTTTATCAGGTCTGATTTGAAAATATTGTAAAAGCTCAGGATAAACACTACCGCGTCCATTATCAATAAGGCTTAAGGCCACAAGTGATAAGTATCCTAAAGAGACATAACCAAAATTTTTCAAATCAACTTCCTTCTAAATCAATTAAGCAATTAGTGACTTATCTTTGAATAGAATCCAAAGCTGATGAATTGCTCTAGTTGCAGCAAGGTGCAGTCTTTTTCTTGCAGTATTATTAACTGGATAAACATCCTTATCACAGTCAGGAATAATAACGTAATCAAACTCAAGACCTCTAATTTGCTCAACTGTTGTCACATCTACACCTGGTCTCAACGAAAAGTTCTCATCAAGTACAAGTCTAATACTTCCAACTTCTTCAATCTCTGAGTATAGCTCTCTTGCAATACTTTCTTTCGAACAAATAATAGCAATTGAAGCTTTCGGTTCACGGTTCATTAGTTCTACAAGTGCACTACTGATGAGCATTGAAGCATGCTCAAGGTGCTGCACAGACGTTTCAATGATCGGTCCTCCATCTCTTTTCGATTCAGGAAGCTCTTTTGGAGCCAATGGCCCAAGAACATTATGTGCAAAAGAAACAATTTCTTTTGGAGAACGATATGAAACATTAAGTTCTTCAACTTGCATATCATCCACATCAAGCTCAAGTGTATGACAAACATCGTGCCATGAAGTGAATTCAAAAGTGCTATCAATTTGTTGAACACTATCTCCTGCAATCGTGAAGTTTCCTTCTTGATGTTTAATTTGCCCAAGCATAATTAGTTCTGATTTTGAAAGCTCTTGTGCCTCGTCTAAGAAGATATGGCGATACGATTTAAACTCACGTCCAAAGTAGCGAAGGTGACCAAATTGCTTAACAATTAAGTAATTAAATAGTGGAAGATCATACTTATCAACAAATCCTGAAACATCTTGTCCATGATTTGCATAATCCGAATCTTTATCTAGTCCTTGAATTTGTTTGGCCGTATAAAATTTTAAATCATTTAACATGTGAGTCGTTACCATACGATTTGTCATCTCAGGTAGCCTCTCCATACGCTTTGAATCAGAAAAGATATTAAGTAATTCTTCTCTTACATTTTTAAAGCCATTTAAAATCTTTTTCACTTCAACTTTTAAAACAGAGTCACGTGTATTTTCATAAAGGTTCTTAACACGAACATAAAGTGGACGAGTGCGATCTTTAGTAAAAAACTCAAGGTCTGTCCCTTTAAGCTTCTTTTCAATACTTAATTCTTTTTCTGCTAAGTACTCATCAATAAGCTTTAGTAGCTTTGGATTTCTTTTTATTGTAACGATTGAATCAAGAGGATTATCTTCGATCTTCTTAGGAACCGAGCGCATATTTTGGAAGACAATCTTTTTAATTAGATCATCAAGAGTCGATACACGTACTTTTTCAAGTTGTGATTCAATTAAGAGTTTCTTTGATAATTTCACAAGTCCGTTATTTGGAACGATTACCATAACTTCTTCTTGGCGAATTCCATCTTCACGACAAAGCTTTGCAATTCGATATAAAGCAACTGTCGTCTTACCACTACCAGCACCACCTGTAATAAGAAGAGGTTTTTTTGCACTTTGATTAACGAGGTCGTACTGAGTCTTATCAAGTAGAGAAATAACTTCTGGCCCATCAAATCCAGTGCGTCCACTACCAAGACTCTGGTTAGCACTCCCTTCTCCACCAGCAAGTTTTTGTGTTGATTCACTTAAAGAAATCCATTCTCTATCTCTTAGAACATTTGTGTTTCCTTCTCGATCAATTCGCACAAGTTGCTTGTCTCTAACAGTTAGGATTGATTTTTCTAATATATGCCCTTCAATAATTCGATCATCTAAGTCGAAATCAAAATCATCCCCCTCACCAAATTGATAGAAGATTCTCGCCATCGGTGACTTTTTCCAGTCAATAATTTTAAACTTTAACTCTTTATGTGAAAAAGGCGTATGCCCAATAAGAAAGTCTTTTAACTTTCCATTTTGTTCAATCTTAAAATGACCAAAGAACGGCGACTCTGCATTAGGTAAACTCTGGTGTTGCTCATAACGATCTGCTAGTTGATTAAGAAGGTTCATTTGCTGGATAATTCCAGGAAGGTCATCTTCCTTACAATTAAGAGATTCATCTCTAAGGGCCTTAATATTCGCTGCAATATCGGCTAATGCTGCAGCATTTAAATCTGGAACTCTATTAATTAAATCAACAGTTTGCGCAAGGAAATCATTGATCTTTTGGATATATTCTTGATTTACTAATTCACTCATTCTTTATTTGCCTTTAATCATCTAGCTTGTTAGTGTTGACCTTTAATTTTTTATATTAATAATCAACAATTAGAGGGCCCTATTATGCCAAAAGTTATCGGATTTCACTACACATTAACGAACTCAAAGAACGAAGTTTTAGACAATTCTGCTGAACATGGTCCACTAGTTTTCTTAGAAGGTGTTGGTCAGATCATCCCAGGTCTTGAAAAAGAAATCGTAGCAATGAATGTTGGTGATAAGAAAGTTATCAATGTACCTGCTGCTGACGCATACGGTAATATAAATGATGAACTAGTTATTACTGTGCAACGCTCACAATTCCCAGAGGATGCACAACTTAATATTGGTGACGTATTCCAAGTTAACCAAGACCAAGGACTTCCTCCATTTGCAGTTATTGCAATTGAAGGCGATGAAATTACTTTAGATGGTAACCACCCACTTGCAGGTGAAGACCTAAACTTTGATATTGAAATCACTGAAGTAAGAGAAGCAACAGAAACAGAACTTGCTCATGGACATGCTCATGGACAAGGTGGATGTGGCCACTAATCAATCTTTACCTTTTTTAAGTTAGAATATCGCATAGAACCTTACTAAAATTAATTTATCGATTATTGATTTGAGTGAGGATTCTATGTGGGTTAATAATTTAAGAAGGTCTCTCGCATTTTCTATATGCGCGAGTTCATTTCTTTATTCAAGTACAATCACAGCTAAGAACCTCGGCGATGACTTCAGTCTCTACGGTAAAATATCCATGGCGGCCATTGGTCAAGATGGAGCTCAATCATTAAATAATAACTCTTCTCGATTTGGTTTTAAATATAAGAGAGATGGCCTAATCGAGAAATTCACCACTGGTCTTCGTGCTGAGTTTGGAATCAATACCAGCAATACGAGCCAGAGCATACAAAGCATCCCCAACACCACGGGACGCTTTCAAGTTGACAATACTAGCGACCGGCCCTTTTCTACTAGGCTAGCTTATCTTTGGATTGAAAACGGAGATTTCAATGCCACAATAGGAAAGAACTGGTCTGTCTGGTATGACGTAACAGAAATGACTGATATCTTTATGGTCACTGGTGCCTTTGCCTCCTCTACTTTTACTGCTAATAGTGAAGTCATTGGAACTTCTCGTGGTGTAGATCTTTTGGAATTTCGCTACAAAATTGGTGACCTACATTTTGGGGCCCAAACAAAGTTTACAGGAGATGAAACGGCCGAATACGATTCTGATGGCGATGGAATTGACGATGCAGTCCTCACTCTTGAGCATTCAATTGCAGCCTCTCTAAGAATTGTTAAAAAAAATTACAAAGTTGGAATTGCAGCGATTAATTTAAATTCAAATAATAATGGAGTTGAAATTGCGAAACTTTCAGTTACCGTTGGAGCAAATTATTATTTTAAAAACCTTTTTATCGCCGCAGTCTACGGTGACACAAAAGACCTCGAATTAATTGATGGCAGATTCGTAAGAACTGATAATGTCGAGGCAATTATGGGTTGGCGCTTCAACCCATTTCACCAGATAATGATTGGATACAATTGGCAAACTTCTGATGACGATGGACTGGATGATTATGAAATGTCTAAAATTCTTGGATCATATATGTATACAAATGATCAGTATGAATTAGGTATTGAGTATGTATTTGATGATAGTGTCGATGTCAGTGGAATGCGCCCAAAGAACAATCAGCTCATTTTAGGCGCAACCATGTATTTCTAATAATTTTCAGGTGGAACTTTTTTAAACATAAAGGCCGGTATTACACTTGAAACAAGAGTGTAGATAACAAGACCTGAAATAATCTCTAAAGGAACTTCAAAGCGCTCCTTAGCAATCTGGGCCATTACTAAACCAAAGATAAGTGTCGGTAGTAATGAAACAGTAATCTCTTTACGGTCTGGCCAGAAATCCTGCATAAAGAATTTCATATTTGAGTATGTGTTGAAGATTCTTAGAGGAATGAAAATTCCTAAGAAAGCTAATCCAATATATAGTCCATCCATTGTAAATAGATCTTCAGTAAAGCCTACACCGGCCTTAAAGAAGTAGAATGGAATGAAGAAAGAAAAGAACATCTGTAGGTTCTTTAAAATTTCTTCTGACTTCTCAGATTTTCCAAAGTGCTTAAATTCTGAAGCAATAAATCCAACAAGGAATGCCCCTACTAGATAGTAAGTTCCGATTTTCTTTGTGATAACACCACAAATAAGTGCAGTAAGAATTAAGAAACCAACTTCTGAATCCTTTGCATATGGAGCGATATATTTGAAAAATAATTTGTAAGAAAGGGGTAAAAAGACACTAAGGGCAACTAAAATAAAGGTAGAACTACCAAGGTTAACTAAGCTCTCCGACTGAAGAGTAATAAATAGCAGTAAGATGGCAGAGATCTCCTTAGAAATTGCTTTTGATCTAATCCAGTACTCCTGCCCTTCACTAAATCCATAATTCTTTAGTGAGTTTAAGATGAAGCCTGTTGAAGGAGTCATGATACCAAGTGCAATTAAAGTTGCTGCACGGAAACTAATTGAAAAGAAGAAGTGAATCCCAAAAGCAACTATAAGTGTGATGGAGATAGTCTGGGTAACCCCGGATAGGAGCTCTTTCCAATTCTGCTTCAGTTCTTCAAATTCAACTTCAAAACCAGCGAATAAGAATAAAGAAGTGATCCCCAAGCGAGAAAGCATTAGTAGTAGATCATCATTTTGAAACCATCCAAGCCCAAGACCAGCAGCAATCCCTAAGAAGATTGATGAGATACCAATTGGGATTTGGAATCGAAGTAAAAGTTTTGGAAGAATGAGAAGAATTGTAAACAGTAATAAGTACTGTACTTCCGTATTCTGCAAGTTAATCATTATTGTCTCTCCATGTATTCAACGTATGATCCCGGGAAGATGCGTACTTCCCCCTTATCCACTTCGTAAACATTTTCAGCTAATTCACTAAGAAAGTGTCTATCGTGGGATACAAACATTACCGTTCCCTCATAACGTTTAAGTGCATCCAGTAGAACCTCTCTTGATTTAATATCAAGGTGGTTTGTCGGCTCATCTAGAACTAAGAAATTATTATTTTGCGAAAGTAGTACGGCCATAACAAGACGAGACTTCTCTCCCCCTGAAAGGTACTTAACTTTCTTATCAACGTCTTGGCCTCTAAATAAGAAGGCCGCAAGTAGGTTTCTAACATACCCATCACTTGCCATTGGTAGATCTTTTCTAACTTCATCAAAAACACTTGATTCTGGATTTAGAACTTCCAGTGAGTATTGAGAGAAGTATCCGATCTTGATACTAGGGCCAATCGCTACTGTTCCAGCAGTTGGTTCAGTATGAGCAGTAATACACTTTAAAAGCGTTGACTTACCCGCACCATTTACACCAACTACGGCGATTTTATTTGTTCTTTTAACTGTTGTTGATAGTCCATGAAAGACTTCATGCGCACTTCCGTCAGACAGTGGCCATGATTTTGAAAGATCTTTAATGATAACAACATCATCCCCACCTCTTGGAGGCGTTGGGAATTGAAAGTTAATTGTTTCTTCCTCAGCAGGAACTTCAATACGATCAATTTTTTCAAGCTTCTTCACTCGAGATTGAACTTGAGCAGCATGTGAAGCACGTGCCTTAAATTTTGCAATGAACTCTTCTTCTTTTGCTAGCATATCAGCTTGACGAGAAGCTTGAGCAATTAATTGTTCACGACGAAGGTCTCTTTCTTTCTCGTAGAAGTCGTAATTACCTGTATAAGTCGTAATTCTCTTATGAGCAATTTCCACAATCTTATTACAAACATTATTCATGAAATCACGATCGTGGGTCGTCATAAAGATTCCGCCCTTAAAATTCTTTAGCCAGTCTTCAAGCCAAAGAATCGATTCCATATCGAGGTAGTTGGTAGGCTCATCCATTAGGATAAGTTCAGGATTAATTACAAGAACACGAGCAAGAGCAATACGCATCTTCCATCCACCAGAGAAGTCTTCAATCATCTTATTATGATCAACAGGCATAATCCCTAGTCCTGTTAGAACTTCCTCAGCGCGTGTTTCAAGATCATAGCCACCACGCTTTTCAAACTCTGACTGAACGTCTCCCATTTTCATCAGGACATCATTCATCTCATCGTCACTCATATTGGCACAATCAGCTAACTTGTCTTCAAATTCTTTAAGCTGTTGTGCTAGCTCAGCAACTTTTACGTCTCCAGACATAACGACTTCTTTTGCCGTCTGCCCTGCCATCTCCCCTACTTTTTGAGAGAAATAGGCCCAACGCAATTTATCAGGAAAAGAGATTTGGCCTTCATCAGGTTTCTCCTCACCAATAATCATACGAAATAAAGTTGTTTTCCCAGCTCCGTTTGGACCAACTAGCCCAACCTTTTCGCCAGGATTTATTTGAAAGCTTCCACCGCTATATAAGGTTTCACTACTTTGGATTTTTGAAATATTGGAAACATTTAACATATGCTGTAAATCCCACTCAACTTTTAATATTTATTTAGCTGCTATTTAATCTGAATATACGAATAAGTTCAGTCTAGCATGGCACTTCTAAATATGTCTTTAAGATTCGACACTTTTAACGCATTTAATCGTTTGGAAATCAGCTATTTAGCCTTATAATTTGCCTATGACTTTAGAAAATATATTCGTTGATACACAAGGTGAAATTAAAAAATCAGTTTATGTCACATTAGTACTGATTCTTTTCTATTTAACTAACCATATCTTTTCTTTCATTTTGAAAAAGACTAGTAGCATAAATATTGAAACGAAAAGACGCTATGTTGTTAACACAAATATTTCGTTAACGATTATCTTCGTCTTTATTACTCTTTATATTTATTCAACTGAGTTGAAAAACCTGGCCTTCTCACTTGCCGCCCTAATGGTTGCCATAGTCCTCATCACAAAAGAGCTCTCTCTTAATATTATGGGTGGTATCTATAAGACGTTTTCTGGTGGATTTATTATTGGGGATACTATTGAGATTGATGGCAAGCGCGGAAGTGTTATTGACCGAGATCTATTCACGACAACTCTATTAGAAGTTGGACCAAATAAAACATCACACAACTATACAGGACGCTCTGTTATTATTCCAAACTCAATATTCTTAACAAATCGAGTAACGAATGAATCATTTTTAAAGAGTTTTGTTCTTCATACTTTTAAAGTTGTTCTCTCTCCAGATTGTGATTGGGAAAAAGCGGAGAGAATTCTTCTTGAGAAATCAGAATTCTATTGTTCTGAATATTTTGAGCAGGCCCAAGTTGTTTTAAACAAACTATTCACAAAGTCTCACTTAGAAACACCTATTCTAAAACCACGTGTTCAAATCAATTTTACTAGTAAAGATGAGATCGAACTCAATGTTAGAATAACGGCTCCAGCAAGAACGAAAGGCTCTGTAGAACAGAAGATTCTTAAAGATTTCTTGCGAGAATTTTATAAGTAAGAGACTGGTGCCAAACTGTCTCTAGACAGCGACTTTCAATATAAGATATTTAACCCCTACAATTTCAGTAGGGAGAAATTATGAAAAATATCTTAAGAATATTCTTATTCACACTAATCTCAATTACGTGTATTCAGGCCAATGGAGCTCCTACAGAGCTGGCCCCATTTGATCAAGCTGGTTCATATTTTGATGAAGACCAAGGGCTTATCATCGGAAGTGATGGACTTAGATACTGGCACCAATCTAACAATACAATGAAGAATGAGAATGGTGTTATTTTCAAATTCAGACTTTTCTCGATTAAAGCATCCGATGGTAAAAGATATAGGAAAGCATCAAAAACTCATATCAAAGAAAATTGGGAAGCTAAGCGCTATCCAGTAAAACTTAGTCAACGTATGCTAACAATTAGAGAAGATGCTGGAGTTGATTTTAAAGAGCTAGCTAATGCCATTGAAAATGGAGATAGCATCTATCTTTCTAAGCAAGAAAGAGATTCACTATCGGCTTACTTAAGGGTTAGACAACATGAGCAAGATAGCTGGGATGGTAGCTTTAGAACGAATCGTACAGGTAGAACGACATGTACAACTCATGGAATGAATACAGTTTGCACAACAACTTCATATTAAAAAAAAGCCTTCTTACGAAGGCTTTTTTATTTTTTAATTTAAATCTTTATTTAATTTTTTAAATTCTTCACCAATTCGTATTTCAAGTTTTTTATCTGATTCGTTAAACTCTTTTACGATAGCATCAGTTGTCGTTAGACGATAGGCAAAGACAGCAAGCTTATTCGCTTTATTATTCTTATACTCTTTATCCATACTCTTCATATGCTTTAGACGATCATCTAAGAAGAAGACTGCTTTATACTTCTTGTTAATCCCTGGACGATTAATTAAGTGAGTAAGCATTTGGCCCTTATTAAGTCCTGAAGTCATAAAGATACCATCAGCATAACGTACTTCTCTTCCTTGTAACTTTGTCATAAATGGAAGTCTTGGGGCATTTACTTTATTAAGATTAATTCCATTCTTATTCATTTCTCGAACTGTTGCAGGATAATTAACAGGACCTCTAGAAGTGATAGAAGTTACTCCGTAACCTGTCTCTTGTAGTTTTTCGATCAGTCTTGGAATTTCTTTTTCAACTAGAATCATATCAGAAATAAATGTTGCTTTATAAGAGTACTCAAGCATTTCATTAACTGACTTGGCAATACAATGAACCGGACAACCATTGTTAATTTGTTCCTTCTGCCAGTTATACCACTGATCACTACCAAAGCTTGTTTTGAACCTTAAAAGAGTGTTATCGATATCATAGACAACAAGAACATCACTTGTTTTTAATTTATTCTTCTTAGTATACTCAACAATCTTCTTATAAAAGTCAGAGTGAGAAGCTATCTCCTGATAAGATAGGGCGCTAAAAGCGATTAAAATAGAAATTATATATTTCATCATGTCTCCTTTTCTTGACCAGCAAGCATACCAGTAAAGGAGGCAAAATAAAAGCCTTCCATAACGGAAGGCTTTATATGCAAAATATACAGAAAGTATGTTTATATTGACTGATTAAGACGCCATATCATCATAGTCCATCCACGCATCGTTTGGCTCGAGGATTTCCATGTCTTTGTGAGGCATCTTTTTCTTATTAAGCATTTTTTCTTTCTTTCTTTGTACCTGTTTTTCAATCTTAGCAACAACAAGATCAATGGTCTTATATAGGCTATCAGAGTGAGCTTTCGCATGGTAATCGAACTTCGGTCCAATTACTTCGACTTCGGCATAGTGTTCGCGACCATCCCTAACCTCACAACTCCATTTTAGATGTAGATTTCCATCAAGGTATTTTGCGATTTTTTCTGACTTTTCTTGGATTCTCTCATCAAGTGCTGGCGTATGATCTAGGTGTCTAAAACTTACTGTTACTTTCATAAAATACGTTCTCCTCTATGTGTATAGTATCTTGGCTAAACCTATCGGCAGTTTCTCCAAAATATCGAGCTATTTTACTTTTCTTTTTGACGACGACAAAATCCCAAGCATTTCTCTATACTTAGCGACTGTACGTCTCGCAACCTTCACATCTTCTTGGCTCAAAAGGTCGGCAATCTTTTGATCCGATAAAGGTTTCTTCTCATTTTCATTGTCGATAAGTTCCTTAATTTTTAATTTTAGAACTTCACCTGCAACGTCGATTCCACCTTTGTCTCCACCGATTCCCGCATTGAAAAAATACTTCAATTCAAATAGGCCAATTGGTGTATGCATATACTTATTTGAAGTAGCACGAGACACTGTTGACTCGTGAACTCCCAGCTCATTAGCAACATCTTTTAGAACCATAGGCTTTAAATGTTTTGGCCCCTTCTTAAAAAATTGCTGCTGCTTTTTCACAATTGATTTTGCCACTTGATCAATTGTACGCTGTCTCTTATTTATAGACTTTATTAGCCATAAAGCCGACTTAAGTTTTTCTTCTACGAATTCTTTAGCTTCTTTATTTTTCAGGGATTCTGCTTGATTAAGCATATCCTGATACATTTTAGAAATTCTTAATCTTGGTACACCATCGTCATTAACCTGAACAACGAACTCTCCCCCTACTTCAACAACAAATACATCAGGTGTTACGTAATGAGTGTCTCCACCACCTACAAGACGTCCTGGTTTAGGGTGAAAATTATGAAGCAGTTTTGCAGTTTCAATAATCTGTTCTTCTGATACTCCAGTGTCTGCAGTGATTTTCTTATAATCTCTATTTTTTAGATTTGTTAAATGAAAACGAATTAGCTTCTCTAAAAGCGGTGAACGCTCTTCTGCAATTCTTGCTTGAGCTAGCAGACAGTCAACAAGGTCTTGAGCACCACAGCCAACTGGATCAAGACGTTGAACAATTTCTAAAATATCTAGACAGTGCTCACGCTCTAATTTTGTTTTTTCAATAAGCTCATCAAATGGACATGACAGATAGCCATCATCATTGATATTTCCAATAACCTCAATGGCAAAATCAATTTCGACATCGTTTAAAGCTTCCATACGAAGCTGCCACTCAAGGTGTTCAGCAAGGGACTCTCCCTTTGAAACCATATTCTCATAATTAGGCATATCGTCTGGACTAAGAGAAGGTGCGGCCATATTTGGCTCGTATGTCGTCGAGTTATAACTATCGACATACTTTTGCCAATCCATATCATCGCCACTACTCATCATGGCCTCTTCTTTAAAATCGTCGGCCTTGGCTTCTTTAGTTTGACTCTCTAATTTATCAAGTTTGTAATCACTTTCACCAGGTGAAAACTCTTCCAGCATTGGATTTTCTACCATCTCCTTAGCGATGACATCTGTCATTTCTAAATGGCTTAATGTCAGTAATTTAATCGCCTGCTGAAGCTGCGGCGTCATCACGAGCTGCTGAGTTTGACTGAGATTCTGCGAAAGTTTTGTGGCCATATTGGTTCCTTATTCTTAGTAACCAGACCAGCTTATTTGCTTGGTCTAGCTACATTCTAAATTCTTCACCAAGATAGAACTTCCTTGCTCTTTCATTGTTTACAATTTCATCCGGTGTCCCACTTACAAGTAATTCTCCACTACTCATAATAAACGCGCGATCAACTACTCCTAATGTTTCTCTCACGTTGTGGTCGGTGATTAGTACACCGATATTCCTTCTCTTTAGACTGTTAATAACACTTTGAATGTCATTAACTGCTAACGGGTCAACTCCAGCAAAAGGCTCGTCGAGAAGAACAAACTTAGGCTCAAGTGCCAGAGTTCGTGCAATCTCAACTCTTCTTCTTTCACCACCGGAAAGAGCTGAACCAAGAGATTTTCTAATATGTCCAAGTCCAAAGTCTGCTATCAAGTTATCAAGAAGTGTCTTCTTCTTGGCCCTTGGTAGTTCTCGATTTTCTAGTACCGAGAAGATATTGGCCTCAACTGTTAAATCTCTAAAGATGCTGGCTTCTTGTGGAAGATAACCAACTCCCTTTAATGCCCTAATATGAATTGGTTGCTCTGTTAAGTCTTCGCCAGATAAATCTATTGTTCCTTCATCTGCCTTAACTAGCCCTACCATCATATAAAACGATGTTGTCTTACCAGCACCGTTTGGGCCGAGTAGTCCTACGACTTCTCCTTGCTTAACATCGATTGAAACGCCTTTTACGACTTCTCTGCCGCCGTAGACTTTCTTTAAACCATGAGCTGATAATTGTGCGATTTCTTCAACCATGCTGCTATTACCTTATTTTAAAGTTCGTATTAGCATCATCAACTTCTATGGTCTCGATGTCACGCCTAAGAACAATTGTATTTCCTTTTAAAACGTCTTTCTTTTGATAAACCCGTGGGAGACCAAGCAGAACAATTTTATCCTCTGCCATATATCCCTCAAGTCGCTCACTAAAAGCCTTTCTTTTAAAAGGAACTTGTCCCTTAGGAGAAACAGTTTCCTCAATGACCACATCGTCATATAGTGCATAATACTTGAGTTTTTTATTGTAGTTATCTAGATAGATTTCGCCATTTCGGGCACTTGCAAGTAGTTGAGATTTCTGAAATTTTACATTTCCACTCATGTTGGCATTGCGATTGCTCTTATCAACAATAATTGAGTCTGCAAAAAACTTAACCGAGTCCTCATAGGCCCTCACTCTTTGAACCCTTCCCTCAACATTTCCGTCATAAGTTCCAACTTCTGTCACAAGATTATAACTTAGCTCATCTGCATTTACCGCGACTTCATAAGCCGAATCAAAATCTTTTGAAATCGATTCTGTCTTGCCACGGAAATTCACAACCTGAGAATTATCTGAATAATTCATACTCTCTGACTTAATACTCATATTGCGATTTCTAAGAACGACCTTTCCTCTAAGAGAAAGATATTTTTCCTTCGCGTTCAAGACACCAGTGTAAGCATCGTAATACATTGGCTCTGCTTGATGATCGTTAATAAGAACCCCATTAGGCTCTGTTAGAATAAGAACATCTGTTGTTAAATTTTGAGAAACCTCTGCCGCTTCAAGGTGATAGCGAGCATCTTTATCTGTCTTTTTAAAGTACTTAACATTTTTAAAATACGAATAAATATCTTGGTTCAAAAGATCCGTCATCGACTGTTCTAAGTCCTCGTCTTCGTAACGGCTAAAGAGTCCAAATAATGTTGATGTCATGATGCCAATAAGAAATAACCAGATTGACAAACGTTGTCCAACGCTTAGCAAAAACAACTTCCTTCAGTTTATGTAAATAATCAGCTATTTACGTCCTTCTATTTTACGACAAATAAGTGCGTCATGCCAATTGTAAGTATTGAAGTCTTTTCCATTGGTGGTGTATTTGGTAGACTTAATCGCTCAAGAATACACAACACTTAAGGGAATCAATAACATGACTTTAGAGATTGAAAAAATCGTTGCCGAAGGCGTAAAGCTTACACCAATGATGGCCCAATATCACGAAATCAAAGTGAACTATCGTGACCATATGCTAATGTTTCGCATGGGTGACTTTTACGAAGTCTTCTTTGAAGATGCAATCAATGCATCTAAAATTCTAAATATTGCACTCACTCACAGAGGAAAACTTGGTGAACACAAAATTCCTATGGCAGGAATTCCACACCATGCAGCTGCAACTTATATCGATCGCTTCTCAAGCGAGGGACTTAAAGTCGCAATTTGTGAACAAGTCGAAAACCCAAAAGAAGCAAAGGGGATTGTTAAAAGAGCTGTTACTCAAGTTGTCTCTCCAGGGATGCCTTACGATCTCGATAAAACAGATTCAAAAGAAGACCAATTCATTCTTGCCTGTAATGAAGTAAATGGCCGCTTTGAAATTGTTGCCATTGATTTTACAACTGGATTCTTCAAAGGTTTTATTCTTGATAGCTTTGAAGACTTTATTGAAAAAATTCGCGTCCTTCATCCTAAAGAGTTCATTACATACTTAGGACAGTGGGATAAGTATGAGAGTGTCGCTACTCTTAATGAGCACAATGGAACTCTTGTCACTCACCTTTCAAAAGAATATTTTAATGAAAAGTACTCAAGTGTTTATCTTGAAAAGTTAATTCCAACTTATAAACGTGATCAACTTTTAAATGAAAACCAAAGTGTTCTCGGCCCAATTGGAGCGCTTTCATATTATATTTGTTCGACTCAAAATCATGAAGAGTTCACTCACCTCCACGCTTTCAGTCTATCTGATCGCACGGGTAGCATGAAGGTTACAATCCCTACTCTTACAGGATTAGAGATACTTCCAAAGTCACGTGAAACTTATAAAGACTCACTTCTTGGCTTTATGGATAAGACAAAAACATCAATGGGTTCAAGAAAACTAAAAACTGTTTTCACAAACCCACTAACAGATCGAAAAGAAATCACAAATCGTCTTGATACAATTGAGTTCTTTTTAAAACATGATGATCTTTTACAAGATACTCGCGAGGCTTTAAATAACGTTCGCGATCTTGAAAGAATCCTAGCGAAGGCCGCGACAAACCGTGCAAATGCTGGGGACCTTTTAAATATTTCAAGTGCAGTCGATGTATACGAAGAATTAACAAATTCGCTAAGCGAGCTTCCAACAAATGTCTTTAAAGAAATGAAAACGGAAGACAAAACGAATTTATTCAAGCTTCGTGATGATATTAAAAAGACAATTAACGATGAAATAGGTGCAAATCTCGATAAGGGTAACTTAATCAGAGAAGGCGCAAATGAGACACGTGACCACCTTGCAAAGATTTCTCAAAATACGGCCCAAGCTCTAGTCGAACTAGAAAATCGCTACCGCGAAGAAACAGGAATTCAAAAGCTACGTATTAAATCAAATAATGTTGCTGGCTACTTCATTGAAGTTTCTAAAACTCATTCAGATAAAGTTCCTGCAAATTTTATTCGCAGGCAAACTCTTGTTAACTCTGAGAGGTACGCAACTGAAGAGCTAACTCAATTTGAAAAAGAAGTTGTTGTTGCACGCGAAAAGCTAGAAAAACTTGAAAGAGAAATCTTTAAAGGGCTAATTAAGCAGATCACGGATTTAAGCCATGCAATTCAAATGCTAGCAAATATCCTATCTGCAACAGATACTCTTCAATCACTTTCTTGGATTGCACGAAACGAAGAATTCTCAAGACCAACTATTTCTGAAAAGTCTCGTGACATGGATATTCGCGGAGCATGGCACCCACTAATTAAAGCTGCCATCAAAGATCAATTCATTCCGCACGACCTTAAACTTAATGATGAAACATACTTCGGTCTTATTACTGGTCCCAACATGGCCGGTAAAACAACAGTTATGCGTGAGATTGCGATCATCCAACTTCTAACACAAATTGGATCATTCGTTCCTGCAGATAATGCCAAAGTTAGCATTTGCGACTTCCTATTCAGTCGTCTTGGTGCAAGTGATGACATCCTAAAAGGACAATCGACTTTTATGGTGGAAATGGCCGAAACAGCTGAGATCCTAAGACACGCAACAGATAAGTCACTTATCATTCTTGATGAAGTGGGACGTGGTACTTCAACTTATGATGGCCTTTCAATCGCTTGGGCCCTAGTTGAACACTTCATTGAGAACACAAAAGCACTTTGTCTATTTGCAACTCACTACCATGAGCTAATTGATCTTGCGGATCGCTACCCTGAGGCAAAAAACCTTACAGTAGAAACGCAAAACCATAGAGGAAATGTTAAATTCCTATATCGTCTCGTTGAACAAGCCGCTTCACAATCATTTGGTATCTACGTTGCCAAACTTGCAGGCCTTCCTCCAACTGTACTTAAGCGTTCACAATCAATTCTTAAGAGCATGGAAAAGGAATCAAGCGTATCTCAAGCCTTACTTGATAGTGATCATAGCGAACAATTAGATTTCTTCAGTGTACAAACACCAGCAGAAATACCTGAGTACTTGAAACAAGTTGAGGATCACTTATCAAAAGTCGATATCAACAACTTAACTCCTATTCAGGCCCTAAATAAGCTCAATGAATTAGTTGATCAAATTACTTTAAACTAGAAATAATTTCCAAGGGCGCTTTCTAAAGCGCCCTTTCTTTTAATCTTCAGCGTTCATACCGATAAATACAGTATGAGCACGAATAATAAGCTATCTGAAATTTACGATTACTACAAAAAAAGCAAAGCCGCTAAGAAGATAAGACAAGATCGTCTTAGAAAGAGATTCTACGCTTTTATCCTAGATATTTATCTTGTGGTTTTTGCCAATAAGGCACTAACTTTTATTTGGCTTTCATTTGTAAATAATTTCATTTCAAATATTTCGACTTCGCCAAAGGTTTCATCAATGGCATTTCAGAGTCAGACAACACAGCTATCACTTGCAATCATGTTCTTTAGCTACTTCTTCTTTTCTTACTACTTAGGAAATGGACAGACTTTAGGGAAAGCATTTTTCAAGTTAAAGGTTGTGAAGTCACACGATGTAACTGAGCCATTAAGTGCCCTTGATTGCTTTGGACGCTCAATCGGCTATGTTTTCGCTAACCTACTTTTCTTTTTACCACTTGTGATCAACTTCTTAAGACATGATCAAAAAGGTGTGCAGGACTTCATCTCTCAAACTCATGTGATCAGTACAGAAGAATTCGCTTATGCACTAGCAGAGATCCAAGCAGATACCGAGCCAGTTGAAGAAGTTGAACAAATCAGCCTATTCGGTTAGGGGCGCGGGTACCAATCGAGAATTCGGATACTTAACTAAGAATTATTTCTTAAATTCACAAAAATACAATAACGAACACTCCATAAAGCGATGCTTCGAGGCTAATTCATTAAAAATTTCATGGAAAAGTGAGAATTAGATATGATTCTCTCTTCTATATAATTGAATTCTCGATTGGTACCCGCGCCCCTAAAGTTCGAGATTGGCGAAGATCTCGCTGGCACGGCCCACGACACGTGACTTTAGTTTTTCGTCACAGCTCACAGACTTACTCGGACGACTCCCCTCACACTCTTTTTGATATGGCTTCATAACTGTCTTATTAGCAACCTTAGACTTGTTATAGCCTTCACTACTTCCATTAAAGAGATCACGCTGAGAACTATCACTTGAATCCCACGGTCTTTTCACACAGGCCTTATGCTCACCTTTTTGCGTACGACGAGAACGCTCCTCTTTATGATCGAGTATAATCTCAAGTAAAGATTCATCAGAATTTTCAATACGATTTTTAATCTTATTCTTTGTCGTTTTAACAAAAGTTTTTTCTAAACTAAGGGCCATAATATTCTATTTTATCTGCCCCTATGATTTCGTGCAACAAAGAACTTACTGGTCTCCGTAAAGGCTATTAATACTGGCCTTTAGCTTCTCCATGCTCTTGGTTCTTAAAATTACTTCATCACTATTTAAGAGAACTTCAACTTCTCGATCAACTGTCTTTCCACCTTTTCTCACAATATTATCTAGAACAGAAATGCTACAACCATTTCTCCCCTCAATATAATTGTGTTTTACATTTGAGTTTTCTGTACGCTCAGACATTTGAAGATTTCGCCTGGTCTGTCTTTCAAGAATATATGCAATTGAAGCAGCATCACATAACTTCGCTAACTCAAGACGAGAAACATCTTTGTAGCAATCATCCTGAACAAGTCCAAGGATGATGAGCTCTTCTTTCGCAAAATTATCAAGAAGCCCTTCTCTATGAGCAACTTCGAGGTAATCCCTTGGATACATACCATCAGCACAAACCGTATCAATACTTCCACCTAGGGCCTGGTAATGAAGAAGATTATTCATATTATTAAAAATGGCAGAGCTTTTGAGATCTTCCATGATGGCCTGCTGTTCATAAGAGCCAAATAAATTACTAGAAGTGGCGATTGCTGGATATGTAGAACTTATCGTTTCTTTCATATGATTAGTATTGAGATAAATCCCTTTAGCAAATTCACATGCCAGATTATCTCCTAACCCATTTCGATAAGACTCTGCCACATCAATATGCTTTGATATTAAATCAGAAATCGGAGATGGTTTCCCTCCAAGTGATCTTGAAAGAATCTCTTGTCTAATTAACTCCATAACCTTTGTATCATCAAGTCCCCCAGATTCGAGAGAAAGCTTTAATAATTTATAATAGTCGTCTGAAAGGTTTCCATTGGCATCCATACCTATATAACGAGGATATTGATTTGCTGCCTTTGCAAGTTTGGCCCCTTTGTAATTTTCTTTAAGATAACTAATTAGTCCATCCACATCACCTTCGAAAGTAATATAGGCCTTTGCTAACTCAAGATCTTTATAAGACTCATTATCGACAATATAGCCAGAAGCTTGGGCCGAACGAATAAGACGTTCGATAGCGGGATTTACTTTATAGAAACCAGTATTTGTTTCTACATTATATTCATAGTATGGAGCTGTGGAATTACTTATAATCTCAGTTACCAATTTTTCACGCTCACTACGACTTAACTCATTCTTTGGATCAACACTTGCGAAATAACTTTCTAAGTCCACTGTATCATTAGCTGAATGGGATATATGATACTGTAATTGATTTTTTGCAAATGCAGATGCAATCGCTTTTTTATCTGGCATTTTCAGATTAACACCGTAATTCGTAAAGCTGCCCCCCATGCCCATTCCCATACCAGGATAGCCACCCCCAGAAGAGTTCATATTTTGATTCTGTTCTTGAACCATGACACATTCAACACATGCATCCATCTCGGCAAAGTCTTCGAACTTATCATCAAAGGCAAAGGTTAAAAGAGAACAAATTGATATCGTGGCGATTTTAAGTGCTTTCATACTCGACTATTCGGAGTGAGTAATTTGTACGCTTAAATAATTAATGAACTAAATAAAATTAGGAAAAATCATCCAAGCTAAGACATTATCACAATTAGGGACAAACTAATAAATGCCACAATATTGAGAATAACGCCAAAGCTAATCATACGATTCATAGGGACGAGACCTGTTCCATAGACAATTGCATTTGGTGGTGTGGCAACTGGTAACATAAAGGCCATATTACAACTAAAGGCTACGATAAAAGCCGCAGTAATACTTGAATAATTTGCTTGAGTTGCTGCTGCAATCAGAATTGGAACTAAAACATTGGCCGCAGCAGTATTGCTTACAAGCTCAGTGAGTAATATTGAAATTCCAACAACAAGAACAAGAAGAGCAGCAAAGCTCCAGTTACTAAAAATACTAATCAAGTTATTTGCCACAAAATCGGCAATTCCTGTTTTAAAAAGTGTCGATCCTAGAGAAAGACCAGAGCCAAAGAGTAACAGTGTTCCCCAATCAATCGTCTTAATATCATCTTGATCTAATAATTTTGTACGACTATAAATTGGTGCCATAAAGAGAGTACAAGCAGCAATGATAGCAACCATCCCCGCTGTTAAATATTTTTGAACATATATTGAAACGATATGCCCCTTACCTAATATGAGTGAGCATAAACTTGGAGCAAACCATAAGAAAATTGTAATCGTAAAAATGAGCATTAAGCGTATTTCGTTATTTGTAATTTTATTATTCTTACCTAAGCTCATCATGAGATCATTCTTATCAACTTTCTTAATATCTTCAGTAATTTTTCTCTTTGCATAGAAGAATAAAATTATTGAAAAGAAGATTGTCAGGGGAAAGCCAAACTTACACCAATCCCAAAAAGTTAAAACTTGATTTGTATGCTGCTCAAGTAGTCCCATTGTAATAAGGTTTGGAGGAGAACCAATTGGAGTGGCCATTCCACCAACGGATGCAGCATAGGCAACAATTAATAAAAAATACTGCTTTGTCTTTTCTTCTTTCACTTTAAAAGACTTAAGTAAGCCAAAACCGATTGGCAGCATCATTGCAGTTGTAGCGGAATTTGAAACCCACATCGAAAATAGACAAGTGACACCAATAACGACGGCCAGAGTACGATTGAAGTCACCATCAATGAAGCGAGTATTTAGAATCGTCACCGATAATTTTCGATCAAGGCCAAGCTTCTCCATCGCACGCGCTAAAAGAAATCCTCCCATAAACAGAAAGATAATCTGAGAGCTAAAACTACTGAAGGCTTCTTCAAAAGAAACCACACCAAATAGAACAGTCAGAGCAACTCCCATCATTCCTGAAATAAATAAAGGAGTACTTGAAAGAAGCCATTGAATAACAACATAAGAAAATATTGCTAAGAATGTTTTTGCATTAGTTTCGAGCTGTAAATCTGAAGTATAGACTAAGAAGAAAGCGACGATTCCAAGAAATTGAAAAACCACCGACATTGTCGAGCTATGTTTCCACTCATGTAAGAATTCACGGTACAAGCTTTTAAACATAGATCAATATTCCAAAAAAGAGGCCCTCCTAATAAGAGGGCCTTCTACAATTATTTTAAGAAACCAAAGTGTAGTTCATCAGTCTGCTCTTTTGAAGGAACAGATGGTGCATTCGACATCATATCACTTGCTGTCGTTGTCTTAGGGAACGCGATTACATCACGAATATTATCAGTTCCGGCCTTAACCATTGTGATACGGTCTAGACCTAGAGCAATACCACCATGTGGAGGTGTTCCGTACTTAAGCGCATTTACAAAGAACCCAAATTGATTAGCAACTTCTTCTTCACTCATACCAAGAACTTCAAACATTCTTTCCTGAACTGCACCGTTGTGAATTCTAATTGATCCACCACCAAGCTCGTACCCGTTACAAACGAGGTCGTATGCTTGAGCAGGAAGGTCGCGAAGAGTTTTATTGCTAACATTGATCTCTTCGTTCATAAATTTATCCATTTCACTAATCTTAGGAGAAGTGAATGGGTGGTGTTTTGCATAGAATCTTGATTCATCAGTTTCAAAACATGGGAAGTCATTTACCCATAGGAATGCGTAACCGTCTTTGATAAGACCAAGCTCGCGCCCTAGGTGGCGACGAAGAGCATCTGCACTATCGTGTACAATTCCCTCTTGATCTGCAAAGAATAACCAAGTTCCATTTTTTGCATCTCCATCTAAATCAGAAAGACTTGATAAACTTGCAAGAACCTCTTCAGTAATGAATTTAGAGATACCACCAGAAACTGCACCATCTTCAACTTTAAAGAATGCAACACCTTTTCCACCGTGAGGTTTTACAACATCAACGAATCCATCAAGAATCTTACGAGAAAATGTTCCCATTGAAGCTGGTACGAACATCGTCTTAACCATTCCACCACTTTCAATTGCTGATTTGAAAACACCAAATTCAGTATCTTTAAAAATGTCTGAAACAATATGTTGCTTTAATCCAAAACGTACGTCTGGTTTATCTGAACCGTAGTCTCTCATTGCATCGTTGTAATGCATAACTGGAATTTCAAAATCAGCGCCTAATTCAAAGATATTTCTCATAAGATCAGTTGCGATATTTTTCATATACTCTTCAGTAGCAAATGAAACCTCAATATCGATTTGAGTAAACTCTGGCTGACGGTCAGCTCTTAAGTCCTCGTCACGGAAGCACTTACAGATTTGGAAGTACTTATCAGTTCCACCAATCATAAGAAGTTGTTTAAGTGTCTGTGGCGACTGTGGAAGAGCGTAAACGTGACCAGGATGAACACGAGATGGAACAACGTAGTCACGAGCACCTTCTGGTGTCGACTTATAAAGAATTGGTGTTTCAACTTCGATGAAGTCGTTTACACTCATTGTATTTCTTACGTCTAGAGTAATTTTAGAACGAAGCTTTAGAATATCTTGAAGCTTCTTTGTTCTTAAATCTAGGTAGCGGTACTTAAGCTTGTTATCTTCTGTCGCTTCAGTTGCACCATATGGAAGAAATGGAATATTATTAATATCACACTCTGATAGAACTTCTAGTTCAGTTACGTGAACTTCAACTTCTCCTGTGGCCATATTCTTATTTAGCGCTTCTTCAGGACGTCCTGCAACAGTCCCAATAACCTTGATAACTGATTCAAGATGACATTTTTTAAGAAGATCAGCGTCGCCCTTGAAGTTTGTGAAGTTAAGTTGAGTTACACCAAATTTATCTCGTAAATCGATAAAAGTTAGACCACCTAGGTCGCGGTTCTTATTTACCCAACCGCATAGTGTTACTACATTACCGATGTGCTCGGCCCTTAATTCTCCTAAATTGTGAGTTCTCATCAAACCCTTAATCTGTGACATGCTAATCCTCTTGATATATAGTTTTTTGGTATGAAATTTATAACAAATTCTTCACATATTCTCAGTACATTTTTTGTATTTCTACTATTAACGCTAGGCACACATTCACATGCCCAATTTATTAATCCGAAGTGGGCCGAGAAGATCATGATTACGCCAAAGAATAATGAGATTAAAGTCTCTTGGGCAGTATCAGAAGAGGAAAAGCAACAAGGCCTAAGTGGACTAAAGGCCAACAAGATGAAGAAAAGTGAAGGCCTCGTTTTTGTCTATCAACAAGAGATGCCACTAAAGTTTTGGATGCCTGATACTTACTTTGATCTCGATATTATTTTTTTAGATAAGAACTTTAAAGTTATTGCTATTGAAACACTACCTCATTATCCAAGTCGCAATGAACCGCAAAAGATTCCAACAACTAAGGTTTATCAAGGTCAATTTGTTTTAGAATTGCATGCCGGTATGGCAAAGAAGTACGGAATTACTAAGGGCTCCCAACTTAAATGGAAGAAAGCCCTCGATCAGAAGTTTCAGAAGTCTCTGGGAATAAAATAAGATACTCATCACGAGCGATATAACCTAAGTGATCACGGACAAGTTTCTTTTTATAGCGGTGATTATTTCTGATTAAATCAAGCTCTTTCATTAGGCCATCATTCTCTGCTTTTAATAGAGTCACTTCATGGTAAGCCTGATCAAGCGTCGATTTCTTATCAAAGTATTCAATTACCCCACCCTGAGAAAAAACTAAGCGGCCTAGAAGGAATAAGCAAAATCCCCAACATAACTTCACACCCCAGTGCGTAAGCTCACCTTTCTTTTTAGATTTAGATTTTACTTTTCTCTTAGCGCTTACCGCAGTCTTGGCCTTAGCAATTGCCTTTACTGGTGTTTGGTCAGCATAATTAACAGCTGCAGGAGCTGTTGTCTTCTTTCTAAGAGGTGAAGACATTTCAATATTATCTGCTTGAGTAATTGGTTTTCTTGTTGGAGCTGCACTTGGTGAAGCTGAAACTGATGGTTTTGGTGCTGCACTTGCTTCACGTTGAGCTCGTTGTGCTCTAAGTTTCGCCAATACAGACGATCCGGATTCACTTGATGCTCCTTCATCACGAGATGGAGCAGACATTGGTCTTGGACGAGCACTTGTTGCAGATGCCCTAGGCATTGGAGGCGGCGTTCCCATTGGGGCAGAAGCACGACTCGGTGCACTTGCAGGAGTCCCTCTTTGATCTTGTCTCGAGGCCATCTTTGCACGATTTCTTTCAATCGCTTTTTGCATTGCTGCACTTCTTGAATTTTGCTCTGAACTACTATTAGTCGTCGATGCAGACCCTGACGCAGAAGGTCCACGATTTCTTCCTAGTGAAAACTGCAAACTTACATCCTGTTTTTTGCGAAGTATTCCTCATGAATACTTTTTTTCCCAATATCAATATTTTAATGCGTTTCAAAATTTCACACAAGTAGTTTTCTCACGGAAAACTTATCGTGACAAAGCGCACAAAGGCGATTCGAAGTTTTTTTATTCGTTTACGAAAGAAGATTTTGAGAAGTCGAATAATCAAAATTTGTGTTTAAAGACTCGATTTGAAGCCAAAACTTTCTGATAGTTGCCAACTCAATTAGATATAATTTCAAAGTCTCATCAAGTCCTCTTAGAATCTGAGCATCACTATCAAGCTCTCCTTCTTCAAAAACTAAAGATAATTCTTCAAATATTCGGTGAAAGCGATCTTTCGGCTTTAGAATGAAATGCTTTTCTGAAATACTAAACTCTAAAAGATTCATTTTCTCTTCTAGGGCCTTTTCCAGACGTGTGAAAAGAATACTTGCGATACACACATCGCCAATTGGACCTAGTTTCAGTCTTTGTCCGCTCCCCTCAAGCTTATGGCTTTTAAAGTTAATGCGAATGGCATCGTCACTTCTTTGATACCACCAGCTAAAGCCCGGGTCAGAGATATTGCAAATTAAATCTTCCTCTAAAGGAAAGCGCTTATTAAAAATTTGATCATAAATAACTTGAGCAAGATCTAAGTTAGGAATTTCGTAGTAAAGAGATTCGGCCACTTCACTCTTTTCAATTCGTAGTGACTTAAGTGTCGATACATCGCCAGAGCTAGCTAATTCGAATGTTTCACTAATATTATCTGTAATTACACCACGAATACTAAAAGTCGAACTACTTTTAACGATATTGTATACGAAACCAGAGGTTTGAGGATATTCAACACACGATTCTGATTCAGACTCTAAACTTTGTGAGCCAAAAAGAAATTCATTGCGAAAATCTTCATCAGCTAAAAATTGTTCTTGTGTATTAAGATTAAAAGTCTCTTGTGTAAGAAAATCAAACTCGTTGTGCACTAACCCCTCCATAGGCAATACATATAATTATAATTTAATAACTTTTGATACGTATTGGCAAGAATTTGAAATTACAAAGAAACTAAAAAACTGCGACGAAAATCTTTAAAAATAAAATCACAATCATCGGAGAGATATCAAATGGAATATCCATTTCTGGCAACATACGACGAACAGGGCCACATGTGTAATCAGAGAGCTGCTTTATTCTTACACAAATTGGATGTGATTTATATTGAGGGATATAAGAAATAATCACATCAATAATGAGAATAAAAATATAAATATCAATTAGTGTTCGAATCAAAATACAACCCCTTTGAACTGCTAAATAGGATATATAAGAAGCCTAAAAAGTTCAAGGGATGGTTAGCAAATAAAAGCTTACCTATTTCACGATACTGGCCGGAATGCCCCTTCCAAGCTTGTTGCAGGCGATTTCATATTTATTCTGACAAGATAGCTCAAGATACTTTTGTGCCTTAGCATACTCCCCATCTTCCTGATAAATATCAGATAATAAGAAACAGGCCGGAGCATTATTTTCTTGTTCACAAACATATAAGTAGAAATCGCGTTTGAAAAGAATGTAAAAGATTGCCATGATAAAAAAAACAGAACCCATGAAGGCCCAGTTCTTCTTATAGCTTCTTTTTGGTGCTGTATATTCTTGATCGCTCATTCAAATAAACTCATTTGTGAACCCATGACAATATCGTCAAAGGAGATACCCATAAATTTTAGCACATCAGTTGCAACTGGTGATAACTGTTTATCAATATAATGCTGATAATCGATGTCCTTAGGCGCAAAAACAAGAGGAACAGGGCCATGAAGCGTCATTAAGTAATCGATTTTTCTGATGTTCTTATCAGGTTCTCTCTCCTGCAATAACCTTGCGGCCTTTACATGAGGAGGATTTGTTTTTGTGTATTCGCTGATATCTTTTGATAATCGTTTTGAATAAACCAATTGCCTATCAAAAAAACCATTCTTTAAATCATTAACGTAATTCTTAATATATTCATTTAAAGACTCTGAATTAAAAAACCTCTTATAGATTTCATACTGAAAGCTTTTAGCGGCTTTCGTCCAATCAGAACGAACAAACTCCATTCCAGAAAAATATAATTCACCATTTTCAAAAATTCCGGCATAGCGCTTCTTTGCACCCATTTCAGAACTTCGAGATTCAGGGATAAACAACTTCTTAAAGCATTTCTCATATTCCATTTCAAGATGAGATTCGAGGTCGTAATCTCTTTCGATTAACTCCGTTAAGTGAGTTGTTATTTTACGAGCTAGATCTGTACCGGCCTTATCCTTTTGAGATGATTCTAAGAACTTTAATTTTATGAAAACAGAATCAGTATCACCATAGACAACTTCGTAGCCAAGAGAGCGTGCATAATTCATGGATTCATTAAGAAGCCACTGACCTGTTGATGTTATCGATGTCGCTAGATCCGCGTGATAAAAGCGGCAACCACCAGAGCCCATTACACCATAGAAAGAATTCATGAGAATTTTAACGGCTTGAGATAAGTTCTTATCCTGCCTTGTTTTTGCTATTTCACGCTGTTTTAAAAGAAAGTCAATTTGTTCTGGAAGAATATGCTCTGTCTTAGAGAAAGCAACTCCATTTTTAAGTATTGTTGAATTCACATCCCCTTTTAAGCGCGAAAGTGGATCAATCTTAAAAGTTTTAATAATTGTTGGGTAGAGAGATTTAAAATCTAAGACCACAACATTTTCATGAAGGCCTTTCGTTCCCTCAATAACAAGTCCACCCAGAGATGCACTTTCCTTATCAATATCTAAGGTATTTCCCGCAATAAAACCTTTACGGTGTAGGCGTGGTAAATAAATATGATCAAAAGCACGTGTTGAACTTGATAAACGATCAATTAACATTCCACTTAATTGTACGCGACGATAGAGATGTTCAATAATTTCTAACTTTTTATAAATATCTAAAACAAGAGTACAGTCGAGAATATTATACTTTGCAAGAGCATGCTTTTCTTCTAAGAAACGTCTTGTAATTTCTTCAACTTTATCCATTCCTGTTTCGGTAATATCTTTATTTGCACCAAGAACTTCAGTTGCAACAGTATCAAGTTTAAAATTTTCAAATTGATAAAATGCTGCTCTTAAAGTTGGAGGGCCATCAATAACCTGACGACCAGCTATTGTTGAAAACCAACCGGCTCCCTTTCTTTCTCTAAGACGTACTTGCGAGCCATCACGGCCAAGATTAAATTTAATGCCAAATTGTTGGCACTTGCGCTCTAAAAATTTTAAGTCAAATCCGATAACATGCCATCCGACAATGAAGTCAGGGTCATAATCAGAAAAATCATTAATGAATGCAATCATTAACTCTTTTTCACTTCGATAAAAAGTTGTTAACTCATCATTAGTATATTGGCCGCTTTCATCAACCATATAAACTTTCTTAATATCGCGATCACCTATTTGATGTATCGCAATCGAATACAGATCATTGCCCATACTCGTTTCAATATCTAAGGACATGATATTAAAATTAGGCGTTGGTTTTTGGGCGGACTCATGAATTCCCAAAGCCTTCATTTGAGGATTGTGGAAGACACGCATATTGCCAATCATTTGAACTTGACCTTGAATAAGTACTTCTCCATTTATGAATCTCTCCATAAGGAAGCGCTCATTTGGCCTAACGTCACTTTCATAGGTACGAATCCCATTTTTATGAAAGTGCTCTCTCGTATCCATAAGATCTTTATGACGATTAAAATAGATACCATCTAAAGTTCTGCCATTAAAGGCCTTAAGGTTTAACTTCTTTCTTTCTCCTTGAAAGCTAAGATTTAAATTAGCATCACTTTCAATAAAAAAAAGTGGTCTTTCATTAGAGATAATTACTTTTACGACATCTTCAGATGTTTTAATCCAAAAGATTAAATCCATATGATTTGCCTGATCAACGACCTGATCGTGAATGATAAAACCTTGTGTACTCGTGATATTCGTCATAGACAGAGCGTAGCTTATTTAAAGCAATTTGTTAAAGAGGATTTAGCCTTTTTTAGCATTTTCTTAAGTTTAGACATTGGTAAAAGCCCCGATATGCAGGGCATGACAATAACAATCGTATTCACAGTATTCAATTTAGTTTTTTTAGTGGATTTCTTTTCGGAGAAAGATGACAAGGGCAAGAAGTATCGCTTACTAAGCTATATGTTCTTTGGTGTCTTGGCACTCTTATCCATTCAAGTTTTCCAAAACCCTGTAATGAGCGTGGTATTTACAGCACTATCACTTCTATCCCTAGGATTCGCTCTTTTAAATGAATTCTTAAATCCCCCTAAGAGTTCGAAAGAGAGGGTCTACAATGGCCTAGTGAATATGCTCTTACCAGTTGCGATTTACTTTATTGCCCTAAGATGGTTCCCTTCACAAGGAAATCTCGTGGCAGCAGAAGGAGGACAAGATATTAATCGCAATATCTTCATTATCCAAACTCTTCTTGTTCTGGGCGTAGCTTTCAAGTATTCCCCTACCCTCATCTTTACCAAAAAAGCTACCAAAGAACTTAATGAAGATATCAAAACTATCAAGTTATAGTCCCATCTGGGGCTAGATCATGTGGCCATGATTACCCTATCTATGCTAGTGTGTAGATACTTAAACGGAGATAATTATGGCCACTTTTAAATCAACAAAACACTTCTATGGCTTCCCATGTACACACCGTCAATGGAAAGCAGATTCACATTGTCGATTCGTTCACGGATACTCACGCTCATTCCACTTTGAATTTGAATGTTCACAGCTGACTAAGGAAATGTGGGTAATGGACTTTGGTGATCTTAAAGACGTTAAAGCTTGGCTTGATGATATGTTTGATCACACTTTCCTTGCATCACAAGACGATCCATTTATGGAAGAATTTAAAAAACTTGATGAAGCTGGTGTTGTTCAACTTCGAGTGCTTCCAAATGCAGGAATGGAAGGAACGGCCGAATTTGTTTATGAGAAAATGTCTGAACTAATTAAAAAGAAGACAGACGGTCGCGTTTGGATTTCACGTCTAGAAGTGAAAGAAAACGAGAAAAACTCAGCTATTTATATTCCATAATTCTTGTCGTGGGTTCATTATATTTCGAGTATATTGGGCCCATAACTATCCCTAAGCAAATAATTCCATTTAGAACAAATAAACACTGAATAAATTAAGAAAATTTAAGTCAATTTCGATGAGTTAAAGACTTGAATAGTATTGTATTGAGTAATATAAATTTATCTTAATACTTGACCAAAAAGAAAGCCTAAAGGATGTCACATGAAAATAGCGCCACTAAACTCTTGGATAAAAATTGATGAAAAACCACTTGTTATCGCAGGCCCGTGTTCTGCGGAAAGTGAAGAGCAAGTATATCAAATTGCAAAAGAGCTCGTGGAGAATGGCAAAGTGGACGCCTTTCGTGCAGGAATTTGGAAGCCAAGAACTCGCCCTAATACATTTGAAGGTGTAGGTCTTGTTGGTCTTCCTTGGATGGAACAAGTTAGAAAAGATTTTAATATTCCAATTACAACTGAAGTTGCCAATGCTTCTCACGTCGAATTAGCTCTTAAGCACAATGTTGATATTCTTTGGATTGGGGCACGTACTACTGTTTCACCTTTTGCTGTTCAAGAAATTGCAGAAGCTCTTAAAGGTGTCGATATTCCTGTTATGGTGAAGAACCCAATCAATTTAGACCTTGCTCTTTGGATGGGTGCTATCGAAAGGTTCTCAAATGTAGGTCTTGATAAACTTGCTGCAATTCACAGAGGTTTTTCAAGTGCAGAAAAAACGAAATATAGAAATAAGCCTTACTGGGCAATTCCAATTGAATTAAAAAGACTTATGCCTGAGCTTCCAATTATCTGTGACCCTTCACACATTGCAGGGAATCGCAACCTAATTGGAGAAGTATGTCAGAAGGCCATGGATATGAATATGGATGGTGTGATGGTTGAAACTCATATCACTCCAGAAAAAGCATTAAGTGATGCCGCTCAACAGGTAACTCCAAAAATGCTTCACGATATCATCACTCACCTACAAGTAAGAGATGCTATTGGACACAATGATGGCTTTGAAGACGAACTTAATAAACTTAGAAATAAAATCGATCAAATTGATAATGATATTCTAGAATTTATGCATATGCGTATGAATATCGTTAAGCAAATTGGTGCTCTTAAGAGTGCAAATAACGTAACTCCACTTCAAGTAGGAAGAATGGATACGCTAATGAATGATCGTATTGCTAAGGGTGAAAAGCTATCTCTTGATCGCAGATTTGTTGAAGAGCTATACCACGCAATTCACACTGAATCAGTTAGAGAGCAAACTCGAATGATGAATGATTTTAAGAAAGAATCTTAAAAAGTGATATAATTAAATTATGAAAGTATCTGAAAGAGTGGAAGGAATTGCTCCGTCTGGAAGTATCCAGATATCGGCACAAATTACAAACCTTAGAAATCAAGGAAAGGATATCATCGGTTTAAATATCGGTGAGCCTGATTTCTTACCAAAAGAAAGTATTCTTGAAGCAATCTATGAGGCCCTCAAGAAAGGGAAAACTAAGTATTCTTCAGTAAGTGGTGAGCCAGAGTTAAGGCAAGCTATTGCAAGTTACTTTAACAAACGTTGCAATACTCAGATTGGCCCTCAAAATATTCTCGTAGGTAATGGCTCAAAGCAAATTATTTTCAACTCTTTTCAATCAATTCTAGATGAAGGTGATGAAGTTATCGTCCCTATCCCATATTGGGTAACTATTCCTGAAAGTATCAAGCTAGCTGGAGGAAAGTCTGTTTTTGTTAATTCACAAGAAGATTTTCACCTTGATCTTGATGCAATTAAGAACGCTATTACACCTAAGACAAAAGCAATCTATATCAATACACCAAATAATCCATCAGGAGCTGTGTATACAAGAAAAGAATTAACGGAGCTTGGAGAGCTTGCTATTGCTCATGATTTAATTATCGTAAGTGATGAAGCCTACGAGTCTCTGACTTATGACTGTGAATTCGTCTCACCTCTTATGCTTGGTAAAGAAATCGCAGATCGTTCAATTTCAATTCAAAGCTTTTCAAAATCATTTTGTATGACAGGCTTTCGTGTCGGTTACATGATTGCCAAGGAAGAATTCATTAAGAAAGTTGATAGTTTTCAAGGTCATCTTTGTGGAAATATTCCACCTTTTACTCAATATGGTGCAATCAATGCCATTGAGCATAGTGATGAAATTATTGGCGATATGCTTAAGACCATGCATGAGCGCAAAACTCGTGCTTATGAATTATTTTCTCAACTCTTTAAAGTCTCTAAGCCTCAAGGAGCATTTTATCTATTCTTAGATATAAAACCATTTATTGAAAAAGGTATCGTAAAGGATTCTATTGAGATGGTTCAAAAGCTAATTGAAGAAGCTGGTGTTGCTCTTGTTCCAGGAAAGTTTTTTGGTCAAGATGATTATATTCGCCTAGCTTTTACAGATTCTGTTGAACGTATTGAACAAGCTTATGAAAATATAAAAAAGGTTCTTTGTTAATGAAAGTTGGAATAATTGGTTTCGGACGACTTGGTAAGTTAATTTCAAAATACCTAGAAGAAGATTTTACAGTTGAGGTTTATGACATCAACGAAAGTGTAAAAACGGAAGTTGAGGCCATGGGTTGTCACTTCAAGTCTCTTAAAGAAGTTGCAAGTAATCCAATCGTCATCCCTTTTGTTCCAATGAATAAATTTGAATCAGTCATTAAAGAAATAGCACCAATGTTATCAAAGGATGCACTCGTTGCTGATGTTTGTTCTGTCAAAGAAATGCCTGTTGAGGTGATGAAGAAATACTTACCTGAATCAGTAAGTATCCTTGCAACTCACCCAATGTTTGGACCGGACTCAGCAGGTGAAACATTATTTGGAACAAAGATAGCGGTTTGCCCTGTTCGCATTGAAGATAAGTATTATCAAAAGATCTGTGCCTTTATGCGTTTTCATGGGATTAAAGTTATTGAAACAACTGCCGCAGAACACGACAAACAAATCTCACACTCTCTTCTACTCACTCACATGATTGGTAGAACCCTTATGGATATGGATGCGAAAAAACTTCCTATCGATACTAAAGGTTACCGAAGACTTTTAAAAATTCTCAAGACTGTCGAAAATGATTCATGGGAATTATTCGCGGATATGAATGAGCATAATCAATATGCCAAACAAACCCGTGAGGACTTTATTGAATCATTTAATAAAGTAGTTAAAAGGCTTGAGAATTGAATAAAGGCATGAAGGTAGCATTTCAAGGCACCAAAGGTTCTTACTCAGAAGAAGCACTCTATAAATATTTTGGTAAAGACGTTAAGGCCGTGGGCATTGCCCTAAGTGAAGACGTATGTAGCGCCCTTGAAAATGAGGAAGTCGCTTGTGCCATCTTACCTATCGAAAATAGCATCGTCGGAAACGTCGATATCAATATGGATTTAATTTTTAAACATGACTTCTTTGCCATTGGCGAACTCTACCTAGAAATTAACCATTGCCTTATGGCCAATCAGGGTGTTGATGTAGCGGACATTAAGGCCGTCTACTCTCACCCGATTGCCTTGGCCCAATGCCATGGCTTTTTTAAAGATCAAGGCCTAAAACCTGTTGCTGAATTCGACACTGCAGGTTCTGCCAAAATTATCTCAGAGTCGAAGTCTTTGAATGAAGCCTGTGTTGGATCTCGTCTATGCGCTGACTACTACGGCCTTAATATCATTCAAGAAAAGATTCAAGATGAAGCGGCAAACTACACGCGCTTTCTAATTTTCGTCAAAGAAAAGAATATTCCAACAGGAATTGGGAAAGAAAAAACAAGTATCGCTTTCACAACAAAGCACCACCCAGGAGCTCTTCTTGGTTGCCTACAAGTTTTCGCTGACTACAGCATCAACTTAACAAAACTAGAATCCCGCCCTATTCCACACGAGCCGTTTAAATATATCTTCTACGTGGATTTCATGGGTGCCCTTCACAATGACAAGGTTCAAGAATGCCTTAAAGAGTTAAAGCGCGATGCTAATGATATTAAGATTCTTGGAAGTTATCCTGCGGGTCAGTTCTAAGCCTTAACCTTTCGAATCGCGATAAATGAAATGTCATCGTACTTAAGCCAAGCATCTTCGTTTTGAATTTTACAAAACTCAGCGAGGTTTTCAAATGACTTATCAAAAATCCCCTGTCCAATAAGTTCAGTAAGGGAGTCATGAGGGATATTGTCGAATAAACCATCACTTCCAATGAGAATGGTGTGACCTTTTTTAATATTGGCCCCAGAAGTTGATTCAATCTTAATGACGTCATCACCCATGAGGTTATTAACATAATTTCTTTCAGGGTGAGCAAGGGATTCTTCCTGACCTAGAACTCCGGCCTTAACCATATGGCCAACTCCAGAGTGTGGAGTGGAAGTATAGATTTCATTGCCGTGGGCATTCCAATAAAGAATTTCCGAATCCCCAACGTGGTAAAAGCGAACCATATCATCTTTGATCTGGGCAAAGGCAAGAGTTGATCTTGCTCCGGCCTTAAGGTCAGAGACGTGTTGATTGGCCGTTTCAATAAGTTCAATACAATTACTTCCATCTTTATACTGGGCCACAGCTTCAACGATAGCAACGGCCGCATCTCGGCCACGTGGATGTCCTCCAGCACCGTCAGAAACTCCAACAACAAAAGATTTCTCTTCACCACTAATAAAGAGTGCATCTTCGTTATTGTCATTAGTTTCTTTTAGTTTGTGTTTAGCTATGAAGTAACCAATTCGATAATCACCAAAATCGAAAATTTCATGTTCAAATTCTTGTATATCGGAAACAATTTTCTTAAACGGCATCTGACCAATCCATGGTTTCTAGGTGATAGCGAAGCATACTAATATTCTTAAAACGATTTAAGATCATCCCACGTTTAAGTCCACAAATAATGTACTTAATCGATGGTGATAGCTTTTTATAATGCTTCTGTCCTCCTAGGATATCATAGAAAATTCTGATGATTTTGATAATATCTTCATCGCGATTATCTTTTTTCGAATCGCCCCAGTGGTGAAGATCGATAATCTTTAAATCAAACTCTAATCCAAAGCGACGAATAATAATATTTTCAGTATGAAGGTCACCATGATACTCACCTTCTAAGTGGATTGATTCAACACCGACAACAATCGAATAAAGTAAGTGGATGGCAGAAAAGATTTCCAGACGCTTATTCTTTTGTTTTTGAATAAACTCTCCAAGCATCTCCCCTTCAATAAACTCAGATGTTAGGCAGGCAACTTTTTGACCTTTAAGAGTAATTAATTCATGCGATAGGCAGTCCATAACAATTGGACTATGTTTAAGCTTTTCAAGCTTCAATGAATATCTAGTGCTTACCTTGAATTTCTTATTTCTTTGCGGGAAGTAAATTTTTACGGCCCTTTCAATATTGGTGTGTTTTTCTCTTACGCGGTAAACTTCACCTTCGTAACCAGAACCAAGTTTCTCAATGACAACATAACGCCCGGCAAGGGTGCGCCCAGGAACAATATCAAACTCTTCAATCTCAACTATATCGCCTGTTTTAGTCAAATGGTCCTCCACGGTGTGTATGTAGCATATCGGCTTGAGAGTGCATTTGCTCAAGCATAATCTTCTTAACCTCACGTCTTATTATAATAATTTCTAAAACAAGAAAGACGGCAAAAACGATATAGAAACCGATGGATTTAAAGAAGGCCCAACGTGAAGTTGATTCATAAATAGCAAGGTAGCCCATAAAGATTCCATTAAAGAGTAAGAAGTAAGCCAAGTGGTACTCGATCTTTGTCATGATCTCTTCGGGAATATTTGCTTTCTTTTCCATATCTTCCATCATGGTAAGCATTAAGCTTTTTCCTTGCCTAAGATTAAAGATCAGAAAGCCACTTAGAAAGAGGCCAGTAAAAAATGGCTGAAGCTTAAACCACACACCATCGTGTCCAATTAAAGAGATTGGTCCAAGAACTAGAATGATAATGAAATTTAATTTAGAAATTGAATGAATATGCTTAAAGAAGATCTTTTCAAATATGATTTCTATAATCGCCAGTGAAAGACCACCAATAATGGCAATCTCCACTGTCTGTGTTTCTTCCAGATACCAATAAAGAAGCGCTGGGAGAAACGATATTAGAAATAAGTTATTCTTTTTCATCTCATATCGGATTATGCAGCATTTCTTCTTTTCTGGCAAAACTCCTCAAATTCTTCTTTAATACAACTTGGTTCAAGAATTTCAATTTGATCACGCATTGAATATAGCCAGTCAAATAAGTATAGCGACTTTTCAACTGAGGCCGCCCAAATGATTTCTCCATACTGATTTGTTGTTGAGTATGGATGACCAAGAAAGATTAAATTACTAATTGGAGGTAACTCAAAGCCATAATTTAACTTTAGGACTAAGCGCTGGTCACTTCCATCAATATGTCTTAAGGCATTGATATATTCTTCAATTTCAAATCGTGAATACATGGAAGAGTAGTCGAATTCTTGAAATTCAATATCATCGACTTCGTTCATATCAATAGTGATTAATTTCTTAGTCACAACATCTTCACTAATGACTTTATATAGATTTTGAGAAAGAACGACTCGCCAAGGTCTAACTTTCTTTTTTGATTGATCTAAGAAAGTAAACTCACACACTCTTCCTTCTTTACAAGCGGCCTGGATATCTTTGATCAATTCACGATGTGAAGTATTCTCCAGTAATACATCTCCATAATCTCTACGCCAAGAAAGTGGCATTAATAAGAATTCATCATCCTTAGGGCGCAGATCAATCGACAACCCATAAAAGTGAGACTTCTCATAGAACATATAGAATTCATCTCGATTAATGTGATTTTTTCTTAGGAAAGTAACCAAACTGATTGGCTTTCTAATTTCTTCTAAATTAAACAAAATATTCCAAAAATTTTGATCTTCCATAGACGAAAATGACGTCATTACAGCTCCTTAAATAACCTACTATATTTATCGGATATGGCCATCATTTCCTTTAGTGATTTTTATAAAATTTAGTGCGATAATATTGCTATGGTATTGAAATCACTACTTAGAAATCCAGTACTAGGATTCGGAATATTAATATTTATTATCTTTATCTTTCAGTTAAGAGAAAACGGTGCCTTTCAAAAAAGAGCGGATAGTATGCTTGCAACTTCATGTCGTTCAGTAAAAGTGCGTCTTGATAAGTATATGCACCCTTCTTGGAAAATTGAATGTAATAAAAATAATCTCGAAGTGACAATTCCTGTTGATGAAAAGATCGTACCAGAAGGCACTGACAAAGAAATCCTTCGCCAAGAAATGTATAAGGCGTTGGCCAATTCTTATATTTCAATTTCACGCTATGCTATGGATGAAAGTCTTGAGCGTACGATGATGGTCGTTGTGAAACTTGTTCACCCAAAAATGATTCTCTCTTCTCTTTCAGAAGGGAAATATGTCGTGAAGTTAAAGACTCTTAAGAATAAGAATAACCTAGCTCGCCACATCCATCAGACTATCCAAGTCCAAGAGGTCGCAGAATAAGTCTGCCTTCTCTGCTTTAAAACAAGTCGTGTGTCCATTAACGTCTAAGCAATACTGAAATGCGTGTAAATAAAGACGCTTATCTTGTTCTTTATTATATTCTTCGTTATAAAGCGGATCCCCGATAATTGGAAGGCCAGCATTAGAAAGTTGAACACGTATCTGATGGCGATGTCCTTCGTTGAGTGTAACCCTAACTAACGTAAGATTCTTTCTTTCGTGATAGTAGAGAGAATCTACCTTTAAAGTCGCTTCCACTCCAACATCATTCACAATCATCTTCTCACCTTTAATTCCACTTGAAACGAGACGATCTATTAGATGTAAACTCTCTTCAAGCTTGCCACTTACGACGGCCAAGTAAGTCTTCTCTTTTGCAATTTGAGAAAAAGAATTACGAAGATTCTCATGGATGAGCTCATCTTTAATATAGATAAGCACACCACTCGTTAACTTATCAAGGCGATATAAAAGTCCTTTCTCATAATCAGATCGAGGGTTTCCAAGACTTGGAAGATTAAAGTGATCACGCATGAAATTAAGAACAGTATTTGTTTCACTATACTCCATAGGGTGTCCGTGGATCCCCTGTGGCTTATTTAAAACGATAAAAATATCATCCTCATAAATCACTTCAATAGCAACTCCTGTGTAGATAGGATTGACGTGATAGCGATTTAAAAGGTCTCTTGGCAGATATAGCTCACTCTTAGGAGCAAGATGCGACTGAAGCGCAACCTTTGATATATAAGAGGTCTTGATTGCTTTATTGGAAAAATGGAGCTCCCCTTTAAGGAACTCCTTTAATGTATCTTTTTCAGTGAGATTACAGAAATTATTATTGTGCTTCAACTTTGTGGCCATTATCTTCTAGATCACGTTTTCTAATCATAAATTCAACTTTACGATTTTCATTATCAATCTCCATTTGAGATCGACCAGGAAGATCAGTTAAACGAGTATCACCATAAAATACCGTTGAAATTCTTTCTGGATTGATCCCTCTTCTAATGAGAGATTTTGTGGCCGCAGTGGCACGGGCCGATGATAACTCAAGAGCATCACTCTTACCATCATTAGAAACTTCACCGCGAGCAGCATAACCCATAACAAAGACTTTCCAATTTCGCTTTTTAAGAAGATCAATCATTCGCTGATAAGAAGATACCGCAATCTTTGTTGATTCAATTTCAACAGAGCCGCGTTTAAAATAGATTTTATCTTTTATACGAACAACGATCCCTTCAGATTGTTCATATACTGTCACATTTTCGCTTAAGTTAAATTCCTTAAGGTCGTGGCGCATATTTTTTAAAACTTCTTCAGAGCCACGATTAATTTCGTGTTTATCAAGTAACCCTTCCATTGTAAGAAATTCAATTGGAAATGGTTTGATTGGAGTTTGTGATTCCATCATTGTTGGAAAGTTATCAGGAGACTTCCCCTTTTGAATAACTTCACCCTGCTGAAGAACGTTACCACCAAAGGCATTGCGAATTGAACCAAGGGCCGCTTCATACTTAGCAGTCTCAGTCTTTGCAAAAGAAAGAAGTAGTACGAAGAATGTTAGTAGAAGTGTTACAAGGTCAGAGAATGTAGCCATCCACCCCGGAAGGCCAGGAACACACTCAGGACACTTTGCTTTACCACCATCATCTACTACTGCAGCACTATCATCTGCCATTTCTTACTCCTTGATTACCTTTAGTATTTATTCCTCAAATACTGGTTTTTTTATTGGTTTTAAGCCTATTCTTCACCTTCATCCGAAGCAGATCTTTCACTTGGCGGAAGGAATGAATTAAGTTTTTCAATAATCATACGAGGGTTTTCACCTGCAACAATTCCAAGTGTTCCCGCTACTACGATACTCATGGACATAAGTTCCATTTGTGATCGGTATGAAATTTTATTTTTAACAGGTCCTGCAAAAACGTTGGCAATAATCGCACCATAGAACGTTGTCAGAAGGGCAACGGCCATGGCCGGACCAATCGCCGACGGATCTGAAAGGTTCTGAAGCATCTGTACCAGACCGATTAGGGTCCCGATCATTCCCATAGCAGGGCCATCTGCCGCAACACCATCAAAAACATCTGCCCCAGTCTTGTGACGAGACTCCATTGAATCAATATCCATTTGGAGAATCGAAGCAATAACTTCAGGAGGTCTGTTATCCGCTGCAAGAGTCATCGCCTTCTTCATAAACGGATCATCAATTTCAGCTTTCTCTAAAGCAAAAACTGACTCACGTCTGGCAAGCTCTGCTAGTTCTTTAATTTTGTTAATTTTGTCTTTAGGATCAACTGGCGTGAAGAAGATCGATTTCATTGCAATTGCAACAAGACCTTTTACAACCTCCATTGGCCAACGATAAAGAGTTACTCCGATTAGACCTAGACCAACAACAAGTACTGAAGGGACATCAATGAAAATTGAGATCGCCCCACCTGACATAATGGAACCCATGATTCCACCTACTGCTAATACTAATCCAATGACTGATGCTATATCCATACAACATTCCTATGAAAATTTTCCTATTTCATTCTAAGTATCGGAAATGAGAAGTCTTACCTTAATAAAATTTTAGTAAGCACTTTAAATTGCATAGTTGTGGAAATTTCTACCGATTGAAGATGTTCAGTAAGGAGAATAAAAAAATGCCCCTCTCACTAAACCTAAGCTTAATAAGAAGGGCATTAAGGAGATTATTGAGAAACAAGTCCTATGTTTCCAAAAGATTAACTGACTATTTTACTTTAGAAGTATCGACACCATTCTCTTGAAATGTTGTGTCGAGAAACTTAAGCATTTTTGATCTCAATTCATCCATTGAAACAGTATCATCAAGCATTAACTCTTTCTTAATGAAATCAGTTGGTACACCTGAGATTTCAACTAAATCATTTAATTGCACCATAACGTCCTTGTTGTGAGTATCTTTGTTCTGTGTTGTCTGTGTTGTGTTGTTTGTCATATCCATTGACTTCCCTCTCCTGCGACAAATTTTCAACGATCCATGTTGGAGCAATCCTTTGCTTCACTTTGTCACAAAAAAATCATATCTAGCGTGATATTTGAATGTCAAAACTAACAAAACAGATGTAAGAATTTATTAGATTTTTACATCCTTAAAGAAAACCTTAAGAAAGCTATTAGCTTTGGCTTTTAGTTCGAAGAATTCGCTCTCAGCGTCACTTAGTAGAGTGATTCCTCCTCCTGCCCCGTATAGAGCGAGGTTAGAAGATGATGCAATATCTAAAGAACGGATATTTATAGATGATTTATAAATATTGTCAAAATTTAAAATGGTAGAACCTGTGTAAATTCCTCGGTCTTTATTTTCGATATTTTTTATCAATTCCACGACTCTTTTCTTCGGTGCACCAGTGATACTTCCTCCTGGAAACAGGGAGGTAACTAAAGAGAGGTTGTTGCACTCTTCTAGCTCTACACTTATTTTAGAGTACTGATGAATAAGTCCTGGCACATAAAAAAATTCGCGCATTGATTCAACTTTTGAAAAGTTTTTTCCAATGGCAGACAGATCATGTCTTAAGAGGTCTGTAATTATATTGAGTTCACTTGTATTTTTGACATCGTTAATTAAGAAGTCTTTGCCAAGATGATCGGCCACAGTTCCCTTGATTGGTCTTGTTGTGAGCTTTTTTCTTTCGTGGTCATACTCGTATAAGCATTCTGGAGAATTACTAATAACGAGACGCTCTTCAAATGGAAGACTTAGGATATGTGCAAATTCACCGAGCTTGGGATAAAGCTCTATACTTAAAAATGTATTAATCAGATCATCTGTATTTGAAATTTTTAACTCGATAAGAGAAGTTAGATTTAGCTGGTAACAATTTCCGGCCAATAAATTTTCATATGTCTTATGAAATAGATTTTCATACTCATCTTTAGTAATAATTTTTTCTACTGTAGCTGTCGTTTTCTTATGGGCTTCTGTAGGCCTTATAATGCTTTTCTCTTCAAAGTTTATAAGTGTTGCAAGGCTTAGCTCTTCTTCAAAGTAAGGGGCATCAGACAAAAAGTAATGGCCTAATTCATAATGCAGAGATTGCACATGCCAGCAGTGTCCTAATAAGTCTTTTAAAGCAGCAACAGAGAAGTCCTGTTCAGTTTGACGGAGTCGATCGTAAATTTTCTTATTTGTTATATGAAGGTATTTTGAAGGCCTCTCAAGTTTTAAGAAGCCTTCTTCATGTTTAAAGAGAGCGTAAGTCGATTGACTAGTTTCTGCCATCGTCTTGTGCATAGGCGATATTTTCGAAACTTGTATGCGCACCAACGAATGTTAGCTTTGCAGTTCCAACTTCACCACCACGGTTTTTACCAACGATAACTTCTGCAATCCCCTGATCTTTTGTATCAGGGTTATAATATTCATCACGATATACGAACATAATAATATCCGCATCCTGCTCAATTGATCCAGATTCACGAAGATCCGAAGTCATTGGACGTTTGTTAGGACGTGATTCAACCCCACGGTTAAGCTGTGAAAGTGCGATTACCGGACACTCAAGTTCCTTGGCCATATTCTTTAGGCCCCTTGAAATTTCCGCAATCTGCTGTTCACGAGGAAGCATCTTATTGTGTGAACTCATTAGCTGAAGGTAGTCGATAACCACAAGTCCCAGACCTTCAGATGCTTTGATCTTACGACAAGCAGACTGAATATCGAGAAGGTTTGTCCCAGCATTATCATTAATATAAATTGGCATATCAGCAAGTTGCTGAATCCCCTGCCCAATTTTTCTTAAATCTGTTTCAAGGAACTCTTTTGTACGAATTCTTTTTGAATCGATCTTCGCACGTTGAGTTAGAAGTCTCATTGAAAGTTCCTTGGCCATCATCTCCAGAGAGAAAAGAGCAACTGGAAGTTTTGAGAACTCACAAGCATTCTGTGCAACGTTTAGAGCAAGAGCAGTCTTCCCCATGGCAGGACGGGCAGCTAGAATAATTAACTGACCAGGTTGCATACCAAGTAATAACTTATCAAGGGCACCATAACCAGTCGGTACACCATGAATCTCACCGGCAACGCGCGATGTATCTTCAATTTCTTTAATGTTTTCTTTTAGACACTCATTAAGCTTAATCATACTTCCTTGCTTGGCCTCGTTTGTAAGACCAAAGAAGATTGATTCTACTTCCTGAATGAAGTCTTGTGCATTTCCAGAGAAAGTTGCACCTTTGTCCGCTACCTTTCTAGCTTGGCGAACGAGGTCTCTAAGAGACGCCTTGTCTTTTACAGTCTTTGCATAGTGACGAAGGTTTGCACTTGATACCTGATCTTCTGTAATATCAAGAATGAAGTTCTGACCACCAATTTCATCAAGGCGATTGTGGTCTGAAAGATATGAACAAATTGTTACGTAATCAACAGGGTTATTCGAGTGAACCATATCTTTAATGGCATCGAATACAATTCCATATTTCGGATTATAAAAATCCTTTCCCTCTAATTTTAAATCAGAGATTTCATCAAATGACATACTATCTAAAATTAAGCATGAAAGTAGAGATTTCTCAGAAAGAGTATCGTTTGGAAGTGTTCTTGCGTTGTTCGAGTTGTTTTGCTCAACCATATTCTGCCCCATAATATGATTAGAAAAAAGAAGGGAGGCTTAAAGCCCCCCTCTTTAATATAAGAAAAAAATTAGCTTCTTAGGATTCTATTAGCTTCCATCTTAAGCTTTTCTTCTTCAGACATCTCACCTGAGTTGTCACCAGAAGCAGCAGCTTCAGCAGCTTCTTTAGCAAGAAGTTCTTGAGCAGCTTTCATTGCAGCAAGTTCTTCAGCTTTTTTCTTGTTTTCTTCTTCTTGAGCTGGATCCATTTTTACAGTTACTGTAAAAGTAGCATCTACACCTGCGAAAACTTTAGCTTTAACTTCGTAGCTACCAATCGCACGGATTGGGTTTTCTAGAAGAAGGTGTCTTCTTTCTACATCGTGACCTAGTTTACCTAGCTCAAGAGAAAGTTCGTGAGTAGTAACAGAACCAAATAGTTTACCGTTAGTACCAACTCTTTTGATAAGTTCAATGTTTAGTCCATTGATTGCACCAGCAACTTTTGTTGCAGATGCTTTATCAGCTTCAACTTGCTTAGCAAGTAGTTTCTCAAAGTGCTTAACCTGAGCTGTGTTTGATTCATCAGCTAGAACTGCAGCACCATTTGGAATTAGGAAGTTTCTTGCATAACCAGCTGAAACGTTAACGATCTCACCAACGTTACCAAGAGACTTTACAGTTTCTTTAAGAATAACTTTCATTTTATATCTCCTTATTATTTTTAAAAAATCTTCTAAAGTTGACCCAATAGTCTAATAGGCCAACAATCGCAATAAAACGATGAGCAAAGAAAATAGTCATAATCGCAAGAATTGAGCGAACAAACCCAGTCACCTTAATATATTTTAAGAAGTCTAAGTAAACACCCATTCCTTGAAAGAAATAGAATATTCCTAAGCAAAGTAAGATATTAAGGCCAATAACCTCAACAATCTCACCACCAATATACTCTCCACCTAAGAAGAGAGCTAGCCCAATAACTACGATAAGGGCAAAGTACTCTGGCACTTGAAAGCGCACAAAGTGCTTTAGACCAAATTTGTAGCCATGAAGCATTTTCCATAACTTTGCATTTCTTAAAAGCATGAAAACTGTTAACCATAAAATAAAGAACGTACTTACAAAAATAACAGAGAAGCCCCATTGATAGATTCTCTTAATGATATCTTCTGGGTTTTCAAAAACACTTTGGTAAGTTGCTGCGACTTCACCACCGCGAGCAATTAATTCTTTATAATCTGGTGAATTCTTTAATTGTGACAAACCTTCATTTACTGAAGTTGTAATCGTCGTCGAGATTGTTGAAGGAAAAATCACTTCAATTGTTCCCAAAAGTCCGAAGATCACAAGTAGGAGTATAAATCCTCTCTTTAATAATCCTTTTACAGGATCTTCATTGCGTAAAATCGTAGCGGCACTCAAGTAACCAATGATAACAGCGTAGAATAAAACGTACGCCGAGTTAGCAAGGATTAAAAAAGAGTCGTTCGATTGTGCAGCAATAAAGCAAAGAACGATCATTACACCGAAAGTCACAAGCGTCTTTAAGTTTCCATAGATTAAGAAAGCGAATGCCACTGGAAGTGGTGAAAATACACCTAGTGGATAAGCAACACTTAAGATCAAACTCACTACACATAAGAAAAGTAACTTCCCAATTGTGAAGTTATCTTTTGAGATAAGTGTAAATGTGTTTGGTTTCTTATCGTTCATTATCTTTTTCTAATTCCCTTAAGACTAAGTTCTCAACGCTCTTAGTGAGCGAAGTCACCTCTAACGTGAGATACTAGACCAATATTTCTTGCTCTCTTAATTGCAGATTGTGCCCATCTGTGGTGCTTAGTAGAAACACCTGTAACTCTTGCTGGTTGAATTTTACCAAACTCGTTGATAAGCCAGTTGTAAGTTTTTGGATCTTTCCAGTCTGCAGTGATGCTGTTTGCTTTGAACCAACAGTTCTTTCTCTTAGCAAATCTTCTCTTATCTTTTTCTGCACCTTTTTCTAGTTCATCAGTTTGTGAACCTGGGTGAGCTTTTGAGAATGGAGTTTTGTAAGCTTTAACAACAGCTTCTGCGTCTGCGTTGTTGTCTGCTAGTTTAATGATTAGATACTTGTGAACGTCTTCGTTGATTTTGAAACGTCTTTGAAGTTCTGTGTTTAGGTCTTTGTTACCTGAAACGATGAAATAGATGTAGTTACCTGTTTTAGCACCGTTCTTGGCAGTTTGAGCAAATGTTCTCATTCCCCAATCATCAGTTAAAAGGACTTCACCTTCGTAATTTTTTACAACTTCTGCTACTAGGTTTTTAAGGCTAGTTTGTTGCTCTTCAGTTGCGCCCGCGTGAGCTACTAATGCTAACTCATAAATCATACTTTATCTCCTGGACAATAGTTATTATTGGCCTCCCTACCACAGGGAAGCGAGTAAATTAACGGTCAAATGTGGTGCTAATCTATCAGCAACAGCGCTTTGTGTAAAGCGACTTCGGGTACGCGCCACCTTTACGTGATTACAATACGTTGGACAATAAAAGGAGGGGCAGAGCTATGTAGTTTCGGATACTTAGGTGATAGCTACGGTAATAATATCCCTCTAATGAGCGTAAAATAGCCTAAATATGCGAATTTTTTTCAATTTATTCAAAAGAGAACAACCTAAACTACTGAATTCTCGATAAGGTGGCGCGTACTACTTTAGTCGAGCCATTCAAGGAGGACGTCGATCTTAGCGTTGATATCATCGATTTCAAGAATTCCCTGCTTTAGATCTGGCGAAGTAACCACAAATTCAGTAATGGCCCCGATTAAAACAACAGGATCTTTTGTTGCTTCCATGAGGGCATCGTACTCAACTTGATTTTTAAAAAATGATTTTGCCCAATGACGAAAAACGAGACCAAGCCTTTGCAGTGAAATCATGTGCTCAGGCATCACTGTTAAAAACTCTGTAATCGGGTCGACTTCAATTGTATTAAATGGAAGCTCTTCATTATAGACGTCCATGATGAGACCTTTAAAAAGAGGCTCAAGGACAACAAGCATTGTTCCATCTTTTGATTTTTGAAGAATTTGTACGCGGCCAAGCCCCACCACTCTCTTTACCGCATGATACTTTTCATGGTCAATTCCAATGGTATCAGCTTCTTCATCAGCATCTTGCAAAGTCGCATAGGCCAAAGCGACAGGTGTATTAGTTTTCTCTGCTTCATGAATCATATGAATGTAGCGTGGTTCAAAAATATTGAGGGGCTTTTTTAAGATCGCCTGATATGAAACTTTATGTAATGGGAATAGAAGTGCTCTCATATCAGTAAAACCTTAAAAGCAAGTAAGGGTGCCTTAGGCACCCATGCAGCTAGAATATTTCGTATTGTTCAACGTGATAAGAGTTCTCCGAGCGAATCTGAAGATTAACGCTGAATACCTCTTCCATCGTTTCGATAATATCAAGCTCTTCACCACAAAGAGATGCCGTCACTTCTGGGTGAGCATAAATTGATATCTTCTTTGACTCTGGATTGTTGCGAATTTTCTTTCCAAGTTCACGAACAATCTCATAGCAAATCGTATTTACTGTTTTTACAATTCCATTTCCTTCACAGTATGGACAAGGCTCACACATGATACGTGTAAGAGTGTCACGAGTTCTCTTTCGAGTCATCTCAACAAGCCCTAGTTCGGAAATAGGAAGGACTTTTGTTTTTGAACGATCTTTCTTAAGAGCGTCTACTAGTGAGTTATAAACAGCTTCGCGGTTTTCAACTTTTTCCATATCGATAAAGTCGATAATAATAATCCCACCACAGTTTCTAAGTCTTAGCTGATAAGCGATCTCTTTAACTGCTTCAAGATTAGTGCGAAGAATTGTTTCTTCTAATGTTTTTCGTCCGACAAATTTACCCGTGTTAACGTCAATTGAAACAAGGGCCTCTGTTTGATCGATATTTAGTGAACCACCTGAACGAAGGTAAACCTTATTGCTTAGTCCCCTTTCAATTTCAATATCAACACCAAATTTTTCAAAGATCGGATTTGTTTCATCAAAGAATTTTGCCTTCCCCTTAATTTGTGGAAGATACTTTGTTGCAAATTTTTCAACTTCTTTCACACCGTCTTTATCGTCGATAATAATATTATCAACATCTTCATCTGTAATATCTCTTAAAACTCGTTGAATAAAAGTTAAGTCTTCATAACAAAGCGCAGGTGCTTTTTCTTTTTCAGATTTCTTTTGCACCTCTTTCCAAATTTTTGTCAGCATATCGTAGTCAGACTTAAGAGTTTTATATGAGCTTCCTTCCGCAACAGTACGAGCAATAACACCCTTACCTTCTGGACGAATTGTCTCAAGCATCTCTTTTAGACGATCACGCTCTTCCTCATTTTCAATACGGCGAGAAACACCAGTGTGCTCAATAAAAGGCATATAAACAACATAGCGCCCAGGGATTGTTACATGACGAGTAACACGTGGACCTTTAGTTGAAATAGGCTCTTTTGCAACTTGAACAATGATCTCATCCCCTTCTTTTAAGAATGATTCAATCGTTGCAGACTCTGGACGCATTTTCATATCCATCGATTCTGAAAGAGTTGCTAACTCATCAGGAATCACAAGACCATTTTCTTTCTTCTCTTTCTTAATTTCCTCGGCCTTCTTTGCCATCTCTCTTTGCTCATCAAGAGTCGGAAGATAAGCATCATCAACGTAGAGGAAAGCTGCTTTTGAATAGCCGATGTCAACGAATGCAGACTGCATTCCTGGTAAAACTCTTAATACTTTTCCTCGGTAGATATTCCCAAGGCGTGGATGCGGCGTTGTCGTTGGCTTAGTTCTCTCCATTAGGAAGTCGAGAATTTCACCATTCTCCATCAAAACAGCACGCCACTCGTTAACTGTTTTGTTAATAATTAAATCTTTAGACATATATATTCCTTTTAAACTCAAATCGAAATATGCAATAAAAACACGAGGCAAGTCGGCGAGCATAGCTCAAGCCAAAGACTTTAACCTACTAATAATTGTACGTCTGGGCAAGGTTTTGCGCTAGAAGATATAATATTCCGCGTTACCCTACTCAACTAATCAATCATTAAAATAAATTAGAATTAAATGAAGATACCAGCGATACAGGCCGTCATGAAACATGCAAGTGTCCCTGCAATTAGAGACTTCACACCTAGCTTTGCAAGGTCTTGCTTACGGTTTTCAGCGATCCCACCGATTCCACCAATTTGAATCCCAATTGATGAGAAATTGGCAAAACCACAAAGGGCATACGTTGCAATAGTAATTGAGCGCTCTGATAGGTTACCCATATTCGCCTTAAGGTCTAAGTAGGCCACGAACTCATTTAGTACTAACTTCTTACCAAGAAGCATTCCCACGATTTCCGCATCCTTCCACTCAACACCTAATAACCAAGCAAATGGAGCAAATAATTTACCCATGATTAGCTCAAGAGTAATTCCTTCAAAACCAAACCAACCTGTGATTAGGCCAAGAGCACCGTTGAACATTGCTACAAGAGCAATGATTGCAATCAACATTGCACCAACATTAATGGCAAGCTTTACACCTTCACTTGCACCATTGGCCGCAGCATCGATTAAATTTACACTGTTATCTTTTAAATCTAATTTTAAGTCACCTTGAGTTAGAGACTCTTGTGTCTCTGGCACCATAAGCTTGGCACAAACAAGTGCCGCTGGAGCCGACATAACTGATGCCGAAAGTAAGTGTGCAGCATCAATTCCAAAACCAACATATGAAGCAAGAACCCCACCTGCAACAGTGGCCATTCCACCAGTCATTAGCGCCATAAGTTCCGATTGTGTCATTTTTGAAACCAGTGGCTTTACCACAAGTGGTGCCTCAGTTTGCCCAGCAAAGATATTGGCAGCGGCCGCTAGAGACTCAGCTCCCGATGTCCCCATCACAACTGACATGACTTTAGCAAAAGCCTTAATAACAACCTGCATGATACCTAAGTGATAAAATACACTCATTAATGAAGACATAAAAATAATTGTCGGAAGAACCATGACAAAGAAAATAAAGCCGAATTTTGGAACATTTGAAAGTGGACCAAAGATAAAGCCTGAACCTTCGTTAGTATAATTTAGAATTGCAGTGAAAAAACCACGTGCACCTTCAAAGAAGTTTTGCCCTACATCAGTTTTTAGAATGATGAGACCAAAGAAGATCTGAAGAGCTAAGCCAGAAAGAACAAGTCGCCAATTAATTTTCTTACGGTTATTTGATAATGCAAAAGCAACACCAACCATAACGATCAAACCAAATGCCGAAATAACTCTTTCCATGGAATACCCTATTACTAAATTAAATTAATTCTAAAATTAGCCTTAGAGTATAGGTTTGAGCATAAATGGACAATAAAAAAGAATAATTAGAAGTTAAACGACCAACCAACTTTTGGATTTACAGCATTAAACTCTTTGATATCTTGTGCCGTATTTGACGCATGCCAATTAAGACGACTAGTCGTATCAAAGTCACGGTAACCTGTTTGACGAATTGTCGCCTGCGACTTTGCAGCTTGATTGTAGGCTACAACACCAACACCAACAACAATCCCTACAGCAGCACCAACGAGAATATTTTTAAGGTGATCCTTAGGCTCCTCAACAAAAGATAATGTCGACAGACCAAGAATAGCACCACCAAGGCCAAGACCAGCAACAGTTGTTAAGTCACGTAATCCTTCTTCCTTAAAATTTGTTTGTGCAAATGAAGAGAATGAAAATGTAAGAGCTAAACATATAATGATAATTTTTTTGAACATTTCTAAAACCTTAAAATCCCTGCGCTACGCATTAAGTTTCATCATTGCCACCTCTAATGGCCGTGTCTATAATGACCCTTTTACTATTCTATACGCATAAGTAATTTGATGCAATAAATGCACAGGAATTATTAGGGAATTAAATTTTTAAAAGGAATACTATGTCGGAAAATTTTAGCGCATATCAGATCATCTCAAAAAAAAGAGATGGTAAAAAATTAACAGATGAAGAAATTAAGTGGTTCATAAATGGGATTACAAATGGTGACGTTGCTGACTATCAAATGTCTGCACTACTAATGGCCATTTACTTAAATGGTATGAGCGTAAAAGAAACTGCCGCTCTTACAGATGCCATGCTTTACTCTGGAAAGACGCTAAAGTTCTCAGGAGTGAACGTGATCGACAAACACTCAACTGGTGGTGTTGGAGACAAGGCATCGTTCATTCTTGGCCCAATCGCTACGGCATGCGGAGTTAAGGTTCCAATGATGGCCGGACGTGGTTTAGGCCATACAGGTGGAACAGTTGATAAAGTTGAATCGATTAAAGGATTCAAAACTGAACTAACTCTTGAACAATTCAAAAAGCAACTTAATAAAGAGAAGATCGTTCTTATTGGTCAAACAAAGGATATCGCTCCTGCTGACAAAATCATCTACGGTCTAAGAGATGTAACGGGAACAGTTGAATCAATCCCATTAATTACAGCATCAATCATGAGTAAGAAATTAGCAGAAGGTGCTAATGGTATCGTAATGGATATTAAAGTTGGTGACGGTGCATTCATGGATAATATCAAGGATGCAAAAGCACTAGCAAAAAGTCTTCGTGATACAGCAAAGCGCTTTGATAAGCGTATGATCACAATGATTACAGATATGAATCAACCACTAGGTCAGTATATTGGTAACTCTCTAGAGATCATCGAATCAATTGAGACACTAAAAGGTAACGGTCCAAAAGACTTAACTGATATCAGTGTTAAGCTTGCAGGTGCAATGATCTATATTGCAGGAAAAGCTGATTCACTTAAAGAAGGTGAAAAGAAAGCGCAAGCAGTAATTGATAATGGAAAAGCACTTAAAGTTTTCAAAAACCTTATTAAGGTTCAAGGCGGAGATGAGAAAGTTTGTGACGACTACTCTCGCCTACCTCTAGCAAAAGAGAAGACTGTATTTAGCGCAACTAAGAATGGTTACGTTTCTGCGATTGCTTGTAAGAACATGGGTCTACACTGTGTAAGCCTTGGTGGTGGACGTGCAAAAGCAACTGATAAGATCGACTTTGGAGTTGGTTTTATTCTTAATAAGAAAGTTGGTGACAAGGTTTCTAAAGGTGAAGCACTTGTTGAGATCTACCATAACAAAGATCAGAAGAAACAAGTTGAAGCTATCCTTGCAGACTTAAAGAAAGATATTAAAGTTACAACTGCTAAGCCTAAAGCAAGTAAGTTAATCTTTGAAGTGAAGGAAATCTAGAGGTACGTATGCACGCAATTTTTAAAAGACTAGAAGAGACAAAAAGTTATATCCAAAGCAAATATGACAAGGCACCTGATATTGGAGTTATCCTAGGTTCAGGACTTGGTGAATTTGCTAACCTTTTAGAAAACAAAGTTGAAATCAGCTACGAAGAAATCCCAGGTTTTAAAAAGACAAAAGTTAAGGGCCACAAAGGTCAACTTGTTATGGGTGAGCTAGGTGGAAAAGTTGTAGCTGTTATGCAAGGACGTATTCACCGCTATGAAGGCCACTCTCTTGATGAAGTTGTTTTTCCTGTCCGCGTTTTAAAAACACTTGGTATTAAGAATCTAATCATCACAAATGCTGCTGGTGGAATTAATTTAGATTACAGCTCTGGTTCACTTGTTCTAATTACAGATCACCTAAACTTAACTGGTGAAAACTGTCTTGTGGGAGAAAATATTGAAGAGCTAGGAACTCGTTTTCCAGATATGACTTATGCATGGTCACCTGCTCTTAAAGAAATTGCACATGCTTCGGCAAAGAATATTTCATATGATCTTAAAGAAGGTGTTTACGTTGGTGTAATGGGACCAACTTATGAAACTCCGGCGGAAATTCGTATGTATCGTAATTTTGGTGGAGACCTTGTTGGAATGTCGACAGTACAAGAGTGTATTGCTGCTAACCACATGGGACTTGATGTTCTTGGTATCTCTTGTGTGACAAATATGGCCGCAGGGATTGAGAATACTAAACTAAATCACGATGATATTAAGCACGAGGCCGCTCGTGTAATGAAGAAATTTCTAGAGCTTCTTGAAGAAGTTATCTCAAATATCAAATAAAAAAATCATAATTTCTCCCTACCTCGGTGGGGAGAACTTTGCTATAATCTATTCAATACCTAACCACGAGTGAATACTCGGCTTTCATGGATTATTGATGGAAACACATTCTTCAAAGAAAATGCTAGCAGACATGAGCTTCTGCGTCTTCGATTTAGAAACGACTGGTGGAAACCAGAAAAAAGATAAAATCATTGAAATTGGACTTGTCCAAATCGATAACCTGGAAGTAGGAGCTCAAAAAAGCTTTCTTATCAATCCAGAAAGAAAAATCCCAGACTTCATTCAAAAGCTAACTTCCATCACACAAGATGAAGTTGAGGGCGCACCAATAATTGATGCCGTTATTGATGAAGTTCTAGAGTTTATTGGTGACCGAGTTCTTATCGCTCACAACTCTTCATTTGATATTCCATTTTTAAATTCAGTTTTAGAAAGGCTTGGAAGAAAGCAACTTGAGAATAAGGGTTTGTGTACAAACCTTATGACGAAGTATCTTATTCCAACTCTCATGAACTCGAATCTAAACTATATGTCGCGTATTTTTAATATTTCTCACCAAAAGGCACACCGTGCCCTTGATGATGCTATCGCGACGGCCCAACTCTTCTTAAACTATCTCAATATCTTTATTGAAAAAGATATTAAGAAGATCAATCATCTTTACTACCCAAAAAATCGCTACGAGCTCGATCTTTGTAACTTTAAAAAAGATACAAGTGAGCACGAAGAAATCGTAGCAAAGATGAAAAAGATTTTTGCTCCTTTTGTTATTACAGTAAAAGGACAAAACGGAGTGATCCTCTTCTCTTTCCCATGTACGAACAAAGATAATGAAATTCAATTCATTAGTGAGCGTATTAAAGATCTCGAATGGCAAACAATTTCGATAAAACTTAGTGGACCAATTCTAGAGGCCCTTATTCGCTTTAATCATTCATTTAATAAAATGGATGAAGCCGATCAAGAAGAGGCCATCACAATGCTTCGTCAAAACCTGATTGGCGATGGTACGAAAGAAGAACTAAACGCCGAGTACAAAGAAGAGCTTCAAAAAATCAAGCAAGCTGACTTCGTTCTTATGAATCACCTTGTGCCAGAACAATATACAATCTACCCTCTTGGCGCCCTAGGGATTAGACAAGGTTTAATCTTTCGCTACCCTGGTCACGACAAGAAGCTAATTCAATATATCAACTCAAAGTCTAATCGCAAGAAAGCGCAGAAGCTTAAAGAAATTCACTTCCCTGAAATGCTGCAGGAACTTGTTAATCTTTATATGGCAAAGAACCTACGCCAAGAACGCGAGCTTATGATCTTTAAGGATTCATTTGCCCTAAAGAATAAGGACTTCTTCTTTACTCAACTTGATAAGTTCATTGAAGTGAATCCGAATAAGTATAATTATCCGGAAGCGTTTATTTAATCAGACCAAATTATAAATCACAATATCCTGCCCATGAATTTCAACCCGTGAATTTTCAAGAGCAAGTAAGTGGATGATTAAGCGGTTTAAGATCTTACTCTTTTGTCCTTCGATATTGAGATTCTTTACCGTAAGAATGATGTCATGTTCACTACGATAGAAGTTACAATCGATTGAGTTTGAGCTAGCATCAATTAAGAGTTCGTGATTTTTAAGCGTCATCATCTCACTTAGGATTAAGTAGAGAATGATTGGAAGACTCGCACCACTGATGGCATATTCTTTGAGATCATTTGAAATATTTGTATGAATCGATATTCCCGATTCTATTTTTCGATTACTTAGTAGCGAGATTGCCTGTTGCAGAATGCTAGAGAAAGTACTTTGGCGACTTAGTTGATCGTTAACCTTGGCGAAACCGAGGAAGGTATTAATCAGATTTTTACAACGATTTGCTGACGCCTTCATTTCATTTAGGATTGTTAAATCGTCTTCTTCCCACTCTTCAAGTTCTAACATATTAATGGCCGCAAGAATTCCCGCAAGAGGATTATTGAGTTCGTGGGCAATCGAGCTTGTAATAATACCAAGTTCAGAGTGAGACTTTGTATAATTGAATTCCTGTTTAACAAGACAAATTGTTTTTAAATTAGAAGTTGTACTTGAAAGAATTTTATACTTTTGATCTCCAATATCTAACCATCCTGAATCAATATTCTTAATAAGATTATTTGGTGTGATACCAAGCTTTAGAAAATGATCATTATGATAGTGAACGATACCATCATCACTCAAAATAACAACAGGATATGACAATTTGTTAATTAGGTCTGTAACACCTAACTGCTCACTTGAAAGCTCTTCTTGGTTAACATTAATTAATTGAATAACATTGGCGATCGCTTGTGCGGCCAAAAAAGCTTCTTCCCTATCCCCTTTTACAGTAAGTAGATAATAAGAAGTACTATCTTCAAAACAATAGTCTTCTTTAACAGGGTAAAGATGTGAATCGGCTTTATCGATTACCTTAATATTAAATTCATTTTTGACTTCAGAGATCTTAAAAAGTTCAGCTATAAAATTCTCATCATTATCTTGATATACCTTTTCAAGATAAAGACCTGCGATTTCCATTTCATCTAGATTGGCACTGGCCATACTAGAGTTTAATTTAAAGACTCTTGCAAGCTCTCTTTTGAAATGAAGAAGCTCTTTAAGATTCTCTATTGTTTCAATCTCAATAATGTGGTCTTCTAACTTAACAATTAGAGGGATACTAGATTCAATTGAAAAATCAAATTCATAATCACTAGAGCTAAATCCAGAATAGTTTAGATTGCGCTCCAGCTCTTCATCAATCTCTATATTTGAGTGGTAGTAAAAATTTTGTTTAGGCGAATTAACTTCACTATCTTGAAAGCCAAGAGATGCACTCACTAGTTAACTCCTTTATGAAGAGTCACCTTACCGTCAGCGTAGTGAATATCCACATCGACATTTTCAAGCTTTGCCATGTCCTTGGCAGAGCTAATGACCTTGTCACCAATTTGCGTGTAAGCATATCCACGAGTTAGAACATTTTTAGGATTTAAGGCACCAAGAATTTTTTCAAATTCCATATTCTTATTTTTATAATTCACAATTTTATTTTGGATTGCTTTTACGAGCTGACGACTAAGGCGATCAAGCTCAAAAGTATATTCATAAAGAGATAGGATCTGTTCTTTTCTCTTAATAAGATTTAGCTTCTCAAGCTCATGCTTATAATCTGAAATTTTCGATTTAAGAGCAATGAGGAAACTCTTCGGTGACGTTTCAGAAAGAACATCATAGCGACGACGAAGTTCCATATTCATGGCACCTTTTAAATCCTTACGAATGCGATTCATATCAGAATCTAAGGCCATAAATTTTTGAGTTAAAACTTCTGCAGCAGCTGAAGGCGTCTCCATCCTAAGATCGGCCACATAATCAGAGATGGTAAAGTCCACTTGGTGACCAACGGCACTAATCGTTGGGATTGGGCAATTATAAATATCCCAAGCAAGTGCTTCGTCATTAAACGCCCAGAGGTCTTCCATCGACCCACCACCACGAGTGAGAACGATAACATCTAACATATCTTTAGTACGCCCCTCTTCTTTTGCCTTTAAATGATAAGCAATGAGTTTTTCAAGGGCCTTACGAATTGAGGCAGGAGCATTTACTCCTTGAACCAGGGCCGGTGAAAGAAGAACCTGATGATACTCAGATCTTCTTTGAGATACATTTAAAAAGTCTTGCAGGGCCGCGGCTCCTTTTGCCGTAATTACACCGATGCGTTTTGGCATCGTCGGTATCGGCTGCTTTGAACTCATATCAAAAAGACCTTCTGCTTGAAGTTTCTTTTTTAATAATTCAAATTGTTCCTGAAGATCACCCTTACCCGCCGGCACAATACGCTTAACAATTAACTGAAAAGTTCCACGACTCGGATAAACAGAGACAGAACCAGAGACAATAACCTTATCTCCTGCACGAATATTTTTAATGACTGGATTTCTCATGGCATCCATTTTAAAGAGGGCCATTTGCATGAGGGCACTGCCATCACCAAGAGAGAAATACCAATGTCCTGCACCAGAGGAGCTAAGGTTTGAAACCTCTCCTGTTACACTAATATTTTGATAATTAGACTCGAGATTTTTCTTAATGTGATTTACGAGTTGTGAGACTGATGGGACTTTATTATTCATCCCTTAATGATGTTAAAAAAGGCACAAAGTGGGAAGACAAAGAGCGTCATCCCACTGTGATTTCAACTAGATATTTTGAAATTTATTGACTGCGTTTAAAAATTTAATTGCCTGAAGAACTTGGTAGTCTTTGTCGGCCGAATACTTTCTAGCTACCGATGATTCATCTTTCTTTTGATTGATTTCTTTTGCTCTTTCAATTCTTTTTAAACGTGCTGCTTTTTCACGCTTAAGACGAGCTTCCTTTTCTTCTTCAGTTTCAACAGTGGCCGTTAAGTGATTTCTAAGATCGACTTCTCTTACTCCACCATCATCATACATATGCTCTTCAACAAATTCACCTTCGACTTGTGAAACTTGAACATCAGGCTTAATACCAAGGGCCTGAATTTTTCTTCCTTTTGGTGTCATATACTGGGCAATTGTAAGTTTAATCCCCTGCTCTTCTGAAACTTGAGAAACGGTTTGTACACTTCCTTTTCCAAAAGAATTTGTCCCAACAATTAGAGCACGCTTGTGATCTTGGAGAGCACCTGCCACAATTTCAGAAGCAGAAGCACTTGAGCCGTTAATTAATACAGCAACAGGTATCTCTAGTTCTTTATGGCCACTCTTTTTAACATAACGAATTTCTTTATTCTTTGGATCACGACCTTCAGTCGAAACAACTACTCCATCATTTAAAAAGATTGAAGCAAGATTTACTGCTTCATTTAAAAGTCCACCTGGGTTCGAGCGAAGATCTAAAACAACTCCTCTAAAATTCTTTCCAAGTTTCTTTTTTTCCTTTTTAAGTGCCTTTACTACATATTCAGCTGCATCTTTTTGAAATTGGCTTAAACGAATAACAGCATAGTTATTTACTGCAAATGACTTAACTGGCTTAGTCTTGATCTTTTGGCGCTTTACCTTGAAGTTACGAATATCTTTTTCACCAGCTCTTAGGATTCCTAGGTTAATAACAGTTCCAAGCTCACCTTTCATACGATCAACGGCTTCATCAAGAGTGATACCAATTGTTGACTCATTATTAATTTCAACAATTTTATCTCCTGGCAGAAGGCCCGCTTTTTCAGCAGGAGAATCCTCGATTGGAGTTGTAATGACAAGAACACCATCTTTTTGCGTAACTTCTATTCCAAGTCCACCATACTCGCCACTTGTGTCTTCTTGCATCTTCTTGAATACTTCTTCATCTAAAAATGCAGAGTGAGGGTCTAATGTTTGAAACATTCCCTTTAGTGCTCCATCAATGAGCTTATCAATATCTACCTTTCGGTAATAATTTGTTTCGATGATATGAATAACTTTATTGAAGAGTTCGAGCTTTTCAAAACGCGACCTCTCAGTTTGCTTTGCCTGAGCAGGTGCTACAAATGCCGTAAGCATAAGAGCAACAAATAGCTTTTTCATTATTATTCCTAATTTTAAATATTAATTTTATTATTAATTAGTTGTGCTGTATTTTGTGCTGTATTTTTCTTTCTAATTTCAAAATAAACTTTACTTAGATTCCCCTTCTTAATTGAGAATCTTGTTTTTGCAACAGATGAGCCAAGATCAACAGCTTGTCCCTTTTTTACGCTTGCTGCGAAGTCACCAAGATAGATACTACGAATATCATTTCCATGATCCACCATAATCACATTACCTACGTTGGCCAGTGAACCTACATATTCAACTTTTCCAGCTTTGGTCGCAAAAATTTCTTGTCCACTCTTAACAGTATAAGTAATTCCTTTCTTGCCATTTTCTGTCGAAATAAATTTTTTAACAGGAACAGCAAAATTAGCAACTAACTTAGTCGAAGAGCTACTTGCTTTGTTTTTACTTACTTTTAGTTTTGCTTGAGCTTTCTTTTTAGCAAGTTGTTGTGATTTTCTTAACTTACTATATTCTGATTTTAATTTTTCGTGATTTTCTTTTTCAGTTAAGAATTCTTGAACAGTTGAGCTTTTACGAGTTTCAAGCTCTTGTAAAAGAGTATAAAGCTCTCTTTCTATTTTTACTGTTTCACTCAAACGAGTTCTAAGTTCAAATGTCTTCTTTTTTAGGTCTGTACAATAATCAATTTTTGATTGAATCTCTTTCTTTTCATTCTTTAGAGACTTTAAAAGAAGCTGACTTTTCACAAGGTCTTCGTGCGTCGAGTTTTCCATGTAACTTAAGGCAACATGACGAATCGTCTTTTTTACACGAACTTTATCTGATTCCAGGTCAAATAAAGATTGATTAAGATTTTTTTCTAATTCAAAAATTTGATAATCAAGATCTTGTCTTGATTTCATGGCCTGAAGATAGTCTTCATTCTTTGTCTGTAATTGAGTTTCGATTGATTGAATCGACTTTTTGTAATTGTCGATCTTGCTGCGAGAATCAGTTACCTGCCCTTTAATCGCATTCAAGTTTGGTGCCGCCTCGGCCCTCATTGAAGCTGAAGTAATTAATAGAACTGTGAAAAGAACTAAGCTTTTTGCCATTCAAGTTTCCCGATTGTGTACCACGCAGAAGTTGTTAATAATGCTGCACTTACTATTAATGTAAATACTTCATCCGGAGAGAAGAAGGCAAATGATAGAGCGCAACCAATAAGAGTTGATGCGATAATATTCACTGTGTACATTTTGAAAGCGACATTCTTCTTTCTTTGAAACTTTTCAATAAGGTAAGAAACCTGCTTTAAGTTGCGCTTAATAGTCATAAAAGCAACAACCCAAAAAAGAGCTAGAACAGTGATTAAAACTTGAAGCGGTCTTCTCTTTAGTTCATTCATTACATTTTTCCAAGATTGTGAATTTGAAATTTTCTTTCTCACACTTCCTAGAACAACATTGTCCTTACCTGTTAAACGAACTAAGTATTCTCTAATAAGGTTAGTCGAACTCTCCGAAACTTTCTCATCTAAAATAATTTTTAAACCCTTCATTGAGATAATTGAAGTAATTTCATCTTTTCCAAGTTCTAGAACATCTTTAAGTTGGTTTGTTACGGCCATGCTCTTTGTTGCACTGATCGCTTCAACACCCTTTACTCCAGGTAGTCCCTTAATCTTTCTAGAAATACTTGATGTGTTTAAATCCCCATCAACGAGAGCATTAAAGTAATACTCATTTTGAATTGCAGGAAGCGCATTTGAAATCTTCTTTTTAAAACTGTCATAGTTAGAAACAGAAATAACAAGAGAGATTGTTAAAAGAGAAAAAAGCGCTTGCCCAAAAAGATTATTTTTTGTGAAACGAGCTAATTCTTTTAAATAAAACATGCATGCCCCGAGTGGATTAGACGAGAGTTATCTAGGTGGATAATTCGTCCCGTGAAACGTTGTACTAATTCGCGATTATGAGAGGCCCAAATAATTGTTGTCCCTCTTTTCGCATTATAGATATTTAATAAATCAAAAAGTCTTTTTGTATTATCAAAGTCTAGTGAACTTGATGGCTCATCCGCAATAAATACGTCAGGCTTTGCAAGTAGCGCGCGAATGATGGCAACTTTTTGTCTTAGTCCCCCATTAGCATCCTTGGCCTTAAGTTTTACGCGATTTTTAATTCCTAGAATTTTAATTAGCTCGTTTAAGTCGCTCTCAAATTCTTTGCGAGAACGATACACACTTGGATCAAATGCAAATTGTAAATTATCGATTAGACTCATATTTTCAATCAGTCTTAAATCTTGAAAAACTTGTGTTGTAAAAACTCGATCATCAATTTTAATCGTTCCGCTCGTCGGTGAAACGTTTCCTGCAAGAACATTTAGAAGTGTTGTTTTCCCCGCTCCAGAAGCCCCGGTAACAAAGACAATTTCACCTTTTCTAATTTGCAAATTGATATTGGAAATGGCCTTGATTCCGTCGAAATCAACAGTGACATTCTCCAGCGTAAAATACATATTCGTATTTAAATTCTGGTTTCCAAATAAATTACTTGCTTGATTCGCGTAACTGCTTGAGATCATTGATATGAGTCCTTCATTTAAATATTCAAATCTTCCTAACTTGAATTGGGCAAAAATCCTCTTTGCCACTCTATAATTTTATAACAAAATCAAATTTTAAGCAAAGGTAGATAAAAAGACCGACCATGCGCGTCAAATAAGTAAATCTTTATCTTTCACCTGTTGAAGGAAACAAATTTTATACGTAGAATCAGGTGCAAATCAGTTAAAGCGAGGTCAAAGTGCTTGAAAAAATTAATGGAAAGCAAGTCGATGCCCATCTACTGTCTTCCCTCTTACAAGACAGTAGTGTTGATGGAGATTATGAAATTCGAAATCTTTCATTTTATGACATCATCTATGTTATCGACACAGCTGTTGATATTGGCCCGCGATTTAGAACGAAGCGAATTGATGAGGTCGGGATTAATGTGACCCTGGCCTTTACAGATAAAACACTTTGCAATGAATATCTTGATCAAAACAGTCGAATACGTGCAATCACTGTTGGAATGTTATGTGCAGAAGTTGAATCTAATTTTATTGAGGTCATCGCTCTTAACCCAAATTCATCTGGCCGATTCGAAGAGTTTATCTTTGTTCCACCTTACGACAAGCTAACTTGCCAATACATTCTCTCGCCTCGTGATGAAACAATTTCTCTGTTATCAATTGATAATGAATCTCATCGCTTTATGGGTGTTGAGGCAACTTTCTTTTCAATCACAAATAAGACGATGGTCACTTTTGGGCAAGAACAGAGAGAAGAATATCTAAATAATCTCATTGAGAATTTAAGTTTTATCATTCCTCGTATTCCACAAAGAAAAGGAAGTGCTAATATCATTTGCTTACTTTTAAATTTAGAGAATTCTATTGAAGAAAAAGCCTTTGTAAGGGATTACCCAACTTTTGAAGGGTATACTGAAGTACTTTTTGTGAACTCGAATCTTGAGCTACTAACTGGGAAGCTATCAAAAATCGAATACGATGGGGCAAGTCTTGAAGGTATCTACTTACCCCTAATCGAAAGGGCAAAAAAACTTAAATCACACCTTGTTCTTTAAGTAATTTATACGCACCGTCTGAGCAGAAGCAATTCGGTGTATAGCTCATAGTATTTGAAAGCTTTGAGATTATTGAGTTTTCAACATCAGCAAGTAGCTTAACCTGGCCATCATCCAATCTTATTTTTACTGGATCACGCTCTAGTAATAAGTTTGTTAATGTTGTCTTCTTTGCGAGCTCTCTTGGACTCTTAACAAAGATAATCTTCTTTTTAGGAATATCTGGAATAACCCAATCAGCATCACTTCCATTTTCTTTTACGAAGTTAACGATATCAGTGGCCTTATTACCAGTCTTCTTAAAGAGCTTATCATTGAATCCAATATTATCTTGTTCAAGCAAGCTTTGTGAAAAGTCACTTGTATCGATATTCTTAGCGCCATGTCTTAGAAGAAGGATACGTGCCATATCTTTAATATCTGCATACTTATCAAATTGTCCATCTACAAGAAGCTTATGAATTGTATTCATAAAGTATGAATCATTGAATCCGTAAAAACGCATAGGATCGTTACTGATAATATCGAGAAGATCACTGTAGCGATAAATATGACCTTTTTCTAGCATGTGATAGCAAAGGGCATCTGCAATTGCATCATACTTTGATCCACGTGGAGAGCGAATAACTTGCGAGTACCAAGCAAAGCGTGCACTTAAAAAGTCTTCCACACAGTGAAGTGCATTTTCTTTAATTGCAAGAATATCGTGACCTGCTACCTTCTCTGTTGTGAAGTGATGAAGTAGATATTCCCTATCATAAGTTCCATACTTAAGACCTGTGTAGTGAGCATCTCTTAAAAGATAATCCATGCGGTCACAATCAATTTCAGAGTGAAGAATTTGATTAGCAAGGATTGACGAGTGTGTTCCTTTAACAAGATCTGAAACTTCTTGTGGATCAATTCCATGATCTTTTAGAATTCGTGTTAGGCCACCTTCATAGTCAGTATTCTTGATAATGAATGAGCCTAGGTTTTCGTGATCGTCTTGTAATCCCTTTCCACCTTTCTTATTTGTTGTCTCCCCTATCTTGATATAGGCCATCTCAGTTGTATGAGAAAAACAAAATGTTCCAATATCGTGAAGAAGAGCTGAGACTCGAATGGCCTGATGATACTTGGCCTCTTTTGATTTCTGCTCTTTTACAAAGAGTTCATTATCTTCAACACCACGGCCTACTGACCTTAGAATAAGATGAGCATTATTAAGTACGCCAATACAATGTCCATAGCGAGAATGCTCGGCACCGTGAAAAACGTAGAATGAAAATCCTAATTGTTTAATCCAACGCAGCCTTTGAAAAAATGGGCTGTGGATAATCTCCATCTCAAGTGGAGTTAAGTCGATGAATCCATATAATGGATCATAAACTTTTAGACCTAATTTAGCGTTTGAGACAACTTCCATGTTGATCCTTTAATATAAATGTACTTGGTTCACTCTCGGCTCCTGCCTCCGTGGACATACCGTACATCCTGTACATAAAAAGCCCGTTAATTAACGGGCATCTTATATTTTATAATGAATTTGTTGATAGATACAAGGATTAAGACTTTTTCTTTCTTCCTCTTTTCTTTACAGGAGTTGTAGCGACTTTTAACGCTTCAAAAATTTTCTTCGCTTCACTTCTTAAGTTATTTTCATAGATAAAGCGGTAGAAATTCTCTAAATCTGGTGAATTTCTGAAGTTCTTTGGTAGTCTATTGTCTTCTGTTGACATGGGCTCTCCTTATTAGACTGACATATTAACTTCAAAAGTACGCTTTATCAATTCTCTTTAAGCTTCTTTAAAGCTTGATTAAGCTTCTTTTGCTTCAATCATACCGTAGCTGTGCAGCTTGTTATAAAGAGTCTTAACTGTAATTCCAAGAACCTTAGCTGTTTTAGTCTTGTTACCACCTAGGTGATCTAGAGTTTGACAGATATGTTCTCTCTCAATTTCTCCTAGCGTCATTTCTCTAAAAATTCTAATTTCTTCTTTTTCTTCATTAATTTCAGCTTGCTCAACTTTAATGCTATCTGCAAGGTGATCTCTTTCAACAATCATTCCCGGAGATAGAACATATGCTCTTTCCATGATTGAGTGAAGTTCTCTTACGTTTCCTGGCCAGTTGTAGTCTTCAAGAAGCTTAACAACACCTGGAGACATAGACTTTTGAGCTTCTGGTAACTTTCCTAGGTTTAGGAAGTGGTTAGCTAGAATTTCAATATCTGACTTTCTCTCTCTTAGTGAAGGAATTCTTAAACCAATTGTTGATAGGTTGTAGAATAGGTCTTCTCTAAAAGTTCCTAGTGCAACACTTTCTTTCATGTTTAGAGAAGAAGCTGCAATAATTCTTACGTTTGATCTTAGTTTTTCATGAGTTCCAACTCTTGAGTAAGCAAGGTCGTTGATAAAGCTCATTAGTCTTGCCTGTACTTTAACTGGCATTTTATCAATATTGTTAATGAAGATTGTTCCACCATTCGCTGCTTCTAGAGCACCTTTTTTAATTCTGAAACCTCTTACAGCATCAACTTCTTCTTTTCCGAAGATTTCTGATTCTAGGTACTCATCGTTACCCATTGAACAGTCAACTACGATGAAAGCGTGATTCTTTCTCTCTGAACGACAGTGAATTCTTCTAGCGATCATCTCTTTACCAACACCAGTCTCACCTGCCATGTAAGAGTTAACATCTGATGCAGCTACACGATCAACTGCAACTAGAAGCTCTTGCATAATTTCAGACTTACCGATGATCTCTTTCTCCTGAGTTGTTGAGCGAGATAGAGTAACACCTGGTACAGAGTTCTTTAGTTCAATTTCTTTTTCTTCGATCTTCTGCTTTAGTGATTCGTTAAGGAACTTAGCAGATAGATACATTTTCATATTCTTAAGTGGCTTTTGGATAGAGTTTAGGCTATCGATAACCATGTTAATGTCTTCTTTCTTAAAGTTAACTTCTTCGCTATTTCCTTTGAAAGAAATAGTACCGATGATTACACCATCGATGATCATTGGAACACACAGTTCAGAGTGAGATACTTCTGTTTTTGTCGAAGCAAATAGAGGATCTCTTTGTACGTTGTTTGAGAAGTAAGCACGCTTAGTTTTGATTACGTGTCCTACTGCACCAAGACCTTTTGAAATTCTTTGTGCGTTCTTTACAGCGCGAGCATCTTTAGCAACCATGCGACAGCTTCCGTCTTCGTGTGCAAGGTTTACGATGATTTCATCACAAACGATTTCTGATTTAAAGAATTTTGATAGTTCAGAAAAGAAAACCTGCTCATCTAAAGTTGTAAGAAGTGTAGACAGTAGATTTTCAATTTTTGTTGATTCTTTTTTCATTTCGATTGTCATGTATAAACTCCCGTGTAATTTTTAGTGTGTGTTTTGCGAAGCGTTAATCTAAATTCATGATACAGCGCGTCTGAATTTTTTACAAGACTAAAATACTCGGTTGTTCAAAAAAAATATAGATATACTGTGATTATAATGACTTAAGCCATCTACCACTTGTACACTTTCCGAAATTTGAGGTCAGTGGCCCTAGGATTTTACCCCAAGTGTCCATAATATAGACACTTTGAGTGGCCTTAGACTGTGAAAGAACCCTCAAACTTGTAAAAATAATGAACTGTCCATCTTTTGAATACTCTGGATCCTCATTTGAACCGAAATCTTTTGTTAATCTAACGAGATTTTGGCCATCAGAACCAACCTTAAAGAGGTCAAAACGATTATCTAACCAGCTTGAGAAAACAATTTCTGAAGCACTTGGGTGAAAACGTGGAGTTGCATTGTATTTACCGACATAACTAATACGCTTCACATTCTTCTCTAGTCCACCTGGATCCATTGTATAGATCATTGGCTTCCCAGGTCTTCCCGATAAGAACGTTAGGATTGAACCATCCGCACTTAGTGATGGATCAACGTCAGGAGCATAGCTTTTCGTTAGGCGTGTGATCGCACGAGTATTTAAGTTCATACGGTAAAGCTCAGCATTACCTTGATGTGATAGCGTAAGAATAATTTCATCACCATTATTCGTAAAGATTGCACCAGAGTTAATCCCCTGCCTCTTTGATAGAATACTAGTTTTCTTAGTTGCTACATCATAGAGCATTAGGTTGACGTTCTTCTTTGCTCCTTTAACTGACTCATCAATCAAACTGTAAACGATTTTAGATCCATCGTGTGAAACCGCAGGAGAAAGTACAACACCATTGTGCCATGTTAATCTCTTTGGATTGGCACCATCAAAATCCATCATGAATAGTTCTTTCTTACCATCTGGCATTTTATAATCAGAAACGAAAACAATCTTATCTTTGAAGATAGAAGGCTTGCCTACTATTGCACGATAAATCTCATCTGAAACAGCGTGAATGGCAGCTCGATCATTGGCATCATAAGGAATCGACTTTGATATAAGCTCTTGTTCCGCAGCGATATTCCAAAGCTTATACGATAATGTCGTTTGCGTTGCACTTCTAATAATCTTAAATCGAACTAAGAAGTTCGTTTCTTTCGTTTTATAATTTGTAAATCGTACATTATCAAAAGATGTCTGAGAGATACGACGTGGCAGAACGTTGAAATAATTCTGATAAAACTTAAAGTCATTTCTTACTATATTGATGTAATTCTCTGACTGCTCGACTTCATTAGGTGTAAAAACTCCTTCAGAGAATATTTTTTCAACTAATAAGCTTTCTTTAACAACTTCAGCATCTCCTACAGAGACGACAGTCAGTCCACCATCAGCAATAACGTTAAAACATATAAGTAAAAAAACTAAATACTTCATAAAAACTCCTATATAGGAAAGGCAAGAACGAGTTCACCTGCCACTAGCCTATTAGTAATTTCTTTCTTCGGACGAGGAAATGAGCCTACCGCGCGTACTGATCCCACGGCCTTGCTATCATATTCCGCATTCCCACTCGATTTTATAATTTTATATTCTAATAATTTACCCTGTGAATTGATGAAAACCTGAACGTGACAAGATAATTCAAGATTCGCTAGATACGCTGGAAGTCTCCAGTGCTTTCTAACGGCTTCCATTACAGAGATAACATAATTGTCAAAGTCACCTTGTGCCTGGGCGCTACCAGTTCCTGTATAAGAGGACCCCTCACTTAACTTATTTCCAGCTGCAATAATGTTGCTATAGTCAGTTGTATCTTCAACGACCTTTTGCTTAGGCTTTACTTTTGATTTCGCTTTCGTATCTGTTTTTACGTTACGATTCGCAAATTTTGACAGCATATCTTTTAAAGACTTCTGCTTTGCCGCTTTTTCAAGAACGGCCTTATCGCTTCCACCTGTCTCCTTTGCCTTTTCCTTAATCACTTCAACTTTTTCTTGAGGCGGAGGAACCATTTTTTTTAGCTCTTGATAAGTCATTTTTGGCATGGCCACAACATCAACCTTAATGGCCTTTCCAATTACACGCACCTTATCTAGGTTGGCCCTCTTTGGATCAAAAGGTGTTCCTAATTTGAAGATCGATAGAAGATACAGTCCTAGTATTAGGATTGCATGGGCCCCTAATGAGATAGAAATGTATTTATTAAAACTCTTTTCGATACTACTTATCCTCTAACTCTGTTACCAGAGCAATATCATTTATATTATTTGATTTTAAATAAGACATAAGCTTTGCTACCTTACCGTATTCAAGCTGATAGTCAGCTCTGAGAAAAAGAGTCTGTGATTTAGTCTCCTTTAACTTATTTGAAAGTACTGCAATTAGCTCACTTAATAGGATTTTATCCTTTCCAACATAATACTCTTCTGAATTTGTAAAACTTAAAACAACCTGAGAAGAGTTTAAGCTCATGACATTTACTTCTTTCGTTTTTGGTAAAGTAAGTTCAATCCCATTTAACATCAAGGGCGCTGTAATCATGAAGATAACAAGTAGAACTAACATAACATCAACAAGTGGCGTTACGTTGATCTCTGATACCGGTCCATCTCCATTACCACCAGAATTCATACCCATTGCTTACCCCTAAATTATGATTTTGAAGAAATATATCTTTCAACTTCGTTGATAAATTGATTACCAAAAATATGAAGTTGTTCTTTTAACTTATTTCTTCTTTGTCCAAATTTATTAAAATACCAAGTTGCAGGAATTGCAGCAACGAGACCAACTGCAGTTGCAACAAGTGCTTCTGCAATACCTGGAGCAACTGTTTCAAGAGTTGCACCACCGCTTGCAAGTCCAGAGAATGAATCAATGATCCCCCAAACTGTTCCAAATAACCCAACAAATGGTGTAATCGAGCCAATTGAAGCAAGAGTTGTTAGCCCATTGCTCATTTGCTGATCAACTTCAACTGCCTCGTTTGATAGAGCACGCTCCATTGATTGGTTCGCAATAGACGAATAATGTTCTTTAATAAGTCCATAGTTTTCACCTAAAGCAATTTCTGTTTTTTTAAGTTCTCTATAACCTGAAAGAAATAGTCTCCTTAAAGGACTATCTTCAATTGTTTGAGCATCATGATAAGCCTCCTCTAACGAGTTAACACCACTAAAGAATGTTTTGAACTCACGATTGGCCTTTTCTGTTTTATTAAAGAGTGATCTCTTTTGAAAAATAATAGTCCAAGAAAGCACAGATGCCGCGATTAAAAGAAGTAAGTCTAACTTAACAACAATGCTTGAATCTAAAAGGATTTGGAAAATATCTAAATTATGACCTTCCACTATACTTCTCCTTGCTTTTTTAAAATATATGAATATGCGGATGTAACAATTAATAAACTAATAGCTGGTACTATTAGGTTGCTTAGTTTTGAAAAGAATATCGAATAATATGTACCCCATAATGGGTCATGACCCAAGAAGGCAAAAAGAGGTACAAAGACAATTGATATAAATATCATTCCCTTAAGAACTGAATAATTAAATAAATAAAGATGAGCATAAGCTAAGAAAAATAAGAACATATGCCCAATTTCGAGACTTGTATTTCTTGGGAATAAAACAAAAAGAGATAGATATAAGAAAGATCCCTCAGTTAGAATATGAAATCCCTTACCTACTCTTCTAGACTTTAAAAAGATTTTTGAATTTAAGAACTCAAAGAAGAAAAATACGAAGATTAAGATATTATGAACAACTAATTGCCAAAAACTAAATTGAACATTCTCCATATGCGAAGGTCGACTAAAAAATACAAAGACAATCAAAGTTGCGATCGAAATTAAATAAGTTGGAACATTTACACTATTGTACCAATCGAAAGATAGCTGACTCTTGATATCTTTAAATTTCATATCTGAGAAAAAATAGATTGAAACGAGATATCCAAGAACTCTGGCCGTTACTAAAACTTGCCATGAAAAATCATAAAGCCAATTCTCTACAATTATAAGCTTATGCCCAAGCCTAAAGTGGAAGAACGTAATAATTGAGACAAGAATAAAGTAAATAATCCAGTATATTATTGTCGATGTGGCGTACTTTGCCAGATAAATAGATTTTTCTTTGGCGAATAACTTCATACTAATTCGTCGTTGGGTTTATCCAATTCAATTGCAGCTCAGGCGCTGGATAAATCTTTGAATAATTCTTATAAAGTAAATTCCCTTTTGTTAAAGAATCGATTTTCTCTAATAAGTGATAATAGTTTTTCCAATACTTTGGATTATTTTTTAAAATAATATCCATTTTCTTAGTTGTCTTGAACTGATCTTTGAAAGTAAAACCAGTGTTAAAAACAATATCACTGAATCGAGCCAATACCTTATGAAATTCTTCTTTTGGAAATTGCTTCTTATAAAAATTATTATTCATTAATTTCAATAGTGTTTCATCATCAAATTTTTTAATAAATTGTTGATCCTCTAATCTAAGTAAATCCTCAAATAGTAATAGAGATATTTGTAGTTTCGATAAATCCATTGCCCTAATAAATGGGACACTAATAACAAATAAATAGTGATTAGTTGATAGAGGAAAACCAAAGTGTGTCACATTAGGTGAGTTTAAATATAAAATATCAAACTTAATACCAAAATAGCCTACTTCCTTGAGAAACTTTGCATAATATTCACGAACACCAAAATCCGGCTTATGGAAATCCCATTTAAGAACACCAACATTTTTTACTAACCAATATTGTGTCATGATATGCCAAAAATCTTTTCCAGCAGGTGTATTATAAAAGGCCTTCTTTTGAGCATCGACATCAACTTGCTTTTTCTTTGCTTGCTTGGCCTTCTCTTTTGCAGCTTTTTCAAGCCCGTCTTTTTTTAGAACTTTTTGAATTTTATTAAAATTCACAAATTCATTTTCAACAGGAAGGTTATCTTGTGCATTTACGTTAAATAAAAGGAGAAATGATAAGAAGTATTTCATTACTTACTCTCCCCTTTAATAAGAAGGTCTTGAAGCCTTCCCCAGTAATGTATTTCAGTAACACCGATATCAATTTGATCAAAGAAACGTCGATACATATCTTGCCAGCAGCTACTTGGTTTTGTCTGCGCCAAAACATTAGTACTCATAAAGCCTTTATAATTCGAATACTCTACTTGATAGAACTCTGAGATTGGTGAACTTAATACGTAAAAAGGTTGTCCACACTCAAATGTAGAAAGAACTCGTGAGAACTTTGAAGGGTTTTGATGCAGTTGAGAATAAACTGACTGCACGTAGTAAATCGTCTTCTTCTGCTCACTAGTAGACTGAGCCTTAGTTTGAGCAAAGGCCGGTAGAAGAAGAAAAAATACTACAAATATTCTCATTAAACTTTCCATCTAAATTGAATTGTTTCCCATTCGTGACATTGAGGACAACGCCAGAAAATTTCATCTGAGTTGTATCCACATTCACGACAGTAGTGCTTCGTAAGAGTTTGGTGCATATTTTCCAGAAGATCCTTTGTCTGAGTTACAGCCTCTTCCTTCTTCCCAAGCTCAATTAAAATTTTAATATATTCTGATTTTAAAGCTTGTGAAGTTGCATTTGATTTCTTATCCCACTCACTTAGCAACTCGTATGCTTTATGTAGTTTACTTTGTTGTTTATAAAGTCTGATTTTAGTAAGAATGATAGATTCATTAGAAAGTAATTCTTCATCATTCATTTCTAAAAAGTATTCAATCAGTAAATTCAATCTTTTAAAGTATTTCTCTTTTTCCTCTTCACTTCCCTTAAAACCTTCTTCAAGTGATTCAAATGCAAATGAAGCATACATTGGTTGCTCTTTTAATAGCTCAACAAGATAAAACTTCGCCTCATCTATATTTCCTTCATGAAGAAGAATTCTAAGTTTTAAAATCTTTGCTGAAACAGAAGGAGCAAAACGAAAACCATCTTCTAAATCCTCAATAGCTTTTGATAGTTGCCCATTTTCAAAGAACTTCTTGGCCTTTTGAACTAGAATATGTGAAATCGTTTCTGATTGATTCTCATGCCCTACTTTTGAAAGCATTATGCGGTAATTATAAGCTTGATCCCAGTCCCCAATATCTTCATAGATACGGCAAAGAGATTGGATTACATCATATTCATCGCGGTTAATTTTTAAGACATCTTTATAAGTTTCGATGGCCTTATCAACAAATCCACCCTTATCAAAATCAATTGCTAATTCCTTTAGGGCACGAATACGATGAGATTCGGAAATATTATCTCTGGCAATAAGGGAGCGGTGAATACTGATTGCTTTTTCAATTTCACCATTACTTCTAAATAGACCACCAAGTGCAAAATAAGTATCTATTGTTTCTCTATTAATATCGACTGCACTTAGAAACTCTTTAATCGCAAGGTCGCGATTTCCAGAAATTAAGTACTGAGTTGCATTTAGGAATACTTTTGATTGGGCTTCAAAAATCGAGTTACGATATCTTTTCGATAGTTTTACACCTGTGTCCTTCTCACTAAAATAGTGATAGATCAGAATAAGTGTAAATACGAATGCTACAACTGCTAGGATATGATCTTGTAGCCAATTTAAGTATATATGCATTATGCCTCTATTATTTGTACATTAATGTTGTCGAGCTGTTAGCCTTAACAAAGTTTTTAACGGCCCCTTTAACATCTTCTAAATCTTCTATAATTGAAAAGAAATTAGCTTTCTTTTTAATCTTCATTTCTGAAAGGTTTAAGTCCCCTTCTAGTTCAAGTTTTGCATGAAGTTGGCGAGCACATGGCCAAAGTCCAACAAGATCATCAACAAGTCCAAGCTTCTTAGCTTGTGCACCTGAGAAAACTTGACCTTGAGCAACCTCATCTATTTCTACTGTGATTCTTTCACTACGCTGTGCTGCTACATCGTCTTTAAATTGCTTATGAACATCAAGAGTCATCTCAGTCATAAGAGCTCTTTCTTCCTTTGTCATTGAGCGATTTGGTTGACCAATATCTTTGTAGCGTCCGGCCTTAATTGTTTGTGGGTTAACCATGGCGAATTTATATAATTCAGAAAGGTCAACAAATTGCATGATCACACCAATTGAACCAGTAAGAGTTCCTGGTGATGAACAAATCTTCTCTGTTGCCGCACCAATATAGTAACCACCACTTGCAGCAATCGAAGAGAAAGAAGCATAGATTGGCTTTGGATTCTTTGTTACTTCAGCGTAACTTCCCGCTCCTCTAATTCTTAAAATTTCTTGATAGATTTCTTGAGTAGGTGCAACAGCTCCACCTGGTGAGTTAACTCTTAGGATAATTCCCTTTACCGATTCATCAGCTTCTGCACGATGAAGAAGTTGAATAGTCTTCTTCGCGTCCATGATGACACCTTCTACCTCAATCAGAGCAATCTTATCCTTAGACTTCTTACTCGACGAAGCAAGATCATTATTTCCTTTGAAAATTGTTACCGTATAAGCGGAAAATAAAATTAATACGACAAAGAAAACTGCAACCATTGCCATAAGGCCTATGACCGCACGATCTTTTGATTTTGATTTCGACAAAGCATCCTCCCTGAGCTTATAAATCCTACCCCTCTATCTTCCCAAAAATATTGGATTTCGTAAACTTTTTAACAAGTTACAAACTTGCCGATTAAAGTAAATTTGTCCCTATCCGAAAAGGTATAGGAATCAAACCGCAAATGCGAAGTGAGGGATATATGAAAGGTTTCAGCATTAAGACAATTGCCATAATTACTCTAGTAATTCAGTCTAGCATTGTATTTGCTGAGAAGTATGAAACACCCGCATTTTATCAAGAAGCGCAAAAGCCAATTTCATTCAAAAAGAAAGTAGTTCACCATAAGAGTCAAGAATCTTGGGAAGACTCTTATCAAGTGGAAGATGACTCTAAATCAGAGAAGTCAAAGCGTCTTCCATCTTCAAAGAATACAAAAGTTAAGTATTGGGATTACGAGAATAAGAAGTAATCTTACTTCCAAAGATTTAGATCTTTTTCAAGCTCACTCTTAAGCTGGCCGCAGGCAGCTAAGATATCACTCCCCTTTGTCGTACGAATTGTCGTCGTGATTCCACCATTATCGAGTTGATTTTTAAACCAATTGATACGACTTACACTCGGGCGTTTAAAGTTAGACTCGGGATACTCATTAAAAGGAATCAAATTCACTTTTGATACTTTCTTAGGAAGTAGCTTTAAAAGTGCATCGACATCTTCGGCACGATCATTATATTGATCGATTAAAAGATACTCATATGTAATATAACGATGGGCCTTAAGAGGAATCTCTTTAATGGCCGTTAGAAGTCTATCGAGATCATACGCCTTATTGATTGGCATAAGTTCTGTACGAATTTCATTGTGAGCTGCATGAAGTGAGATTGCGATATTAACAGGTGGAAACTCTTCTAATTTCTTGATAGCCGGTACTAGTCCAGATGTTGAGATCGTCACTCGTCTTTGAGAAAGACCTAATGCCTTTTCATCAACCATAAGCTCTGTTGCGGCCTTTACTTGTTCAAAGTTATGAAGAGGCTCTCCTTGACCCATGAATACAACATTTGAAAGTCTTTCTTCAGGTCCAACGTTTTCTCTTAGGAACTTAGTTACGGCAAGGAATTGTCCAATGATCTCCCCTGCTTCAAGGTGGCGCATAAGTCCCATTGTACCAGTATGACAAAATGTACAACCAATAGCACAACCAACTTGTGATGATACACAAAGTGTCTTGCGATTTGAGCGAGCTGGGATCATAACTGTTTCAACAGTTTTCCCATCTCTCATGGCCACAAGAAACTTTCTCGTTCCATCTTTAGATAGTCCATTCCAAACAATTTTAGGAAGTGTGAAATCAAAGTTTTCCTCTAAGAGCTCTTTAAGATTCTTAGAAATATTTGACCATCCCTCAGGATTATATTCGTGTTTTTCATAGACCCATTGAAGAATTTGATTTGCTACAAAAGCCTTCTGACCATTCTCAACGAGGAATGATTTCAAAGACTTAGGTGAAAGCGAGTAAAAAAGCTGCTTTTGCATATGATTCTCCAATATTAGGTGACATTTATATGGTCAGGGACTAAATATTACAAGCTCCTCTGTAGAATTTTTGCTATTTAGCCTATTCTTTGGTCTATTAAGGTTGAAATACAACAAAATCTGATGACATCAGGACAGATAGGAACTGAGATGAAAAAAATTAGCCTATTAATAACTTCCCTACTTTTACTTCAAGGCCATGCTCTGGCCGGAAATAATATGGCCAACCTGGTTTATAAAGTTCCGGCAAAAAATAAAATACTTTCAACAAAAGGCTCTCTTAACTGTTTCGATTGTAAAATGCCCTCTAAATTTACAGTCACCATTTGGAATATGTATAAAGGTAAAGAAGATTCTTGGTCAGCAGATTATTTAAAATTAGCTAGTGAGAGTGAAATCATCCTTGGGCAGGAGTTCTTACTTCAAGGTGAAATGAAGGACGTCTTATCTAATGCTAATCGCGAAAATATTTTGGCAACTTCATTTTATGATACGAATGGACAAGCAACTGGAGTTTTTACAAGCTCAACAGTAAAGGCCGTAAGTAAACAAGCCTTTCAAAGTAGCGACCGTGAGCCTATAGTTAATACACCAAAACTAGCGCTAATTTCAAAATACCCTGCTGATAATGGACAAATCATTACATTTATAAATATCCATGCTCTTAACTTTGTGGGAATCCAACCTTTCACAATTCAAATTGCAACACTTCTTAGTGCAATTAAAGATAATGCAGGACCAGTTATATTTGCAGGAGATTTCAACACAAATGCTCCGACAAAAACTCTCATAATGAATATGTTATTTAAGAAAGAAGGCTTCAAACAGGCCCGATATACTGGCAGAGATGATCGCATGACTTTTCTAGGACAACCTCTTGATCATATTTGGTATCGAGGGCTAAATCTTATTGAAGCAAGAGTTCTTGGTGAAATCGAAGGCTCCGATCACAAACCTATGCAGGCAGAGTTCGAGCTAATTGATTAAGTATTAGCTTTGACAGTTTAGCTGATAAAAAGAAAAATTCAGCTGCATTTCTTTGCACATTTGTGCTCACTTATAGATAATTAAGATTAAGTATATTCAAACAAAAGGATTTGTTATGAAAAAGCTTATGATAAGCTTAGCCGTTGCTTTATTTGCAACTCCATCATTTGCCCAAGAAAAGCTCGTACACAAAATACCAAGCGAAGATAAAATCATTCAAGTTAAACAAGGACTTTCTTGTCATGATTGCCCATTTCCTAATGAATTCAAACTGACGGTTTGGAATATGTATAAAGGCAAGAAAGATAGTTGGCAAATAGACTTTGAAGAATTAATGAATGAAAGTGATATTCTTCTAGGACAAGAATTTAGCTTTAAAGGAAAAATGAAAGAGCGTCTCTTTAATCCGGAAGATGAAGAGATTATTCTTGCAACTTCATTTATTAGTTGGGGTAAGCACAATACTGGTGTAACTAATATTTCTAAATATCCAACGATTCAGATAACTCCTCTACGAAGTAAAGTGAGAGAACCATTTATTCGCACACCAAAACTATCTCTTGCGAGTCAGTATAAACTTGAAGACGGTAGGAGTATTACTTTTATCAATATTCACGCTATTAATTTTGTAAAAAAGAAGTCTTTAAAAAAACAAATCAATCAAGTCGTTAATTACATTAGAACAACAAACGGTCCAGTCGTCTTTGCCGGTGACTTCAATACCAACTCTAAATCTAAAATAAAAATGATGAGAAATATTCTAAGCAGTGAAGGCTTTCAGGAAGTTAAATATACTGGTGAAGATGATCGTATGAAATGGCTTGGTAATAAACTTGATTATATATGGTATCGCGACCTTGAGCTAATTAGCGCTAAGGTTCGCGGAGATGTAGAAGGCTCAGATCATAAGCCTTTACAAGCAAGTTTCAGAATTCCTATCGAATAAAACTCGATAGGAATCCTTTCTTTGTTCTTTCTGGATTTTCTAAGACATTGCCATGTTCAATGAATGCTTCTAATAGCCCACCTATTTTCTTAGTAACTTCTAATACTTTGTTGAAACACTCTGGGGAAATAAGACAAACCTTGTCTTGCTTTATTCGATCACTTAAATCATAAGCAAATTTCGTAAGCTCCTCTTCATCGAAGAAACCACTTAAGTAGCCATCAGAAGTAATTTCCATACGGGGACCAAGCTCAACTTCATTAAAATCAATTGATGACTTTGCAGTAAATATTGATCGGATAAAGAAAAGACTGTGCTCTTCACTATAGACATAACTTACATATAAAACTTTATCACTTCCACCCATCTCTACTCCGAAATTATCCCAAAATCTAATGAAATACTTCCCTTAGGCATAAAGCTTAGCTCGATCTCATGTGGAGTATTATTAATCTCAACATGATTTTGATCGATCATTTTTTGGAAAACGTATTCCGATGGATATTTAATATTAAGTTTCTGTTTATAACTTGAAGGATTAAAAAAGCTGATGCGCTTTACCTTATCATACTTAAGGTCTGAAGACGCAACCGCCCTCTCCTGCCACTTGTATCTAACTTCACCACTTTGAGAAATATCACATCCAACATAACCTATGCTCTTTGTAACTTTTGACCAAAATGTATTTAACTCATCATCACTACATTCTTGAAAGTCATTTGAATTAAAAATAAGAAGTCTTCCCTCACCCATTGTGACAGTATTGATCTCAGTTAGAAAGCGAATCTTTTCAACACTTAATTCATTTTCTAAGTAGAATGACTCCAGTCTTCTTCTTAAATTCTTTTCAAGGTATGCGATATCAATAAGTACTTTTCCACCGCTCATGAAGAGTTTCAACACTTTACCTAAAAGTTCAGCGTTGATTTCTTTTCCATTGAAGTAGAAAAATTGAAATGGGCTTTCAACAAAATCTTCCCAGTGGAACTCATTTATATCGCTATAGCTATAATTCCAACTAAATTGACTTTTACAAAAATCAATAAAGCCAGAAAATGCAATGATCTCTTTGCTCTTAAAGTCTTTCACATTATGAAAGATATTAACCGCATTTGAAGTTTTAAAAATAAATTCATTATCTGAAAGTATCGTCTTATCGTTATAGAATTCGTCCAAACGAGAAGAATTAATGACTTGTTTCTTTAAATCAGAATAGATCCCATTCTTATTTCGATTTGGAAGAAGAATTGATGAAGGAAGAATTCCATTATCCAAACTCTTAAGGGCATCATCAATAATCTTCGTATCACTTACTTGATCAAGCATTCGGTTTTCAATTGAATTCATCGATCCTTCTAAGAAGGAAAAGTTCTTAACACCTTGCCAGTTCTTGTCTAAAGAATGCTTAACGATATCAATATAGATATGAGAGATTGTTTCATTATATTCAATAATAAACTCATGCTCTTGTTCAGCAGTTATTTTCTCAAGCTTAAGTTCCGCCTTCTTCATTTCCACAAAACGACTAAATCCACTTTGGAATGCGATTGAGCGATCAAAAATATAAGAATGAAAGTGTCCATGAGAATAATGACCACAATTAGCACCCCATAAAGGAGCATTAATTCCACTTTCTTGAAAATATGAGTTTAGCTCAGAACAAAAGCGAGTAAATCCCTTATAAACACGTGGATCATAGAAGCTATAAAAGTTATGAATTGTTCCGTCACTATCAGCACTTGCGCGATTAAGGCCATATTGATCACAGCTAGCTGTTCTTGCTAAAAGATATGGAATTCCACCATTTGGTAAATAAGGTACTGGCGAAACAGGTAAAAGAAAGATAATTTCCTTATCTAGCTCTTTGCAAATATCATAAAGGCGCTTGAAGTCCGTCTCGGGCTTTTGCTTTGCAAAATCAATCTTATCCCCCGTATCAGTATGGAAGCTCCAATTAATCGGTACGATAATCTTGTCCGTTAAAGACGTTTGTTCAATTTTAGATTTCCAAAGAGAAGCTGAAGTTTTCCAGTAGAAAAACCAATTCTCTCCTGGAAATACCGTGTCCTCATCCTTGACTACAGGTGTTGTAAGCATCAATCGACTCCTTAAAAAAAATTGTAGGTCATGTAAAACACTTTGACAATTTCAAGGACTTACAATTTTTATCTTAAGCCTAAATATTGGATATTGTCTAAAAACATCTTTGGGATTATTGCCATAGGATGTAAGACACGGTAAGTTATTTTGATTAAAATAGACAGAGGGGATCATATATATGTGGTATTTCACAGAGGAAGAAAAACAAATCCAAAAAATGTGTCGTGACTTTGCAAGACAAGAACTAGCTCCTGTTGCAGAAAAGCATGATACTGAAGAAAGTTTCAATATGGATGCTTTCAAAAAAATGGGTGAAATCGGAGTTCTTGGAATAACTGCTGATCCTGAATATGGTGGTGCTGGAATGGGTGCACTTGCCGCAACTATCGTTATGGAAGAATTTGGAAAAGCATGTGCTTCTTCAACTCTTTCTTACCTTGCCCACTCTATCCTTTGTGTTAATAATATTGAAAATAACGCGTCTAAAGAACAAAAAGAAAAATACCTTCCAAAACTAATCACTGGTGAGCACATCGGTTGTATGGGTATGTCTGAACCAGAATATGGATCAGATGCTGTTGGTATTCAAACAAAAGCTGAGAAAAAAGATGACCACTACCTTCTAAATGGAACGAAGATGTGGATCACAAATGCACAATATGCAGATATTGCTTACGTATACACAAGAACAGGTAAAGAGAGAAAAAATCTTTCAACATTCATTCTTGAAAAAGACAAAGGTCACTTTGACTTTGGAAGCCCAATTCACAAGATGGGTATGCGTGCATCGCCTACAGGTGAGCTAATCTTTGACAACGCTAAAGTTGGTCTAGAGCAACTTGTTGGCAACGAAGGTGATTCAATTTACCACATGATGAAAAACCTTGAGATTGAAAGAATCACTATTGCAGGTATCTCACTTGGTATCGCACAAGCTTGTGTTGATCAGTGTATTAAATATGCAAACGAAAGATCACAATTTGGAAAAACTATTGGTGAGTACCAAATGATCCAAAAAATGATTGCGGAAATGGCAACTGAAACCGAGATGATGAGAAACTTCCTATACAACGTAGCTTACCGTTACGATCAAGGAGAAAAAGGTCCAGTAGTTGCTGCACAAGTAAAATTAGCTATTCCTAAGATGGCAACTAAAATTGCACTTGATGCGATCCAACTTCACGGTGGATATGGTTATTCAAGAGAGTTCCCGGTAGAGCGTATGATGAGAGATAATAAGCTTAACGAAATCGGAGCGGGAACAAATGAGGTAATGATTATGATTATTGCCAAAAATCTTCTAGCACAAGCAAGAATGTAAATAATAAAAAAGCAGCTCTAAGAGCTGCTTTTTTTATGCTACTTTTAATTCAGTTTGTGTTTCACCTGAACCATATAAATCAAGGGCCCAAGTATGGACGAGATTTTCAATCTCTGTCTTTTCATCTTTCTCTTTAGTAATACGTGTACGAACAAACTTAACAAAATCACGCCAGCTATCATCTCTACCAGCAAGGATTTTACTCTTTCTCATCTCATCGCGTTCAACAGATTCAAATTCAATCTGCATTAGATCACGGGCCTTCGTTCCATCAGGAGCAAAAAGATCAAGATAATACATTCTCTCATTCTCATCCATTGCAAAAAGAAGTGAAACCTTCTTCCCTAGATCATAAGTAGCTAGAGACTCTTTTAAGAACTTTGTCGGTAACTCTCGTACTAGCTCGGAAGGAAAGTTCTTCTGGCTAAGTTGAGTGAACTCTTCAACATTAATATTCTGCTTAAGTGTATTGAAAATACTTCTTTCAACAGCAGAAGAAACATTTGGAAGAATATCATAAAGCTTCTCAACAAATGGTAGCTTTGACTTCGATTCAACATACTGTGAAAGAACTTCTTTAATACGAGCCTGGTTATCCCTAACCTCACTCTCTTGAATAATTACTGAAGACATTAAAATCTGATCAACAGTTTCTGGTTCACAACTAGAAAGAACTTCAGCGATAAAACTCTCACTTAAAGCATTAAGTACAAGTGAAACAATATATGGATCTTTTTCATAGATCTGATTGATCATATCAGCATTAAGCTTTAGTAATAAATCGTAAGTGTTAGGATCTTCAATAACTGAAGGTAGGATTACACTTTGTACGATTTGGTTACTAATAAAGTCATTTGCAATAGAAAGCTCATTTGCAGTAAGAGGCTTATTTAGTAAGTCTCTCCACGTTGCTTTTTCTGGCTCACTTAACATCTTGAAAACATCTGCTAGTGCACTATTATCAATTTGTTGTACAAGTGCTCTAAGAGCAGCATGTCCACTTTTAGAATCTTGAGCTATCCATTTTTTCACAAGAAGGATAGCTTCTTGTGGTGTATTATTAGCAAAAACTTTAAATCTCTCGATACCATTAAGAGAGTGAACACCTGCAAGGCCATCTCCACTACCACCACCGGCAGAGATCATCTCGCCCGCACCTGACTCATCATCAGATTCAGACTTGTCACTTTGCATAGTAAAATTACCACCAGCTTGTGAAGCACTATTTAATTCAAAGAATCTTGAAATTAGACGGTTACCAACAAATCCAATAAGTAACACACCAAGGACGATTGCAATGATATTTGAAACACTACTTAATGCTTTTAAGAAGTCACCTTTTGAAATGACATCTTCTTTTTGAGGAACATTAATAGTGTAAGAAAATTTAAAGTTAGGAGTAATATCATTCACACCAAGTTTAATAGACTTGATAAGACCCTCAATTCTAACTCTTTCGTCCTTAGCAATATCATTTGGAAGACGTACTGAAATATTAATTTCAGAGATATTTTTAAAAATATCTATTGAAGTATTATACTTCCACATCTGTTCGATCATACTAGGCTTTGCCTTAGTAGCGTCTTTTAGCTTTTTAATTTGCTCAACAAGTTTCTCTTTCTCTTTAGAGAAATCTTCTTTCATTTGATTCATTTTATCTTTAGAGCTATCCCCCATCGTTAGAAGGATTTTTCCTGAAGGAGAGAAATCGTTGAAATCATCAATAAGAGGTGCCTCCATACCAAGGCGAGAAAATACAATACTCTCTCCGTAGTCTGTTTCAGGAACATCATTTGTAAACTTGATTTCAGCATCAGATTTTGTTTTCTTCTCTTCATCAGACTTTGCCATTTCAGCATCATCAGACATATCAAGAGTATTTCCATCTTTCCCGTTTACTCCACCATTGCTTCCTTGAGGAGCGGGATTGAGTGGAATACTAAAATTTGGAGTTTCAGGTGTATTCGTTACAATTTCTACATCAACGAAAAAATGTTCATGGCCCAGAATAACTCCGGTACCTCTTTGTAACTTATCGTGAACCTTCATTTCTAGTTCATTCTTTTGCCACTCAAGACTTGGTAAAACATTCATCTTCGGATTTGAAATTGCTGCAGAAGAAAGTAATAGTAATGAGATAAAAGCTAACTTCTTCATTATTTACCTCCTTCATTCTTAGAAACATTAAATTTCTTTTCTAAGTAAATCTTCATTTTATAGGCTTCTCTATTCTTTGGATTAATCCCAAATGCTTTACGATAAAAAGCAAGAGAGTTTTTAAAGTCTTTCTTCATATAAGAAATAGAGCCCTTCATTTCGTGAATAATTGAAAAATGAGGAAATTTTGCTTCTAGCTTTTCTAATTTTGCAAAAGCTAGGTCGAAGTTCTTACCTCTCATAAGTCTTAGTACGTCAAATAAATCACCTACTAGGAAATCGAAGTCTTGTGCTAGTTCGATATCTTTTTCAACTTTTAAATTAGCACTAATATCAATATCTGATTTCGCAAGCATTGGAACTGACAAACTGTAAGGCTCGAAGCCTGGCTTGAATACTTCAATTTGTACTGGACCATTTGCTCCATAATTGGTTTGCATTGTTTCGACATCAGTTTCATAAGGAGTTTTCCCAAGAGAAACTCTTTTTCCATTTTTATCAATAACATAGACATCACAATCACTAGGATCAGACTTAACATTAAACTTAGCAGCAAATACAGATGTAGATAGTAGTAGTAATAATAAGTACTTCATTAAAAAATTATTTATAGATATTGGCTAATACCTACAAATACCCCCATTTTAATTCCAGTTGTTTTAATTCCAGTTGCACGACTAACTGCCGCTTCAGCTTTAATTGTTCTATTCTTCCCCCAGCGCCATCCGCCACCAAGGTTAACTCCCAAATCAAAGAAAATATCTGAGTATTTAGCAGATTCGGTATTGTAAATAACATAACCAGGACCAACAAAAGCACCCCAATAGTACTTACTAGTCGGTGTAATCGTTAGATTCTGTCCATTACTTGTATAAGTGTACTTAGTTCCAATATCACCAAAGTACCAGTTCATTCCAATCGTCGTTGAGTAAACACCTGTTCCTTCCGCCGACATCATTGGAAGAACTCCACTAATGTAGTAACTCTTTTTTAATTCTGACTTAAATTCCCAATTCACTTGAATAGAAATTGCAGAAACAGCAGCTGCAGCAGCATCTGCATTTTCCCCACCAGTTGAACTACCGTCAGTATTCTGTAAAGTACTCTCATTTGGTGTTACCGAATAGTTCATCATTCCCAGTGATATACTTGCAGAATTAAAGAACTTTTCATTTGCAAAGATACTTGTACTCAAGAGAGTAAGTATCAATAGTTTCTTAAATGTCACTCACTGTTCCTTTTGAAACATGCCATCGAACACCATCGATATCGTTTACATTTAATGTGATTTTGAGTTTTGATTGATGATCAGCTCTAAAGTTTTTCACATAAATTGATGTATAAAGATCAGGAAGACGAGATTCCATCACCTTGCAAATATCGTTTAATCTCATCTTTCGACCATGCCAACTTACATTTGCTTGAAAGTCACCGTCTGAGAAATTGAAATTTGTAAAAACACCAGTTAACTGAAGTCCATTCTTCCCACGACTAAACTCAACCGAACATTTTGTATCTTCAGTTTTTAGATTAAGCACCCCATAAAGTAGCTCAACAAAATCTTTTAAAAGCATTTTTGCTTCATTTGTATTTGCATATAGAAGACAATCATCCGCATATTGAAAATCATTTAGTGTTAGATTATTGTTAATCCAGTTTAATCTTTTTCCAAAAACTTCATCTTCAATGAAATTATAAGCATCAAGCTTCTTTGACTCCATTAGAGCTGTTCTTTTAAGTGAGATCTTATTCATTACATCAACAGGAATCTTATAGATCCAACCATAACGATAACCAGTCGACTGATCCATTGAAGTATGGATGATATAGTCATTTAAAATATCATTACAGTTCTTAAAAAGATTACTTGTATCTGCTAATCCCTTCTCTTTGCGAAAAGTTTTTTTGAAGAAATCGTCCCAATTCCCACCTTTTAGATTAACGTTATTAAACATCTTTCTAAATTCAGAATTCACTTTGATAACTTGGTCATTTTCATCAATAACTACTAAAGCAATACCTGGAAGATTTTTAAAAACCTTAGTCTTCTTAGCTGTTTTTTCTAAATCAACCTTATGATTTGTATTATCTGCCACATCAAAGAACTTCATTCATTACCTCGCGATTTCTAAACTGTAGAAAATCTTTTTCATCAATATTCTTATATTTTACTTTTAAAACTAGATTAGTTTTCTTCCCACTTCGTGTAAGTCTAATTGCAACTAGATTAGAGAATCCACGACGGCCAAAGATATCCCTTTGCATATTCGCCACAGTAGTACGAACATTACCAATATTACAAAGTTGTATAGTCATAAAACTTGGCGTTACGTAAAGCTTTACGGCTCCAATATCACCAATAACTCTCTTTAGTAGCTTCATTTCTTCGATTAGTAACTTTTGAACGAGATAAGCATTAATCAGTTCTTTCTCTAAACTATTTTGTAGAATTTTAACTTCCACATTTTTAATCTTAAGAGCCTTTACACATTGATCTCTAAACGACTTACTAAAAATTGAAAAATCTTTAACTTGTTGCCTTTGGTTATCACCAAAATAAATTAGTGTTTCCTCATGCGTTGGTCTCACTTCTGGAGATGCATTAGAGAATAGGCTTTCAATTTTTTCCTTAAAATCCATAATCATTATTCCTAATTATAAACTAGCCTTACGCCAAATATTTGATGAGATGTATCGAATGCCGATGATGCTGCAGATGCAAGATTTACAATTTCAACATACCCACCAAGACCAAATTTCTTATATAAATTAACTGAAAAATCGAGAACATATTTATCACCATCAAGTGGTGCAGAGTCTCCATTTGTACTTAAATCAGAGGATCCAATTAATGCCTTTTTATAAAAACCTTCGATAACAGTTTTTTTGGCGAAATGCTCGCTAATGTACTTAAATCCAAATCCAAACCAAAAGACATTATTGGCAAAACCAGAAACCCCGGCCCCTCTATCTTTAATATTGGCAAAACTAATACGCTCATATTCAGCATCAACTGAAGCAAAGAAAGAATCTCCTATAAGAAGTTTGTTATATGCTCCAAAAACAGACATACGAGGAGATATCCCATAAGGATTTTCACTAAGAATATTTGAAAAAGCACCACCAATAGAAAAGTATTCTTGCCACTCTTCTACTTTGTAATTACTTAGATATGTTAAATTAATACTCGTAAGATTTGTTCTTGTATCTACTGTTTCATTTGTACTTAGAGTGTTAGATGCTAAAGTTGTCTCTTTAAGATATCCAATCGCATAAAAGCTATCTGGTACAAGAGTAAGAGTAGAAGGTTCTACTTTTTCTGGTTTTACATTCATTCTTAAGTCTAGATCTGGTGATTTAAACTCACTAATTTTAACCTTATCTTCTTTTTTCTTTTTCTTTTTCTCTAATTTTTTGTTTTTTAGCTTCTTTACATCGGCACCAACAATAATTTCTTCAACAGCTGCAGACTCTTCAACTGAAAAAATACTAACGGCATTAGCATTTACAACTTGTGAATTTCTTTGTGAGTTAATTGCAGAAACTATATCAGAATTTAATTTCTTCTTTATTTTCTTCTTCTCTGGAGTTTCTTTTGAAGGACGTAAGCTTGAAGACCCATCTCCGTAGAATAGTTCATACAATAGTTTTCTTACTTCTAAGTGAAATCTCTTTCTTGGAACGTTATTCTTTGAAACTTCTGTAACAATCTTTCCATTTTGGATATCTTGAATTTTAAAATTTAAAACATAAGAGTTTTCACGTTCTCTTTTCGTTGAAATATCTAGAGAGAATGTATTTTGATAGATGGCCTCAGCACTATCCCCCATTAAAATTTCAAATGAAGATGTTCCTAGAACGATTTCCATTGCTGACTTACGAATAAGTGAAAGGTCTTGCCTTTCTATTCCCTTTGCCTGAACAACTCGAATCATCATGTAAGGAGTAATCTCTTCATCTTGAACAGTCGTCACTGAAGCTGCCTTAACATCGGCTGTTACAGCGTTTCCATCCGTTGCGAATGAAAGAGATGATAAGAGAAATGTTAGAATATAAATGTAAAACGAGTTCATCACCTATATATTCTAAATTAATAAAATATCAATTAATACAGGGCAAAAATCTCTTAAACCATCTGATTTTATTGAGTTTTTTATGAAGATTTTGTTAAGAATTAAACTAAAAAGAGGGTTTGTATTACCCAACTAATTCATTGTGGATAATACTTCCCTCTTTTCTTAATAATCATCTTGAGAAACACGACATCTAGCTGCACCACTAAAGTCATCATAAGCATAAATAATTGTATCTAGTGGAAAGTCTTCCCCACCAACAATCTTAGACAAACTATTACAAGTACAATTATCACAGCTCTTAATAAACATAATGCTATCAGCTTCATTGTGCATATTTGTTAAATCACAACTAAAGCCAGGAAATAATGGTGCAATATCCTCTGGTGCGTCGGCCAACCAGTGTGGGAATGCAAAGAAAGGATAATCACTATTAGTATCGTCAGCATTAATTAAGTAATAGTCATTTAAGTCAATAAGCTCTTTTGCTCTAGTTCTGTTACCACCCTCTTTTCTAATTGTGCGAGTTGATCCCTCACAATTTTCAATGGCCTCTGATTTTGTAATAAAAGTAGGAGAACCAGATCCTTCAGGAAGAGCAAATTTATCTATAATTAATCTTCTCGAGTAATCATAAATTGCAGTCTCGTTAGGTATGACTACTTCTTTCGTCGTAAATCCATTAGGCATAGAAAGATATTGTTTACCTGATGAAGTTTCTCTAACAGCAACAACTCTTAAATAATAAAATCTATTTTGTAGCAGTCCTGTGATTTCAACATTCGGTGTAACACCTGCAGTTTCAACAAAAGTTAAACCAGTTGAGTTATATAAATCATTTAAACTACTTTCAAACTCACTATAGTAAACGCGATAAGAGATAATTGGTCCCCAGTCATTATTGATTGGTGAAAAATCAACCCATTCTAAATAAACTCTTCCTGTATCATCTGTTTCAACATTAAAGATTTCATTTGTCATTGCATTTGAACGGTTTGGTTCAATAAAACCTTTTACATAAATCGGCAGTGTCGAAACTGATGCCCTCTTACTATCGTAGTATTTTAAAATAGCATAGTTTTGACTTTCATCGACGTATTCACCAAGGTATGTTTCATCGAACGTGAATGTTACTCTCATCGTACAAGTACTAGTCGTATTGACATTGAAACCCCACTCTTCCTCTGGAAGACCTCCCCCTTCATCATCACCAAAGAAACAAGGTCGATTTAACTCAACCTGAATGAAGCCTTGGTTATAGACTGTATGAAAGTCACCTGCAGGAATTGTCGCACTTTGATTACCAACATACTCTCTATACTCTTTCAAGAAACTTGCTTTCTCATCACTTGGATTATTAAGATTAATATTCTTAATCAGTGATCCACTTGGATAAGAAGAAAGAATCGGGTGCGCAGGATTCGCATAAGTTCCAATATCAATAAAGTAAGCATTAGGAATTGTTCCACCTGATCCGTCACTAATATTATTTGTAATTAAATTCCCTGCCGCAACTTTGGCCGGATCAACTGCAGTAAATTGAATTCTAAACGATTCTGCATAGTACTGATCTGTACCAATATCATAAGAGAGAATACCGTAGCGAGTAGTCAAAGGTAACTCAGCAATACTGGCCTTATGCTTAACATCTGCAAAACAAGATGCCCCAGGAGCTAAGGTTGCTCCACAATTTACTGACTCAAGAGAATATCCCACACCTGCACCATTATTATCATGGATGGCCCCAAGAAGAGATGTCTTTAAGTTAAATTTCACATTATTAACTGTCGTAGTTCCTTCGTTTGTGAAAACGAGACGAGTTTTTGCATAAACATTTGAACCTCTAACGGCTTCCACCCCTACGGTTGTTGCAACATCATAGCCATTCATTTCAAGGTTATGAGTTGTTTCAGTGACATCTAGGGTTTCAGTATGTGAATTAGTCAGCTCATCATATTCAACAGTATACTTTTGAGACTTCATAGAAAGTCTTCCTGTATTTGCAGCTACTGCTTCTGCAACAACTAGAATACGTAGAGACTTAATATTATTTGTGTAAGCATAAGTGTCACGATTAGTAAGAGTTTGAGATCCATCTCTATATTGAATTTCTAATTCAGTCTGAAATGTTCCTTGTACAGTAGGAGCAAATCCTAGTTCAATATTTGCCAAAGATGCTTGTCCAACATTCCCAGGCATTGACGTAACAGAGAATTCACTGTCACCATTTAACATTTGAGATAATGAAGAAGCTTGTTTTTCTCCAGCATTATAAAGTTGAAATGGTAATGTTACTATATCTCCAGCATAGAAAGTTCCTGCATAATAAACATAGTCATAAGTTGTATCACGATACGGAGCAATTCTATTAACAGACTTTGTAGGTGCATAAGTAATAGGCTCTACAGCAGTACCTTTTGCAAGATCTCGATACATAGCTGGAATTGTGTAACTTCCAAAGCTTTGTCCCCATTCTCCGGCCAAAGGAGAATGAGAAGGGATGTTTACTTGTTGACGCCATAAAACCGCACTAATCATCGGTTGCGCCCCTTCTGGTACAAGTGCTGCTGATCTTCTTGAGTTTATAGCAACAGGATAATCTTGAGTCATATAGTATCCACCGTGCCCATCTAATTCAGGAGTGTATCCAGTACCGGCATCCGCAATCCCATCTCCATCGAAATACCCAAAATTGAAGAAATCTTGAACCATCATTCCACTACTATATTCTCTTAGCGCATGTGATCCATTTAAAGGCGCAGAAAAGTGACGTTGCCACCTGCGGTCGTTCGTAGTGTAATAGCTATCTTCTCTTTTATCATTTGAAAGCTTTTCCAATTCAATTGTTAAACTACAAACCTCTCCAGGAGCAAGAAGTGAAGGTGCATTTGTCCCTGGTGAAGTTGATACTGGCCCCATCGCGCCACCAAAGTCCATAACGTCATAGCAATCCTTATCAACACCTGCCACAAGTGCAGAGCTTGGGTTATTAACAATTTCACCTCCAAATAAAGGTGTACTTGCATCAGGGGCCCAAAAGAAAGTCCCTGGAAAAACTAGAGGAGTGTTCAAATTAATGTATGTAATACCACCTGTACCAACATTTTCTAATTTTAAATGGAAGTAACGTGTTTCATTAGCTGTAACAGGAGGAGTTGTAATCCCTTCTGTCATTGTAAAATCAGAATAAGAGAGGAATCCTTTTCTAACGAGAAGGCCACGCATCTTCATTTCAATTTCACGATCAGTGCGGGGAGACATATCATCATTATAAGTTGTCCCATCTTTGTATTTGATTCTGAAAATTTTGTAACGATTTGGATAAGCTTCTAGTACATCGTACATTGCTGAGTTTTCTTCATTCTCAGCCGCTGTACTATCTGGGTTTGTTGATACAATTGGATTTAGATCAAATAAGATATCACATTGCCCATTATATGGATTTAGGTAGTCACACCCAGAGTTTTTCACGTTTTGGTAATAGTTATTAATATTATAACTTGTTTCTGTAATAACATTAGCAGTAGGTTGAGCTCCGTCTGTAATACTTACGACCTCACCAGAAGTTGATCCACTATTATTCACTCTGATTCTAAGTCTTTCTTTATAATTTGAATTTGCAATTAGAGAGATTCGACCTAAGTCATAATCAAATAGATCGTTATCAACGGTATCTGTATTAGTATATGTTGTATTCTTATACTCAATTACATTAAAGCTTAATTTAGCCGCAGCTAAGTAGTTAGCATCTTCAACAATATAGTTATTTTCGTCAGCATCTAAGTCATTTTTAATAACGACATTATCTTTCCATGTTGAATCATAGCGAACATTAAAGCGGTAGTTATTAAAATTACCATCAGCTTCAAACTGCACACTAGGATGAAAAGTAACATTAAAGAAACAAGATCCACCTGGATCAGCAATCGTTCTACCAGCAACTTGCTTTAATGCTGTATTTGTAATTCGACCATCTTCACCACGAATATAGTTAAAATCATTTACATCAATAAAACACTTACTTGAATCGAAGAATTTAAAAGGAATTGTTGTCAGTGGAAGATCACTTGCACTACTCGTTAAATCTCCTGAAGGATCGCGACATACGAGATTATCGCCACCAGTACTTTCGTCTCTTAAACAACGTGCAACGAGCGTATTTGCAGCATTTCTTACGTCAATACTTAGAACAATCGCCTCTTTATATCCCTTATTTGATACTTTTAATGTTTGAGTATCGATATTTCCTACAACAAGATCATCAAAACTTAAGTTAGGAAGACCACCGATTTGAATATCACCTTCAATTCGAATTGACTTAGCATCAAAGTAAACGTTAAGGGCATTAACACCACCCTCAGGGTCACGGCCATAGTCAAATCTAATATTTGAATTGTAATCAACATCAACATTGCCATCAGGTGCACCAACACCATAATTCTTTGCCTCAAATTCAACAAGAAGTTCACAAGTTTCATTTTGTAAGAGTACAGTTCCACATGTATTTGAAACAATACTGATCGCATTTGAAGTCGTGTTATCAAGCTTTGTCATTGTGATATTACGGGCCCTTAATTCTCCCGTGTTTACGACAACAAGTCTTTGGGAGAATACTTTTGGCTCTGTTCTTTCAACAACACCGAATGAATAATTAATCGTCTCCTCTTCAAAGACTAATGATGCTGGAGTTCCTGTTAAGAACTTTAACTGAGTTGACTTCGAAAAATTATCGATTAGAGTTTTGTAGTTAAATTGAAGATCTTGCGTGTGAATACCTGAAGTACGAGCTTCATATCTTAGCTTATAATAACAAGTTGCTTTAGAAGCAATAACGAGACCACAATCTCCACCAAAGCCTGGACTTTCTGATTCCCCTGCTTCGTCAGGAAAGAATTTAACACCAGCAGATGAAGTTTGATCAATAAGCAATTGAGCATCACTTAAGTTATAACCAGTATTATTCTTAACTCTTATAAGAATTTCGTCACCAAGTCCGCCAAGTAGGAACTCTCCTCTATCAAGATCTCCCACGACTGAAAATTCAACCGTACCGTCAACACCATCATTTAAAATTTCAGCTGTCTCATCTGCCTTCTCCACCGGAGTACACGAGATAATTGTTATAAAGAATAAGATCAACCAAACGTACTTCTTCATTTATTCTACCTTATTGATAAGACTCATCTTCGATGCGCACAACACACCTTACTGCTGCATACTCACTTCTCATCTGATCATATTCGTTTCTAGCATTAAATCTTGCTGAATAACGACCACTGCTCTTAGTGTTCGATTCTCCAAAATTCAGCATATAGATAGGAGTTGTACGCGAAAGACTCCATCTAACATAGTCAACCGCCGTTCCATCATTATCAAGAGATGACTTTAGCGCTCCACCGTGTGTACTTGAATATGTGGCATATGTATCCATTGCAGGGTCAACAGACTCAATAAAGTCATAGAAATACTCTCTACTTGCAGGAGAAATATAACGATTACGATTAACTGTAATTTCAGACATCCCATCAGAAAAAATCTGACTATCGCCAACTGGAAAATTTGGTATATCCATTGACGATGGATCAAGACTAAAGTCCGTTACAAAAGTTTCAAGAGAAATCGACATATTATCCAAACTTTCTGAACATAAACTTCCTTGACACTCTAGTGGTAAGCCTAGAATTGGATTAAAGTAGCGGCCACGACGTGGGTCTGTTGAGATATCTTGTGCACGATTAATAACATCCTGATCCCACTTAATGGCCAAGGTGTCATTAATTGAAAGCTTAGGAGCAAAGTTATCTTGCCCAAAGTCTAAGAAGAACCCGTCACCATTTCTATAATAACTAACACTTCCTGGATCCAATGAGTTTACAGATTCAGCAACTCCCGTATTTACATTTCCAAAGAGGTCAAAGATAGGTGTAAAAGCACCATTTACAAGGTAGTTACCACCTCTTGCTCCACCTGGTTCAACAAAAGAACAACGCCCAGTATCTGTATCAGACATAACCCAAGAGATTAAAGTATTTAAATAGAAAGCACCATTTGGTGCCTCAACTGAGTTTGAAGCAAGTCCTGCTCCCAGCATTAGCTTTTCACTATCAAAACCACAAAAGATTTGCTCTGATGAAATTTCCGCCTTATTTCCAATAATATCTTGGACACCAAAGCGAGATGTACAAGCTTGAGTCGTAAATTGTGCCCCACCATTATCATAGAAACTTGAGCCAGTAATAAATGGTACACGACGCGGAGTCGTCACTGTTCCCTGATAACTACTTGGCATATTGATCATTAGGCGATCACCTGACCTTTGCTGATTTGTCGCTGCTCCACTGATAACATCTCTATCGTAGACGTTACATGAATTTTGAAAATTCACACCACTTGTTACAGGAGCATCATTTCTTGTTCCTGTCTCAACTTCAGCTACAGCTGCTTCATCAAAGTCTTTAGGATAACGACTTGCCGTAATCCCTTCTCCACGACGCATAAGCCTCTTTTCTCTTACCGGGCCAATTTGCTTAAATTCTTCTGCGTCATCATCATATGTTCCAATCTTTACTTCATATGAATTACAAACACGATTGGCCTGCGTCTGACTAAGCCCCGTTAATGGAGGAAGCTTTGAATCATTAGAAGAGAAAACACGAGATAGTTTTGTATCTCCACGATAGCGTGGTGATGTATCAACATTTGTATAAGCAGGACTAGGAGTTGCATTAATTCCTGAATCAAATAACTTATTATTAGTAAGAATATCATTCATCGACATATCAAGAATGTCGACATCATCTACCCCATGAGCAAGTGTTGAAAGATTATTAACAGCAAGCCATCTCGGCTTAAGCTTATCACCGTCAGTTGAATCCGAAACAGGAATATTAATCATACAACGAGATGGTCCAAGTGTGTTTTTATTTCTCAGGTTATTACCATCAGCAAGGGCGGCACCACCAGCTCCTCTGTAGTAACCATGACTAATACGATCCTCATAAGTCTTTAAAGCATTACGAGAGTAGTAAACTGCCGCAAACTCACTTTGCACATTATAAGAAGCATAACTTCCATTTCCTCCATAAGGATTAAAGAAGTTTGTCGCAATATTGGCCGGATCAGTACAATCAGTAAAATCACCACTAACTCCTGGTGCAACAAAATCTCTACGATCAGCAGTATCCGGATCGCTACATGTAGTACTTGTAATTGCAATTGAAGCTGTATCTTCACCAAAGCAATCACCTACACGAAGTTGACTACGATCTGTATAAGACTCGCCAGTATTTGGGTGATTAACACCAGAAGTGTACCCCGGAGAATTTCCGTTAAAGCAACCCACAAAACCAGAACCTAGATCATTAGAACCTGTAAAATTAGGAATTGTTCCAGAGAAATTACTTCTTTCATATGCGTAATCCCCTCTCGTAAAATTACAACCTAGCTCAAAACGGTCAATTAGCATACTTGGACCAAAATCATAAACTGTTGAACCTTTAATCCATGGAGATGTTAGACCTCTGGCCCCAACCCCATTCCAAGAACAAGTATATTTCTGGCTAATATCTCTTGAATGAACCTTTCCAAGTTCACGACATTGCTGACGGTTTGCCATAAAACGGTGAACAAGTGCCATATTCTCAGGAGGAAGGACAACCTTAATAATATGCTGAGGGTTAGTTGTCTCTCTTTCATACTCGAGCTCAACTCCTCTAAAAACTGGAACGACTTTATAGTAGTAAACACGAGCGTGATTAAAGTCATCACCCGCTTGAATATGCTTTACAGAATAGTCTGTAAACATCACGGCACGATATGTTTCAAGTACCTCATTAGTACGACTTCTTTCCGTGTAATCAACTGGGTGAAGTAAACCTTTATTCGTCAGAGTTTGGTAATCAAAGTCACCACTTGTGATATCTTTCCAAGTGATTTTATTATCATCAGAGCGATAAACACGATATCCAATTTTATGATCTTTCTTTTGTAAACCAGTTTCATAGGCATCTATGAAAGTTTGCATCGAAAGTGTTCCACTTGTAAACGTTACATCCTTCCAAGCGATACGAATGATACCAGAGTTCGAGTATTGATGTAGTGAGTTTGTTGTCACTCCATCTTTAGATCCATAAGCACCACTAAATTGAGTACTACCATTTGCAATACCAAATTGATCTTCAAAACCACTTGTAGGAGCTAGTGTAGCAGGATCTACTTCTACTTCAATTGGTTGTCCACTATCATTTAAAGTTTCTAAAATATAGTCTTTTTTACGATCAGGTCCCGTTGGAGTAACCATTCCATTTGCTTTAGGACCAATGGCAAAAATATCAACCCACTCTTCAAATCTTGGCTTAGGTACTTCAATCTTACACTCACCTAATCCAGTATTGATATCTGCATAAATCGGAGATGCTCCGTCAATATAAGGAAGAACACCAAATTGATAAATCTTACCTGGAACAAGAGATGGAATTGTATATGTATAAGTTGTCGCAACAATATTATCAACTCTAGTATAGGCAGGGTCATTTGCTAGAGCATCTGTATACTTAAATACTTTCCCATCTTTTTCTTTATAGAAAACAGCATACTTGTCATAGATACCACCAGTAGGAGCATCCCAGCTTACTGTAATGTAATCGGCACCAGTGTTACATGCATTAATTACACCAGGAAATTGTTCCACAGTAGGAACCTTAACAATTGGAGTAATACACTTTACGATCGCGTTATCAACATCATTAAGTGAAAAGTTATTTCCTGTAACACTAGGAACGGCCGCAAAACAATATTCTTTATCAGCAACAGTATCCCCGGCCCCAAAAAAGTTTCCTTGAATACGTACACTTGTATATGCACCAAATCCTGCATAGTCTCCTGGGTTATCATCTAATCTGATAAGTCCATCACACGATGCCTTACCACTTGCATTTGCAACATTAAAATTCAAAAGCGTTGGACTAGCATCACCTTCACCCTCATAACAGTAAATATCAAATCCATTAAGAAACCCTGTTTCAATAACAGGTGGATCAAAATTAATTGTAATTTGATTAAGGTTGTTAATATCTTGTGGACTCTGAATCCCTAAAATTCCAGAAAAAGAAGCAAGCTTTGGAATTGCACGGTAGAAAACAGGTTTTCCAATTATTCTTTCACCATCACCACATGTTAGAGTTCGACAAGCGATCGCAAAAGTTAGGTAGTAATCATACTCTTCTAAACTCCCTATCCTTTTTGAAAATTCTTCTGCATTAGCTGTTCTATAATCACCGGCCAAGTTAAGAGGATCAATAATTGAAGCATCAATTTCTTCAGGAATTCTTGCTCTTACAAGATCAACGTCTTCCTCGGCTTCACCAAGTTTATAATTATAAATTCTATAATTTTCAAATGGCCCTACTGCAGGGGCCCAAGTTAAATCAATTGAAGTTAGACCTAGATTCTTGTCTGGTGTTGTTGCTCTTAGAGATAGGGTATCCCAGTCAAAAAGCCCTCCTGAACCTAAAGTAGTAACAGAAATAATTTTATTATTTTCTTCAAAACGATAACCTTGTGTATCTTGATAAATACCGTAACTCTTATGAATAGATCTAACTCTGAAATAATACTGCTTGCCAGGCATTAACCCAGTAACTTGTCTTTCTCTTTCAGTTGTTCCACCTGTTGAAGCCGTTACTTCACCAGGCTTTAGATCTCTTTGAATTGCAGGATGTGTATTATTAAATAAGTCCGAAATTGTTCCATCATCAGCAGCGATGTATGAAACCTCATAAGCGATTGGATCGTTAGGCATAGGATTATAAGTTGACCCTAGAGTCACAGCTGGTACCCATTTTACAAGAACAGTATTTTGGCCAGCAGCACCTACCAATGGCTCAACACTCGAAATACCAGCGAAGTCAGCAGTAAAATTTGAAAATGTTTTAGCACTTAATGTTGCATCGTTCTCACTCTGACTTCCAGTACTTCCGTCTCTTACACCAACAGAAAATGTATATTCAGTGTTTACATTTAAGTTTCTTACAGTGAAACGATACATCCCTTCATCATTAACTGATAAAGAGTCGGCTTTAACTTCAATAGGAATCGTCGCATCGTTAACTTTAATAAGATAAGTTAACTCAGAAGCAGGTCCAGTCGCAGGAAAGAAATAAACTTCAATCTTATCATTTGAAATTGGTATGACTTTTGAAATACCGGCAAATTGAAATGTCTGCCTACCACTTTCAGCGTTTCTTGCTTTTTCAAGATTAGCGTCTTCTACTTTTCCAACACAACCAGCAAGTAATAATAAACTTAGTACAATAGATAGAAATTTCATAAATTACTCAACCACCAGTGTTTGAATACTATTGTTATATTCAGAGTATTTGTCTTCTTGGTACAGATAAGTTAGTGCACCAAAGTAATATGTCCCAGGCGGAATAAAAGGAATTGTTATACCAACAGCATTCTCTTCGGCCTCAAATCTTAAGTAATCATTATTCCCATTTACAGCATCACTAAAACTAAAAGTTCCAGTGGTTGTCTTCATAAAGACAACATATCGGTCGTAGACACCCTCTTCAGGAGGAGTCCATGAAATTGCTGCGGAATTATTTGAACTATCAAAATATAAAGAACTGATTCCAGTAAAGTCTTCATATGTAGGAGTCATTACCTGCGGAACAATACAGCTAACTACTTCTGAGTCACGGTTAGGTGTAACAACGTCACCAACGTAAACGAATGGTAATAAAGCAAAGCAGTACTCTTCAGTCGAGTTAATGTCGATCCCTCTAATTGAAACTTCTGTTCCATTAGTAAAATCGAGAGTTGATGGATTTAGCGATGTAGGGTTATTACCATCTGGAAAGTTAATGAATGTATCAATAAATGGCTCACCAGTACTTCTCCCTTTTACTTCAATTAACATCCCATCAATTACACCACTAGCTAGATCTACAGGTTCAAAGCTTAAGTAGATTTCGTTAAGGGCCCAATGGTATCGTGGATTATTAATTTCAGTAATTCCTGAAAAGCTTACAAGCGGAGGGCTTGTACGATAAACGTTCGGAGAATTATATATAATTGACTTCCCCGGAGAACATAAAGAATCTAAACACATAATAAGATATACTTCATAAGAAGTATAAGGCTCTAGCTCAACAAGCTTTGACTTACTATCCTCGTATGTAACTTGCTTACAAAAGTAAGCCGGATCTGTCGTTTCCTGACCATTACAAATATCATCGCGACTATTCTTATATGTCGACCACGCCTCACCTGTTCCATTTTCTTTATAGTAGATTCGGTAATGATCGATTGCTCCGATCCCTGTTGCCCAACTTAAATCAAGAGAGGTTTTTCCAGTACTATTACTAGGAGTTGTTACTTCAAAAGAATCTAGATCAACTTGTATGTCCCCCACGCTATCACTTAGTGTAGTAGCTGATAGGTAGTTATTATTCTTTTCATAATAATAACTTGGATCAGAACTAAATTTACTAAATCCGTGGTGAATACCTCTAACTCTCACATAATAAGTTGTACCTGGAAGAAGACCATTTACCTGTTGAGAAATCTTTTTTCCATCAACATAGTTTACAATACGAGTTGGTGCTGTAAATGAAGTGTCGTCGAACGCAACTGGTGTTGCTGTATCAGAATTAATTAAAACAACTTCATACTTTGAAACATCCGAATCTTCAGGAATGTATCCACCAGTTCTCTCTGCCGCTGGCCATTCAATTAATAGAGAGTTTTTCGAAGCTCCACCTGAGAGATTTTTAATGCTACCAATACCAGTAAAGTTAGCTGTTTGATTTGAATAAGTTGCTACAGACTTAAAAGCGTCATTAACTGACTGTTGCCCTTTATCGTCTTTAGCCTGAACGTTAAAAACATATTGTTCATTAATATTTAAACCAGTAACTGTGTAACGAAGAAAACCACGATAATCAGGAACAAGAGTACGCCCAGGTACTGTAATTGGAGCAATCGCACCATCGTAGTTAATGATATAAGTAACTTTTAAAGGATCAAGATTTGAAGGTGGAAAATATATTTCAACTTTATCATGTGCAACGGCCATTGCATCCTGAATACCAGTGTAATTAATGACTGTTTCTCCGTCATTAATCCCCTTTGTTAATTCAGAATTTGCATCCTCAACCTTTCCAACACAACTAAAAAGTAAAAAACATCCTAACAGAAAGTAAATTCTATTCATTCGATAACCCATTTTATTTACATTAATTAAAAATAACGCTACGCTTCTCACTCAAAATTGTAGTTTAAAAAGAGAATTATTTTAAGTGCCTAAAATTAAAGGAAAATATTACCGAACGCATATTTAGTTTAGTATTTGTTCAACCTTACCGCTCCCCAACCGATGCCATGACAAACTTAAAGTTAAGAAATCTGAGGCCGCATAATTTCAGGCGGAAAAAAGTGTCGACCTGAGAAGAAATTAACCTAAGTAGTTAAAAATAGTAAAATTTTGGTAATCAATATTTACAAAGGTGAATAAATGAACATTTTTTCTTTAATTGGTTTGGTCCTCTCTGCGGTAATTCTCTTTGCAGGTTTAAGGATGTCATCAAGTGACTTAAAACTTTTCTTCGATGGCCCTTCCCTCTTCATTGTACTTGGAGGAACTTTTGCTGCGACTTCAGTAGCATTTCAACTTAATAAAATTGGAGCTCTCCTTAAGATTTTCATCAAACAATTCCTTGGTGGGAAAATGGTGGACTCTCCAGGTGTTATTAAAGAGATCATGCAAATTTGTGAAGCTTATCGTTCAGGCGAAGCTGCTGAAAACCTTCCTGGTAAAGCATCCGATGAATTTCTAAAAGAAGGACTTGAGTTAATTGCAGATGGATTTCTTCAAAAGGAAAAAATTATTGAGATCCTTGAGCAAAGAGCTGTCAATATGAATCAGCTTAGAAGTGAAGATACTAGAAAGATTAAAACTCTTGGAAAATTTCCACCGGCTTTTGGGATGATGGGGACAACAATTGGGATGATCGTACTTCTTGCAAACCTTGGTGGAGCAGATGCTATGAAGATGATTGGACCGGCCATGGGTGTTTGTCTTATTACAACTCTTTATGGAGTTATCATTGCAAACCTTGGATTTATCCCAATTAGTGAAAACCTTGAAGAGATTCAAAGACAAATGGAAGCTAAAGACAATATCGTTCTTGAAGGTATTAAACATATTCTAGAAAAGTCTAATCCAGTACTAGTTGCAGAAGAGCTTAACTCTTTCCTTGCACCTAATGAAAGATTAGACTGGAAATCTGCGAGTTAATAATGGCAATTAAAAAGAAAGTTCAAAATCAGGGCGGCGGAGATGACGAGAGTGGTTGGCTAGTATCGTATGCAGATATGATGACTCTAATTGCTTGTTTCTTCATTCTGATGATGGCATTTGCAAATTATGATCCTGTCGGTTTCAACAAAAAGGCCAAGGATCTTTCGACTTCTTTTCAAAAGGGAAAGTTTAAAAGCTCGGAAGTTAAGCTTAATGAGCTTACAGAAGAAATTTCAAAGCACCCTGAATTAGAGAAGAATAGTAAGATTTCCATTGTAGATAATGAACTCATCATATCATTTTCAAGTAGTATTCTTTTCCCTGAAGGAAGTACAGAGCTTAATAAGAGTAGTATGCAATCACTTGATACAATGATTGATATTATCAGAACTAAGAATCCTAATTATCGAATTATGATTGAGGGGCACACTGACTCTGATGAGAGAAGTATTGCTCCGGGTATCGAAGGTCCTTGGCAATTAGGAGCAGTAAGAGCAGCTAAAGTTCTTTCTCGTTTTGAGTACTTTGGTTTCCCTCCTAGCACGCTAGCAGCAACGACAAAGGGTGACTCTGAGCCACTTATAACTCCAGAAGAGTTAGAGAAACTAAAAGAAAAAAATAAGAATAAAATTTTCTTTAACCCAAACAGAAGAGTTATTATTAAAGTTGTAGAACCTAAAGATCCAAAATCGAAAATCAAATTTGGATTCGGAATATATTTTAATGACAAAAAATAAACTTAGAGACTTTATAAAATTTATCGTTGTATTTGTCGTATTCTTAGGAGTGACAATTCCAACTTACCTATTCCTTAACCCTTCGGTGGCACAAGAGAGAATAGATAAAATGGATTACGACAAATGCATTCAACAAGATAAAATAACAAAGTATCAATCATGTCTTCGACGTGATCTTACACAAATTGTTTCTGTTGCTAGGCCAATAGATATTAATTCGATTGAAAGCTTCATTCACTCTCTCTATGATCGTGACTTAAAAAATAGTTCAACAAATGAAGATCAAAGTATTGCTGCTCTACTCTATTTAGAAAATATGGCGATTTACTTCAATAGTATGAGAGAGATTGAAATTGCACGTAATAATATCACGTTCCTTGACGTGTTCTTTATTGGTAAAGCAAGAGAAGATCTGTCTAAGCGATATAAGAAGTTTATGGGTACGATTGATAATCTGGATTTTAGGGCCCTTCCTGTTGATATTGCTTACCGTAAGGATATGGCCCTGAAGCTATTAGCTAAGTTTGAAAGTAATTAGAACTCCATATTATTTGAGCTCCATTCATCAGACTCAACAGCTCTTTTCTGATTACTAAGTACTTTTGCATTCACTGGCTGATTTCCTTTAAATTGAACAACATGACGTGTAGCACTTGCTGGTGCTCGCGTCTTAGCATTATCAACTTCTGCCATCATCTTACGACCCATTCGTGTAATCGTTTCAGTACTTGCTCTATTGTGCTCATCTAAACGCTTCTGGTATTCATTTTCAATTTGGGCCAGCTTCGTTTTATATTCTAGTGCAGACATTTTTAAATTTTTAAGACTTTCAATTTCTAAATTAGCTTTTGCTAGATCTGTTTTACTTTTTGCAATAATGGCATTCAAGGAATCCACATGAGCGACTTTACTCTTAAGAGTTTCTTTTGAAATCTCTTGAATCTTCTTGTCTGCCATATATTTCATCGAGTCCATTTGCAGATTAGCAACCTTTTGAGTTAATGAAGCATTCGCTTCTTTTAACTTTGCTACTTCTGAAGACTTTTTATATTGCCCAACACCCATAAGAACTGCACAAACAGCAAGGGCCACGTTCGTCAGATTAAAAGAAGAGCTCCCCTTTTTAGCCTTCTTTGACTTACGAGACGTGCCGGCTTTCTTGGCCTTACCGTTGTTAATTACATTTTTGTGAGTTGGTCTAAATTCTTGTAGTGTTTTCATAATCAAATTATAAAAGTGATATGAGACTTAACGAAGAACTTCATTGGGACATCAATCAAATCAGATACTTAGTGTAGAAAACACTAGTTTTAAGGCGGCTAAATTCTGTGGCATTTATACCTAATAGCCGATGAATCTCGCTGCAAACTGCTTGGCCAGAGGATATAAAATTAAATGCATGATTGTAATTACGGCCATTGAAGCAATGAGAAGCATATAAGGAAACGAATTAGTTAACTCAATCTCTTCCGCATTCCCGTTTGCATTCTCAGAATGAACTAGGTTGAAGTCGTTTCTCATTGTATTCTCCTTGCATGCGCTTAGGAAGGGGCTTTCACCCTTTGTTCTATTGTATCGCACAAATCCATTAAATAAAACCTAGTTAATCACTGCATCATCTAAGATACTGTAATTACGTTTAAGAATTCAAGAAAGCGGCATTAAATTTCATAAAATTTAACCATTTATGATTTATTTGGTACTGTAGGTAGATTTTATAATTAATTGAACAATTCTAAGGGTTTAGATATGAATGAAATGCAAAAAGAGATTGTAGAGGGACTTAAGCGCTTTCGCCTAGAGAAAATCGAGCCACATATGGAGCACGATGATTTCGAAGGAAAGTTTCGCATGGAAATCTTCAATGAACTTGGAGAGCTAGGTTTTACAGGAATGACTGTTTCTGAAGAATACGGTGGACTTGATCTTCCAGTTCAAGACTATAGTTATGCACTTGAAGAAATTGCAAAGTCATCAGTGGCCTATGCTGTGACAATTTCTGTTTCATCAATGGTTCAATCAATTCTAAATACTTTTGGAAATGAAGAACAAAAACAAAAATACCTTCCAGAACTAACTAGTGGTCAGGCCATTGGAGCTTTTGCTCTTTCAGAGTCTGGTGCAGGTTCAGATGCTGCAGGTCTTAAGACGACAGCAAAGAAAGTTGAAGGTGGCTATATTTTAAATGGTTCTAAACTTTGGATCACTTCAGGTGGAATTGCGAAAACATATATTGTAATGGCAAGAACAGGTGGAGAAGGAGCAAAAGGTGTTTCTGCATTTATCGTAGAAGACGGAATGGAAGGATTCTCATACGGTAAAAAAGAAAGAAAAATGGGATGGAATATCTCACCTACTCGTGAACTTCTATTTGAGAACTGTTTTGTTCCTGACGCTAACCTTCTTCAAAAAGAAGGTGAAGGTTTCAAAGTTGCAATGAGTGGGCTTGATAAAGGTCGAATCGCAATTGGTTCAATCTCTGTCGGTTGTGCTCAACGTGCACTAGATGAAGCAATTAAATACTCACTAGAAAGACAACAATTTAAACAAGCAATCTTTGACTTCCAAGGACTACAATTCATGATGGCCGATATGGCCTGTGATGTCGAAGCTGCAAGACTACTTGTTCAAGCTGCTGCAAAATCAATTGATGACGGAGCTTCAAATCAAAAGCTTGCTTCAATGGCAAAGATGCGTGCAAGTGATACAGCAATGAAAGTTACGACTGATGCTGTTCAAATCCTTGGTGGTGTTGGTTATACAAAAGAGTATCCAGTCGAGAGATTTATGAGAGATGCAAAAGTTCTTCAAATTGTTGAAGGAACAAACCAAATTCAAAAAGTGGTTATCTCTCGTCTTCTAAAGAAGGAATACGGAGCCTAATGAAAGTTTCAATTAATTCCTTTATTCAACATAAAGACAAGTCAGAGCAAATTCTAGAGGAAATTGAAAACTTTCAATCAAACCCTCGTTTTGAATTTGTTTCAAAATTAAGTGAAGAATATTATCAACAACAGTGTGTTGATATCTTTTCTAAATTTAATTCTCGACGTGACTTTGTCCAAGTAGGAATTGGTGGAAGTGCACTTGGGCCTGAGATGCTAGTAAGCGCACTTAGAAAAGATATGAAACGTCGTTTTCATTTCTTTAATAATATTGATCCAGACGATACAAAGGAACTACTAGATAGTATCGATTTAAAGAACTCTCTAATCTATGTTGTATCAAAGTCTGGTGGTACTGCTGAAACACTTGCTTCTTTTGCAATTCTTGCAAATGAATTAGTACAGTCAGGAGTCGCCGAAGAAGATTTAAAAAATTATTTTGTATTTGCAAGTGACCCAGATAACTCACAACTAAGAGATCTTGGAGATGAGCTAGGTATTACAACTTTGGCAATCCCATCAAATATTGGTGGGCGTTTTAGTGTTTTAACTCCTGTTGGCTTATTACCTGCTCTCTTTGCTGGAATTGATATTCAAGCTCTTTGCAAAAGCGGTTTCGAATATGGACAGTCACTAAAAGAATCATCAGAACTAAAAGAAGTAACTTCAACATTTCTAAATCATCTTGAACAAGGCTATGACCAAACTGTTATTATGCCTTATTCGAGTAAGATGAGAGACTTTGCATTTTGGTTTGTACAACTATGGGCAGAGAGTCTTGGGAAGAAGAAAGAAGATGGAACAAGAATTGGCATAACTCCAATTCCTTCTTATGGTGCTACTGATCAACATTCACAAATGCAATTATTCATGGAAGGCCCGTTAAATAAAGTAATGATCCTCGTCCATGTAAAAGAGTTCGCAAACAATTTTGAATTAAGAAATTCATTCAATCATCCGAAATTACAAAAACTCGGAAAGTACACACTGAAGAATTTAATCGATTCAGAATTCTACGGAACTCAAAAAGCTTTAACAGAACAAAGAGTTCCACATATTACTTTTGAAATAGAAAAACTAAATGAAGTAAATTTGGCCAAGTTGATTGTATTCTTCGAGTACCTGACAGCTATCACAGGTTATTGCCTAAATATTGATCCGTTTAACCAACCAGGAGTTGAGGCCGGAAAAATATATAGCTTTGAATGGCTTGATAACCTATGAGAAATACACGATTTAGACAGATAGAAATGTTTTCCAATCTTGATTAAAATCGGGGCGCTAGTTAAAATCAACAGGGAAAACAATCTATTATAAAGTACTGAAAGGACGAATATGAGTGATGACGCTACTCTAGTATTGACTGACATTAAAGCTGCCCTAGCATCAGCGAATAAAGAAGCCGAAGATAAACCTGCGGCCCTTCTTGTTGTTGGTGGTGATTTAAACGGCACTCTTTTTGATTTAAAAGCAGAAGAGATTACTGTTGGCCGAAGTGCAAAATGTGATATTCCATTAGAGTTTAATGGTATCTCAAGAGAGCACTTCAAGTTAGTTTCATCTGCGGATGGATATCAGGTAGTTGATCTTGGTTCTAGAAATGGAACTTTTTTAAATAATAGTAAAGTTGAAGCTCCTACTGATCTTCAAAAAGGTGACATCATTAAGATGGGTGCAATGGCACTTAAATACCTTCCAAAAGGTGATCCAGAGAGACTTACTTATGATAAGCTTCAACTAGAAGCAAATACAGATGGACTAACTGGTTGTTACAATAAGTCTTTCTTCAACAAGAAACTTGATCTTGAAGTGAAGAAGTCAAAAGTGACAGGTACTCCACTCTCTCTTATTGTTTTCGATCTAGATCACTTTAAGAAACTTAATGATAACTACGGACACGATGCTGGTGACTACGTACTAAAAGAGCTAGCTGAAGTTATCCGTTCAAACGGAATTAGAGAAACTGATATTTTCGCACGTTATGGTGGAGAAGAGTTTGTTGTTCTACTTCCTAAAACAAATATTAAACAATCATACGAAATCGCTGAGCGCCTAAGAAAGGCGGTAGAAACTCACGATTTCATTTACGACGATAATAAGTTACCGGTAACTGCATCGATTGGCGTTTCTGACTACAGACAGGGAGTTAGTAGTGGAACAGACCTATTTAAAAGGGCCGACTCTGCAGTATACAAATCCAAGGAAGGTGGAAGAAACCAGGTTAATTTCTATCGCGACTAGTTCGTATAATGGAAATATCAGAGAATACACAAAATAGAATTAACCTTCTTCCCGAACACTTAATTGATCAAATCAAGGCCGGTGAGGTTGTTGAACGCCCGGCCAATGTTCTTAAAGAATTACTTGAAAATTCAATTGATGCAAACTCGACTAAAATTCGAGTCACGATTATTAATGCAGGTTTAGATCTTATCGCAATTGAAGATAATGGTGATGGAATGTTCTTTGATGAACTTCCCTACGCCTTTTGCCGTCACGCAACTTCAAAGATCAATAACTTCGAAGATATCTACCGCCTAAATACTTTTGGCTTTCGTGGAGAGGCACTTGCCTCAATCTCATCAGTGGCACGAATATCATGTCACTCAGCTCCTCGTTCAAATCCTGAAGAAGGTGCAAAGTATGTTATTCACGGAGCTAGAACGGTTGAGCATTCAAAGTATTCGACACATAAGTGTGGAACTTCTACTTACGTCAAAGACCTTTTCTTTAATACTCCAGTTCGATTGAAATTTGTGAAGTCAGGACAGAGTGAGAAGAATGCCCTAAAGCGTGTTATTAACTCGTTCTTAATTAACTACCCTCAAGTTGAGTTCTCAATCACATGGGATGACCAAGATCCTGAAATTTATCGTGCTCAAGAACATACAGTGAATCGAGTTGGGGAAATCTTTAAAAAGAAATCACGCAAGAATATTCCAGAGATTATGCAATCTTATGGTGAATACCTTGGTTCAAGTTGTAAATTCTACGTCTCTAAAGATGCCTCAAAGGGATACAGCGGAAAGCAACAGTTTCTCTTTGTAAACAACCGTCTCTTTACTGACAAAAAGATACATCAGATCATCATTAGAAATATGGAAAAGTTTTGGCTTCAAGGCTTAACTGGCGACTACATCATGCAATTCAGAGTGCCTGAGCATGAAATTGATGTAAACGTTCATCCAAATAAAACAATTATTAAATTTTTAAAGAGCAATGAGATATTCTCTCTAACAAGTGCTACAGCGAAAAAGCTCATTTCAGAAAATCAAGATCATATCAATGAGAACCACTCTCTTGAAATGAATGAAGATGAAGCAAATTTCAACTCTCTATCAAGTGCCCTATTCAACCAGGGTGGAGATAATATTATTGCTAATAACTTTGGCGGTGGTTTAAATCTACAAAGATTTCAAAATGAACTTAATCAAGGTACAGACTTTCATGGCCAAAGCTCTCTTTTTGGAGAAAATACAAGTGGCCAACAAAGCGAGTTAACGATATCGGCACTTGGTGAAAATATTTTTCTCTTTAATCACATCGAGAGAGGTCCATACTTTGTTGATGCTCAAGTATATTTAGATGAAGCTTGTGGGCAAATTGATATCGACAATATGACTCCTCTACTAATTTCAGAGCCAATTTCAAAAGATATGACGGATATGGAAAACCTATCGCAATACATGGCAATGGGAATTGAGATTGAACGTCTTGATGCACACACTTGTGTTCTAAGGTCAGTGTCTCACGTATTCGAAGATCTTCCATACGCAAAAATATCTGCAAATATTATTAACGGTAATGATCTGCTTGAAGATTTAGAGCTTCAAGTAAGTGAAGTAAGAAGACTTCTTTCATTTATTTCTTTCTACGATTTAGTAGAAAAGAAAATTGCAAAAAGAATCTCGCCTAAGAAATTAAAAAAATTACTAAAATGACAAAGAAATTAATTCTTCTATTAGGGCCAACTGCATCGGGCAAAACAGGTATTAGCATTGATCTTGCCAAACGTATTGGTATTGAAAAATGTCACGTTATCAACTTCGATAGTGTTCTCTTTTACAATGAATTAAATATTGGAAGTGCAAAGCCAGACGAAGTTGAAATGGACGGTGTCACTCATCATCTCGTTAGCATCTCCCCTATTACGAAAGAATTAAATGCATCTGACTTTGTCGAATTAGCTATAAATAAAATCAATGAGCTTCATTCAAAAGGAATTGTTCCAATTCTAGTTGGAGGTAGCGCCTTCTATCTTCGAAGCCTTATTCGCGGCATGTATGAATCAGAATCAACCGATGAGGTCATTCAGCAAGAAGCCCGTGATCTTTATGAAAAAGAAGGTATGGCCCCAATTGTGGCTTATCTTAAGGTTCATGATCCTGAATCACTTGAGAATCTTCATGAGAACGATCACTATCGTCGTACTCGTGCTTATGAGTACCACCGCATGACGGGGAAGAAGATTTCTGATCAAAAAAAGCAAGCCGATGATCATGGGGCGTATGATTTCTCAACAAATATTCATGGCTGGGACACGCTTAATATTTGCCTTGAGCTTCCAAAAGAAGAGCATTGGGAAATTATACTGAAGCGAACAAAACAGATGCTAGAACAGGGACTGCTTAAAGAGGTTGAAGATATTATGGCCAATGATGATCACTCCCCAGAGCTTAAGGCCCTAAAAACCATTGGCTATAAAGAAACGATTCAATATCTAAATGGTGAGATTACATCTGAAGAAGAACTTATCGAAAAGATTTATTTTGCAACTCGCAGGCTTGCGAAGTCTCAAAAAACTTTCCTAAAGAAAGTGACTCCTTTATCTCGCTTTCACCCATTAAGTCAGCGAAATGACATCTATAACCTTGTCGAAGACTTCATTCTTGAATAAAGTAGTTATAACGATTTTATTAGAGGTTAATTTTGAAAAAGATGAAAATAATTATTATTTCTGACGGAACAGGTTCTACTGCAAAGGCAATCAGTCGCGCGGCCATGACACAATTCCCAGAAAGTGAAGTCTTCTATACAGGATTTAAAAATGTTCGTACCAAAGAACAGATTAAATCAATCTTTGATGAAGCAGCAATTCATCACGACCTCGTTATCTACACAATCGTATCAGCAGAGCTTAGAGAGTATACAAAAGAAATTTCGATGCAAAAGCACGTACGCTCCCTTGATTTAATGGGGCCAGTACTAACGACTTTCTCTAATTACTTTCACCAAGAACCAAAGAGTGAGCCAGGCCTTCTACACGCTGTGAACTCAGAATACTTTGATCGAGTTGCTGCAATGGAGTTCACTCTTAACCATGATGATGGAAGAAACGTTGAAACTCTCCATCTAGCAGATGTTATTCTTGTGGGAATTTCTCGTACATCAAAAACACCTCTTTCAGTGTACCTATCTCAACACGGAATCAAGGTTGTAAATATCCCTATTATCAATGGACAAGATCTTCCAAAAGAACTCTTTGAAATAGACCAAAGAAAAATCTTTGCCCTAACGATTGACCCTGAAGCACTTTATTCAATTCGCAAGAATCGCCTTAATAAACTTGGTGCTACTGAGCACACAGGTGATTATGCGGATACGAATAAGGTTATCGAAGAGTTAGAATGGGCCAATGAAATCTTTGGCAAGAACAAGAGATGGCCGGTATTTGACGTTACTGACCGCGCCCTAGAAGAGACGGCCACAGATATCATGAAATTGCTTCAAATGAGAAAAAATAATATTTTCAAGCAGTTAATGAGTGAGTCTGACGACTAAATTCGACGATAATTAGTTAAATTTCAAATTTATAGCAAATTTACTTAATTAAATACCCAATCGTTCCGATTAACTAAATAACATTATCAATTTAGTAACTACGAGGTTCGTTGTGTCTAAGGTCTTATTTTCTGGAAAAATCAAAGTTAAAGGTGCTGGGGCCGACGTTGTATACAAATTCGATACTCAAGAGCCCACTTTTGATGAAGTAATGATGACGAATTTTACTCATCTAAATTTCTCCGAAAATGAGAAGAGACTTCTAACGGCAAAAAACAGAAAAGACATCTTTAAATTTGAAAACTTGAATACAAAAGAACTTGAAAGATATGCTGGCGACCTACTCTCACTTATTAAAAAAGTAAAAAGCGACAGAATTCAAATTGAAACTTGTAATGCGGGAACTTTTATTTGCTTAGCACTCATCTATTCAGGAAAGATTCCATCTCACCTTGATGTTCACTTCAAGCTACATGGCTCACCACTAAGACTTTTTCCAAGAATCTTAGCAAAACACAAAATTCCTAAACACAATATTTCTATATCTCTATGTAACACAGACAGCTGGGTTCAGGAGTTTCGTTCACTTCAAATGAAGCCAAAATATATTGAACTAAGTCACATTGCCCCTCAAGAAGATCTTGATCTCGTTGGCTAATTTGACTTTTTATTAAGCTAATTGACATTTTGCACCACCTCTTCAATCATTTAAGAAGTGAAAAAAATAATCTTTGCCATTCTTCTTACCCTTTCTAGTTTTGCGGAATACCCGTACTTTAATTTTGATTCTTCAAAACTAAAATTAAATGACTATAGCTATCGTCGCTATGTTCGTCCGCAACTGCGCTCACTTAAGAATGACTTCTATTATATCGTTAAGAGAATTACTTACACATCACAAGACTTTATCAACTTAAGAGAAAATACTCTTAAATTAGTACTGCAATTTGATGGAGCTTATGACGAGTGTAAAAAAAATCAAAAGACTTGTTATCAAGAAATAAAAAAAGTCGTTCCACTTATTCAGGCAACTGAGCGAAACATTAAAAAGCTTCGCGAAGACTTCATCTCTCTTCCAACGCAACAATATGGAAATGTTGACGACTATATTAATCTTATCTCTCTACTTGATAATATTGATAACCTGAATCTTCGTGTTCAATCCTATATACAGCTTCTACATCTAACAGAAGGAACAAATTTCTCAACCTATGTTCCTCATATTGAAAGTTATAAGAATTACGTTGGAAAAATGTATAACTACTCAAATGATGCCTTTATCTACATTATACCTAATGAACTAAAGCCATCCTTTGAACAATTCCTTGATAACTTCCTTTCGCCACTTGAATTAAGAATGATGGCAGAGTTAGATAAGCGCTGGTTTATCGATCGTTTGGGTGATCTCAATATGCAATGGAATGTATTTCACATGGACCTAGAAAAAGGTCAGACAGGATTTCCAAGAGAATATGTTCGTAACGTTAAAGTTATGCACGCTCGTTGGAATAGTATTTTAAAATTAATGTTCTACTAACATCGTGCCATTTAAGACATGCGTCCGCTTTCGGCTTCTGCCTCCGCGGACATACCGTCCATCCTGAACATGCGTCCGCTCTCGGCTCCTGCCTCCGCGGACATACCGTCCATCCTGGACATAAAAAAGGGCTCCCGTCGGGAGCCCTTAAAGTATATAAGAAATTTAAATCAAATTAGATTTTAGAACCTCTACTGTACTTCGTCTGAGTTTTCTTTCTTCTCTTCTCAGCCGCTTGTAGCTTTTCTTTATTTCTAATAGAAGGCTTCTTATACTCTTGTCTCTTTCTGTATTCTCTAATAACACCGAAAGCTTCGCAGTATCTCTTGAATTTCTTAAGAGCTCTTTCCGCACTTAATCTTTCATCGATCTCGATTTTGATTGAGTAATCTTTAGACATAACATTCACCTCCTTCTATTTTTTTTTCTCACTACCTTTAACGACAGCTTTATGAGATTTATTCAGAGCTTTAACGCTCTAAATTTTGTCTAGCTTTAATTGGTATGTTAAATTACACGACGGCCCCACAATGTGTCAATGGCCAACTTACTTTAGGTAATATATGCAACAAGGTTTATTCAGCGCAAAAGATTCATCCGTCACACCACTTGCTCATCAAGTAAGACCAAGTAGCAAGCAGGATTATGAGGGCTTTGATGCCCTAGCTAGACGCTTCCCTTTTCTTAAGGGTGAAAATATACCTTCACTTATTGTCTGGGGTCCTCCAGGGAGTGGAAAAACCACGCTGGCCAAGGTACTAGGTAGTGAAATTCACGCAAATTTCTACGAATTTAGCGCAGTTTTATCTGGCGTAGCAGAACTTAAGAAGCTTATCCAAAAGGCACAAGACGAAGCCCGAGACTTTCAAAGAAAATCTATTATATTTATTGATGAGATCCACCGCTTTAATAAGGCCCAACAAGATGCTCTTCTTCCACATGTGGAACAAGGAAGCTTTATTCTTATTGGAGCAACGACTGAGAATCCTCGTCGTTCAGTTAATCGCGCTCTTCTTTCTCGTATGAAGATTATTGAGCTTAAATCATTCACAACCGACAAAATTCGCTCTCTTATAAAGAGAACGATCACAAAATTAGAAAAAGAATTATCGCAAGAATATCTCGATCTAATTTGTGAATACGCAAACGGTGATGCTCGCATTGCTCTTGGAAGTCTAGAAGTCATCTTCTCCCTTCTTGAGCAAGACGATGAAATTGATTTTGAAACTGTTAAAAATATCATCAAAGAAAATTCACGAAACTTTGATGCTGGTGGTGATCGCCACTATGATGTAATCTCTGCCTTCATTAAAAGTATGCGTGGAAGTGATCCCAATGCGGCCATTCTATGGCTAGCTGTTATGCTTGATGGTGGAGAGGACCCAGTCTTTATCGCCAGACGCTTAGTTATCTTTGCAAGTGAAGATGTGGGTAATGCAGACTTAAATGCACTCACTGTTGCTACAAATGCACTTCATGTTGTTCAAAATATTGGTATGCCTGAAGCACGAATTACACTAGCACAGGCCACGACTTACCTAGCTAGTACCGTTAAGAGTAATGCTGCTTACAATGCAATAAACGAAGCCTTAGCATATGTAGAGAATTCGCAAACAATCCAAGTTCCAGAGCATTTAAAGAACTTTCCAGATAAAGATCATAAAGTTGTTTACCAGTATCCACATAGCTTCGAGGGAGCTTTTGTTAAGCAACAATACGCACCTCAAGGAACGCCAAAGTTCTACCAACCAAAAGCGATTGGCGTAGAAAATAATATAAAGAAACGTTTAGAAGAACTATGGGGAAAGTAGTCTAGTCCCAACGAGAATAAACAACAAACGCATCCGTTTGAAGGTCTTTTGTTACAAAGAAGAATCCCATATTTGATTCAACATAACAGCTCATTGAATAGTCTTGTCCTGGAACAAGTTCGACACAACGGCTTTTTGCACGTCCAGATGGTGTTTTAGAAAAGTTAATTGCGTTATTACTATTACATCCATTTAATTCAAGAGTTGTCCTAATGATAGCAATCGCTTCATCAAGAGGTCTCCCCTCGAAATCAATATCAGCATCTACTTCATCAGTATTAATTTTAAACGCACGACTATCGACATTAAGATCATACGTTAGCTTCTTAATACAATTAAGAGTTGTCTTAGTGTAAGCAAAGACACTTGAAGATATAAGCAATGATGCAATTAAGATGTATTTCATATTAAGTTACCCTAATAATGTTGTTATTTTCTTTGGTGACTTATACAAAACCCGACTAAATAAATCCAGATTTTTCGATAGTATTATTAAACTTTCATTAAAAGCAGCGCGTCTAAATATTGAAATTAGATTACCTGACAGAAATTATTAGAAAAACTTAAGATTCCTATTAGCCATTTTAATAATTATGTCCTATAAAAGCTTCACACACACAAACCACTAAAGGGGATTAGATGAAAATCGCAATCGTTCTATCAACACTACTTTTCGCTCTTACGAGTAATGCTGCAGAATTAAATAACTACTACCCGAAAGAAACTAATGATGTTCTTTCAAGAGGTGGTGCAGAGTTAAAGAGCTACCTATTCGAAGTTCTAAATACAACTCACCAAGAAACAAATTCTCAAGATGTTCTTGGATGTGATTCAAAGAACAAAGGTCGTTGTTACAGCCAAAGAAGCCTAGGTTACAAAGGCGCTAGAAAAGTACTTTTCGGAAAAATCCACTTAAAAGAAGATGATAAAGGTTACTACATTAAAGATGTATATTGCCAAAAGACACTAAGAAGAGTTCAAACTCGTTCTATGGGTCCAGGACAAATCCCTAGCCCAAACGTTCTTAACTGCGAGCACACTTGGCCACAATCAAAATTTACTGGTCGTTTTGACAAAGGTCTTCAAAAATCAGACCTACACCACCTATACCCAACTGATTCAAAAGCTAACTCTGTAAGAGGTAACTATGAATTTGATAATGTAGATGGTTTCCCAGTTGATTATGAAGATTGTACAGCTTCACAAACTCAAGGTAACGGTGCTTTCGAACCACCAGCTGAGCACAAAGGAAATGTTGCAAGAGCACTTTTCTACTTCTCAGTAAGATATGATATTTCAATCTCAAACCACCAAGAGCAAGTTCTTAGAGAGTGGGATAAGCTTGATCCAGTTGACGCTGAAGAAAGAGAAAGAAACGAAATTATCTATTCTGTACAAAACAATAGAAATCCATTTATCGACATCGCTAACCTAGCTGATAAAATCGATAATTTCTAAATATTTGACTAATCCATTTCAGTACTAATATTGGCCTTCTGTTAAGAAGGCCTTTCTATTTCATTTTTTATTTTGCAAAACCTTTCATCTTTGAGATGCTTTTATATACAGCAACAATATCAAGGATTAGATTTTGAAATTAAAACTCTTAGTAGCAGCCTTATTGGCACTAACGACCACTGCCGGCTATTATCCGGAATCATTTAAAGCAGAAGTCGCAAATGACCTTTTACAAGATGAAAACCTAAGAACAGAATTACAAAGAATTATCAGCCAAAATCACAAAAAAAATTCCTACTCTCAAGCTAAGCGCTACCTTTTTAACGAATTACATTTAAAATATGATGAAAGTAACCAACCTTATGTAAAAGGTGTTTACTGCAATAAAGTTTTCAATGGAAGTACTCCTAATATCGGACCAATTGGAGATGGGAAAATCCCTAATCATCAAATTGTTAACTGTGAGCACACATGGCCTCAGTCAAAATTCACAGGCGGATTTAGTTCACAACTTCAAAAAGGTGACCTTCACCATTTATTCCCAACTGACTCTAAGGCCAATAGCGTTCGTAGCTCAAATGACTTTGCTGACCTAAAAGGTGGAAAAGCTGCAACGAGAGATTGTTTTGCTTCTCATTCTGATGGACATTATTTTGAACCACCAACAGAGCATAAGGGCAATGTTGCTCGAGCAATGTTCTACTTTGCAACTCGCTATGGAGCGAAGATTAATAGTAGAATGGAAAAATACCTAAGAAGATGGCACGCAGAAGATCCAGTGGACAGCGATGAAATCGAAAGAAATAACAAGATTGAAGAGATTCAAGGAAATAGAAATCCTTATATCGACTTCCCAGAGCTAGTTTCAGATATCAAAGACTTCTAATATATTTTCAACTTTTTGGCGGCCTTTAATATTGAGGCCGTCAATAAAGACCGTCGTTACCGCAGCATTCGCTAAAGTCACAAGTAATCCTAAAAATACTAAAAACTTAATCATAGGAACCTCCTATTTGGCTTCTTAGTCTATTTTAAACACTTATTTAAAGTTCTCACAAATTCTAATTGATTAAGATTTCATGAAGATAGAATTTTAAAGAAAATAGGAGTATAAAAAACTATGTTTCAATTTATTAGAAAATTACTTACACAAAAGGGATTCAACGCCAAAGCTAAACGTGCCTTCACGAATTACTACCGTTTTGCAAAAGAATCACAATCATATCTAACTTATTGTAAAGAGATGCATGGAATTGAATGCTTCATGCAAAATAACCTATCAAAGAAGCAATTCTCTGCTCTAACTTCTCACTTTAAGCCCCATCAAAAAATTCTTGATATCGGTTGTGGAACAGGACAATTAACGGCTTACTTTGCAAAGAAATACAAACTTAAGGCAAAAGGATTTGATCTCGTCGAAAGTGATCATGATTATAAAGAAGCAAATTATGAAACAACATGGCTCGGAGAGAATGAATTTGATCTTGTTATCTCGCTAGATGGTTTCTATATGCTCAATGACCTCTACCGCACTTTAAACAAGATTATGGATAGCTTAAAACCAAAAGGAAAGTTTGTCCTCACCTATACATCAGAGCGACCATTTCGCAAAACACGACTTGGTAAGGCCATTGCAAATAAGTATAAAGATAAATTTGAAATTCAAGACTTCACTCAAGATGACCTCATTTTTAATAATAAGGCCAAGGAACTTCTTGAGAAACTTGAATCAGATTTTACTGCTGAAGGAAATTCAAATTTATATCGTACTAAGTATAATGAGATTAGCAAGAATGTAGAGTCCCACAAGGCGAATAAAATGTATCGAAGCCTTATTACTATTTCTAAGTAGTTAGTGATTTAGTTTGTTGGCCTATTGTTTTCTTTGTTAATCTTTTGTGAACTTGTTTTACTTCAATCTCGATGAATTCTATAGTTCATAGTTATGAAGAAGCTCCTACTGATATCGTTTGCCCTTATTCTAACCTTTAAAACATTCGCTACCGAAATCTCAGGTATCGAAATCTCAAGCCACGTAAATGAGTTCTCTGTCGTTGACTCAAAGTATGCAAGAGAAATTTTTTTAGGTCTTCCTGTTAAAAATACCTACGCTGACCTCGTCCATGGCCTCGTCTTTCGCTACCACAAATACTTTTTTTGCGTGCGCGAACCAAGTCATAAATTTCACTGTCATCTCTATCTAAATGGAAAAGGAGAAGGAGAATTATCTTCATATAATAGTGATACCGATTTTGGAAAAGGAGCTATCAGTGAATTCTTAGAAACATCGAGGGCAAATGGGAAGGCAAAGATTCGCTTTGAAAATAATACATTAAAGATAAAGTTTGATGGAAACCTGGCCCAAAGATTTTGGCAAAAACTCGACTTAATTGCTGATGACTATCACACAATAGGGGCCAAGAATTACGAAGTGAGGAAAGGTAAACACTTAAATTGCTACTTAGAAAAGAATAAGAAAAAAGATATCTATCAATGCCAATTTAACGTTACAATCAAGACAGATAAACCAGAAATTAAAATCAATAATGATTTGAACTAGGGGCCTGTATGAAACTAATTGGATCAACAACATCACCTTTCGTTAGGAAAGTGATTCTCGTACTCGAAGAACTCGGAATTCCTTATGAACTTGAACAAGTGAGATCACTTACTCCAGATGGTGCAAAAAAAATTGGTGAATATAATGCTGCAAGAAGAATCCCAATTCTAGAAACAGAAGATGGTTCAATCTTTGATTCAACTATCATTTGTGAATACTTACTCGAAAAACAAGGAAAGCAATTAGATGTACATACAAAATTAGCGCTTCGTTTAATCGATGAGCTTTGTGATTCATGTATCATTCTGTTTCAACAAAAACTCTGGGAATGTGATACAAAATGGGAGTCTAAATTCTCTAAAGTTCAGTACGAAAGAGTGCAGAGTATTCTAGACTCACTTGAAAAGAAAGTTGATAAAGGTGGACTTCATCAACTGGAAAAAGACTGGCTACTTTGCGTTCTTGATTGGCTGACATTTCGAGATGTTTTTAACTGGAAGAAAGGTCATCTCGCCTTAGAAAACTTCTATGAAAGTCTTAAAGATAGAGAACGTTACCAAAAATCAGCACCAAGAATATAAAAAAAGGCTACCATCGGTAGCCTTTTCTATTTTGATTTTTTAAATTTACTAAAATAATCCCGCCCAATCAGTTGTCTGAAGAGTGTTGATTACGTGTCTTAGGAATTTCGATCCTACTTCACCATCAATCAGTCTGTGATCGTATGTATGAGTTGCATACATCATCTGACGAATTGCAATTGAGTCATCTTCAGTAACAATTGGACGCTTCTTCATTGTACCAACACAGAAGATACCAAGTTGTGGTTGAAGGATAACAGGTGTTGCAATAAGGATTCCGAAAGATCCATTATTTGTGAAAGTATAAGTTCCACCTGACATATCATCCATAGTAAGCTTCTTCGCTCTTGCCTTTTGAACAAGCTCGTCTAGCTTTCTAGCGATACCTCTAATATTTAGGTTATCTGCACCTTTGATTACAGGAACAACAAGTCCGTTACCAGGAACAGCTACAGCACAACCAAGGTTGATGTCTTTTTTCATGATGATATTGTCACCATCAATTGAAGCATTAACCGTTGGGAACTCTTTAAGCGCTTGCACTAGAGCATAAAGAATAAAGTGAGTATAAGTTAGAGAGAAACCTTCTTCTTTTTGGAATTGTTTCTTGAACGATTCTCTAAATTTAAATAGGTTTGTCATATCAACTTCATCAATCGAGTTAACGTGTGGTGAAGTCATTTTAGAAGCAACCATATTCTTAGCGATTGCTTTTCTCATATTATCCATTGGAATAACTTCAACACGTCCGCTTGTTGCAGCTGGAACAGAAGCTGGTGCAGCTGCCTTAGGTGCAGGTGCCGCTGCTACTGGAGCAGGAGCCGCCGCAGGAGCTGAAGTTGTTGCTGCAGGAGCTGCTCCTCTATTATTTAGGAAATTCATGAAGTCAGCTTTGTTTACACGTCCGCCTGCTCCACTTCCTTTAAGGTGTGCTAATTCATTAACATCAACACCATGCTTAGCTGCTAGAGTTCTTACAAGAGGAGTGTAGAAACGACGTCCTGCTGGAACAGAAGCTGCCACTACTGGAGCTGCTGCAACTGCCGCTGGTGCTGCTGCTGGAGTACTTGCCACTGCCGCAGCCGGAGCTGCCGCTGCACCAAATGCTTTTGAAGTATCAGTTTCAATTGCTGCGATTTTAATACCAACATCAATTGTCTCACCTTCTTCAAAAAGAATTTGTTCAACACGACCTGCATATGGTGATGGAATTTCTGATTCAACTTTATCAGTTGAAATCTCAAGAAGGATTTCATCGATTTCAATCATATCACCTGGCTGCTTGTGCCACTTTGTGATTGTACCGTTAGTAATTGACTCTCCCATTTGTGGCATAACAACGTCTTCAAGAGTATCTGAAGAAGAAGCCGCTGCCGCAGGAGCAGGAGTTGCTGCTGGAGCTGCAGGAGACGGAGCCGCCGCAGCAGGTGCTGCTGAAACAGCTGCATTTGCATCATCATCAATTGCTGCGATTTTTACACCAACATCAATTGTCTCACCTTCTTCAAAAAGAATCTCAACGATCTTTCCAGAGAATGGAGATGGAATTTCCGATTCAACTTTATCAGTCGAGATCTCTAATAGGATTTCATCGATTTCAATTGTGTCACCAACTTGCTTGTGCCACTTTGTAATCGTTCCGTTTGTAATAGACTCACCCATTTGTGGCATTACGATATCATTTTTCATATTCAGTCCTTATATATAATTAAAAATTGATTGATCTACCTTTAGCGTTTAACACAGATTCAGCCAGGAATTCTCCTAAAGTTGGGTGTGGGTGAATCGTTGCGAACATTTCTTCATCAACACCTTCCATTTGTCTGAACAGTACATACTCGTGAATTAGTTCAGTTGCATGAGTACCAACAATGTGTGCACCAAGCATTTCTCCATCTTCACCCATAAGAGTTTTAACAAACCCTTCTGTTTCGTTAGATGCCATGGCCTTACCATTTGCAGTAAATGGAACCTTACCTACTGAGTATTTAATACCTTGTTCTTTAAGAGCTCTTTCTGTGTAACCAACAGATGCAACTTGTGGCTGACAGTAAGTACAACCAGCAACATTCATCTTATCTAGTGGATGTGGGTGAAGACCAGCAATCGCTTCAGCAGCAATAATACCTTCGTGAGAAGCTGCGTGTGCTAAAAGAGGTGGACCAGCAAGGTCACCGATTGCGTAAATATTTGGTACGTTTGTTTGGTAAGTATTATTAACTACAACAAACCCACGATCAGTTTGAACACCAACAGTCTCAAGTCCGATACCATCGATATTTCCTGTCATACCAACAGCGATTAGACCCATGTCAAATTTATGCTCAACAGTCTTACCACCTTTTACTTCAGTGATTGTTACGTCATTACCATTGTTCTTAGCTGAAACTTTTTCAACACCAAGAGACATTTTAATTCCGTATTTCTTATATGCTTTCTCAACTACTTTTGAAGATTCTTCATCTTCGATTGGCAGAAGATTCTTTTGAAGTTCAAAGATATGAACATCAACACCAAATGCATTCCAGAAGTAAGCAAACTCAACACCGATAGCACCAGCTCCGATGATCCCAATTGACTTTGGAAGCTCTTCCATTTTAATTGCTTCCCAAGCACCAATCAGTCTTTTTCCATCGTGCTCAAGTCCAGGAAATGAGCGGTAGTGAGCACCAGTTGCAAGGATGATATTTGTTCCTTCAATTGTTTCAGTGTGACCACGAGATGAAGTAATTTCAACTTGAGTATTTGTACGAAGCTTTCCATAACCTTCAAAAACTTCAATTTTATTTTTCTTCATTAGGTAAGCAACACCACCAGAAATCTTTGCAGAGATTCCCTTTGCACGCTTAACAGCTTGGCCACCGTTTAAACCTTTAAGTTCAACATCAATACCAAGATCTTTCATATCAGCAAGCTCGTGTACACTGTGAGCTGCTTTAAGAACCGCTTTTGTTGGAATACATCCACGGTTAAGACAAACACCGCCTAGTTCTTTACTTTCAACGATCGCAGTCTTTTTTCCAAGTTGGGCAGCACGAATAGCGGCGACATATCCACCTGGCCCAGAACCAATAACAATAACATCAAATTTCTTCATAAAAATATTTCCTCAAACTATTGACCATAAGGCCCATAATCAGTAATAAAAGTTAAGATTTAAGGTTCTTCAACGTACTAAAATTATTTAAAATTGGCATGACACATTGCTACGATTCGTTAATATTTACAAATCGTTGTAATTGCCCTCTATAAGCCAACTTAAAGGGATTATCATTAATTTTACACAGAGCGAAATTAAAAATATCAATAAGTATTTCCCAGAAGGCCTTATAGCACTCGATCTAGAGACCTCAGGACTTTCCCCTTTAGTTGACGAAATCATTGAAATTGCGGCTATTAAAGTCATCGGGAACAAAATAGAAACTTTTGAGTCCCTAGTAAAACCTAAAAATCCAATCCCTGAATTCACAACAAAAATCCATGGTATCACAGATGAGATGGTCAAAGATTCTCCTTCAATTGAAGAGGTCTTACCAAAATTTCTTGAGTTCAGTGGAACTCACACTCTTGTGGCCCATAATGCAAAATTTGATATAGGCTTTATCGTCTTTGCGATGCACCAACTTAAGATGGAATTACATAAAGCTAAGGTTTATTGCTCATGCAAACTTTCTCGAAAATATGTGAAAGGAAGTGAGAACCATAAACTAAGTTCATTGTGTAAACACTTTGATATTCCTCTTGAAAATCATCACCGTGCACTTGATGATACAATTGCCTGTCTTCGTGTTTTTGCTAAAACCCTGGATGAAGTGAAGTCTAATCGCCAACTTAAAGAAGGTGAAATTCTAAATATCCAAGACTTTAGAAAGGCCAATATCGCAGAAGCCCCTGAAACGATTCAAAAACTTCAAGCACATATCGCTAAACAAGAAGTTATTGATATCAAATACAAGGGTGGAACATACAAAGGTAAATTTAGACCAATAAAACCTGTTGCTCTTTTACCAATGCCTGCCGGCGATGTTCTCTACGCTCACTGCCTACTTACAGATATCTACAAATCTTTTGCCATTAAAAAGATCCAAGAAATCCGTGAGCATGTTGAAAATGACTCAAAGTAGTTATATAAAGACGCCATGCTAGCAGGAAAATCAATCTCATATAAAATCCAATTTGTCGTGATCTTCATCATTCACATCGCTCTACTCTATTGGATCTACTGGTTACTTCAAAACACAGGTGTGCTCTCTACAGTAAGTGTAATGCTTCACTTTACAGGAATTGCTCTTTACGGGGCCCTTCTTATTCGTGGATGTGCCTATTGGGCCAAGTGGCATCACCTAAATGACATTAAAAAATACGAAGAACAAAACAAAAAAGATAATAGCGAAGAATGAGAAAAGGACTGCGAAGCACAGATGAAGTCAATGCTCGCTTTGGTCTTAATTTAGAACCATCTCGCTACGAAGTTTTTATCCCCAATCATATAAATGAGCTAATTGAAAAAGAAGGATTTGATGGCATTCATGCCAAACAATTTCTTCCTTCTAATCAAGAACTTCATCAGGATGGATTTGATGACCCAATCGGTGATCAACAAAAATACGTCGCTCCACAACTAATCCATCGCTACGATAATCGCGCCCTTTTTACTCCGACAACTATTTGTCCGGTAATTTGTCGCTATTGTTTCAGAAAGAATGAATTAAGTGGAAAGCATGAAATTTTTAAGGCCGATTTTGAAAAAGTTATAACTTACCTCAAGGCCCATACTGAGATTAATGAAATTATCTTTTCAGGTGGCGATCCTTTTATGCTTTCAGCTGCAAAAATCGATTTCTACCTAAATGAATTTAGCAAATTAGAACATATTAAATTCATTCGTTTTCATACCAGAACTCCCGCTTCCCTTCCAAATTATATTGGTAATGAAGTGATCGAAGTTCTTAACAAGTTCAAGCAAGTATTCAACGATATCAATATTGTTATTCACATAAATCACGCCGATGAGATCACAAGCGATGTGCGTGATTGTATTGCAAAACTTGGAAAATACTTTCCACTACTCTCGCAATCTGTGCTTCTAAAAGACGTGAATGATAAAGTCGAAGACTTAGAAAAGCTTATTTATAAACTTCATGATTTAGGAGTTAGGCCCTACTACCTCCACCATCCTGACCAAGCAAAAGGTGCCATGCACTTCTACCTCACACAAGATGAAGGGCGAGAAATCTATCGTAAGCTTCGCCGCCAAGTCCCAGGGTGGCTTCTACCTCAATATATTCTCGATTCACCTGATGGCTCGGGAAAAAGAAATCTATAAAGAAATTCTTAAAGAGCAAGATTAATCAAGTTTCCAAAATTAAAGTACGCTATCATAGTTTTATGAGTAATGAATATAACGATAGAATAGCTCTTATCTGTAAATATATAGCTGATAATATTAATGAAGATCTTAACCTTGAAAAACTATCAGAAGTATCAGGTTTATCTAAGTATCACTTTCACCGTGTCTTCACGGCAAAACTTAATATTAGTCTATACAGCTTTATTCAATTAACACGATTAAAGAGGGCCTCGTATCAACTTGTCTTCAACAAAGAAATGAAGATTATCGATATCGCATTTGATGCTAATTTCGATAGTCCTGAGGCATTTTCTCGTTCTTTTAAAAAAGTTTTTAATGTTACTCCTTCTCAATTTAGAAGTGCACCTAACTGGGAAAAGTGGCATGAGAAATATCAATTCATAATTCCTACAGGAGATAATCACATGGAAATAAAAATAATAAACTTAGAAGAAATGAAGGTGGCCGTTCTTGAACATAGAGCTTCACCCACAACTCTTAACAACTCAGTTGAAAAGTTTAAAAATTGGCGAATTCAAAGTAAGCAATCACCAATAAACAAAGCACGCACATTTGGTATCGTCTACAACGATCCAAATAATACAAAACCAGAGGATTTTGCCTTTGATATTTGTGGTGAACTATTTGAAGACTTAAAACAAAATAAAGATGGAGTTATCGAAAAAACGATTCCAGCTGGGCGATGTGCTGTTGCACGCCACTTTGGTTCACCTGATAATATTGAGGGTAAGATCTACGAATTATATGGAAAATGGCTTCCGACAAGTGGCGAGGAGCTTCGAGATTTTCCACTTTTCTTTCATTATCATAACTTCTTTCCAGAGGTTCCTGAAAATGAACTGATCACAGATATTTATTTACCTTTAATTTAAACAAAGGTGCAGAATATATTTGTAAAATTAAGTAGTTAATACTTTATTGAAAAAAAATATTCTGTACCTATTGACAACTTTTTCTCTCAGCAATATATTTCATCTCACTCAAATAAGCGCGTGTAACTCAGTTGGTAGAGTGTCACCTTGCCATGGTGGATGTCGCAAGTTCGACTCTTGTCACGCGCTCCATTCTTTAAATAATAAGATACTTTCATTTTTAAACGATACGCTAGCGCTGACGCTTGCTTCGTGAACGATAAGCGAAAATTAATCAAAACCTTTCTTTAAAAATAATTAAATCTTATCTGCTGATAACTCCTCTTATAATCAACTTGAAAGAAAAGCTTATCAGGAGATAAATAATGGCGATTAAAGATATCATTCAAAAAGATGTTGTTATCATAAATTCAAATGCAACCTTAAAAGATGCGGCAAAGCAGATGTATGAAAAGCACGTTGGCGCCATTATTGTTGTGGATAATATAACAGGTAAGAAAAATACTCCCGTTGGAATTTTAACAGACAGAGACATTGCCATATCTTTTGGAAAAGAAGGAAAGATTGAACCTTATTCTAAAGTAAGTGAGATCATGACTCAGAATGTAGTTCTGTGCACACCGAAGGATAGTATTGTCGATACAATAAAAAAGATGCAGGCCAATGGTATTAAACGCATCCCAGTTGTAAACAGTAGAGATCAAATAGTAGGAATCATTTCTTCGGACGATATTATTCAAAGACTTGGTAATGAAATCCATGACCTTTCACAAATTGTTAAATTAGAGATAGAAAAAGAATCCGCTATTCAATGTCCAATTGACGAAACACGACAAGTTAAAATTGCGTAATAGGAAGCGAAGATGTTTAAAAACCGAAAGGAAGCCGGTGCATTATTGGCCGAGGAATTCAAGGATAAGATACGCGAAAAAAATAACGCTGTAGTTATTGCTCTTCCTAGAGGAGGTGTTCCTGTAGCCTACGAAATAGCAATGAGGCACCGTCTTCCTCTTGATGTATTTTGTGTAAAAAAGATTGGTGCACCTAGAAACAGTGAATTATCTATTGGCGCTGTCACCGAAACTGGAGACACATACTATAATAGAGATTTAATAAGTCACTTCGGAGTTAATGAACTTCAATTACGTCGATTAACAAATGAAAAAAGACGAGAGGCCCTGGAGCAGGCGAAAATTTTACGAAGAAGGAGAGAGCCAATTAATTTAGCAGGTCGAGATATTCTTATTGTTGATGACGGGATCGCAACAGGTGCAACAGTTAAGGCCGCAATCAAATTAATCAAACAGCAAACACCAAATAAAATTGAAGTTGTAACACCTGTATGTTCTAGAGAATCTTGGAGTGAGATTATAAATCTGGTAGATGATATTCTTGTACTTGAAACTCCACACAACTTTCTCTCCGTTGGTGAGTGCTATCTAGAGTTTCTACCAGTTTCTAATACAAGAGCAGGAGAACTATTAAAAGAAGCCTATGAAACATATCAAGGAAAAATACTAGCACAAGAACAAGATAGAATGTTCAGAAAATCCAAGGGCTAATCTTTACTTTTTGCTAGAGCGAGACCAAAGAATAAGAATGCTGAACCACTAAGTGTTTCAACAACACGCTTAGTTCTTCCCTTTTCAAACTGTGCCTTAAAGAAAGTAACAAAGTATCCAAATAGAAAGAGCCAAATTAGATTTAAGGCAATATGAACTAACGACAGGCCAATTGATTGAACTAGTGGATTAGAATTAATATCAATAAATTGAGGTAAGAAAGTTAAGTAAAAAATTGCAACTTTTGGATTTAAGATATTCGTTAAAAGACCTCTACGAAACTCACTAGAGACAGAGACCTGTTTTCTTTCATTTTTCGAAACGAGAAAGAGGTTCGTTTTACTACCACTAAACCATGCTTCATATAATGCACGTACACCTAAGTATATGAGATAAGCAGCTCCAATCATTTTCACAAAGTGAAATAGCTCAGCAGATTGTTGCAAGATTGCAGAGAGTCCAAGTGAAGACATCACTGCGTGAATAAAAAGACCTGAACAGATCCCTAAAATAGTGGCCATTATATTCTTACGATTACCACTAATTGAACTTTTCAAAACTAACGCGGTATCTGAACCAGGAGTAATGGTTAAGATAAAACACAAAAATAAGAAAGCACTAAAAGAATTTTCCACGAGAATTCCAATAACAAAGTTCAATCTCTCTTCAAAAAGTATGAAGAGAGACTGATTATAGATAATTTAACTATTCATCATCCGCAAGGTACTCTGTTCCAAGGTGAGCAAAACTTGTCCATGGAAAGATATCTGAAGCTACTTCCTTAACACTAGCATTGATACTTTCAGTATCTTCGATCAGGATTTGAGTATTCTTTAAATCAAAAAATGAGTTTTCAACTTGTTTTGATACAATTCCAAAAACTGATAAGCTCTTCTTTCGTGAAGAAGTTTTCGCGTTTACAGAAGCAAAGTGTGACTTGAAATCACAAATATAGACAGCATTGTTCACAACTGTCGTCATTTGAGAGAAAACTTCGATATTTGGAACAGACTTAAATTCCTCACTAATCATTTCAAGGAAGTTTCCGTTCCCTTCAAAGAATAAGAATGTTGGAGGTTGATTACCTCTTAACTCATCAAGTGTTGCAACGATTTTCTTTTTATCACTAAAGCTTCCAACAAAGAAACGTGCCTTTGTATCTGGATTCTTGATATCAAAACTTTTCTGGAATGAGCGATCAATTTTTGTAACAGCAGGTCCTGCATTTAAGAAAGACATTTTCACCTTATTCTTAATCTCTTCAGCTCTTTCAGTTAAGTTATTTAGAGCTGGTTTTTCAACAAAGTCACATGCTCCATTATTAAGAGTTTCTTGAGCATAACGTGTATCCTCACGGCTAGCACTTGATACGACAATTACATTTGGATGTCCCATACGATAATTCTTTTTCAGATACTCAACTCCATCCATTTCTGGCATATGAATATCAAGAGTCATCGCATCGACTCTATTAGTTTTTAGGAACTCCTGGGCCTCAACACCATTGGCCGCACTTCCAACAACTTCGAAGTCCTCATCTTTTTCAAATATCTTAGTTAGTAGTTTTACAACAGAAGAACTATCATCAACTATTAGCATACGAATAGGTTTAGGTATCGAAGGTAGACTTGAAATTGGTCTAATAGCAGGTCTCGAAAGTGGTGCAACACCATCTTTAACAAGACTAAGATTTCTTTCAGCCTTAGGTGCTTCAGGGTCTAGGCAATATACACTTGGAGCAAGTGTCTGAACCTTTAAACTCGTCCCCTTCAGTGACTCACTTATTCCAGTAACAAATAGCGCATCTTTATGTAGATATTTTTTGAAATTCATTACGATATTTTCAATAGATTTTTGATCAAAGTAGATGAAAACGTTACGACAAAAAATAATATCAAATTTTTTGCTACCTAGAAACTTTTCTGGTGCAAGTAAATTCATAACACCAAACTGACAGTTATCTTTAATATTTGCGTTAACTTTAGCAAATTTTGAAATTTCACCAGAGCCACGCATCCAGTTACCAGTTAAGTATACAGTTGGGATTGATTTTATTTCACGATAACGGTAAACACCATTCTTTGCAATCTTAACACTTTCAGGATCAATATCAGTTCCAACTATTTCGAAACGCATCCCAGGATAGTTTTTTAAATGATGATGAAAGAACATTCCAAGTGAGTAAACTTCTTGCCCACGACTACAAGCTGCCGAAAGAATTCTTATCGTAGAATCGCCACGCTTCTTTGCATTCGCAACAATACTATCAAGATTCTTTAATAAATATTCAAAATGAGAAAACTCTCTAAAGAAGTAAGTATGGTGAGTCGTTAGCATTGAAATTAAATGCGATGATTCTTTTGCATAATTTTTTGTTAAATAACTATAATAATCTTCCGGAGTCGAGCAACCTAAGGTCATCATTCTCTTCTTAAGACGACTTGTTACCATCGACTGTTGTGCCGGTCCTAGAATATTGCCACTTTCTTTTGAAACAATTTCTGACACATAATTAGCAAGACTGATAATATCCCACTCAATACCTTTCTTAAAAGCTTGGTTCACATAGTTCTCCGAAATATAAAAAATCCCAATAGATGAAAAATCTATATCTCGACTTATCGTCAACTGTTATAATTTCTTAACAATAATTTCAGATAGTTAAATGATAAAAAGTAATCGGAACAAAATTTATATAGATTGCTTAGTAAGGTACTGAAAAGTCGTTTTCAATTTACGTTAACCTGTCAGAGGTCATGATTTTTATCCCCGCTCTTTGCTCTATTGCCGCCTCTAGCATCACTTTTGCAATTGATGAAGCAGGGTTAATACGTAAGCTTTTTGGTAGGATATAGTGGAAAGTTTTCAATAAACATTTTCCAATAACCTCCCCTAATCGAAACTCATTCCTCTCTCCACCAATGAGTCCAGGCCTCACTAGACAAAGAGACTTAAATTTTAAGTTCATCAATGCATTTTCCAAATTCCCTTTGACTTGATTATAAAAGAAAATAGAATTCTCATTCGCTCCCATTGCCGAATTTAAGACAAAAGTTTCAACTCCAACTTCCTTTGCACATCTTGCAAAAGTAAGAGGATACACAAGATCTACTTTTTTAAATGCTTCTTTACTACCGGCCACTTTAATTGTTGTACCAAGAGCACAAATGACAGCATCAACATTCCACTCATTAAACATTGCTGAAGTTACCTGATCAAAATTAATGATGGGTGAATATAGTTTAGTGTGTGAATTAATTTCTCGACGTACAGGTGCAACAATATATTCGATTTCATCTCTTTCGATGGCCAGCTTTAACACATGACTGCCCACAAGGCCTGTTGCTCCTAGTATTAGTAATCTCATTCAATACTCCCTAACCAATTCATTTACATATTCACTACAATAAAGTTTAATTTTAATAAACAAAATTAGCTTTAACCACAGTGAGACAATTAATGACAAAGTTTGTTCTATATATTGCCTTTATATTATCAACTTCTTTTCACACATTGGCCCAACATAATTGGGTAAATACTCAAAGCCCACCACAAGATTGGTCAACTTTAGAGAATGATTTTGTGCAAGTTATCTACCCTAAAGGTTTTAAGAAGAATGCAATTTATATGGCCAATCTAATGGAGCACTACTCAAAATATGTAGGACTTTCTTATGGGCTAAAAAAGCCGGAGCAAGTTAGCTTGATCTATCGTCCAGAAATGGGTGATCCTAATGGATTTGTAACACTTGCTCCAAGACGTACAGAGTGGTTTGATTCAACCAATTTCTTTGCCCATGTAAGTACACTTGAGTGGCATGAAAATTTATCGATTCATGAATATCGCCACGTTATCCAGCAAGATATCTTTAATAAGAAAACTGTAAAGGCTTTTGATGTACTTATGGGTGATACTGGGCAAGCACTTCTAAGTTATTTAGCTAGAAAGCCTTGGTATATGGAAGGTGATGCTGTTTATGCTGAAACAAAATATACTCAATCAGGACGAGGTCGCTCTTCTCGCTTTATGGCAAGACTAAAAGCAATTTTACTTAAAGGCGAAACACCAACATACGATCAATTTGTTAATGGAACATATAATGATAGATTAGTGAGTTGGTATATTTATGGATACGTTCTAATATCTCATGGTTACAAAAAGTATGGTGACAACTTTTGGGATAATGTCATGGACAATGTTACAGCAAGGCCTTATCCAAACGGAATTGTTGGCGCAATTGAAAATGCATCAGGCATCGACTTTTATGACTTCTACTACGAAGCATTTGAAGATTTAAGAAAAAAGTGGAAAAAGGACAGCTTTCCAGAATTAAAAATAACAGATTTTAATATTAAGACTAATCAATACAAAAATGGCGCTGATCTATATTATCTAGAGTATGACCTTAATAACTTCTATCGCTTAATTAAAGAAACTAATGGTAAAAAAGAAGTTCTAACAGATTTAGCCTACAGTGAAGACATTACTCGATTAGACTATAGTAAAAATCATGCCGTACAATCTCATTTTTTACCGCACTGGCGATATGGGTTCAAAAGCTATTCTGATTTAAGCCTAATTGATTTAAAAAATGGTCATAAGAAGTATATTACTTCGGGAATGAGGCTTTATAATCCACACTTCAACGAAGATGGGACAAGGATCATTGCTATTAACTTTAATGACAAAAATGAATGGATAGTTCAAGAACTTGAATTAAATGGCAAACTCCTTAGAACAATCAAAAGCAATGAATACAAATTCTTAGAAGCTGTTTCAATCAATGAAGATGAGGTTATAGCACTTGTGACAAAGGCCAGTGGTGGAAAAGGTCTCGTACGTGCAAATTTAAGAAATAATAATATAACTAATCTAATTCCAGTAAGTTTTAACAATCTCTATTGGCTACAATCTGATTACAAAGATAATATTTTATTTGAAGCTCAATACAATGGTTCAGTTGAGGTTTTCAAATTCAACATAAACGCAAAAGAGCTACAAAAGTGTACGACTTCTAGAATTGCAGCCTACTCACCTACATTTTCAAATGATGAGATTTTATTCTCTGAACAAACAATAAATGGTAAGAGAATTAGCAATACTTCGATGTCAAACTGTCAGAAATTACCAATCGATAATTTAATTAATCCTGATAAGTTTTATTCCAAAGATAGCCCTAGTGATCGCTTAAATAACTTTGAAAAAATAGAATTTAAAGACCGTGATGAAGTAGCAAATAAAAACTTCAATCTATACAAAGAAAAAGATTACTCTGGTTTTGACTGGCGAGCTTTTACTCCACACTCTTGGAGCTTCTTTGTTGGTCAAGGTTATGGACTGTCATTGTGGGCAGATAATTACTTAAGAGACTTTGGATGGAATGTTAACCTAGGATATGAAGCGGCTGAGAATACTCCATATTCATCGCTACAAATTGATTTCAAAAGATATTGGCCAATTTTCAGCCTAATCGCCGATTTAAGAGAACGAGAAGTAAGTCGTCTAGGGACAGATAATGATGACTATGGCTGGGATGAAAATGCAGTAGGAGCAAAAGTACAACTACCATTCGTTTTCAGAAAAAATCTCTATAACTTAAATATAACTTTAGATTATAGTGCTGAGTTCGTTCAAACTAAGGATTACAATTCAAATGACGTTGACACAACAGGAGAATCGGATTTAATTCGTCAAAGTACGTCACTACTAGTCAATCTTTATAAAGACTATACGGCAAGATCGATTATCTCGCCATGGAGCTTTTCTCTTTTAGGAATGTACCAGGATGCAAGTACAGATGACACGACTGGATTAGTTGGTGATTATCGCTGGTTTGGAGATCTTACAATTACGACGCCTGGTTTTTTTAATAATAATGGCTTTAAATTTTCTGTTAATGGTGAAAAGTATGGAGATGGAACAAGCTATCGCTTTCAGCCAACTTCACAAGAAATTATGGGATACGTTTTTTCTCGTGGTTATAATTATTTCGCAACGAAGAGATATGTAAAAACCACTTCTAATTATTTATTTCCACTTTTCTATCCGGATTATAATATTTCAGCATTCATCTACTTTAAGCGAATTTATATGAATCTCTTCTACGATAACACTAAAGTATACGCTATATCAGCAGACAATGGATTTCATATTAGTAGTTATGGAGCGGAAGTGGTTTTTAATACATCGATCTTCAGGGCCATTCCTGTGGACTTTGGATACCGTTTTGTTAGAAAACACGAAACAGAAGAAAATGAAAGTGAAGTATTTTTAGGTATTGGAATTACATACTAGAAAAAAAAAGGCCCTCATATAAGGGCCTTCTTTTTGTTATCTTTCTTCTAATTTGTGATCTAGCTTAAGTTTTTTACGAACACTCTTTTTGATACTTGATTCAACAAGTGCACCCATTGAAACCATAAGTTGTCTTACAACATATGGAGGCATCGCCTGAAGATCATCAATTGACTCCTTCGCTGCTTCATACTCATCACTTGTTACGACAAGTGATGTATCATATGGGATATAATTAAAGATTAACTCTTCAATTTTTTCCACGCGAGTAGATGACTTTGGGTGACTTGAAGTAATTGCTTGAAAGAAAGTTTCATCATAATCAGGTACCGATGAGAAGTACTTTCCAAGTCCGTAAGGTGAATATCCTGCTTTATATGCATACTGAACACCTAGTTTATCCGCTTCAAGCTCTTGAATACGGCTAAATCCCATAAGTGGAATATCTTCTAATTTATCGTATACATAATAAGTAGCTGCACCACCTAGAATCCCAAAGTTGGCCCAAACAAAACCAGCTCCAACAAACTTAGTAGCAATAGACTTTAAGCTTCTTGTTACAGACTCTGTACCGTGTCTTTCAGTAACGTGTGCCCATTCGTGTCCTAATACACCAGCTAACTCAGCTTCAGTTTTAAGAGAATCAACTAGACCTCTAAAAACAAATACGTATCCACCTGGAAGAGCAAAAGCATTTTCAATTGGAGCATTAATAAAGAAAACCTTAGGTTCTACATCTGGCATATCTGATGCTTTAGCAATCTTAGTAATCATTGTCTTTAAGTACTCGGCCATTTCTCCATCTTGATAAATGTAGCGAGAGAAGTTATTTACGATTTCATAAGCAGCTTCTTTTCCAAACTGAGTATCAGTCGCAAATTTAAAAAAGTTACGTCCAAAACCATTGTGTAGACGGCCTTCTTCACCAATACGGTTATAGTTTTTGTACTTTCCTACGGCCTTACAAGAAGCAAGACTTTTAAATTTAGACATATCGACAACAAGCTCATTACCATTTACTTTGAAGTCAACTGTGTTTGTACAATTAGTAAGCTTAAGCTTATCACCTTGAAGTTTTACAGAACCTGCTTTTCTTAGATCAACACTTCCCTCTTCAGAATCGTAGTTACGCACTTCAAATTCCATATTAATTTCAGTAGCTGATAACTTGTTAAGCTCTGGCCCGTGATTATATTCGAGCTTTAGATTTAATTTTCTTGGGTACATTGGCTTTACTTCAAATGACTCTTCACTTGAACCAGTTAAATTTAATTCCTGGCCATTGATCTTCATTTCACCTGAAAGAGATTCACCCTCAAGAGCATGTACAAACTTAACCTTTGATATTTTTTCGGCATTACATGACACAAGAAGTGCTAATGTCATTAACGTCGCAATATTGACCATTTTCTTCATATGTTTCTCCCATTTTTGTAATAGGCATTACTACCAGTGAAAGCCTCTCTATGTCTTAAAGTGTGTAATAATGAACACAATACTTAGGCCAAATAATTATCCATGGGGAAATCTTGTCTCCCAAGAGCTCTAAACCCTTATAAAATGGTATAATTCGAGAGTTAATAAGAGGATAGGTATGATTAAGAATTCCACTATAAGTATCTGTAAATTGGTAGTAATTTTAGCACTACCAACAATGGCGTTGGCCGCTTCAGCGAATGACTTCATTTCTGCGATGAAAAAGCATGTGGGTGAATACAAAACCCTAGTGAGAAGCTCTGATTTTTGTGACGCTTCTGAAGTACAATTTATTGATGAAAAGTCTCCACAAAAAGGACTAAGAGTAGGACATCGTATTTTCCTCGGCCCATTTTCTGATAAGAAAAAAGTTGAAAAGTCGGATTGTACATATAGTTCAGTATTCACTTATACAAAGACAAAAGTTACCCAAGTAAGTGAAGTCAAAGATTGCAAGGCATCAGCGAATCAAAAGGATTCGATTAGTACTCAAATTCTCGAATTAAAAAATGATACCATCAACTACGAGTCGAAAGAGAGTGGAATTAAGTGTGTCTATCAAAAAGTACAAAAGAGTAAGGAGGCTAAAAAATGAAGTCACTTATTCTTGTATCTACATTAATTCTTAATTTTAATTCTTATAGCTCTGATCTTAATTCTCGAAAAACTGATTTCTTAAATGAGCTTAACAGCGTTATTAATAGTGTCACAAATCCGCCGGATGGTGGTTGTCATAACTGTCAGGTAGAGGACAATACAATTTCTCAGGGTGATCCCCTACCAACTGAACACAGAAGAGATGGAAAGTATTTTAATAAAGACTGCCAAATGTTTATTACTGAAGATGGTAAAGAAGGCGTTTGGGGACAAATGATTACAGAGTATATTGAAAATGAATCGGGCGCTTCTGAGATGTTTCTCTATGATGAAATCAAAGGGATGACAGCGGCTCCATATACTTGTCCCAATTGGTACAACCTAAATAATGAGCAAAGAAAGAGATTTTGGGTTTGGATGTTTGCTTCAATCGCACAAGTTGAGTCATCATGCGATCCTACAAAGGTAAACACTGGTCGTGTACCAGATGCTACAGATCGCCCTACTGGACTCTTTCAGCTAAACCGAAAAAAAGATGCACGTTATTGGCGAGGTAAGAACTGCCAATTTGCATCTGGATATGAAACGACAATAGAACCTAGAAACCAAGTTAGATGCAGTATGGATATTATGTACAATATTCTTCTTGGTAAAAAAGGTATGTATAAGGCAAATGGTAAGGTTTTTCCAACTAACTCTTATTGGGAAAAGCTAAGACCGAATCATAGCCAAACTGGTGGACCTATTGGCGAGCTTGCTCGTATGTATCCACCTTGTAATGCGACCCCTTAATCTAAGGGGTCAGCCACCTTTAATTGGCACATTTCTGCCCTAAACTGGAAATATTGTCCACTTAACTACCTAAATTTCATTTCTTTAATGATTCGTAATATTATGTCGATATGCCACTGTAAACACAGGGGAACTTTGTTGCACGTTAGTAGAATCTTTACATTCATTTTAGCGTTTAGTTTAAGCTTCTTATCCTTAAATCTATATGCTTCGACAAGTAAGCTTGGTTACTCAGGCAGACTTGTACTTAGTAACGGTACTCCTGTTACAGGAACTCCTAACTTAAAATTTGATATCTTCTATTCAAATGATCTTCCTACAATAATTGCAACTCAAACAATTAATAGCGTGCCACTATCTAATGGGATCTACACTGTTGAATTAGACTTTGATAACTTAGGGTCTTTTGATCCTCTCTATTCCAACATTGCAGATGTAATTGATAAAATACCCACAGGACAGACTCTTGTTATTCGCGTGACAGATGTGACTGATGTTGGAAATCCAATCGCCTATGATTATCAGAATATCTTGGCAAATCCAATTTCAGTTTACGCCAATCACGCAGCTCTATCGGATAATTTAGTTATCGCAGCAACTTGCTCTCCAGGACAAGTGGTTTCTGTAAACGCATCTAATGAACTTGAATGTGTGAATCAAACTGCTGCAGTATCTGTTGATTCAACGCTTGTTAACAATGCAGGGGTTATAGGTTTACCAAACCTTGTGACTGATAATACTACTTACTATTCTGTTGTTGTGGATGCGCAGGGACGTGTAAAAAGTGGTAACACAACACCTCCTTCAACAACGGCAAATGATATTCAAGACAACTTAATCGTTGATGCTGATATCAACACGAGTGCAGCAATTAGTTGGTCAAAGATTAATGCACCAACAATTGATAAAACTTATGTCGGGCTTGCAAATGTTGCCAACGTTGCACAAATTCCGGCAAGTGATCTTGATAACTCAGGAACTCTAGATTCAGCGACGCAAGTTCCAAGTGAGCTTGCAGTAAAAGGCTACGTCGATACGACGGCACAATCCATGGCCGATGCAAAAGTTATTAACTCAATGGCAGGAACACAAACGGATACTGCCCCTTCTGTTGATTCAGTAAAAAATTATGTAACGGCCCAAACTAGTGCTATTACGTCATCTCAGTGGACGACAACAGGAAGTGACCTTTATTACAACACAGGTAATATCGGAATTGGTACAACAACACCAACTTACCCACTACACATTCAGAGTGCCACATGGGCCGAGATTGGAATAGAAGGTACAACTTCAGCAGCAGGAGCAAGCCTGAACCTTCTTGGACACGAAGATAAGAAGAGTGCAATAAGAATGCAAACAGGAAACACTGCAAGTGCTTACTGGGATATTATGGCATTCGGCTTAAACTCAGCAGCAACAACAAGTCGCAATGAACTTCACTTTAACTTCTTTAATGGAAGTAATAATACAGCTCTAGTCTTAGATGGTGACACTGGAAATGTTGGTGTTGGTATGGATGAGCCTACTGAAAAACTTGATGTTGCTGGTAAAGTCAAAGCAACTGAGCTTTGTATCGCGGCCGATTGTCGAGCAGCATGGCCTACTGGAAATGCTGGAACAGTAACTGCAGTGACTGGTGGTACTGGACTTACAGGTGGAACAATTACTTCTTCTGGAACTCTTGCAGTTGACGTGGGAACAACAAATGGAAAAATTGCGCAAGTTGGAGCAGGTGATAAATTAGCAGATTCAATTATTAATTATAATCCTGCAATTGATGTTGCCTTAACGGGTTTTACAACAGGTGCAGCTTCAAGTGTATTAGCGACAGATACTGTTATTCAAGCATTTCAAAAAGTTCAAGGTCAACTTAATTCACACGCCTCTTCTCTTGCTGCTATTTCGGCATATGATACAGATGATATTGGAGAAGGTTCGACAAACCTCTATCATACAGATGCCCGTGCAAAGACTGCAGCAGTTGTTAACTCGACAGTAGGCAGTGAGACAGACCAGGCACCTTCAGTTGCTGCTATTAAATCATATGTTGATAATCGTGCAACTCAATGGACAACAGCAGGAAGTGATATTCACTATCCGACTGGAAATATTGGAATTGGTGTAACAACACCTTATTCGCTTCTTGATATTAACGGTGTGGATAAAACGGTTAGCCTTGCAGCAGCTAGAGACTTCCCTGCGATGCTACGTTTAAACTCAACTGATCCAGCGATTGGCGCTGAAACAAATATTCTTTTTACATCTAACTACTCTGGATCTTCAAAAGTTGCTAACGCATCTATTGCTTCAATCCAAGAAACTGATGGTGCGAATGCAGATTACGGACAAGCGGCTCTTGTTTTTAGAACAAGTGGGCCACTAATTGCAGATCTTAATAAAGAAAGAATGCGAATTGATGGTACAGGTAATGTTGGGATTGGTGTTGCATCTCCAGGCCACAAGCTTACCGTAAATGGTGGTGCAAACTTTGCAACAGCATCTGGTACACAACCATTCTATATTTCAAGAGCAGGTGCTACAGTAGAAGCCTTTTCTCTAACTGTTGGTGATACCGCATCTTTCTTTGATTTGATTGAAGATAATGGTGAACCTGACTTTCAAGATATGAATTTCCGCCTAATCTATGAAGGTGGTGCAACACATACCTATCTTAGAACTTTAGCATCAGGTCCTAATGCTGGTGATGTCGATGTTTATCTACAGTCTTCTGGTGGAAATGTAGCCATCGGAAATATTGCACCTACGCAAAAACTAACTGTTGATGGTGGCATGAATGTCACAACAGGCAATGATATCTGTATAGACGGTGCAGGTTGTTTATCAACAGTTGTTGCAGCAAGTGGAGAACAAAACACTGCTTCTAGTGCCGGTGGAACTTCTCTTTATAAGACAAAGACTGGAACTGACTTGGTATTCAAAGGCTTAACAGCTTCTAGTGATCTAACTCTAACGGCAAACACTGATGATGTGAATTTGGCCGTTAATACTTCAAATGGTGCCAATGAGCTTCTAAGACTCGATGCGAGTGGACGTGTTCCTTCTTCAGTTATCGATGGATCTACTGTCCTTAGTACACCTCTAACAGGATACTCTGTAGGTGCAAACTCAGCTTTAGTAGCAACAGATACGGTTCTCGATGCTTATGGAAAATTACAAGCACAAATCAATGCAAACTATACTGCAATTACAGGATTAGCAGACACTGATGATCTTGCGGAAGGTGCGACCAATTTATACTTCACAAATGGACGTGCCCAAACAGCAGCAGTTGTAAATTCGACAGCTGGAACAGAAACTCTACAAGCTCCATCAGTTAGCGCGATGAAAAGTTATGTAACGACTCAAATTGGTGGAGTTAATCAATCTCAGTGGACAACGACAGGTAGTGATATTTATTATAACACTGGAAAGGTGGGAATTGGAACAAGTGTACCAACATCTGATCTACTTATAGTTCATGGAGTTCGTCAACTTAGTTCAACAGGTTTAGGCGGTCTAGTTGTTCAATCTGGAAATGATCAAGTCGGTATGCAAGTTTTCGATATTGATGGAGATGGAGCAACAGGAGATGACAAGATTCCTTCTGTTACGTGGGGAGATAATCCTTCTGACCCGTTAGTTTTTGCAAGATACACTAGTGGGAGTAGCTATACTGAGTACATGAGGCTGACGGGGACAGGTGAGCTAGGTCTTGGTACAGATGCACCATCTGAAAGGCTTCATGTAGCAGGTAATGTTTTAGCTGCAGCTTACCTTTATACTTCAGATGAAAGATTCAAAGAAAACGTGGAAACGATAATTGATCCACTTCATAAGGTAAATTCTCTACGTGGGGTAACTTTTGATTGGAAAACAGATGAATTTCCAGAAAGAAATTTTCCAAAAGAGAAGACTGTAGGTTTTATCGCTCAGGAAGTTGAAAAAGTTCAACCAGAGTTAGTAAAGACTGGTCAAGATGGTTATAAATCAGTTCAGTACGGTAATATCACAGCGCTATTAGTAGAAGCAGTAAAATCAATTTCAAGTAAAATTGATAAGCTCTTTAATAATGATGAAGAAGTGAAAAGAGAGATTGCTTCACTTAAAGAAGAAAACGAGCAACTTAAAGCAGATATGCAAGAGATGCGCAAAGCAATTAAAGAGTTACAAAAAGCAAATAAGAAATGAAAATTCAAATAGGTTTTCTATTTACTCTACTCTTCTCGCAAGCTGTTCTTGCGATCAATACAGTTGATACTGGTTTTAAACTAGCAAGCAATGAACTTAAAACTATTGTGGCCCATAATACTTGTAAGAAAGTATGGAATACATCAACAACAAATGAACACTTTGTTTCAACAAAGACAAATCCAGAGTGGATGAATTTCTATGCCAATGCACCATCTGATATTGTCGTTCGCGACTGTCAGGTTTCTTGCTCGACTTTAAATAAAACAGGATCATATCCTAGTGGACTTTATACAATCGACATAGACGGCGCAGGACCACTTGCTGCTCTAAGTGTTTATTGTGATATGGATAATAATGGCGGTGGTTGGACGAGAATTTACAGACACGATGTAGCTGGAGGATACTTTCCAACAACGAATTCGGCCCTACTCTACAATCAAGCAGCACCTACAGGAAACCTCTACTCAATTGTTCAATATATTGATGAGCTCGAAAGTCTAAATCGTTTTACATTTTGGATTAATTATCCGAATGAAACGAAGAAAAATATTTGGTCACAATTTACAAATCCAATTTACGACACTCCTGTACGTGGCTATCGAGGAATTGATATTGAAATGAATAGTCAAAGATGGGGTGGCCTAGAGCTTGGGAACAATAGTTTTGGTTACTCAAATGGTGATGCTTCATTATTAGATGGCTCAGTTAATCATTCAAATTGGTACTTTGCAATCGGTTCAGATCAAGTTTATAAAACTGGAATTCCTTCAGATCATAATAATGACGTAGGGACACAATTAGTAGAGCTCTATCTTCATGATGAAGGGATGAGACCGATGTCATGCCAACATCTCGTTGAGCTTGGTGAATCGAAAGGCTCAGGTCTCTATACAGTATACCCAGATCAAGTAACAGCGACTCAAGTCTACTGTGAAATGGATATTGATAATGGCGGCTGGACTCTTTTCTATGCCAACGCTGCAGATCCTACAATGACGACAAAGAAGTCATATAATACGATGAAAAGCGAATTTGCTGGCATTAATATCACCAGCACAAATTACGCAGAAATTAATACCGTTGGTATGCATAATTTCTTTGATTTTTCAGCAACGCAAATGATGGCCCGTGATATCGGTAACTGGGGAGCGACAGATTTCTCGACAGTAGAATTTTTTAATCCTAATGACTTAAATCTTGTTCTCGACATCAAAGCAGGACCAAGTAGGACGACACCAGGAGATTGTGACATTATGACAGGTGGCTCACAATTTCGCTTTAGAAATAGCAATGGAACAAACTACTATTTAGATAGGCAAACTAATTGGGCCGGTGTTGGTTTTGGATGGGGAGACTGCTTCCCTACTTATACGCAAACACCAAATTCTGATGTACACGATTATCCACGACACTATATTTATCATACAAATGGTAGTGATGACCTTAACCGTGTTCGTGGCGTTGGTGGTTTCAACACAGGACAAGCAACTGTTAAGGCACGCTACTTTTTAAGAGAGAAATACGACCGTCCAAAGAACTGTATGGATATTCTTTTAAATGGTAAATCTCGAGGAAACGGTTCCTACACAATTTATCCTGAAGGGACGGCCGTCACAGTTGATTGTGATATGACCACAGAAGGTGGAGGTTGGACAAAAGTATGGCACGGCTACCCTACTCACGCTATTCGTGGCGATACTTCAGCGGAAGTTTACTCAAGATCAAATTCAATTGCCTTCAATCAAATGCGCGTTGAAGGTGTGAATACAGGTTTCAGTATCACTGACAATACTTGGGAGACGGCTTATTTAGACAAAACAATTCCTAATTATTTTCAACAAGTGGCCGCTCTTACAGATGCAAGTAAACCACAAGTAAAGTTTGCAGATATGGACGGTAATGAAAACGTAGGACTTGTTGGAAACTATTTCTTTCATGGCTACGGAAATAATTGGCGTGTTTTTTATTCATGCGTAAATGTTGACCCCAATACTACGGATCGAATTTTTATCGGTGGTGCCTATGGAAAAAGATGTACTCCAAGAGACTCCATGGCTAGAGCTGAAATCACAACTTGTACTTCAACCGGTAATAGTTACTGTACAAATGCTTACAATAGTACAGAGGTAGAATCAGGCCTTGGTCTAACATTAAAACAATACCAAGAAACACGCGTTTGGGTACGCTCTCTTCCTTCAATGAAGTCATGTCGAGAGTTTCTTGACCGTGGCTATTCAAGTGGCACAGGGGTTTACTTAATTGATCCAGATGGACCACGAGGTTCAAATCCGGCCTTCCCAACAGTTTGTGATATGACAACTCATGGTGGAGGCTGGACGCTTGTATGGGGAAATACTCGTGGTGGGACGAATAAGCCTACAACTGCTATTACATATGCTGATTCAATTTCAACTCTGCCAAAATGCTCTGCAGCCGCTGGAAGCGTAAGTGATACAACAGGAAAATGTAGTCTATTATCGACTACAAGTATTGCATCAAATAACACTAACGACTACCTAGACTACTTAAACTACTTCGTCGGTCTCTCTCATTGGGATAATATTGCTGGTAATGGAGATTTTCAACTACTCTATTCTTGGTCTTACGATTACGATCAGTCATTTTCACAACAGGCGATGATGACGGTGAAAAATTTTAATCCTGCGGATAAGTACCGTTTAAATATTGAATCCTATACTCAATTAATAGGTACAGTAAAAGCGGCAATTGCCACAAGTCATAATGGAATGATGTGGTCAACACTTGATCAAGATAACGATAATCATACTGGAAATTGTCCGTCATTCTATTCTGACACTCCATTTTGGTATGCAAACTGTTGGAACGGTAAGATCAATGGAGGAGGAGAAACTTCAGAAGGTGGTTATTTCAATGGTGCCTATTGGAATGGAACTGCTATGGAATTTGCTACTGACCCAGCAACTGCAATTGGTGCGGGGAACGGTTGGTTTATGATTCGAGAGTCAAACTCATACGGAGATTATAAGTCTTCATGCAAGCAGATCCTGGAAGAAAATCCAAATGCTCCATCAGGTAATTACACTATTAACTTCTATCCTGGTCAAAATGCTCTACGAAGCGTCTATTGTGATATGACAACAGATGGTGGTGGCTGGACATTAGTAGCACGCTCAAGTGGAGTTACAGATCTTGATAATTCAATCATGGTAAGCTCTATTGCCGATAACCTTATAACTGAAAGAACACTTCCTGCAACTAGAGCTTCAATTAATCCAGAATACTTCTCTCGTGCCAATGGAACAACTGATGCCATGTTCATTTCACCTTCATACAATGCAGGTGCTCCAATAATTGAAAATGGCAATGGAACTTGGGATTACGACTATGTGGACTGTACAGGAAATCTGCGCCATACAAGCCGAACAGCAGGATGTTCAGGCCAGAATGCCAATGATAACTATAATGGTGTTGATGCCTATAATATAACATTCAATGGTGGTAACGAAGGTGTCGTGCCAGCTTATGGAACAGAAGTCTGCTATTCAGGAAAAGGTGCATGTAGCTTTGAGTTCTACCTACGTTAATTTAGTCTGCTAAAAGCTTTGCTAAGAAACAGGTCTTGCCATCTGATTCCCTAATACCTTTATAGACAATATCGTGAGTAACCTCACCTTCCTCATTACGTGCTCGTAAGATATCAATTTTATCACCAAGGTGTGTTTCGGCCATAAAGTTAATTTCAAAGTCATTTAACTTTGCAGTTTTATGAAGCTCTATTGGAATTGAATCAAGAATCCACTGAGAATACTTCGTATTATTAACGTGCATATTTAAATCCAGATCACTATTTCGTACTGTAATGGTATTAACTTTTTCAAAGTTATCCCTCACCTCAACTTTATGAGCGATATAATCAAGATGATAATCTGTACGAGGATTAATTCTCTCCATTGGGAAATCAGGCTTTTTAACCTTTCTTGTCACACCGTCTAAAATCATCCATACAGTTGAGCAATCTCCAATCTTTTCACCATCAAGGAAAATCTCAAATTCGCGAAAGGCATACATACCTTCTGGCGGTCTCGACCACGTCTTAATCTCAATAATTTCGTTCCAATGAGGAAACCTGTCCATGCGAAGTTTTTGTCTAACTAGAACCCAAAATGATTGATCTCGAATCATATCTTCTAAACCAAAGCCCATCTCTTCGGCATGAACTGTTGCAATATCTTGCAGATAACCTAGCATTCCAAAGAGTCCAAGACGCTTGTTGATATTCACATTATTGATACTGACCTGATAAGTCTTTTGATAGATTGAATTTTTCATAGAGATATTAAAGCAAAAGCGCATTGGTTTTGGCCAGTGTCTAAAATATGAACAGTATCCATGGCATTTTTGCATGGTTTTTGGCCTTTTTCTTGGCATAGCAGTTGCATCTAATAAATTGAATCAAATTCTTGGGAGGAATTTATGAAAGCTTGTTACAAAAAGCTATTTATTATGAGTGCATTATTTCTATCGAGCACTTACGTGCAAAATGAAATGTCTATCACTGATAACTCATATCAAAATGGCCATTACCGCGAGATAGCTGGAGAAAAGCAAGTCTCTGTAACATCTTATCAAGTCCACCAAAAAGGTATCTTTGACCTTTGGTTCGATACTGCAAAGCTATTTGGAAAAGTAGAGAATATCGTTAAAATTGAAATTAAAGATGTTGATGAAAAGCTAGTAAAAGATTTTAAAGATCTTTCAAAAAGATATGAAGAGCTTCAAGGTAAGTCTAATACACTAACTGAAGAGCTTGCAAAAAGTAGTGAAGAAATCACAAGTCTAAAATCTCAACTTGCTAATGTACAATCATCAGATCCAGTTGATGATAATATTCGCCAAGAAAAAATTAAGGCACTTGAAGAACTAATCGAGCAAAGAACTTCTGAGCTAGATACGGCCAAAGAAGCAATTTCAAAATTTGATGAAACAAGAGAGAAACTTCAGGAAATTAGTGAAAAGTTATCTTCTCTAGAACTAGAGAATGAAGAGCTCAAGAAAGAAAATGCTGTTTTAGCCTGTGAACTAGAAAATGCTAAATCAAAAATAGATACTGACGAGATAAAAAAGCTTCAAGATGAACTTGCAAAAATTACGGCAGAACTTGAGGAATATAAGAACGAGTCAGAACAGAAAGAAGTTATCGCAGAAGCAGGTAGCGAAGAGATTGATAAAGATAAAATTAAAGCAAAGAAGAAGGATAAAAAAGAAGATAAAGAAGATAAAGACGATAAGTTTTCAGAAGCAGAGCTAGCTCTTATCGAATATATCAGAGAAATGAAAGAGCAAGCAGAGTACCAGCGCCAGCAACAACAAGAGGCCATGGCCATGCAACAATTTGTAAGCATGCTTACATCTCAATTTACGCAGCCACAAGTTAACTCTTACTTTGGAACATACGATGCGCTTAACCAGAGACAAGATAGTTTCTCAAGTATGGTACGCGACTTTAGAGAACAGTCTTTTATGATGCAAGATCTTAATCGACTAAACAACTGGAACTATAGTTATAATGATTACTACGGAGCAAATGCACCAATGCTAAGAGTAAGTGAATCGATGCCTTGGGGTAATTACTACACTCCAGAACAATCGATTCAAGTGCAAAACTTTGACTACTCTAAAAGTGGATATAATTGGGGAAGCAGTATTCCAAATCAAAACTTTAATATGGGAATCAATACTGCAAGCAGCTCTCCTATCTTAAATAATTTTACGACTGCTCTAGACGCTACTAATAGCGCTAATATAAAGCTTTTTTAATACCCTCCCCCCTTTAATTTGATACTGAAGGCCGAGTTTAACACTCGGCCTTTTGTTTTTTTCGGTAATTATTGCCGATTTTTCTAAACTTATTCATCTATGTTTCGAAGAGGTAGGTACTAAATCTAAAGGAATTAAGGTTAGAATGATGAAAGAAATAAATATGGAAGTTGCGAAGAAAAGAATTATCAAGAAATGTCATGTTTGTGGCCATGTGCACGATACCGCAACTGAAGTTCAAAAATGTCAGAGTTGTAAAAAGTCATTCTTACCAACAAAATACTTTGATAAAGTCCATGCAAAGAACTCTTCAGACTTTAAGCTATTGTTTTCAGATGTTAACGAGCTGCACGAAGAAGATATTATCAAAGGCATTACCGTACTTTGGTAAGACTTTATTAATTCTCGATCAAGTTCCAACGTGATATCGTTCTCTTATGGAGAACACTACACACGCTACTCAGAATTTTAATTTACATCCAGTTGTTCAAAGGCTCTTTGCTAAAAGAGAGATGGGACCTCAAGAGATTCAAGAATTCCTATCTTGGGATCTGAATTCCCTACCAAACTTTGGAGCACTCATTGATATTGATGTTGCCGCAGATGAAATAATTAAAGCTATTGATAATAATGAGAAAATTGCCATTTATGGTGATTATGATGTTGATGGAACGACTTCTTGTGCTCTCTTCTATCAATTTTTTCAAAAGCTAAATCTCGAAGTAGACCTCATTCAACCTTCCCGTTTTGTTGAAGGTTATGGACTTCATAATTGTTCAATTGATCGTGCAATAGAAGAAGGTATCGATCTAATGATCACAGTCGACTGTGGAATCTCAAACGTTGAGCAAGCCGCTTATGCAAAAGAGAAAGGTCTAAAATTAATTATCACCGACCACCACAAAGATGGACGCGAAACAATGCCGGAAGCAATCGCTGTTGTAAATCCTTCGCGCCGAGACGAGCCAGCAGATTCAGACATGAAACCACTTGCTGGTGTTGGTGTAGCATTTGCGATTTGTGTTGAAATTAGAAAGAAGCTCTTGGCCCGTGGACAAGATATCCCTTCAGTATATGATCTACTTCAATACGTAGCGATTGGTACAATTTGTGACCTTGCACCACTAAGTCCAATGAACTTAAAACTTGTTCGTCATGGAATGAGACTTATTAAGAACACTCAATATGAAGGAATTAAGGCTTTCTTTGATCCAACAGATCGTGGAAAAGATATTATCCCAAGCGAAAAACTATCTTTCAATGTTGGCCCGTTAATCAACTCTAAAGGGCGATTAGACCACCCAGAAGTAGCATTAAAACTTTTAATCTCAAAAGACTATAACGAAGCACGTGAGTACTATCACCAGCTTGTTAACTGTAATACAGAACGTAAGGCCATTCAAAAAGAAGTCTTTGAAGAGGCAAAAGAACAAGTCATAGACGAACTTAAAAGAGATGGCGAACTAGACATTGCAATTGTCTATGCTCCTCACTTTCATGAAGGTGTTATCGGAATTGTTGCTTCAAAGCTTGTTGAAACATTTAAAGTTCCGGCCATCGTATTCAGTGATGCCGAAGATGAAGGTGTGATTAAAGCATCAGCAAGGTCTGCAGGTGATCTCGATATTTATCACCTACTTAATGAGCATCGCGATCTGTTCTTAAAATTTGGAGGCCACAAGGCGGCCGCAGGGCTTTCAATGCCAGTTGAAAATCTGGAAAAATTTAAAACTTCGATGAATGCAATGTTAAAAGAAATTCCCTTGATCCAAAGAACGGTACAAGATTTTTATGATCTTGAAATAACTCCAGATGAAATTGATCCAAATCTTCTTAGAGGGCTAGATGCGCTTGAGCCTTTTGGAATGGGAAATGCAAAACCAATCTTTAAATTAAAAGGTGCAAAGCTTAAAAGTTTTGATCTTCTAAAAGATGTACACGTTAGATGGAATTTTACATCAATAACAAATCAGAAAATTAATCTTAAAGGGATTAGTTTTAATTATATGTCTAAGTGGGGAGCGCTTACACCGAACGAAATTTATGAGCGCCAAAATGATCCAAGTGTTGAACTTGATGTCTACTTCACACTTGCTCTAAACTACTTCAATGGAAATAAGTATATTCAGCTAATGGTTGAAAGAGTGGACCTTAACTAGAGTTAAGGTCCGTATCTAATTATCTTTCGAATTATCTTTCAATAGTCACTTTTTCCATAACTACATCTTGCATTGGACGGTCATGCATACCAGTGCGAACCTCACCGATCTTCTCAACAACATCCATACCTTCGATAACTTTACCAAACACTGTATGGCGTCCATCTAAGTGTGGAGTTGCACCAAGAGTGATGAAGAATTGAGAACCATTTGTTCCAGGGCCAGCATTTGCCATAGAAAGAATCCCTGCACTATCGTGGCGAAGGTCTGAGCGACATTCGTCTTCGAATTTATAACCTGGACCACCCATTCCTGTCCCATCTGGACATCCACCTTGAATAACGAAACCAGAAATAACTCTGTGGAAAATTAGACCATCATAGTAAGGACCTTCTTTTGCAGGAGTCTTTTGTCTCCCTTCAATAAGGTTAGCAAAGTTCCATACTGTTTCTGGACATTCTTTTGCGTAAAGCTCTACTTTGAAATTTCCCATATTAGTTTCAAAGTTTGCGTATAGACGATCAAGATCCTCTTTGTGGGCATCTTTCTTAGTTCCAAAACCGAACATAATTACTCCTTAATAATTTATATATTTAAAGCGTCCCTTAATAAAATTCGGGCGTTTCTTATGAGAATAAACACGGCGTACTTTTACACTTGCGCTTAAGTATTGATCTAAATAAAAACTTTCCTCTGAAGATAACTCTCCCTTAGGCGTATAGTAAGTTAGATAGCGATAGTCGACAAAGTAGGCACCTTCAAAATTTACATTAGCTTCTTTTAAAGAAGCCTTCACTTCAATATCATTCAGGCACAGGGAGACAAATACAGGTCTTCCTTCTAGCATTGATTTTGAGGACATTAATTTTTTTAACTGATCTAAATTCTCACGATAGCTATCAAACCAAATGATATTAACTCGATTAAATTTTGGAAGCTTGATATAGCCACCAGTGGCCGTTACAAAATCATTAGCGCTAAAAAAGATTTGCTCAACTTCTTTAAGAGTTGGGCTTCTCTCCATATTATGCGCACGTTCAGAGTACATACGATTAAAGGCAAATTGTATTTGCGAAGCGCTTTGATGATCTATTGAGAAACTATCCATTAGATTCAAAATATTTAAGTATCTCATATCTCTTGTGCGTTTACATTGTCCTTCTCCTGAAAAGTTTCTCCATTCAGGAAGAATTGGAAGCATATAAACGGCAGCACCCGAGTCACGATAGTATTCATCTGTTTGCACTCTTTTATACTCACGATCAACAGTCGTGGTACAAGAAAGAAGTGTTAATATGAATACGATATAAAGTAATCTCAATATAAAACCTATTTTTTAATTATTGCTTAGAGAAATATCTTAACATATTTTCTTTAATTTCATCTAACGTCATTGCATGAAGAGGATAGAAGCCTTCTTCATCCATTGCTAGGCCCCTAACTTTACTAGACTCAACACTTACACCCTGATCAACACAAATTCGATCACAAGCAAGAGTCTTAAGCTGTTCAGCTCCACCAAGTAGGTCACTGCCTTCAATCGTAACAAATAGACCCTTACGATCTAAAAGCTTATCAACAGAAGAAACGACTGCACTATTATAAATCATTAGCCTAGGCTTTGGTTCAGCCGGTGTAGGAGTTTTGGCCTTAATATGAGGCTCAAGAGATCTCCACTGCATAATCTTTTCTTCAAACTCTCTCTTCTCTTCGTCAAATTGCTGGCGATCCTTTGCTAAAAGGTCACTAAATTGAGAAATTTCATCTTTATATTCTTTAACCTGAGCTGAAGTTAGATTCCCGAAAGGAACTTCTTCAGCAGTGATTAGCTGGAGTGTTTTTGTTAGATCATTTAGATAATCTTCTTTTATTAGACTTAGAAGCCTTAGATTCTCAATACCAGTTCCAACTAAGCATAGATTTCTTGTCGCTTTAATATCTTCAAGACTAGCATGGTGTTCATTGTGATAAGTGATTCTTTCATCATCGGCAAGGGCAAGCTCATTAAGAGCATGAACTTGAGCTGCACCCATAGGATTTGCTATTGTTAATTCATTTGAGTAGCAGATAAAATCAAAGTCTTCAAAAGATTCAATCGAATTTTTTAATGATTCAAGAACATCTTTACCAAGCTTTTCAAAAACTTCAGGGTTTTCTAATTTTTGGCGTTCAATTTCAGTTGTAGCATTTACCTTAAAAACGACGCGAAAAGTATCGGCCATACGAGAGCGACTCTCCAAGACAGAGTTCGGCGATAAAAAGCGCTTATGAACGCGAATCACTTCCACATTACGGTGGGCGATTTCCCTAAACTCTGCTTGAGAGTCTGTTGGAATTTGACCAATAATTTTAACGTGGACACCTAAGTCTTCAAAAAAACGATAAGCGGCAAGGGCCTTCTTATCACTACCTAAAATCGCGATTTTCATGGCCCGATCTTATAAGCTTAAAGGCTTAATGACAATTAGATACCATTAAATAAAAAGAGATTTCATCTCTCCATTATCCACTACTGAATACTCAGAGAATGCATAAATAAAGTTGATGAATTGCTCCATGGCCTTGAACGAGTGCATCGATTTATCGAACTCACAACCATATTGCATATAAGTGACACCGTCAGCACCTTGAGTTAGTGCGCTGTGACGAATTTTAACGATAACAGGGATATATGATCCTTTTGTAAAATAGAATTTAAGCTTTAGCTCATCCCCTTCTTTTAGCTTTGCATCTGTTTTATCTGTCCACGGAACATTGAAAGAAAGTCCATCATGAGAGATATCAACCATATTGATTGCATAAGAATAACCATCTGACTCAATTACCGAGTAAGCTCCCATAAAGTTATTAAAGCAAATACGCTCAAAGCTTCTACGCTTCTTCTCGATATTCTCTTCTCTCTTTGCTTGGAAGTTGATTACTTTGTTATCAGACATTATTACCCCTTATTACAGATATTTTTGCTGTCTGACTTATCGTCAAAAAGGCATAAATCATGAGGTAAATAAGAGATAAAACTTGCGCTAGGCAAGAAGGTCCAAATATTAAAAACTAAATAAATTTAGATACTTATCGATATTTTTTCTTTTTCTGCCAAAATGGTGTCGAAGAAATCTCTGAGTGAATCAGTTGATAAGTTTCAAGCCTAGAGTGAACCATTAAACCCTCTTCAGTTTCAGGATCGTACTCTTCGCTAAAAAATGCACAACCTCGGTTCTCTGGCTCATGATTACAATTTGAATATTGGCAGTGACGAGCAATCTCTTCCAAATCAGGGAATAGCTCCATTAGATCATCTGGGTCAATATCATCTAGTGAAAATGATCGAATTCCTGGAGAATCAATAAGATAGAAGTCCCCAAGATCCACAATCTCAGACCAAGTAGTCGTATGTGAACCCTTTCCAACTTTTCCAACCTGCTTAGTCTTTAGCTCAACTTCGCCATCTGATAAACAAGAAATCGTTTGTGATTTCCCAACACCAGACTGGCCAACAAAAAGGGCCGTCTTCCCCTTTAGGGCCTCTTTAAACTCACTCATCCCACCTTTAAGATATTGAGTCTCATAGTCCTTATCAAGGGCGCAAATCTCGAAATACTTCACACCGAGCTCTTTCAAACGCAGGATTTCATATTGAATATCAAATTCTTCTGGGTCATAGCCATCCATCTTATTGAAGACAATAATCGGCTCAACACCCCACTGAAAAGCACGCACAAGAAAGCGATCGATAATTCCTCGTTTAAATCTTGGCTTAGCAGCGGATGAAACAATAACCAAGTAGTCACAATTGGCCGCAGTAACTTTTCTTTTTGACGTTCTGACTAGAATTCTAAAGATCTCATTTTTACGAGGCATGGCCTCCTTGATGATATATTCACCAGTTTCAGCTATCGTATCTAAACAAACATTATCGCCAACAACTAGAGTTTCTCCTTTTTTTAGGAGATTACCAAGTGCCGTCGCCTTCACTACTTCCTTTGTTTCATCGATGAGACAATCGAAGTCGCGCTGGTGAGAGCGAATGATTTTAGCTTTTAATACGTTATCTGACATAGAATTCCACTGTGTAAACTTTCTATAAACTTTACCATCTCTTCAACATTTTTACATCTTATATTGACAAATGTGGCGAGTGCCATTATTTTAACTGAACACAAAGTCACTGTACGCACTCGTAGCTCAGCTGGATAGAGCATTCGCCTTCTAAGCGAACGGTCTCAGGTTCGAATCCTGACGAGTGCGCCATTTATTTCGACGACTTTCTATGAAACAACAATCTCTTAAATTTACTATTATCGTGGGATGCTTTTGGATCCTAATCATGGGTATTATTAATCTAGTCTTTAAACCATATGGAATTGACTATGATTCAGGTTGGGCCGCCACTTCGGCATTCTTCATTGCAAGTGCCCTGATCTTCAATTACTTAACGAATTCAATTCAAATTTCGAAAGATCACGTAAAGTCTTACTTGCTAGTAATCATAGTCTTCTTGGCCATGGCGCTTTCAATTAACTACATCTTTCCAATTTCAATTATTAAGAAATTTGAAATCATTAATTCGAAAATAATCTTTCCACTTTTTAGTTGGAATGTTTTTGTTTCAAAATCAGCAGATATTATTTTTCAGCAATTACTAATCAATATTCTCATTGAACATTATCTAAAATTCTATAATCGAAGAGATAGTGTAAAATATTTTGGGATATTCTTTGCAGTAATCCACCTGCCTCTATTCTATGTATTTGGACTTAAGGCCTTGTACTTTATCTTGCCGTCAATTGCAGGAGGAGTGCTCTTTGCCTACCTTATTTCATATTTCTATCGCGGCTATCTGCTATCGCTAGGGTTTCACTTCACTTTTTATTTAGGTCTGGGTGTCTTTTTAAGATATTTAAATTAATTTAATCGTCTAAACCATTAAATTTACTTAATTGAAACTTTGACAGTTAAAGGAATTTTCATGAGCTGACGATAAGTAGTGCATGAAACGAATCACTCTAGCATTACTTTCAATTTCTTTCTTTATTTCGTGCTCACCTAGCTATCATGTGGCATATGATGTTGATACGTGTGTAGAGGAATTAGATAATCGCTACACAGGAACAAATCGTTCTCCAAGCTCAATCTATAGAGTGGATGATGTCGTTATTAATCAAAAGAGTAAAGAAGCAGAAATCAAAGTAAGTTCGTGGTCTCATTCCCAATGGTTTTATGAAGGAAAGAAACCACATTACTTTTTCCAAGATACGAAATTGTTTTCTTATCAGGAAGTCGATTGTCCAAAGAAATTCGGTGAAGAATATCGTAAGAAAAATCTAGGTATTGATAAGCGAATCAAAAAAATTGACCTCTAGCCTTATTCAATTCGCTTTAATAATCTATCGTAAGCTGTTTTCTTATAACGAACAGAGATTGCCTGCCAAATATCGACATTTGAATCTTCAATAATTTCACCTTCACCATCTTCTTCCATTGCAGCAACGGCATCAGCATTGGCAGCAAATTCAGAATTCTTCTGAAGCGCATATTGATCTGCAGCTCCCTCTCCAAAGTCAAATTTAAAACCACCATTATTGGCCGCGCCAGCTGCATCAAGACCTTTCCCACCTTTTGCATCAACTGCTAGCCCATCTTGTAGCTCTTCCTCTTCATCATCATTACCAAAGTTAGAACCTTGGTTTGGTTGAGAAAGATATGGAAGTGCAGACATCAGGCCACCTGTTCCACCTGCTCTCTTATTTAAGCCTCCAAACTTTCTTCCAAAAGAAGCTAATAAGTTCTTAGCAACAGGCTTCTTCTTATTCGCCTTCTGTGCACGCTCTAGTGTTTTCTTCATAACTGCATTTGCTTTCTTATTTAGAGCGTTGGCAGATGAACCAAGAGCATCAAAAGCCTCTTGCGTAGTTGGAGAAACAGATGAAGTATCTTGAATACCGTTTGCAGCATTTACAAGTGATCCCACTAAGCTATCAGGCATACTAAATCCAGCAGTATTTAACTTATCTGTTCCACTTACAATATACTTTTTAGCGTTTGGACACGCCTTTGAACCGTTATTAGTCGCGATTTTTGGAAGACCACCAATACATTCAACTTGTTCACCAATTTGCTGAGGAGTATAAGCACTTAGCATTGTCGTTTTCTTTTGTAGAGTCTTTGCTTGAGCACTAGTCACAGAATCAGCAGATCTAAACTTTGCTAAGATAGCATCGATCTTATCAATATTCTTTTGTATCGCATCCGCTTCACTCTCCATTGCTTTTGCTGAAGCTAGAGAAGTACCACTCATTGCAATCCAAAGAGTCCCTCTTTTTATACTTGAAAGCATAAACGTATCCATTGCAGTACCTACAGGTAATTTATAAGCAGCAATTAATCCACCAAGGGCACCAATTAGACTTCCATAGTTACCGGCTTGAGCTTTACTAATTAACAGGGAAAGAAGAGATGCGTAGAAACCTGCTTTTGCACTAGATGACAGTTCTGTTAGAGTTTTAACTTCAGAAGATTCACCTGAATTCTTCACTGTTTCTTCTGTGTGCTTAACACAAGCTGACTCAATTGCAGCTTTAGTTCCAACAAGCGCACTTGATGCCGCCGAAATTTTCCCTAAAGCAACAGAGTACTTTGTAACCAGTGCGGCTGAAACTGGCGATGCAGATTGAGCGGCATTTAAGTTAGCCTGACATACCGTTTTCGCTTGCTTAGACTTTGCATCCGCCCCTAAGTCACAAGTATTCTTACTTGCTTCTTTCGTTTTAATTAACTCCACTAACATTGAATACTGAATTTTTGTTTCACCTGGAGTTAACTTCAATGCCTCAATTGCCTCTGTAGTAACGGCCGTTGCTTCACATGCAGTTGTATAGACTTGAGTATCAGTAGCTGATGGATCCATACAAGCAACAGAGCCTGCCTGAAGGGCAATAAGTGACTTGGCTCTAGCATTTACAGCAGCAGCACAAGCTTGTGCCTGGATTTGCTCACTATTTCCTTGAACAAATGCGATACCAGATGCTACAGCAAATGCCGCAGCAGCTGCTTTTTGATATTTTGACTTATCTTCTGCTGTCCCCTTGATTTCCTCTAGGGCCGCTTTCTCTTCTTCAAGCATTTGTTTTTGTGAAACATCAACTTGTCCATCTTCATCAAGTCCTTCATATTCAATTCGATCTTTTCGGTCTTTAAGAGAAGTATTTTGTTTGAAGGCACTCATTAGTTCATTCACTAATAAAATACCTGCACCTAAAGCGGCAGCATAAACATCATAAGGCTTACTTGGTTTAAAGAATAACCAGATTTTTGAAACTAAGAATGCAATCGTAAGCATAATAAGAGGAGCAAAAAGTTGATTGTTGAAAATTCCAAGTCCACCGCTTGCTTCTTCTTTCGTATAGGTCCCACTATTTTGCTGACGCTTGCGGGCCATACTATCGTTATCTGATTCTTGTGCATTCTTTAATTTGAATGAACCATCACCTGACATCGAACGATCTTCTTTCGGAAGTGTACTTTGTGCCATCGCCTGTTGGCCCGTGATATTAAAGCGCGCTTGCTCGATATCAATTGCAATATTGAGATTAATCATCGTGAAGATGATGGTCGCCGTTAATAATTTATTGAGTACGTTTAAGCTTCTCATAAGAATCCCTCTTTAATAATTTATATTTTATTATAGGGCCTTAAGAGTTCCTAAAAAAGCGGGAACTTAAGTGCATTCTCTTTAATATTAGCCACTTAGCTAAGATTAGGAATGCCAAAAAATTGAGTTATTTGAGAATAAATGAACGGTTTTTCTTCTCTCTCACAAGAGCGACCCTCTGCTTGTCCATCTTACGTCCACGATAAGTGGGAACATTAGGATCTGAGGCAATATCGATTTGTTTTTGAACCATAACCTTAAAGGCATCAATCATCGTATCCTCATTACCATCAAGCTCCTCGACTCCATACTTACCTAATTCTTTCACTAGGACGTGTACAGACTCAACAGTTGAAAGTGCTTGCTTATGAGGCTGGTGCTTAATGAGGAATGCTGATTCTTTATCAGAAGAAAAAGAAATTCGAGGAAGCTCATTGATATTTGTTGAAAGCTTCATCATTTTCTTAGCACATGGCCAAGTCCCATCGATCACAAAGATCAAAGGAATTTTATTCTTTAGTAATTCAATGTCTTTGTTTGAAGGTGCAGAAATATTAAGAGCATCTTCACCTGGATAGAGAACCATTGGATAATATCTTTCATCACTTAAAAGATCATTCACCTTCTTATCATTAGTAAAATCAATCCCCATGATTAGTTCACTATTAGCTAATCCAGTATGAGTTATACGACCTGTACCCAGCTTCTCTTTCTTTGCTTCCATAGGATGAATAAGAATGACAATCTTAGAGCGAATTTGAGATGTTTTGATAAGGCTACATACACAAAGTGTTTTGGGCCTTGAACAGCCCATACACTTTATGCGATATGAATTTGTGTCTTTTAAATCTTTAAGCATATATTAGAATAACTGATCCCACTCTTCCTGTGAGAATCCTCTTAGAGTTTTCTTACCTTTTTCTAGAATAGGTCTTTTTATTGCAGATGAATTTTCAACAAGAAGAGAAATTTGCTTTGCCTTTGTTGCTCCTTCAAATTCTTCTTTAATTTTTCTAAAAGTTGGTCCACGCTTATTAGCAGGTAGCTCTCCAAAAGCTTCATCCCATCTCTTTAAATCATCTTTTGTTGGTGGTGTTTTTTTATAATCAATAAACTCGTACGATACACCCTTTGCATCAAGGTACTTAAGAGCTTTTTTTACAGTATCGCAATTTTTTATTCCGTAAACTTTCATCATAAATCCTTTTTTAGAATAACAACCTGGCGACTTAAAATCTCTAAGCTCGCCCCAAGTTCCTTAGCAATATATCGAAAGACTTCTTCGTTGTAAAAACCAACATGAGTCTCGTCACGTAGATACCACCAGTTAGAGAACTTCTCTTTTTCTTCAGGGATAAAGTAAGTCATCACTCCTAAGTGACCACCTGGTTTTACAAGATCCCAGCACTTCTTAATATCTTTTGCTGGCTCATAGAAATGCTCCCACACTTCTGTAGAAGTAACAAAGTCGTACTGTTTTTCCAAAAGCTCAGGTCTATTTGCATAGTAAATGTCGTAGTCTTCAACATGATGCCCACGCTTTTTCATTTCTTTAGAAATCGTAGGCCCTGGTCCACAGCCAAAGTCTAATCCACGACTATTTTCAGATAATCTTTCACTTAAAGGCAGGATTAATCGATTCAAGAAATCAATATATCCTTGATCTTCACAATTATTTTCATGAGTATCGTAGCGAGATTTTTCAATTTCACTATTAAGCAATTTAGAACGATCTTTAAAAACGTAAGAACAATTCTTACATTCAAAATAATCACTACCTAAAGTATTCGCGTATAAATGAATTGAGTTACTATGACATAATGGACAGTGCATGAAATATTTTTATTACATCGCACCACTAATGAAAAGCTCTTTTAGCCTTTTAAAGCTATTCTTCTTGAAGTTCTTCTTCATTGATTTAGATAATTTTTGTTCCCCTAATTTATTTAGAGACTCAACAAGCATTTGAGGTAATGCGCCACCTTGCGAACTGAGATTAAAAGCCGCCATCGTTACAAAATCGGCCTTACTAGTCTTGAGGATTCTAATCGTAGCAAACTCACCATTTGATGTATCACAATGTTTTGCATCACTTATGACATAATTCGTGCGACACACACTAGGTCGATCTGAGTAAACACGGCAAGTACCCTTATCATCTAAGAATACACAGCCCCTTTGCTTATAAGGAATTGAAAACCAAGCAGCAGAATCATTTCCTGCAGCATATTGGATCGCCAGTAATTCAACATCAACCCTTATTCCATCTTCCAAAATTCGCGTGGCCAACAGCTCCGCCTCATCTTTATTTACGGATACTTGAGTATGGCAACAGGCAGAGCAACCCTTCCGACAAGAAATCATTGCTGCGGCAACAGGATCTGACTTAGCTTCATTCGTATAATGATCAATGATTTCATGAGAAAGCTGAACCCTCTCAATTGGGCCCGCCCTCTTTTGTAGGCGCCTATAGACAGAAATATAAAACTCTCTAAACTCATTTAATTGTGAGTATTTCTTAAAAGTTTCAAGGGCTCTTTGTGGATAATTCAGCTCGACCTCCTGGTCACGGCTAACTCTCTATCACCATTATATCCTAAAGCTCAACTTAAGCTTATCGCTAGGCAACAATGTTCATTTATAAAGTGAAAATGTTCGGCCATAAAAGTGTTTGGCAGTTAAACCAAATTATAGTAAATTTCAAACAAGCGTTTGAATCAAACAATTGTTTGAATATATAAGGGAGTAATTTTATTATGAAAGAGTACTTACGCCACGGACTCAACTTCTCAGTCCTCATGGTACTGATTACTGGCACTTCATTTAGTTGGGCCAATTCCCTTCCTGTCCTGCTCAGTGAGGATAAGCTCATTGCCTGGGCCGAGGAAGAAAACTTTAATCAATTAAGGATCTCATTAGAGGAACTTGCCAAGAAACAAGAAAGAGCAAAGTATGATGAAAACTTTGGTTTCAAATTAGATGCTCAAGCTAATTATCAAGAAACGAAAGAGAAATCTTTTGCACAGTTTATTCCGGTAACCTCTCCACTAGCAGATTTCCAAATGAAATTAAGTAAGAATTCTAAATACGGTCTTTCTTACGGAGTCTTGGTTAATGCAAATCAATACTCAAATAATTTCGTAAAAGATGGAACGACTTCTTCTGCAGGTGCATTCTTAGCTTTAGATATCTACAAGGATTTCCTAGGTTCAACTTCAAGAGCACAGGACGCAAGCCTTATGGTTCAAGAAGAGATTGCAAAGAGACAAAGAACAATTTCTTCACATGCATTTATTCAGGAAGTAAGAAAGCTATATTGGAAAATTGTAGCAAATAACGAATCAACTAAGATTGCTAAGGCACTTCTAAAAACAACAAAAGAGCTAGAAAAAGACACAAAGAAGAGATACCGCAGTAATATCGCTGACAAAGGTGATCTTTCACGTATTAGCTCTCAAGTTGAAGCTCGTAATGGCCAGCTATATCTACTTGAGTTTGAAAGAAATGAATTACTTAAAACACTTAAGTCTCTCTTTCCTGAAAAGCTAGGTGGTAAGACAGTACAATTAGAATCTTATGATCTTGATAGTACGGTTGAAGAAGTTATGGGTTGTACTCAAACTATTGCTCAACACTCGTCTTCCCTACCTCTTGAGTACACTGAATATGATGAAGTTCTTGGACTTCTTCAAAAAGACTTAGAACTTTCTCAAAAAGTTAATAATAACTACGACAAATCGGATCTAAAACTAACGACTCAATTTGAAGTTGTTGGAAAAGAGTATAGTTACTCAAATAGTTTTCAAGAAATGACTGACAATGGAGATAATCGTTTTTCAGTTGGTATTCAATGGACTATGCCGATTGGTGGAGAAAAGGATAAGACAAGAGAGATTCAAGACAAAATTATCAAACGTCAAAACCTTGCTCAAGCACAAGAAGTGAAAGGAAAGCTCGATGCGTTCCATGCACAAACACTTCGATCAGTACTAACACTACAAAATGTTATTAGAGCTCAAAAAAGAAATGAAGTTCACCTAAGAGAAACATTAAAAGACTCTAAGAGAAAGTTTAAACAGGCCCGTGTTACATCACAAGACCTCTTGATCGATGAGAACCAACTTTTAAACTCAAATCTTGATGAAGTTAGTACAAAGTATCAAGTAATAGAAACTATTATCAATTACTTCACAGTTTTCAACCAAACACCGTGTAAGTTAAATAGAAGAGTTAAGCTATGAATCAATTATCAAAATTCTTTATAGAGAATCATAAGTTTACGATCGTTGTTACGTTTTTCCTTTTAATCTATGGATTAATGGGATTAAACAAAATGACATCAGAATCATACCCAACAGTTTCTTTTGCTACAGCAGTCGTAACGACAATTTATGATGGTGCTTCAGCAAATGATATTGAAATTAAAATTACAAAACCGATTGAAGATGAAATTAGAACTGTTTCTGGAGTAAAGGACGTTAAGTCAACTTCTCAAGCAGGTTTATCTAAAATTATCATCCGCGTTGATATGGATAATGTTGACAGTGTTGATGATGTAATGAGTGATCTACAAAAGGCAGTCGATCGTGTATCTGATCTTCCACAAGATCTACAAGATGCACCGCTCTTCCAAGAAATTGCTTCGGATGAAATTCCAGTTTATCAAATTGCTCTTGTTGGACCAAACAACGTAAGAGAAAGAGATGAAGTAGCAGATATTCTTAAAGAAGATATTGAAGATATCAAGGCCGTAAAAGGCGTAACACTTGATGGCTTTGCAAAGAGAAAATTTGAAATCATTCTTGATCTTCAAAAACTTGAAAGACAACACATTGGTATCGACGAGGTTTTAAATAAACTACGTCTTAGAAATGTGAACGTTCCAGGTGGTACACTTAAAACTGACAATGACCAAAAACTTGTTCGTATTGAAGCAAAAGTTAGAAATGTTGAAGAGCTTAAAAATATTCTTATTCGTTCGAACTTTTCTGGGGCAAATATCTTTTTAGAAGATGTTGCTCAAGTAATCGATGGAAAAGAAGAAAAGAAAGTAATCACTTCATACAATGGTGAAGAAGCGACTCTTATCACAATCTCTAAAAAATCAGGTGAAGACACAATCGCGATGGTTGAAGAGATTAAAGCTCATATGGAGAAGTTTGAAAAACGCTATCCTGAGTACAAGTTCTATGTATACAACAACGAAGAATTAAAAGTTGTTAACAAACTTGAAGTACTAGCTTCCAACGCAGTTTCAGGTCTACTGCTTGTAATCTTCTTCTTATTTATCTTTCTTCCTGGACGTATTGGACTTCTAGCAAGTATGTCTCTACCACTTGCTGTATTCGGTACTCTTGGATTTATGCCAGATTATGGACTGACACTAAATGCGATGACAGTTCTAGCGCTAGTTATTGCTCTAGGTATGCTTGTTGATAACAGTGTTGTTATCAGTGAAAACTTCACTCGTCTAATGAATGAAGAAGGATATAGTGCTAAAGAAGCAGCCCTTTCAAGTGTTAAGTCTCTTTGGCTTCCAATTACGGGAACAGCGATGACAACGATTGCGGCCTTCATCCCAATGCTAGTAACGAAAGGGATCATGGGACAATTTATTATGGCGATTCCAATCATCGTAACTGTTTCTCTGATTCTTTCATTAGTTGAATCATTCTTCTTACTTCCAATGAGACTTGCAAAGTACTCAGGTTCAGCAAAGAAGACTGGTACAGAAAAGAAAGCAGACTGGTTTACTAAGTTTCAAGCAAAGTTTGAATCGTTAATGACTATCGCGATTAGACACCGCTATATTTCAGCATTTTTCTTTACAACTATTATTATCGGCTCACTTGTTTTCATGGCCGTTGGTAATAAATTTATTCTCTTTCCAGCAGATCAAACAGAAATTTACCTTTCTCGCTTTGAAGCTAAAAGAGGAACTCCTGTTGAGAAGACAGAAGAATATATGCTTGAAGTAAGTCGTAAGATCAAAGAAAAGATCGGTGACCAAGCTAAGCATATCGTTGGTTTCTCGGGGAAAGCTGCTATTGGTTTCTCTGATCCAAAAGATAAAGAAGGTAATAACGTAGGTCTACTATTCATTTACGTAAATGATTATGCTAAATTTAATATTGCTGAAACGCAGATGCTTAAGAAACTTCGTGAAATTAAAGTTGAAGGACTTAAGTCATTAACATTTGAATCTCAAGTTAACGGTCCACCTGTTGGTGAAGATATTCAAGGTACATTCAGAGCAAATAGTTTTGATCAACTTGATGCAATCATTGGTGAGATTTCAGGAGAGCTAGGAAAGATCGATGGAATTCTTGATCTAAAAACTGATGATGTATACGGTGATGAAGAAGTTTACGTAGATATCGACTATGTTCGTGCAGATCAGCTAGGTGTATCAGCTTCTCAAATTGGTACGGCCATTAGAGCAGCTATCGCAGGAAGTATTGCAAGTACTGTTACATTAGATAATAAGGATGTAGACCTTGAAGTACGCTTTAAGAAAGCACTTAGAGGTAAACCAAATGATATCCTTAACATTCAAGTTATGGATAATCGTGGAAACCTTATTCCACTAAAGTCATTTGCCAAAATTCGTAAAGAGAATGGTACTCCAAATGTTAAGCGTTATGACTTCAAAAGGTCTAAAACACTAATTGGCTCTGTTGATAATATTAATGCGACATCTGCAATGGCAAATATCAAGCTAAAGCAGATCTTTGATAAGGTTTCAGCTAAATATCCAGGTGTTTCACTACGCTTTGGTGGTGCCGCAGAAAGTACGAAAGAATCACTGGAGTCACTCGCTCAAGCAGGTGTCCTTGCAATTATTGCTATTTTTGCAATTCTTGTATTCCTGTTTAAGAGTTTTCTTCGTCCAATGATTATTATGATGACAATCCCTCTTGGATTTATTGGTTTCTCAATTGCCTTTGCGACGCCAATCCTTAGTGGTTACCCTGATCGTTCACGTCCAATCAGCTTCCTTGCCTTAATTGGTATTATTGGTCTAGCTGGGATTATCGTAAACTCAGGTATTGTTCTAATCAGCTTCATTGATGAGTTAAGAGCAGAAGGAAAACTTAGTTTAAATGAAATTCTTGTTAAAGCTTCTGGCTTACGTTTGAGAGCTGTACTTGTTACTTCTCTTACGACTGTATCGGGACTATTACCGACAGCTTACGGAATTGGTGGTTCAGATGCCATGCTTGTTCCAATGACGATGTCGATGGCATGGGGTCTAACTTCGGGAACAATTATGACTCTTATCTTCATTCCATGTGCTTACGCAATTATTGAAGACTTTGTTGAGTTTACGGATAGAATTTCGAATAAGATTTTCAAGAAAGGAAACACAGCTCAATCAAATAATGAAGAAGCTCCTACTGAGATCGTAGAGACGAAAGAGGTAGAAGTATAATGAGCAAGACAACTAGAGATTTAATTTTAGCAACTGCGAGTCGGCTTTTTGCCGACCGCGGTTATGATAATACTTCAATTCGTGACATTGCAAAGGAAGCAGATGCGAATGTTTCTGCAATAAATTACCACTTTAAATCAAAAGCTGGACTTTATGCAGAAGTATTAAATGAAAACGTTTTACGTATGCGTGATAAGCTAGACGAGATCAAAGGACAGATTTCTTCAACTGAAGACCTGGCCATTGAAATCTACAAATACTTCATGGATGAAAGTAATACTTTCTTTAATTCCATGAAACTCTTTCTTATGAATACACTTCCACTGGATGAAGCAATTATGCCTCCAACATGCCTAGAGGAACCAATGGGGCCTCCTGGGACACATGTTTTAATGGAACTGATTCAGAAAGAAATTAATTATTCTGGTGATGAAGAAAAGCTCATCTGGGCCGCTAGAAATATCATGCATAATATCATCATTATCTCTCTTGTTGCCCAGTCTTCTTTTATCAAACTCATGAAAGAAAAGGTCTGCAATTTCTCTGAAGAGGAAAAAATTGAGTCTATTAAAAGAAATGTTCGTTCAACTTTAAATTTTATTAGATAAATCCGATCAGACACATAGAAGGAATTTTTTCTATGTGTCGATTATTTGGATTTAGATCAGTTATATTAAGTCAAGTTCACCAAAGCCTTGTTCAGGCTGACAATGCCCTTGAGGTACAAAGTAGAGAACACCCACATGGTTGGGGCGTTGCCTACTATGTAAGAAACTCACCGCATATTATCAAATCTACTTGTGCTGCACTCGAAGATAAGATTTTCAAAAAGGTTTCTGGTGTAGTTTCATCACAAACCGTACTTGGACATATTCGAAAGGCCACCATTGGAGAGACTAATATTCTTAACACTCACCCATTTCAATATGGGCATTGGACCTTCGCACACAATGGAAATATTAAAAATTTTGATGAGTGTCGTGACAAGATTCTTTCACATATCCCAGAGTATTTTCAAAAATTTATTTTAGGGACAACTGACAGTGAGGTTCTCTTCTACTTTCTCCTTTCAAAGATCTCAAAAGAGATCAACTTAAGTGAAGAAGAAATTGATATCGAATTTGTCACAAATATTATCAACAGTGCAATTGATGAGCTTATTGAAATTATTGGCGAATTGAACTTTGATCCAAAAGCTCCACCAACAGATAACTTCATTTCATTTATCTTAACAAATGGAAACCTTATGCTTGCCTTTAATGGTGGTAAAAAGCTTTACTATTCTACATATAAGAATAAATGTCTCGATCGAGATACCTGCAGTAGTTTTTCCCCAGAATGTGAGGCACCAACTAAGACAGGTTTTGTAAACCATCTAATCTTTTCAAGTGAGCCACTATCTGGTGACAATATTTGGATTGATCTTAAGCCTATGGAAATTATGGGTGTAGATTTTAAAATGAGATTATTTAACAAAAGCCTTAGATAGCTCGATAGAATTTCCCCGAGTTTAAGTACTCATGGTAATCATCCATTTTATATACCTTCATTCTACTGATCGAGTAATCATAAATAACAGATTGGAGCATCTGAGGGTTTAATCGCGATGTAGCAAATGCTTCCCAAAGGGCCTTGTACTCATTCCCATCAATAGTTTCATCAGCAAATAAGATATGGCAAATTGCAAGATACTTAAGCTTTGAATCTTCTTTCTTAATACCTTTGAAAACCCTTTCAATGTACTTCTTATTTAAAAAGCCATTGATTTTTTCAAGGTCATAACGATCATTTAAAACAAGATTAATTATCAGAAGAATCTCTTCTTCTACGACCTTACCTGATAAGATTTCATCGATACCCTCAACAATCCCTTTCTTTCTTCCAGATTTAATAAAATCAGAAAAAGTCGTCAGTCTATTCTCATCTAATCTTAAGAAGTGTTTCGCAAAAGTTAGAAAGAGCATATTGGCCATATCGTAAAGCGGTTTCTCTTCGTGCCATATTTTACGTATAAATTTACGATTTTTCTTAAAGACAGTTGGTACTTGAATAAGGACACTAAAGAGCCAAAATACCTGTTCTATATTATTAACGACGAAGTTCGCATCGTAGTTATCAAAAAACCACTCTTCTTCTTTTTCAGTTAATTCGTGATCTGCGAGAAGGACAATCAAAGAAATAAATGGAGAAACAACTTTCCAGCTATCGTCGTGAAACTCACCGAGATGCATCTTCTTAATAACTGATTTAACAGCTGCAATTTCCTTTTTATTTACTTCGCCATCAGACTTTACAGCGGCAATGACTTCATTACGCATCTTTAGAATTTCATCTTTAGAATATGCATTTACTGCCAAAACATTCTTAATATCAAATGAATGGATTGGAACCTTTGGCATGTGTCCACTAATATGACGTAAAATATTTCGAAGGCTTTCAAATTCAGCTTGATCCAAAACACCATCATTAGAATATGAGATCATTAATGAGAACAATAAGGCATTTGAGTAATCTCTAAGTCCTGCTCTATTAAAGTAATGGGTACGATAAAATCCATCTCTGATATATTCAAGATCTTCTTCTTTAATCTCTAGATGTTCATAAGCTTCACGTAATACATTTGGCGCTTTCTTATTTCTAATCTTCGTACTAAATACGTCAAAAAGGCGAAAGAAAATCTGCTTCTTTTCCTCATAAGTAAACTTAGCATTGATATATTTGAATGAGCTTTTCCATCGATTGTAAAAGGATTGATCTTCATCAATTTCATTAATAATTTTTTCAACTTGATTATAGGAGCTAAAAGACCATGAATAGAAATAAGCAAAGAAATTCTTTCGAAGTACCTTATCAATATGTAAATCCTCACATATTTCATGGCACATCAATAGAATGACATCTTCTTTAATCAACGCTTACCTCTTTTCTTGCCATCGAAAATCTTAATCTTAGGCACATAAGTATAACAGGCCCCTAAATAGAAGGAACATATAATATAATAAACCCAAATCATTGCTACGAGTAGGTTATAAAAACTTCCGTAGTCACTAACTAAATCATCTTTAAAATACTTAAGATAAACCCAATAAGTCGATTTGCCGATGAAGAAGCACATAACAAATACGCATGCACCACAGAGCGCATCTTTATAGCTAACCTTGATTTGTGCTGAGACCTTATATACAAGAGCAAAGGTTGTAATTGTAAATGGTAACAAGAGTAATTCAATAAGATAATAAAGTTCATTTGAGTGTTTTGTTACATTTGATAACAAACCAACAATCACATTCTTTTCCATCAAAAATGAAACGATTAGAAAAAAGAGAGCTAAGACAACACCAAAAATAGCAGATCTTAGATCATCTTGAATCATTCCTCCGTCAATATCCACTTTTGAAAGAGTATTAATTCCAAAAATAAATGAAGTACTAATACCTAAACAAGCAAAGAACCAAAGACCAAGCTGATGCCAGTCCACAAATGAGCCCTTTACCTGCTCTTCTACTAGATGCTTAATAGCATTTAAGACAGAAGTATCAATTTGTGGAAAATTTGAAAAGATCATTGAAATGATATGTTCTTTTGCCGTATCACTATCACCTAGATAAGCACCAATAATTGAGATAAGAATCATGATCGCCGGGCCAAAACTTAAGATCGTAAAGAAAGTTGTTGCACCGGCCAGTACTTCTCCTTTTCTCTTTTTAAATAAAAAAATTGAGGCAATTAAGCGAAGTACGAATGTCTTACAAAATTCAAGAAAGTCTTTTTCAATTTTGTCAGGATCGAGCCTAACGGCGTTCATATATTTTTTCATTTGCTATTCAGGTACGAATACCTGACTCCCTTTCTCTTCTTTTCATCGATTCCTATATATATTCATCGGTTATAAATCCCTGAATTTTAGTTTGTTCATTCTTTTTTTTTCCGCAATTTTAAGTACCTACAAAAGTTAGCCGATAAGTATGATTAGCTGATGGTCAAAGATTACCATCTCAAACTGCTTTTAAAATGGTGGTAAAATACTAAGGTGGCCCTGGTCACTTCTAGGATGGAGAAAATAATGAGTAAGTTAATTATCGCAATTTCATTAATGTATTTATCGTCACAATTTTCTTTTGCAAGAAAACCAGCGGTAGAAGATACATATACTTCTTCAATCGAAGAATATAAAGAAGTTGAACCTTCAAAAGCAAAAGGATATGACTTCTCTCCAACGAGAAAACCCTCTACAGCAAAAACAGAAAGAGTACATAGCCCAGAACTTTTAAAAGTAGAAAGTTATACAGAAAGTAATGCCTCAGAAAGCTTACTTTACCTTTTCTTTATTCTACTTCCAATTGCAGTTAGTGCTTATACATTCTTCAGAGCGAACAAAGATTCTTACGCTAATAACCTAAAGCGTGAAGAGACTACTGATCATTCAAATGTAACTCACCTCTCAGATAAGAGAAGTACAAAAGAGAAAGACGAAGTTAAGAAAGCTTCGTAAAAATCCTAAAAAAGAACCAATTTATTTTTTATATGTTTGAGACCACTTACTCCCATTAACATGGGAGTAAGCCTTATAGACTGAACCACTAGAGATAACGACATCTAGTTGTCCATCATTATTAACATCCATAAAGTTAACTAAATGTGCCCTCTTATAAAGGCCATAATTATCTTTGTTCTCTTGCCAAATTTGTCCGAAGTTATGAATTTTAATATTATCTAATTTTCCATTCTCAACTACGATACCCCATAAATTGGAAGAACCATATGTATTGATATAGTTAGTATTACCATTAAATTGGTAGAAGAGTGTTGCTGTTTTATTTTCTGAAATCTTTCTTCTTTTAATTCGATAGATGTGAGAATTAAATCCTGAAATTGGAAATCGATAACTAAAAATTAATCTTTTTTGAACATCATAAATCTGTAAAGTCGGGATACCATCAACAATTGAGGTTCCAATATACTCTCTTACAATGTCGCCATTTATATCAATTTGGTAAAGTGCGGAATTTTTCTTGTAATGAGTTTTAGCTCTCTTCTTCTCTTCCTTTTTGCTACCTTGTGTATAAAAATCATCGAGAAGCCAGGCATCCTGAGCAATACTATTTGTTGAAAATAATAAGATCGGACATAGGCCAATCATCAATTTTAATGACAACATATGTTAATTATATCATCGAGTTCAAATTCCAACATCCCCATGCTCTTTTATTCCCCTATTTCGTCAAAAACAGCGACAAACAATATCCTCGAGGGCCTAGAAGATTGACGTATGCTCGACTAATTCGATAATATTTTGCAATAGGACACACAGAGGGGACATAATGCAACGCCAGATTGGTTTTATTAAAAATCAGAATCAAATTATTATCAGAGATTTAAATAGCAACACAAAAAGCAAGATTGCTGACGTGTCAGAAGTATCTGAAGAGAAATTTGACTGCATCTTTTATTCTCCTGAATTATTAGAAGAAGAGGTTGTCCATAACTTTCTAAAGAAAGAATCAAAGTACACACCACTACATGAAGGAAATAATTTTTTTGAAAGCTCTGAACAATTTGAAGCAGAATCAAACGATAAACTAAAACAAGTATTTGATAAGATTTCAAGTAACTGGATTTTGCAAAATAATATTGTTCTACTAGAAGAGCTATTCGAAGTAGTGGATCACCTAAAAGCTCTTTGGCCAAATGATAGAACTGCCTTTTTCGAAGAACTGTGGCATATTTTCAAAATCAACCTAGGTGCTAATAATCTAAAGCTTATCTATAATGATATCGAAGACGTTTCAAAAAATAGCGATAAAAAGGCACTCGTTCACATAACGATTGATGGGGACAAAAAACCAAACCCAGTTAAGGGAAAAGAGTTTGAAGCAAAATTAATGAAACACTTTGAAGAAGAATTCGTAAATGCTTTTCAAATTGTAGAATACAGTGAAGAAAAGGGTGAATTAACTATTTGTGGAAATATTCTAAAGAGTCCATTTATTATTATGGCCAATATTGGTCAAATAACAAAGCTTCAAGAGTCAGTTCTTGCAACACTAATTAAAGCATTATCAAGATAAAAAAAGGCCCGCTAAGCGGGCTTTTTTTTTTATAATAATTTACAAAGATCGACGACCTTGGAATTTTGAATTTCGAAACTTACCTTATGTGGTACAGAGCTCTTTGCATCCTTAATAATGACTTCATATTCCTTTGGAACACTATCACCTTGTGGACTTATTCCAGTTGCAAATGGAATCCCTGGAACAAAGCGGATAGGTAATCTCTCTTCTCTTTGCTCTCCAAAAAGTTCAAAACTGATCGTTCCCTTTAAACAAGCAGAACTTGTTTGTAGATATCCAAAGTATGCTTTTGGCATCGATTCAACTTGAATATTACGAGACTCTCCATCCTGAATTGAAATATCTTGGACAATGAAGTGCTCACGCCCTGTCTTCTCTACACGAACAGTTAATAGTTCATTTGCATTTACTTTTATACGATTTAAAACATCAACACTTTGTTCAGATCCATTGATATAAAGTTTATCTTTATTTCGACTGAAGTTCTTAAGCGTTATCGTTCCACGCTGGTTACTTGTAGGCTCACGCTTTGTTTTAGCCTTTGGCTCTACTGTCGTTGCAACCTCAGTTGGAGTTGTTGATGAATTTTTCAAGAAAGGAATATGATCCTTAGCAAAGTAAACTCCAGCAGCAATTGCTGCCACAGAGGCAACATGAATGAAGTAGTTCTTTTTCTTTGCTTCAACTTTCTTCTTTTTCTTAATTCGCTTGATCTTAGTACTAGCACTAGTCTTATTAGAGCGAATATCAATCTTATTAATTTTTGTTTTTGATGACTTTGAGGCCATATCAAGTTTAGGTAATGAACCTTCTACTTGAATATCTGTTTGTTCATCAATATCAAGTTCAAAAAGTGCCTCTTTTTCTTTTCTCTTCTTAGCTACAGATGGTTGAGTTGCATCAACACTATCATCACTACTGTAAGGCTTACCTTCTGTTTCATTTTTATAATCTTTAATATATGGGCCAAGCTCAATCTGACCAAATTCATACATTCTTTCACGGTCAACTTTAATCTCATCTTTGAATAACTCTTTAGCAAAGTATGAAAGATCTGAAGAGTTGAAGTCTGGATAAGTTGAGTATAAGAACTTATTTAAAGCTCGAGCAAACTCTTCAAGAGATTGGTAACGCTTGTTACGATCTTTATGAAGAGCCTTTAAAATAATCTTATCAAGTTCTTTTGGAACCATTGGGTTAATTGATGAAGGTACAGGAATTTTACATTCTTGAATCTTCTTTAATACCGCTAGATCATTTGAAGCTTTGAAAAGCTTTCTAGAACATAGCATTTCCCATAATGTAATTGCTGTAGCAAATAGATCGTAACGTGGATCAAGATCTAAACCATCTAAGTATTCAGGAGCAAGGTATGATAACTTACCTTTAATAGTTCCCGCCTGAGTCGCTTCAGAGTTAGTTTCAGACTTTGCAATACCAAAGTCGATTACCTTTACTGAGCCATCAAAAGTTAACATGATATTATGAGGTGAAATATCACGGTGAATAATATTTGCAGGTTTCCCTGTTAGTTTATCAGTGAATGTGTGAGCGTAGTGAAGGCCTTGGGCTGCTTGAATCGTAATAAAAGCTGAGATTTCAACAGGAAAGACATAGTTATGTTCTTTAAGTTTATCGATATATTGCTTTAAGTTTCTACCATCACAATATTCCATCGCAACAAAAAGCTGACCATTATGAAAACCATAGTCATAGGTCTGAACGATATTTGGATGTAATAATCCAAATGTCGTCTTAATCTCATCCATGAACATAGTTTGAAATGCTTCGTCAGATGAAAATTGTGGCTGAACCATTTTGATTGCTACAATTTTATCGGCTTGCTCCCCCAGAAAGCGAGCTCGACAAATTTTGGCCATACCACCATCAACTAGGTGATCTAGAATAAGGTATCGACCAAATCTATCAAATTTCTTTTCTTCACTCATTACTAAAGCTCCTCGAATTTTTATCGGAACTTCAGAGTGCAAACTTTAGATAAGTTTTTGACTAAAAATGCAGAGTTTTCACTCTATAATTTGGAAAATGAATCTTTAAGTCACCGATATCAGATGTAGCACAAAGTGTTTTACTCTTGTATAACGACAAAAAGAATTTATTGAAGTCTGGATGGTTTGCAATGGCAAGATCAAAGTCATTAGTTACGACAGGCTGAAGCTCTTTCGATAAAACTTGATTATAAAACATTGCATGAGAAATTCGGTCAGAGTCTAAACTAAATGTGATAGCAACATAGACATCCTTACACTCTTTAAGGCGTCTTGACTCACCTTCAGAAAACCATTGCCAAAACGGAGAGCTTGGCTCGATTTTAGTTAAGAAAACATCATACATTAAATTAAGCTCTGAATACCAAGAGAGGCGTTGAAACTTCAAAGGATCATTCCAAGGCTTACCACCAGCAGTACCACCCTTGATAATAGATTCTCCGCCTTTGACAAAGTTCTTTGTCATATTTCCGCAAGAAGTTAATAAAACCAGGGCAAAAAGAGCTAAAATTTTAGTTTTCATGTATCCAATTATAAGTTTCTTTGAAAATAATGTCTTGTTTTTTTATGGTCTTTACAGAATTAAACTCAGGGATTTCAACCTCTTCTCTAAATTCACTCATGATTGTCTCAAAGATAATACTGTCTTTATTACTACTAAAGATTAAGTTTCGACATTGCATGAAATAGACGTTCAATTGAACTTTTTTCAAGATTTGGTTAAGAACAACTAGAGTCTTCTTTGTTACAAAGTTATTGGCCGTTAAGTCATTGCTTTGCTTTGATAGCTTAATATGAGAGCGTGACAAGAAATTTGGTTGCCATGGTATTTTAGATATTAATTCATTTTTTAAGTTCTTATTATATTCAGTTCTAATTTTAGGATTTAAGAATATATTACCTTTTACATTATCAAATAGCGTGGAATAAAAAAGAGAGATCAATGCACCTTGATTAACGGCCAGAGTATAAATCTCCTCACCTTGCGCAAGTTTACTATGTTGATATAGTTCATTTAAAAAATTCTTAACGTGATTAATACTTTCAAAGTGTCCACGTGTGCCAGAACTTAGGCCATGGCCAATATAATCAAAACAAACAACATTCACCCCTTCTTCCACAAGCAAGGGAATTAAACTATCGTAAGTATAGTGGCCTCCGCCAATATCATGAAAAAGAATGAGGGTTTTTGCTTCCTCATTACCTGAATGATACTCACGAATATAGATCGAAGTATCCATCTTAAATTAACCGATATAGCTTTTAATCGAGCTTTCAGCTTCGTCTGAGAGATTAACAAATCGGAGAGCAAAACCTTGGTTCTCATTAAGATGTCTTACTACTAGGCCCGAGGCAATAAAGTGGTAATCAGTATTTTCAGGGTGAACATTTAATGTGACCTCATCACCTACATTAAATGGAAAATTCGAAACGAGAACTTGCATTCCACCGATTGAGATATCGCGACAAACTCCTTCAAATACCTGTTGAGAATCATGAAAGAACATACGAGCAACAAATGGCTTTCTTTGATTTAATCTTCTTTCATCATCTGTAATTAATGGAGGAACAGTCCCCATTACCTTCTTAGCAATTGGTGTTTCTGCTAAGAAAACCCATTCGTTTTCACCAGGAATATAAGCAAGAGTTTTTTCATTAATACGATTTTGCTGATAAGCCTTTTGTAAATCAATTACACTAAACGGCCCATACTCAACTTCTTCCATTCCTCGATCAAGACCAATTTTAATCGTAATTATTTTTTCATCATCTTTGATATCATCCCATGAATAAAGGACGACGTGCTGATCATCAATGACAGGAGGCATATCGAGCTCTGGAGGAAGTTCATCCATTACACGCTTATTTAATAAGTGTCCTAGCTCAGTTGCTTCTGAAATAAGTTTCCAATTATCAAATCCTTTAGTCCAAACATAGCTATCAGGTGTCAGCTTTCCTTTTCCAAATAGGACTTCAACCTCTTCCAATTCAACAGGTCCTACTCTTTCACCTTTTTCAACGTAATACCATTGTGCCATATTCTTCTCCATTTGATTTGCACTTCCTATTTTAACCTGTTGATATCATTAACAAAATTAATGAAAAATATTGCCCCTAAGAAGCATCAAATGGGAATAATACTTTAGTAAAAAAGGCTGAATTATATTTAAGTTTTAGTTTTTCTTAACCGAAGAGTTAATTGATGAAAAAGATCTTACTTGTTTTGACATTATTATTCATGGCCTCTTGTGCGAAAGAAGAATTTGCAACACGCAAGAATTCTAACTCATTTGGGACAGACCCTACTCAGACAGTAAACAGTGAAATGTGTTCTAAGTTTACTTATATTAGGCCACCTGTTGACCTACTCTTTGTTTGGGATAACTCAAGAAGTACCAGCTTTATTAGTAGCCAGACTAAAACGGCGCTAAATAATGTTGTAAACAATATTGCGGATCGATTCGATTACCAGGTTCTGATAGCGCCTCTTATTGGTTCGGGAAATAGTGGAACATATTTCTTTTCTCGTGCGGGAATCAGCCCTTCAGGGGTGACGACAATTTCTCGCGCTACTGCTTCAAGTGTCATCTCAAATTTCAGCTCTAGTTCAGGAACAAAAGAAAGTGGTCTTTCACGTATTAACGAATTAGTAAAACTTAATCAATTAAATGGTGCTCTTAGAAAGAATTCCCATACAATTATTGTCATTATGTCTAATGAAGATGATAACTCTTGGAACACAACTGGTTACAGCTTACCAAATAATAGCCGCCTAGCCGAAAAATATCGTAAGGCCATGGCCCATGACCTTCTTTGTATGCGTGGTAATTATAATGGCGCACTCTACTCTGATTCAACTTATGAGGAGATAGACAAGCAAATGCTAGGAACAACTCGCAATACAGCGGCAACTTTTAATGAATCATGTAGTAATGTAGGAAGCTATAAGCTTAACTCATCAATGCTAAGACTGATTTCACTTGCCCCAAATAAAGATCCAAGACAAGATGAATGTTATCAAATTACTGACGGTCAGAAAAATTATAATTATCATGGTGCTAGTGACCTGATCTATAACCAGCCTTATGAAAATCTAAGTGGAAGTAATCCATATCCTTTCCCACGCGCTATGTATACAGGATACAATGATAAGGTTTATCTATGCGAGCAAAGAAACTTCAGTAATATTTTTAGTCATGTTTATAGCTCAATTAATGACTCAATAGAAAAACACAAATACAACTACTGGAAAGTAGCAGAACCAGGTGCTCTTATCGATACTAGTTCTCTAATTATCACAAAGTATGTAAGAGGAAGCTCTCAAGCTGGAACACCAATTCTCGAAGGAATGAGCAATGGCTATACTTATATTGGTGAGAGAGGAAACTTTGCAACAAGATACTCTCCTTCAGTTGGAGAAGAACACTCTGGCCACATCATTCGCTTAAATGGAAATGCAATTGTGGAATATCCAGAATGTTTAGTTGTAAGCTATCAAACACCACAAAACTTTTATGGTTACGTAAAACTTAATAGTAAGCCTGTTGAAAGTTCGATTACTCTTAAGATTAATGGGCAGACTATTAATAAGAGTTCGACAAATGGATGGCAATTAATGAAATCAGGATCTAATCCTGCTTATTATTCAAACTTCAATATTAAGGTGACAAGTCCAACAGATGACACTCCAGCGACACCTGTTATGAACGAAACTGGTTACTTCTTAAAACTTTATGGAAATGCTATTTATAGTGATGGTGCCAACGTTGAAGTAAACTTCTATCCAACTGGAAACTAATAACTATTACCGGCCTTTTCTTCATTTAAACGTTGCCAAGCAACTTGAAAGATTAGGCCCGGTAAAATTTTAATCAATTTATCCATATCAACAACATTAGTCATATTACCTTTGTCATCCACGAAAATATCTTCCACAATTCCCGCTAATATTGCAGGACGAATATCTTCAGCGTTAACAATCGCTTCACCTTCCTTAAGCTCAGCAATAACTGCAGATAAATCGGCGGAAGACTTTCCTTTAGTAATACCTTTTGCAAGAAGTTGATTCTTCATACGAGAAAGAATTAGATTGCACTTCTTCGTTGTTTTTATTTTCTTATCATCTGTTTTTATTTTTTCAGCATTAACAAAAGCTACAATACTTCGAAGATTTTCAAGATTAGGTATTTTGACAAGCTTTGGTTGCCCATCCTTGTCATCTTCCATAACAATTAAACCTTCTCTTTTTAAAAGTTCTATCATCTCTTCAAATTTAATTTCAGAAACACCAAAGATATCGAATAGGTAATAACGAATTGAACTTATATGAATTCGATGAGCACCATCCTCACCTTTTTGTGCGTGTACTTTTGATGATAGATAAATCCCTGCAAGAATTCTTAGTACATCTGTTGTGTGAAAGAAGACATACTCGCCAACTTTACCATCTTTACCGAAACCAACAGAATTAGTCTCAAGTGCTTTTACACGATCATTCGTCTTTCTCAAACGTTCAGCAAGAGTATTAACGATTGTTTTAAACCATGGATTAAGACCCTGCATTGTTTTATCGAATGCAGAAAATGTAACGCGAACAACATCTGTAGGAACAATGGCAGCAGCAGAACAACTTCTTCTTGATCCCTTATCATCAAAATAGGCCATCTCACCAATAACTTCACCAGCACGAAGGATTGCAATTTCAACAAAGCCCTGTCCTTTTGGAATATAGAGTCTTATCTGTCCTTTTTGAATAATATAAAGAGAATCCGCTGGATCGTTTTGGTTGAAAAGAACTTCACCTGCTTTGAATCGAACGATACCAGATTTGTGTTGTTTTTGTGTTTGAGCTTGGGCCATCCATAGTCCTACTAAAAAGCAGGACTACGAAAGTCCTGCAAATTTATTTAATTTTTTCTAATATCAATGATAACGCCTCACCGCCACCGATGCAAATAGAGGCCAAACCGTACTTTGCATTTTGGTTTTTCATAGCAGTCATAAGTGTTACCACAATACGAGTACCAGAAGTTCCAATTGGGTGACCAAGTGATACACCAGAACCATAGATATTAAGTTTTGCGTGATCAATTCCCATTTCTGCCATCGCTGCCATTGGAACAGCTGCGAAAGCTTCATTGATTTCAAAAACATCAATATCTGAAAGTTTTAGTCCAGTTTTCTCAAGGTTCTTCTTCATTGCTTCAATTGGAGCAGTTGTAAACCAAGTTGGCGCTTGAGCGTGAGATGCCCAACCAACGATTTTAAATTCTGCTTGGTCTTTATATTCTTCACCTGCAAGAACAACAGCAGCAGCACCATCATTAATAGTTGATGCGTTAGCAGCAGTAATTGTTCCATCTTTTTTGAAAGCTGGTCTTAGACCAGGAATCTTATCAAACTTAGCCTTGAATGGTCCTTCGTCTTCAGAAACAACAACGTCACCTTTGCGACCTTTGATTGTTACTGGAGCGATTTCATCTTTAAAAATCCCAGCTTCGATTGCAGCTTGAGCTCTTTTAAAAGACTCAATTGAATAAGCATCTTGTGCTTCTCTTGTTAGGTTATATTTTTCAGTACACTCTTCTGCACAATTTCCCATTGCTTGGTCAGAATAAACATCCCAAAGTCCATCCCATTGCATAGCATCTTTAACTTCTGCTGCACCAAATTTTGCAACACCAGTTCTAGAGTTCATAAGCAAGTGAGGAGCTTGTGACATATTTTCCATACCACCAGCAACAACAACTTGATTGTCACCTGTCATAATTGACTGAGCACCAGAGATAATTGTCTTCATCCCCGATCCACAAACTTTATTAATTGTTGTACATGGAGTCGCTTCGCTTAGACCTGCAAAGATTGCGGCCTGACGAGCTGGAGCTTGTCCAACACCTGCCTGAACAACGTTCCCCATAAATACTTCATCAACCTTATCTTTTGCGATTCCCGCTTTTTCAACTGCAGCTTCAATTGCCGTTGCACCTAAGCGAGTTGCTCCAACTTCTGCAAGTGAGCTTAAGAAACTTCCACTTGGTGTTCTAGCACCAGAAAGAATATAAACACTCATTATTTACTCCTTTTTATTTAGTCTTATTTAAAGTCCAGATATATTGACACACAAACAGTGGCTTGTTAATTATCTTCTACTTCTATATAGATTTTCGTAGCGTTAAAAAAGGATATTGCGAATGCTTTCAAGAACAAACGGGCCATTTTTAATTGATCTTCCAAATGAGTGGGCAGATTCTGTACTTGAACTTCTTCAAGATACGTATCGCAACGAGTTATTTGATGCTAATAAAGTTTTTGAAGTCTATGGAAGATTGCACAAAGGTGAAGTTCTAGTAATTGCTTCTCTTGTGGACACATCAAACCAAGCAGCTGCTGCTACAACATACTTTGCCTCAATGGATCTAGAAGAAAACGGTGACCACACTAAGCTTCTAGAAGGATTAGTGGATTCAATCGGTGCCTTCTTTGATCAATTCTTTGCAGACGAAAACTGGGATGATTACCAGGATATGTGGAAAGAAGAAACTTTCAAAGGTACACAACTATACTGCAAAGTGACAAGAGAGAATGTTGGCCTAACAATCCAGGCCGATAGACTACTAAACCAGTAACACGTCGCACCTATAGCTTTACCCTCGTTAACTTGCCAGAGCCTCTAATCTCTAATAGCATTTTTATATAAATATTCATTAGAGAGGGATTTTTATGAAAAAGCTATTATGTTTAGCGCTGCTACTTTTTTTAACTCAAAAGATTTGGGCACAAGAAGAAAGACACCGCACAGTGGAAGGCCAAATTAATTGGGGACCTTTTGTTAATTGTGAAATTTATAATAATTCACATAGGTTTATGACTGTTCTTGATTATCAATACACGATTACATACACGAATGGATTTCAAAGAACTTTTAACTACCGTTGCCAACATGGTTGCAACGTTAGAAGCTTTGACTTCACAAGGTTCTCAGGGCCAACAAATCATCCAAATATCATGGCCGCAACTTGCCGAGCTCATGTATTTAAAGAAAGAAGAAATCGTCGTAATTAATATAGCGAAAAAGAAAGCCTCCGAAATGGAGGCTTTTTTTATTTGAATAATTTTGCTCTGTACTTAGGCTTAATTAAATTTTCAACTGAAAGAATCTCATCTAATTCTTCTTCAGAAAGTAACTTCTTCTCAAGAACTAATTCTCGAATTGATTTCCCCGTCTTTACGGCCTCTTTTCCAATAACGTCACCCATGTGGTGGCCAATAAATGGATTTAAATATGTAATGATTCCAACTGAGTTTAAAACCATATTTGTCGTATGCTCTTCATTAGCTGTAATACCTTCAACGCACTTCTCTTTTAAAGTTGTTGCCGCATGACTAAGAAGATCAACTGATTCAAATAGAGATTGAGCAATAACTGGCTCCATTACATTAAGTTGCAGTTGTCCTGCTTCAGCGGCCATTGTAATAGTCATATCATTTCCAATAACTTTGAAACAAACCTGATTTACAACTTCTGGAATAACTGGGTTTACCTTTGCTGGCATAATAGATGATCCGGCCTGGAGCTCAGGAAGATTGATTTCATTAAACCCACAACGTGGACCTGAAGAAAGAAGTCTTAGATCATTACAAATCTTTGAAAGTTTAACCGCTGTTCTTTTTAAAGACCCAGAGATCATAACATAAGCTCCACAATCTGATGTTGCCTCAATTAAGTTTTCCGATTTTACAAAACTTTCTTCTGTAAATTTTGAAAGAAAACCGATGGCAAGATCAGAATAACGATCGTGAGCATTTAGTCCTGTTCCAATTGCTGTCGCACCTAAGTTAACTTCTAAAACAAGGTCACGACAACGGGAAAGAGAGCGCACTTCTTCACGAAGATTAACTGCCCATGAGTGAAACTCATCTCCTAATGACATAGGAACAGCATCCTGTAATTGTGTTCTCCCCATTTTTAAAACTTTTTCAAACTCAACGCCCTTCTTTTCAAAACTATCTGATAGCTCTTGAATTCGCTCAATTACTTTAGTCATATAAAAGAAAACTGCGACACGAAAACCAGTTGGATAAGCATCGTTTGTTGATTGAGATTTATTTACGTGATCGTTTGGATTTAAGACACTATAATCGCCACGTTTATGTCCATTCATTTCAAGAGCAACATTAGCAATAACCTCGTTAGTATTCATATTTACCGAAGTACCAGCTCCGCCTTGAAAGACATCTGATGGAAAGTATTTTAAGTAATCATCAAGGTTTGCTAGGATTTCATCACAAGCGCTAATAATCATATCGCACTTATCATCTTCCATTGTACCAATTTCTTTATTAGCAGCTGCAGCTGCCTTTTTAGTAAGAACCATCCCCTTAACAAAATTAGGGTAGTCTCCAATTTTTGCATTTGATATTTGAAAATTATTTAGGGCCCTTTGCGTATGGATTCCATAAAGCATTTCATTATCTATTTCTAATTGTCCGAGTAAATCTTCTTCAATTCTTGTCTTCATAAAATTCTCCAATAATAGAAGTATTTAAGCACAAGAACATAAAAAAGGCCCTCAAAAGAGGGCCTTAAAAGCATAGGAGTATGAGTTATTTATTAACCCTTGATTCTGAAGACCTCTTGCATCATTTTATCTGCTGTAGAGATCGTCTTAGCATTAGCTTGGAAGTTTCTTTGAGACGTCATTAGGTTAACGAACTCATTTGCAATATCAACGTTTGAAAGTTCGATCGACTTTGAAAGAACTTGTCCACGTCCTGCTTCACCTGGTTTCCCCATTGCTGGTTGACCAGAGTTTTTAGATTCTTTAAAAAGGTTTTTCCCCATTTTGAAAAGACCTTCGTTATTATCAAATTTTGCAATAGCGATTTGAGCGATATCTCTTGTTTCACCATTGTCATAAACTGCAGTAAGGATACCATCATCGTTGAACGATAGAGATCCAAGAGTAGCAGCTGATGCACCATCTTGAGTGTGTCTAGCAACTGCAGACCCTGAACCATACTGAGTTGAAGCATCAGTACCATCTCCACCTTCAGAGATTGATTCACCCCATGAGAATTCAATTTTTTGACCTTGTTGTGCACCTTTATTGAAGTTGAAAGCATTTGAAGACTCTACTTCTTCTTGAAGCTGACCTTTGTCGTTGAAGATAAGTTGACCTTGTGCCATTTCAACCATAGTTCCAGCTTCACCACCTTGAGCATCAGCACCGTCAACCATTGCACGGTAAGTCCAGTTATTATCAGCAGTCTTATTATAATAAACAGTAATTAATCTAGCTGTACCTACGTTATCGTATACAGTCATTGAAGAAGAAAAGTTTGAAGTTTCTTCTGGATTATTTGGATCAAATTGCTTAACAGAAGCTCTTGAGTCTAAGTTCATAGAAAGCTTAACTTTTTCCGTTGCTTGAGCTGGAATCGTTGTGTTTCCTAACTTAATCTCACCTTCTTTATTTGTAAGTGTTCCATCTTCATTTGATTTGAAACCAATTACTTTATATCCATCACCGTTAACAAGCTCACCGTCTTTGTTAAAGTGCATTGAACCATCTCTAGAGTATCCATTTCCGAATGGAGCTTTTACCTTGAAGAAACCATCACCTTGAATAGCAAGGTCAGTGATCGACTCAGTTCTTGCAACATCACCTTGAGTCATGATTGGCTTAATGTGAGCTAGCTTTGTACCAGCACCGAACTGATCTCCACCTTCGATCCCTTTTAGAGAGACTGCAAGTACATCTTGAAATTCAGCTCTAGAAGCTTTAAAACCATGTGTCCCAGCGTTTGAAATGTTGTCTGAAACAACGTTCATTCCCGCTCCAGAAGCGCTTAAACCAGATACACCAATGTTAAATGACCTTAAAATACTCATTCGTCCCTCCTAGACTAAAACTAAATCTAAACTGCTCTGTTAGATCCAGATCTAAAAACGACTAAATGGAATAAAGATTTTAAAAGATGTGTTTACAACGACAGGCAAACACGAAGCTTCCGTTAGGACCAGCTAATTAAATCTTAAACCAATACAGTCGAATCAATTTTTGTAAATACGTTACTCTCTATACTTCCCTTATCAATGGCCGTTACCACCTTCTTGGCCGGTACATCCACGATATAGGCTGCTTTATCTGTAATTACTAAAGAATCCTTTCCACCCTTACTTTGAAGTTTTTGAAAAGCATCCTTAAGTTTAAAAAACTCGTTACTATCAATATCAATATTTCGCTCTTGCAATCTCTTCGCTGCATGAGTCGAAAGTTGAATTCCGTGTTCTCTTTGAGTTTGCGCTAACTGATCTAACTGATGCGCTTTATTGATCTTCTCATTTGAGATCTGCTCATTTAAAAGATTTTTAAATTCTGATTGAGCAGCTTCGTTTCCACCAACATTACCAAGACGGTTACGAAGATCAACTTTCTTCGAACCAGGAATCTGGCTTACATTTGGAATATGAAAATTTGAAATATCTTTAGTTCCCATTTATTTCCAATTATTGGTTAGCGGAATTGTTAATATTATTATAGTTTTGTGCCGCCTTTTTCTGCAATGCGGCAATATTTTTATCGTTCACTTCTGAACCTGTATTAGAAGCTAGTTTGAAGCTATCAACATCACGTAAGAAAACTTTTTTTCCATTTTCTAATGTGAAAATTGTCTCTCCATTTTCAAAATCAACACCATTAACAACACCAGTCGATTTTGTTTCACCCTTAAATTTATTCATGTCCTTATCAAAGGCCCAAACTTCAAGTGTGTAATCACCTTTTGCAGCTCTTGTATTATCAAGTTGACGGCCATTCCAAGCAAGAGTGTGTTGTCCTCTTCCAAGATTTTCTGCTTCAACCTTTCCAATTAACTGGCGATTTTTATCATAGATATTAACCATAACATTCTTAGCTTCTTTATCTAAGAAAAATGGAACATCTTTTTTATACGATTGGCCATCATAACTAACTGAGGCACCTTTCGTTAAAATTTCTTTTCCTAAGAAACTAGCACCGAAAAACTTGAGCTCTTGAGGGTCATTCTTACCCATTTTATCGAGCTTAGCATTCATATTTGTCATCTGCTCTAATTGAGAGAATTGTGCAAGGTCAGCAGATAGCTGTTTTTGATCCATCGGCTTCATTGGATCTTGATTTGTAAGCTGGTGAGAAAGAAGCTTTAAGAAACCATCTTGGCCCATTTTATTGTGCTCTTTTTCATCAACAAACTTTTGATCAACAATATCATTACCAGCAATACGGTTTAGTTGCTCACCAACCGATTCACCTCGACTATTGCCCTTCGTTTGACGTGGGCCCATACCGATTTGTGAAAATGAATTTCTCTGTTGTGGTTTTCCAATTTCTGGCATTATGCACCTATGCGTTCGCTATACTCTTGCCATCTTCTTTGACGGCCTTCTCTTGCATCTTGAAAACTATCAAATGCAAAAGAATCTTCACTATCTAATTGTCTCGCATATTCAGACTCATTTCCACTCATTTTTGAAGAGGAGATTTTGTCCGCTTGCCTTTCACTATTACGCTTTTCATTCTTAAAGCTTTCAGATTGTGAAGCAGTATCGCTCATTTGACCAGACGTGGCCGTATGGATCTTAAAGTCAGCTACTCTGATTCCTTTCATATCAAGATTTTTAAGTAGCTTAACTTCGTTTTCCTTAAAGAATTCTTTCGCTTCAATTGTTGAAGCTTCAATATTTAATGCAATCATACCATTAGCGTCTTTATTGGCCGTTACATTAAAATGTCCAAGTTCATTATGCTTTACAAGAACTTGTAGAGACTTACTATTTTCAATTCGATTCATTTCGATATAGTTAGTCACTTCTTTAATCATTTGATCAGCATTCGTTACGTTTGAAAGATCAAGAACTTCTGGTGCTTTCGCAAGATTGATTTCAGCTTTAAAATCATTTGCTGTATTCGAATTTCCAAGTGCACCAATTAAATTATTTTGAACCTGTTGTGGTGCTCTTCTATCACCTTTTGCTGTAATATCTGATGAAAAGTCTTCAACCTTAGCTTCATTTTTCACACGAATAATTGAGTTATTCTTCTGTGATGCTTCTTTTGTAAACTTATTCATATGTAAGCTATTTGAAGCTTTCATTTCATTTGCAGGTTGATTATTTAATACTTGGCGATTAGCAATAAAATCTGCACTACTCGTCAACTGATTACTTTGTAAACTAGGTGCTTTCTTACCTTTAAGTAGGTTTGTTGGTGCCATTCTTAAAAGATTCGTGTTTTCACGAGGAGCTTCAACTTCTCTATCTGGTGAAACTTGCGCTGTTTCAATAATTGCTTGTGTGTGCTTACCTAGTAGAGCATTAGTCTTAACACCATTTGAAGCTAGTTTTGGTGCTTGCTTGTTTTCAGTTGAATTTTCTAATTTTGAGTTAACAAGTGTTGTTTTTGCTTTTTGTAATTCAACAATATTCTTTGTTCCAAGAATATTATCAATATCACTGTGCTTACCAACTGGTCTATTCTCTGCTGTACTTGCTGAGCTTAAAGTTGAAATTAAAGATGTCGGTGTTGAGTGTTTGGCCATGGCCTTTGCAATCTTTGGACTATTTGAATCTTTAATTAGCGAGCTAGTATTTGCTTTTCCCTCTTTAAGAAGCTCTCTTACTTCTTGATGAGTGATTTTTTCGTTAACTGGATTTTTAAGATTATGCTTTTGCGATTTTGACACTAATCCCTTGGCCACATTCGTAGTCAGAAGTGATTCTTGTCCTTTGGACTCCCCACCATGAAGAAGTTTACTAAACTCTTCTTTTTGTCCTTTAGAAAGCTTCTTATTGGCATGACTAGAAAGCAGGTTATCGAGAGAAACAGTTTTCGCACTAGTCTGCGACTGCTCCTTCATCCCCTTTGCTTTTAAGTTATGTCCAAGTAAGTTTTTAAGCATTATTCTTTGTCCCTTTTTTAACGCCTTGCAACATCTTTACATAAATTCACAAAAAAAATAACCATGGAAAAGTTTACCCCTACTTCTTCATCGTCATGTATTGCTTTTGTAAACGCGCTGAAACTTCTTTATCCATCATATTAAAGATCTTCGAAACCTTTACAGGATCGAGCTCTCCGAGAATCTTGATTGAGATAGAAGGATCTTGCTGAGAAAGTAGATTTGCCGCTGTCTGAGGCCTCATATTAGAAACAACATCAACCATGTGAATAACACGCTTTTGTTCATCAGAATCTTTCTTATCAAGACATGATAGGAAATTTGTTTGGTAAGTTTTAAATTCCTTAATTCGACCTTCAAGTTCTTTTTGATTAACAACAACTTGTTCTTGTTGATTCTTTAAGGCCTTTTCACGAATTGCCAACTCTTCTTCCTTTTTAAGAAGCTCTTTTGAGAATTCAATCAACTTTGAACGCCCTATTTTTTTCATTTTCTTCTCTAAGGCAACTTCAAGTGCCTTATCAAACTCTTCTTGTGAATATATTTTCTTCTCTTCTGCAATAGCTGAAAGTGAAGATGAAATAATCAAAACTAAAAGTAATAACCTTTTCATTTAAGCTTCCCCGGCCAATTTTTGAGCATGCCTTTTTGCCATCATTAATTCATCAATCGCTTCTTGGCGCTTCTTCTCAATGACCCTATTTTGTTCTGTTTCAAATTCATTTTTTAAATTATCAATTACTTTAACTTCACCTTTTGCAACAGAAAGCTCTTTTACTTTCTCTTGATACTGTCTTTCAACTGCGTGTAATTGATTTTCTAAGACTTTTATTTCGTCTCTTTTTGATTGGATAAACATTGGAAAAAATTGAGCATTCCTTCCCGATGTATATGTATCAAAGAAAGCCTCTTGGGCCTTATAAGTTTCTTCAATATCGAGGTTACATTTTGCAATAGCTTCGTTTAAACGTCCTTTTTCGATATTAATCTGCCCTAACTCAAGTTTAATTTTTTGTTCCTTGAATTCTCTTAGTTTTAATAAGCCTTGTAGTTTAAACTTTTCTCTACGCAATTATATTACTCCTCATATGAGTTATAAGCTTCTTCTGCATACTTTGCGAGTCCAACCATCGAATCATATAGTTCATCAATTGATTGATAATGGTCCTCACCTTGCATTTGTTTTAGTAGATCATTTAGTTGATCAATGATAATCATCGCCTTATCAACCTTAGGGTTTGAACCTTTTGAATAAGCTCCAACGTTAATTAGATCTTCGTTATCTCGATAAGCTGACATAAGATCTCGCATATGTCCTGCGACTACTCTATGTTCGCTAGAAACAACTTTATTCATTACCCTTGATAATGACTGTAAAACATCAATTGCAGGGAATTGGTTTTTTGATGCAAGAGCACGAGATAAAATAATGTGTCCATCACTGATCCCCCTTACGGCATCAGCAATCGGCTCATCCATATCTCCCCCTTCAACAAGAACAGTATAGATCCCAGTAATGGTACCAGCGTCAGCTTTTGTTCCCGCGCGCTCCATTAATTTTGGAAGCTGTGCAAATACAGTTGGAGTGTAACCCTTTTGACCTGGAGGATCTCCAGCACTTAAAGAAATTTCACGTGAGGCCATAGCAAAACGTGTAATCGAATCCATCATTAAGAGAACATCTTGATTTTGATCTCTAAAATATTCTGCAAATGTTGTAGCAACATAAGCGGCCTTCATACGAATAAGTGCAGAAGTATCAGAAGTTGCAACTACAACGATTGATTTCTTTAAACCTTCTTCACCTAAGTCATGTTCGATAAATTCACGAACCTCACGGCCACGCTCTCCAATTAGAGCGATAATATTAACATCAGCTGATGACTTTTGCGCAACCATACCAAGTGTTACTGACTTACCAACACCAGAACCGGCCATAATAGCTAAACGTTGTCCTTTTCCAGCTGTCATAAAAGCATTAATTGCATTAACACCAGTATCTAGCATTTCACAAATTGGTGGACGCTCTAATGGATTAATAGACTCACCAAAAATAGATCTCACTTCATTAGATCTTTTAATCGGGCCCTTTCCATCGATTGGGTTTCCTTGGAAGTCGATAACACGACCTAGATATTGCTCTCCAACGTTAACCTTTGTAACAAGCTCTTTTAAGTATACTTTTGTTTCTGAGTTAATCCCTGCGATTTCAGAATAAGGCATTGTTAAACATTTTGGGCCATCGATTGAAACAACCTCTCCAAGACAACGATCACCAAATTCAGTAACAAACTCGACGTTTGAACCAATAACGGCACGTGATAGGTTTACTTCATAAAGCATACCCTTTGATGCACAAACCTTCCCTACTTTTTGGTAAGGAGTTGCGTATTCATATGCCTTATGAATTGCTTCAAGGTCTAATGTTGAAAAATTATTGTGATTCATCCGAGTCGTCCTCTGAACTTGCTAAGCCTACTGCTTCAAATAACTTATCTAGACTATCAAGTTGAGTCTTTAAGCTACCATTGACAATACCGTTTTGAGATTCAACGACAATACCAGGTGCCTCGATATCAAAGTCAATTTCGACACGAGTGTTAGTAAGCTCTCCAAGTTTTGCTTGAACAACTTCTAAAACCTCTGGCATTTGTTCGAAATGCTTTTCATTGACTCTAATAAGAAGGTTTTCTTTTGTTTGTGCTTCGACAATAAGCTTTTCAAGAAGACGAATAATATATTCCCCATCATCTTTAAGCTCTTTTAAAACAATCCACTTTGCGATTGTTCTAAGTAGTGTATATGTTTGCATTTTCTGTGCAGAAAGAAGTCCTACTTGAGTACTAAGAACTTCTGAAACCATATCGTTTAAAAGAAGAATCTTCTCTTCCGCTGCTCCAGCAAGTTCAACCTTAACTTCTTCACGTCCTTGCTCTCGTCCAAGCTCTAACCCTTCACGATAAGCGTCCTCTTTAACAGCTTCAACTTGACGGGCCACTTCTTCTTGTACGGCCCTAGCAAAATCATCTTCTTCCTGTGCTCGCACACCTCTATGCTCGTGAACAATTGGATTTAAGTCAAAACCAGTATCTTTGGCCATTTGTCTTTCAACGCGAATAATCTTTTGCTTCTCTTCGATTTCACGAATCGACATTCCTTCGAAATCTTGAAACTCAAAATCCTCAACACTAGAGTTCAGAGGTTTTTGAGAGAAAGAGTGAAATTCATATTCTTTTACTTCACGAGTCATACTAAGCTACTAACCTTATCTTATACAAGGGCATCGCCATCTCCACCACGTGAGATAAACGCCTTACCTTGTTGTTCAAGTTCTTTACATTTGTGAACGATCTCTGCTTGAGCTTTTTCAACATCAGAAAGTTTTGTCGGTCCGAGAGCATCCAAATCTTCCTGTAGAAGAGTTGCTGCACGGTTAGACATATTTCTAAACAGCTTCGCTTTAATTTCTTCAGGTGCCGTTTTAAGAGCAATAACAAGTTTTTGCTGATCAACTTCTTTAAGAAGTGCTTGAATACCACGATCATCAACATAGACAAGGTCTTCGAAAACAAACATAAGCTTACGAATTTCTTCTGCAAGTTCTGGGTCTTTTTCCTCAACTCGTCCCATAATATTCTTCTCAGAATTCTTATCCATAAGGTTAAGCATATCTGCGATAGGTTCAACACCACCAAGTTGATTTGTATCAATTGTTCCAAGTGTAGAAAGTTCAGTCTTAAGTACATCATCAAGTTGTGCAATAAGTTCAGGAGAAACGAAGTCAAGGTTTGCTACCCTTAATACAACTTCGGCTTGAAGTCCCTCAGGAAGACGTCTTAGGACATCAACCTTACGCTCTGCTGATAAGTGAGCAATAATAAGCGCAATTGTTTGTGGGTGCTCGTTAATTAGGAAGTTAGCAAGTGTTCTAGTATCAACTAGCTCCAGTGATTCTAGTGTCTGATTGGCACCAACATCAATGATTTGACCAAGAAGTTGCTTAGCACGATCTTCACCAAGAGCATTAACAATAAAGTCACGAGATGAGTTATCAGAGAAAAGTAGATCATTTTCTTCGTTTAGTTCAGAGTAGAACTCCTCTAAAACACGCTTGATCATCCAAATTGGCGCCTTCTTAACATTAGACATCGCATTGATAAGACGTTTTACGTCGTTATCGCGCATATGTGCGAATATAAGTTGCGTCGTACTCACACCAAGAGAACTAAGCAGAAGTGCTGCTTTGTCCTGTCCTGATAGTAGCGAGTATTCTACATCTGGGTCTAATGATTGATCGGCCACTTTTCTCTCCTCTTCCTTAAAGGGCTCTATTATTTACTATTCTCATTACGCAATCTGCTTATCAGATTCCGTACTATGAATCATATCATGCACAATCTGTGCCGCTTTTGCAGGGTTTCCTTCAACCAGTGAAATAATCTTCTCACGTAGCATATTCCCTTCAATTTTCTCTGGATTAAGCTTTTCTTCAATCTGTGGAAGAGCATCCTCAAGTCCAGGTAGTTTTTGATTTGCTTGAACCTTTTCTAGTTCTTCTAGAGTTCTTGGTAAGAAATCTTCAACAGTTTCTACTGCGTTGTCTGTTACCCACTGGATAAATGGACGAACAACTACGAAGAAGAATAGTGAGATCGTTAAACCAATTGCAAGATACTTGAAGATATTCTTGATTAGCTCTCTATTTTCACGCTCACGCATAAGAGCATCAATGGCCTCAAGATCTTCTTGTTGAAACTCCATATTCTTAATTGTGATTACATCACCACGACGGTTATCAATACCTAGAGTTGAAGCAACGATCGCTTGAAAATTAGCAATATCAGCTTCCGACCATGGCTCATACTTAGTTACCGTCTTACCATCTAGCGATTGTGTTACACGTTTACCGTCAACCATTACTGCAGCAGAGATTTTTCTAACAGATGCAGTTGGTGATTTTGAACGAGTAACTTTCTTTGGAACATTATAGTTACGAGTTGCTAGTTCTTTTTTAACGTCATTTCTTGTCTCAGGAACACCTGGTTGAGGCTGCTCTCCAGGTAGATTTGAACGTGCTCCAGGAATACCTTGTGGAGAAGGACGTGAGCCTTGAAGGTTTTGAGTATTTGTTACTTCAGAGAGAACTGCCTTATTTTCAGAATCGTAAGTTGTTTGAGTCGATACACTTTCAGTAAAGTCCATATCAACAGAAACTTTAGCAATTACCTTTCCTGCACCTACGACTCTCGTTAAAATATCTTCAATTTGTTTTTCATACTTTCTATTTAATTTAGACTCAAGAGCAAGACGATTTGCTGTATTAGCAGTCATAGCATCACCGATATTTTCAGAAAGCTTCTTTCCTCTGTGATCTAAGATGACAACACCTTCTCCTCTCATTCCTTCTACAGATGAAGCAACAAGTGAAGAGATACCTTTAATCTCTTGTTCTGTTAGAGTAACTCCACGATTTAGCTCAAGAACAACTGAGGCCGTTGGTGGTTTCTTCTCAGATACAAACGGAGAAGATTCAGGAATATTTAAGTGAACACGTGCTCTTTTAACACCTCTTAGGTGCTTAATTGTCTTAATCAGCTCACCTTCAAGTGCTCTTTGCTTATTTACTTTTTGAACAAATGAAGTTGTACCAAAAGATTGATTATCAAATACTTCATACCCTACTGTTCCAGAAAATGAAAAACCAGAAGTCATCATTTTAAGACGGACAGTTTCAATCATATCTTCAGGGATACTAATTGTTTTACCATCTGCAGATGTCTTCTTCTCAACATTGTTCTGACTTAAGAAGACTTCAACTTTAGTCATATCTTCTTTATTAAGATCAGAGTAAAGAACTTTATAGTTAGTATGAGTGGCCCAAAGGACAACACCTAGTAGGAAGACTAGAATAACCCCAGTAACAGCAAAGAGAGAAATCTTCTTTCCTGCATCAAGTTCTCCGTAGAACTCTTTGAAGTTTCTAAGCATTTTATCGAAAAAATCTTTCACGTATCCTCCTGACACCTGAAACTCTTAATTCATCCTAAACTAAGAGATCATTAACAACTAGTTATTAACTAGACTTGCATTCTCATTACTTCTTTATAAGCATCAATTACTTTGTTACGAACTTGGTTCATTGTCTTAAAAGCAATTTCAGCTCTTTCAACAGCTAGCATTGTTTCGTGGATATTCTTACTTTCACCACTTACTAATTTTTCAATAGCTGTGTTAGCTTCTTTTTGTAAATTGTTAACATCCATGATCTGATTTGCTAAAAGTTCAGAAAAAGACTGACTCTTCTCAGATGGAGTAACCTTAGATAGCTCATCGAAGCCCTCTAATTTGAATTCTTCCGCGCCACCAGTTGGACTAGTCCACTCGCGCATTTTATGTGAGTTAAAGACGTCATTCATTGTAGTAATATTATTGATCGCCATGGTTTAACCCCTTTCCTTTATACTTCTTAGTTTCCACTTCCAATTTCAAGCGCTTTCATCGCCATACTCTTAGTCGTATTCATTACGTTAATATTCGCTTCATAACTTCTTGAAGCTGAAATCATGTCTGCCATCTCTTCCATTACATTAATATTTGGATAGGCAACATACCCTTGCTCATTTGCATCAGGGTGATTTGGTTCATATTTTAAGATTGGTGGTTTATCGCTCGAAACAACTTCTGTTGCATGAACAGATTGTGCTACTTCGCCCATCTCACCTTCTAAAATATCAGAAAAGCTTTCACGAGCTGGCTCGCTTCCAAAAGCAACTTCTTTCTTACGATATGGACCACCTTCGGCCGTTCTTGTCGTCTGGGCATTTGCAATATTTGAAGAAATCGCGGCCATGCGCTTCTTATTTGCAGCAACACCTGATGAACTAATTTTTAAACTCGTTAGTAAATCCATTATCTCCCCCTACTCTATTTTTCAGAGTTAATTGTATATTTCAGCATCCCAAGTTTCTTATTCAGTAACTTTACCGATGCATCATACAAAATTTTATTTTCTGCCATTTTGGCCATTTCAGCGTCTCTGTCGACAGTATTCCCGTCTTCAGAGACGATTCCATTTGGATCATCATAAATTTCAGGTTGAAGATTTTCAAAACCACCATTGCCAACGTCAAAGTGTTTCTCTTCAGAGGTCAACATTTCAAGATTCCCATCAACGTCTAAAGCTCTTGCAAGTGCTTCTTCAAAGTCAACTCGCTTTGCTTTATAGCCAGGTGTATCTGCATTAGCGATATTCGAAGTTAAGACCTCATGTCGGATCTGCCTTAAATTCAAAGATGCAGCTAGTGCTTTTAATGTCTTATCCTCAACCCTCATGATAAAACCTTATCTTAAGTTAACAAAGTATGAGTTTCCGTCTCCACGGTACTCATTGATTTTGTTTCTTAGTGTTCTAATTGAAACACCAAGAATCTTTGCAGCTTGAGTTCTGTTTTCAGAAGTATGGATAAGTGCCTTCTTGATAAGTAGCTTTTCAGCTTCTTTAAGAGACATTAGTCTGATTCCTTCTGAATCATCTTCAGAGATAACATTTACTGCTTTCTTCTCACCGATCTCTAGGTGTTCAGCTGAAACTTCATCTCCTTCAAAGTTTGCAAGAGCATTTTCAATTACTGCCTTAAGTTCTTTTACATTGTGAGTCCAGTAGTGAGAAAGAATCTTATTCATAGCATCGTCTTGAACGCTAACTTCTGCACCACCAAGAGTAGTTTTGATAATATTTTTTGCGATGTACTCTAGGTCACCTACTCTCTCTCTAAGTGGAGTTAGAGTGATTGAGTTAGATGAAATGAAAGTATATAGTCCACGGTAAAAACGACCTGCACCAACAAGCTTAGATAAGTTCTTAGTTGTTGTAGCAACCATTCTTACATCAATTTCATAATCAGTTAATTCACCAAGAATCTTGTGAAGCTTCTTTTGAAAAGTATCTTCTAGACCATCAACATTAACTAGAACAACAGTTCCACCGTTAGCGTTTTCGAATGCACCTTTAATGAAACGTCCTGTTTCTGGGTCTCTATAACCTAAGATCTCATTCTCAACTTGGTTTGCTTCTGCTGCGCAGTCTACAGTTACAAATGGCTTTCCCTGTCTTGTTGAATTTTCATGGATAAAACCAGCTAGTGTCTTCTTACCAACACCTGCTTCACCAACGATAAGTACTGGTGCTTTTGTAACAGCAACATTGTTTGCAACTTTGAGTGCTTTAACAATTTTAGGATCTTGTCCGAAAATTTCTGCTGTAAACGTATTCATCTGACCTCCTGTCTGTCATTGCCCGATCCGTGGGCTAAAATTTTATAGTGTACGTTTTTTCAAGTTAATTAATGTCAGCTCTGTCCTGGCCAACTCTTTCAGATAATCTTTAGCTTCACTATCTGAAAGTATTTCATTTAATAACTTTTCCCCAGTTGTGAAATCATTCATTCTTAGGCTTTCCTTTCCTAATAAGAACTTCACACGGTTTTTATAAAGAGAAGTTTTATACTCATTTAAGAATGTTCTTGCCTCATCTGCAGCAATCTTATCTGTATTCTTAAATAGGATTTCAATTCTTTGGTAATTTACTCTTTCTCTTAATCCCTCAACAACTGTATCAGCGATCTGGAATGAGCTAGCATCTTTTAGAAGTGCAGTTGATACCTTCAGGTATTTATCGAACTTCTTACTCTCATAGATTGATTCAAGGTAAAACTGGATTGAGTCAACAAGGTCTTTAGCATCAATTGAATTTGCATTTGTTCCACTTGCGTAGAATTTCTCATACTCTTTTTCAGCTTTTGAAAACTCTCCTCTCTTATAGTGAGCTAGAGCTTTATAGAATGTGATCTTTTCGAATCCTGGGTAGTCTTTTTCTGTACTCGCGATAATACGATCTACTGAAGAGTAATTTTTTAGCTTTAGATTTCTTAGAATTTGTAGCTCGTTTTTATACAAGTCCAATTTCTTAACTTCCTTGCGAGAAACCCATAGAGGGAAAGTATGAGCAGTTTCCTTTTTGCTCGCTATCATTTTCTCATACATTTTTTGAAATCCGTCCCACAGTGTAAGATTTATATACGATTTCGCGATAATAAATTGTATTTCAGGGTCTGCACCGATCTTAGCAAAATAAGTATCTTTGTAGATTTCCCAAGCGCGGATAGCACGAGCAAATTTTCCTTCATCAAAGTTAGACTTAATGATCCCGTACACAATTTCTGCACCATCAGCTTCAAAAACCTTCTTTTCACTAATCTTCATTCCTGCAATCGGTAGAGCTGTTAAGAAAGTCAGGGCCTCTTCATACTGTCCATCAACAATGAACGTTCTTAAACGAGTTTGCCAAAGTAGCATTTCGAGTTCTTTATTAAGTTTCTTATCAGTACCCTTATCAAGGAAAACTCTTGTTTCAATATCTTTTGAATCAGGCTTAAACTTTCTAATTGTACGAAGACCTACATAACGAATACGGGCCTCAAGGCTCACTTCTTGGTTTTGAGCTCTATTAATTGCATTCTTATAAAGCTCTAGTACTTCATTCTTTGGACGATCCTGTAGATCAGCAATAAGGGCCATACGAAGTCTTGCTTGAGCCGCTTCACTCACATATGAATATTTAGCGATGAAAGTATCGTAAATTCTAAATGCTTTTTCATATTGAGAAGTTCTAAAGTAAGCTTCAGCTGCGTTATAGTAGATTGACGGTAGGTATTCACCCTTAGTAGTTTTTGCAAAGTTCTCGTAAGCATCAATCACTTTTTCTTCATCATTTTGTCTCAGATAAGTGTACATCTCGTACGCTTTAAGCTTTTGCTTAGAAATGATCTTAACTAATGTCTTATCTTGAATTAAATTTTCTACTTTCTCAACTTGATTAAGGTTTGCAAGAGAAGAAAGAATATACTCTCCCATATACTCTAATTCTTCATAATCAAAATTTTCTTTTGCATCACTAAAGAATCTCTTTGCATACTTAAGGGCCTTAACGAAGTCTTTCTTTTCACGGTAAAACTGTACTAAGTATTTATAAATACCTTTTCTTAAGTCATAAACATCAGTTCTTTCAAGAATATTTGTGTACATTGAAACAGCAGTATCAACTGGCTTAATATCACCTTTTTCTAGTGTTTCTCTTAAAAGAGCATTTGCTTTCATGTAGTCATTGTATGGATTATATGACTTTGGAAATTTCTTCTCATAAAGCTTAATCGACTTATACATAAGTCCCCACTTACCTTTTCTATAAAGATTAAGTGTCAGTTGCATATGAGCTTCTTGTTCGTTCTTATTGTAATCAAAGTTCTTAATTGGAAAGAAGTATTCTGCAGTTTTTCTATTCGTTAAAATTTGTGTCTTTAGCTCTGGTGCAAGTGCTTGATAATCCCAGATAAAAGAGGCTCCATATCTAAAGTCACGATATGGATTCGTTTTTTTAGATGGAGCCTTTTTAACAACATTTTTTCTAACTTTCTTCGGAGCTGGCTTTGCAGCGGAAGCTTTTTTTACAAATTTTGGAGTTGATTCTTGGGCCGAAGCTTCATTCTTTTTCACAAGTGTTGAAACATCTTTAATTGCGGCTTGCTTATTGCTTACGGCACCGTCTTTCCAGAAGTCGACAAAGTAAGCACGATCACGATTTTTATAGAATGAGAAAACCTCTACATCCTTCTTTAACATTAATGTAATCGTGAAAACATTATTTCCAGACGTTGGCTCAGTGTATGAGATTGTCTTGATATACTTAGAAGAAGAGAAGTTCTTCAGCCCATCTTTTACCTTAGAGTAAACATCACCATCTAAAGTCGAAAATGATACCTCTGTGCTTGATTTCGTTACGTTAACTAGTTTCTTATCAATAAAAAACTTAACGCGTAGAAAGTCATTATGAGCTTCTGGAGTAACAATTGTTGCTGATGCGATATTTAGGAAGGCCGTACAAAATACAAGTACGATAAAAGATAATAAATTTTTTGAATTAAAATCTATCTTCATTTGGTAGAAACTTCCTGTTTCAAATTTAATAACGTCAATTATTTGGCAATTTCTTCGTCCTAAAGCATGCCGTGAATTCATTTTACAATATTTTGAAATATTTCAAAGGAAAATTTTTCTCATAGGACGATTTTTCCATGTCAAAGATTTTACATTACAGAATATTAGGCATTTAAAAAGCCGACTGTGAAAGTCGGCTTAAGTATTGGTGTCATAATGGCTTTGTTAAGTAGAAATTTATTGTTGCATATTAACGTCTAAATTTCTCTTCTTCATTTTTTCGATAAGTGTCGTACGATTCATCTGGAGCAGCTTTGAAGCTTGGTTCTTATTACCATTTGTTTTAATAAGAGCTTGCTTAATTAGCGACTCCTCTACTTCATTCATAAAATCTTTTAAATTGATACCGTTTTCTGGAAGACTAACAAGGTCATCTGTATCAATCATCGAACGATTTGTAAGAGCTAAGATTTTAGGCGGTAAATCTTGCGGTCTAATCTTATTCCCACCTCTTAAGATAACAAGTCTTTCAATTAAATTCTCAAGTTCACGAACGTTACCAGGCCATTCATATGACATAAGAATTTCAAAAGTCTCGTCATCTAATTCAATATCGTTTCTTCCGTCTGCACTTACAAAACGAGATAAGAAATATGATATTAAAAGTGGAATATCTTCCCTGCGATCTTTAAGAGCAGGGATTTTTATAGGAATTACGTTTAAACGATAATAGAGATCTTCTCTAAAATTTCCTTGCTGTACAGAATCTTCAAGGTTTCTGTGTGTTGCCGTAATGATACGAACATCAACAGGAGTCGTCGTTGAAGAACCAACTCGCTCGATTTCTCTTTGCTGTAGAACTCTAAGAAGTTTTACTTGAAGTAGTAGTGGCATATCACCAATTTCATCTAAGAAAATTGACCCACCATTAGCAGCTTCAAAGCGTCCCATGCGACTTGATACTGCTCCAGTAAAGGCTCCTTTCTCATGACCGAATAGCTCACTCTCTAAGAGTTCTCCAGGAATGGCACCACAGTTTACATTTACAATTTTATTGTGATTACGATTTGAAGATAAGTGAATGGCCTTCGCTACCAACTCCTTCCCTGTTCCAGAAGGTCCACCAATTAAGATTGTCGAATTAGAAGCAGCAACCTTCTTAATTCTTTCAAAAATCTTTCTCATTGGTTTTGAGCGTCCAATCATCCCACAAAACATATCATCTTCTGTAGGCATCTCTAGCTTGTATCTACTACTAAATGAGCGCTTATCGCTTGATACTGCTGAATTAGCATTAATCTCAAGACTTTCGCGATACTCTAGCTTGTGAACAAGAGCTCTAACAACTAGATCCTTAAGCGCTTCTAACTCAAACGGTTTTGTTAGATAGTGAAAAACACCTTTCTTCGTTGCCGCAATGGCAGTTTCAATTGATGCAAACCCAGTCATCGCTATCGAGCTAAAAGTTAGCCCACGCTCTTTTAAGAGGTCGATTAAGTAAAGCCCATCTGAAGAATTATCTTCAAAACTAATGTCAGTAATTAAACAAAAGCGATCAACTTGATTCTTTGTAATATGCTCGATTGCAAGTGCAGGAGAAGAGAAACTAATAACTTCTAGGTTAATCTTCTTACTTAGATACTTCGTTATCATTGCGGAAAGAGTTTGATCATCTTCCACGACAATAATGACTGGTTTTCTTCCTTGATCGATTTTTACTTCATTATCTGATTCATCATTAGAAAATGTATCAGTTAGAAAACTAAAATCATTCTTCATGTGTCATTGCCTCTCATCGTGTGAGGTTAAAATTGTCCCACTAAAATGGTATCGAATAATTCGTGGACGTGTCAATTTTTTAACACCAAGATAAAACTTCCGAAACTAGCATAAATAGCTAATATTACAGTATTAAACAAAAAGTTTAGTCTCTAAAAGTTTCTTACAATATCTAAGAAATAATGAACAACTTTGTCTGGGCCACCGGCCATTATCCAAATAAAGAGAAAGAAACTTGAGATACAAGAGCAAAGTGCAAAAAATAATGGTGGCAGAGTATAGCCTCTAAGCCAGTAGTAATACGCAAAACGGCCACCGATTATAATAATTGGAATTGACCAAAATGGCGTGTAGCGCAATGTGAACATGAGGAATTCATTCATAAAGGTATTTTAAACTGAAAACAAAAAAAAAGCTCCCTATTGGGAGCTCTTTTTTATATTAAAGGCATAAAGCTTTTAACTTCTCTACGTAAGACAGCTCTTCCCAAGGAAAGAATCCATCTTTAGTTCTACCAAAGTGCCCATAAGCAGCAGTTGGAGAATAGATTGGTCTTAGAAGATCTAGTCTTTCAATGATTGAAGCTGGCTTCATATCAAAGATTTGGTTAACAGCATTGTTAATCTTTGCAACATCAACTTTCTCTGTACCAAAAGTATCAACAAGTAGTGACATTGGCTCAGCAACACCAATTGCGTATGCAACTTGTACTAGAGCTTTTTCAGCTAGACCTGCAGCAACGATGTGCTTAGCAATTTGTCTTGTAGCATAAGCAGCTGAACGGTCAACTTTAGTTGGATCTTTACCAGAGAATGCACCACCACCGTGAGCACCGTGACCACCGTAAGTATCAACGATAATCTTTCTACCAGTAAGACCACAGTCACCCATTGGGCCACCGATAACAAATTTACCAGTTGGGTTAATGAAGTATTTTGTGTTGTTATCAACAAGTGAAGCTGGAACAACTTTATTAACAACTTCTTCTCTTACTGCTTCTTGAACTTGAGCAAGAGTCATGTTGTCTGAGTGTTGAGTAGAAACAACGATTGCATCAATACGTGAAAGTTTACCATCTACGTACTGAGCAGATACTTGTGTCTTACCATCAGCTCTAAGCTCACCTAGAGTTCCATTCTTTCTAACTTCTGAAAGTCTTTCAGCAAGTCTGTGAGAAAGATCAATTGTCATTGGCATAAAACTGTCTGTTTCATTACAAGCGTAACCAAACATTAGACCTTGGTCACCAGCACCTAATTCTGTATAAGTACCTTCACCAACGTTTACACCTTGAGCGATATCTGGTGATTGCTTATCAAGAGCAACCATAACTCCACAAGTGTTAGCATCAAAACCTTTGTCAGAGTGATCGTATCCAATCTCTCTAATTTTATTTCTTACTGTTTCTTGAAAATCGATATTAGCTTTCGAAGTAATCTCACCTGCAAGAACAACTAAACCAGTTGTAATCATAGTCTCACAAGCAACACGAGATTTTGGATCTTGTTCTAACATCGCATCAAGTACCGCATCACTGATTTGATCCGCAATTTTATCAGGGTGCCCTTCTGTTACTGATTCAGAAGTGAATGTAAAATCTTTTAGCACTGCCTCATCTCCTAGCTATAAATAATTAATACACTAATAATTGAATGAATATACTTCTATTAGCACGTTTTAACAACTAGTTTAAGGCACTATTTTCAATAGTTTATACTCAATAAAAATTAGTAATCATCGTTCTTTACGAAGTATTTGAAATAATGAGGATTACGATATTGGTAGAATTTACCAGTCCTCGCAGAATGTACATAAACATTATTTTTATAGCGATAAACATCATATGTTTGCTCGCCACTATCTTTAAATGAATACAAGAAGTTCAAGTTCTTACGATTCAGTAGAGTATTTAATCTTGTCGTATTATGAATTAAAGGCCCAGGCCTTTCTTCCATGCTTGAATATTCATCCCATAGTGATGACATATCCATTCTTCCCAGCATTGATGCTCTCGAAAAATAGCGAGTAGCTTTGAAATCTTTATCAGGGTTATGTAACTCATCTAAAATCATTTTCAAGTTCTTACGCATTAGTTTGCGAGCAGACTTTGATTGATCAGGACAAAAGATTCCTTTAGATGCAGGAATAAAAAAGTAAGTAAAAGAGAATTGTCCCCTTTTAAAAAGTACATTTAACCAAGGATACTTTTGTGTGTCCTTAACTCCAGCATCTAATAGTGACTGATAGAAAGGCTCGTCACTTTCAATAGTATTATAGCCAGGATTATCAACACGATTGATTACAACCTTAGCAACATCTCTTCTTTCACTTCCGTAACTATCGTCAAGGCGACCAACTTCATGAATGAGAATCGTCTCAAGTGCATATAGCTTGCGATAAATTTCTTTTTGTCTTTTCCAAAACTTATAAACTAATGCTTCTTTATCATAGATATACTTACTTAAAGCATAACGTGCTTGATTCTTATCTTCGAAAATTTTCTTTAAGATATCATCTTTCGTTTTACTCTTATTTAAAAGATCAACGTAGTAATCCTCTCGTTCAATGATTTTCTTTTGCCAATAATTTGTTCTAGCAAAAGTTTTCTTATAACCTTGTCTTAAAACGCCATCAAGACGAGAAATTAAATCCGAAATATCATAACGGAGGTCTTCCGTTAAAAATGGCTTATCAAAACCAACAATACGTAAATAAACTGAATCAATTAGTGACCGTAAGCTTAGATCAGATCGACCTTTTTTAGGGTCAACACTCCCATCTTCAACGATCTTCCTTAACAAATAAGCAGAGTTTGACTTCTGCTTACCTTCTGCTGTCTCTATATCTTTCACTTTATCGTATTCACTTCTTAGGTGAAGATGATCAACGGGAAAGCTGAATGACTGTAGAAAGAAAAGACTATTTAAATATACTTCAAGATCTGTTAGAAATTTTTTTATCTCGTTCTTTGATTTTAAAGCGACTAATGATTTAGTTTTTAAGTCTTTTATATAGCGATATTTATAATTGTGGCGCATGGCCTTTTCAAACTGATTTTGAATTTCACGATTTCGCGAAAGAACATTTCTAAACGAACGCATTTTTGAAAGACGTTTATTAACACCCTTAATCCACTCACGTTTCTTTTGCATTAATGGGAGATATTCTTTAATCGTAGCTTCATCAAGTTCACCATTTAGTTTGAACGGAATAAAAATACCATTACCTAAAAAGTTTTTATAAAGCTTTTGTGACTCATTATATATCTTCATTGAGCATGTCGCTTTATACTGGGCGCGATGAAGTTTCATATACTCATTAATAACTTGAGCATCACTAATTTCTTTTGCTTGAACAAACTGATTTGAAAAACTTGTAAAAGCGATTAAAAATGGAAGAGTTGTTTTAAAGTGCTTTAACAAACTCACTACTCCATAAACCGAGACAAGAACTATTGCTCATAACTAATTGAACACTTTGCCCGTTACTATTTTCTTTAATTAAAGAAATTAAAGGCTCTAGCTCAGTGACAACATTTGTTCTAATTCCGCTTTTCTCTAAGTCTGATTGTAACTTATCAACATCTAAATCCCCCTGCCCTTTGGCCGTCGTCGGACGAGATGGTTTGATAATCGTTGCACTGGCAGCCTGTTTTAAAGAATCAGCAAAGCGCTCTTGAAATAGGTCACTTCGAGCTGTTGCTGAGCCTGGCTCTAAATAAGCATGTATCTTCTTACCTGGATATTTTAATGAAATAGCATGTAGTGTTTCCAAAACAGCTGTTGGATGGTGTGCAAAATCATCGATTATCGGAGACTCGTTATATATCCCCTTAACTTCTTGCCTTCTTTGAACCATTCTTAGATCTAGTATTCCTGCTTGAATCTCTTCAGGCTTTTTCCCAGCTTTTAAGGCAACGATAATAACAGAAGCTAAATTTAAAATATTATGATGTCCCATTAGATTTGTTTTGAATTCGTGATCACCCAATGAACATTTCATAGTAAATGTCGTTAAACCATTATCGACATTGATTATTTTCACATTATCACGATCATATTCTGACCAAGACTTATCCGTAACCTTAAGATCGTTAATACTTTTCCATTCAGAGCATGCAATTACTTCGTCCACACTAGGAAGAATTGCTTTAAACTCATTTTTTATATCTTCAATTGATTCAAAAATATCTGCATGGTCGAACTCAAGAGATGTAATAATTAATTTATTAATATAGTAAGAGCGAAATTTTGAGAATTTTTCAAAGTATGCCGAATCGTACTCATCCGATTCAATAAAGAAGTAATCCCCTCTTCCAACTCTTGCAGGTGGGCGCTCGTCCATAACACCACCGATAAGGTAGCCCGGCTCCATCCCCAACTTTTCAAAAAGTTGAACACCGAAGTATGTAGTTGTCGTCTTACCGTGCGTCCCCGAAATACCAACAACAGTTTTATCTTTTAAAACGAGTGCTCCAATAGCGGCCGGAAATGAACAAAAAGGAATTCCTGATTCTTCAATAAATTTTGCATCATCAGAGTTTCTTGCAACGACATTACCTACAACAATTAGATCAAAATCTTTAATTACTTCTTCAATATTATGTTCTTCAAATTTATAGACATCAATACCCGAGTTATCTAGATAGGTACTCATTGGTGGGTAAAACATACGATCCGCACCAGCTACTTCAAAGCCTGCTTCTTTTAGTAAACAAGCAGCTGCTCCCATTCCCGTCCCACAAATGCGGTAAAAGAATACTTTTTTAAATTTATTTGATTCTGTTAATGCAGAAAGTGCATTTATATCTTTATAATTTTCTAAATTCATAACTTACCCTTTATCCGTCAATTTTAACCGTTTTTCGGACAAAGGGTAAGGGTAAATATTTGTAATTAATCAATTACTGTTGAGATAGGAACATTTTAATTACATCCTTACATGTCTTAGTTGAGTTTGCAGATGTAATACCATCCGGGTTAATTTGATTCCACCACTCAAGCACCGCTTTAACTTTGAAATCTTCATTATCATCGGACTGTACCGCAATTCTTTCTAATTCAGTTGGTTTGAGTTGGCGTCCAATCTTTTCCTCAACAGCATCCTGAATTGCTTCAAGATCTCCAGCAGGTTCAATTGAAATAATCTCATCAGGAAAGACAATCAGTGGAATCATCTCTTCTAGCTCATTATAATTTGAAACAAGATTTAATAAGCTCCTATTATTAGACATCTTTAGTGCGGCTATATTTTGCCCTTTAAATTCACTAGCAAAACTATCTGCTACAGATAGGACTGAGCCTGATAAAAATGGAGAACCTAAAGGCTCAACACTATGCCCTTTAAATACTGCGGCCAACGATTGAAATTCAACTGGCATATATTGACCTGACTTTTTACTAATTTTTTTATCAAAGAAAGTTTTTAAAGAACGAAGCCTTCTCGTATAACTTCCCTGATTCTTAGTTAGCATTTTGGCCATAAGGAAGTGTCCACCATCATCTGATTCACGAACAAGATCATCTCCTAGGCCTCTAAAGCTCACAAAGAAGTCATCACTTGGATTTTCAATTTCTTTTAACCATCTTTGCCAAGCTGCAATCTCAGTTGGCTCCATTTGTTCCCATGGCATATAAGCTTCAATAAGTTCTGCCACTTTCTTACGATTACCTGAAGAAATATAATCATCTAATTTGAGATCTTGCGCCTCAAGTGCTTTATGAAGTTCTTTCCATTGTTTGGCCAAACCATTTCGAACAGTCTTTTCAGAACGCACTTTCTTCTTAAGGTTATTTACAATTTTTGACGCGTGTTCTTTTCTCGTATTTGCATATTGCTCAATTTTAGAAAGTGCTTCATCAGCATTTCCTTGGAAGTAGCCTCTCATCATATTAGTTAGCTTATCCATAGCATCTACTTCTGCACGTGCTAAAAACTCACGAGAACGCATTGATCCATGCTTTGCATTTAAAGCTGCTTCGGCCCAAAATACCGGATGTTTCAAGAAGTCGCCATTGCGTGTAATTTGCTCCACATGCATAGCCTCTTCTAAAAGAACCAGAGGATTCTTATATCCTTCCTCAGTAAAGCGTACCTTTATTAGAAGCCCTTTTTCAGGATCAACATCTGGAACAATTTCAGCAAGCTTTCCATCTTCAAGTGTAGCATTCTTTTCAACTACAACTTCATATCTGTAGTTTTTAGCATTTCCTTGTAAGTTAGCTGACTTAATATATTCATTAAAAATATAAACAGGATCTTTATCAAATTGTGCTTTAAATTTTGCATGTGTATCAAAATCGACTAAAAGATCTTTTGTTGATTGGTCTGGTTTAAAAAATGATAAGTGACAGAATTTATCATCAACACAAACATCTGAGTTATTAACAGTAGGTAGGAAATTAAATTTTAAATTACCATTATAAGTAACTTGTGCATCAAGACCAGCTTGCTTAAATGCGGACTGAGAATAAAGATTTACAAGGAAGTCACTGTCAAGACCTACGTATTTTGGAATTGTAACAAATTCCTCAGATGGAGGTCCTCTTATAAAATTGATTTCACAAAACTTAGAAACCTTACTAATTTCTTTTTCTAAGTCAGCAACAACTTCTTTATATTGCTCAACAATAGCATCTGTATCAGCATGAACGTTGATAATAATCTTATCTGTTTTAGGATGCCACTTACCATCAACAAATTTCTTATCGATAGAAATCTTTGGCATATGCCCAAACTCTTCAAGTTTTCTTAAAACATAGCTTGAAACTTCAGATGATTCAGTAATTCTCTTTGTAAAGTAATTATCACTAAAGTTATCAACTGAATCGACTACGGCCTGAATCTCTGCTTCAGAAACATTCTTATTATCCTTTAGCATTGAAAAGACATAATACTTTAATGTATTTGCCTTATTCCCTAGTACTTTATCAATTGTACTTCTCAATATTCCAATGTGGTTATCAGCAGTATTTACTCCTTGAGGAATACCTACTTTGTCTCTATCAAGCATTGCATAGAGAAGTTTATTCAATGAATTTCTTCTTTTTGCACCAGTGGCAGATGCGAGTGTTTCACCTTCAGAATTTAAAACATCTGAAATTAGAAGATAAGCTTGGAGATCATCATCTTGACCATTAAGAATTTTTCTTAAGTGACTTACTTCAACTTCAACAAAATCTGAATGACTAGAACTCTCTGTTAACCACTCATTTGTTTCAATAAAAGGAGAATAAACATGATCAACAGTACCACCGACTTTAGCACCATCAATATCCATAATCGTTCCACGAAGTTTTTTGCTTTCTCCGTCTAAACGAGTATGTGAAGGAATCACAAGATCACCAACACTATAGCCTTTATCAGGAAACGCTCCCGCAGTACCGATATATGTTATATTCTTATGTCCAGTATTCTTTAAGGCCTTAGCAAGTGGAGAGATCTCATCCCCCCAACTGTTAGCAACAACACGCCAAACAACGTCTTCACCTTCAGAATTTTTAAAGACAAGATCAGACATTGAGATAACATAGTTATCATAGTCATATTTCTTAAACTCAAAAGGTTCTATCCCCTTGGCCTTAATTGTCTTTTCTAATTTCGTATAAGCTGTTTCGACATCTTTTTTATTTTTGAAAATATCGTATTTCTTAATATCACCATCAGCCATTAACGCTTTAAAGGAGTCTTTCAATTTATCCGAAATATGTGAAAGCACCAAATCAGGCTCGTCTTCGTAAAGATTTTTAAGTGCACGTACTTTCCATAACGTTTCAAACGTCCTCTCAATAGCACCCTTTTGACCAATGATGACTCTTTCAGATTTTGGTAAATGTCTAAAAATACCTGATAACTCATCCTCCATCATTTTGTGAGTCTCATCCAGATCACCAAAGATTCTCACCTTATTAGTTACTGTGTGACCTCTTTTAGAAAGTCCAAATTGCAACATTAAGTGATTAAGGCGATCTTTCCCACCAATGGCCGTGATAGCGTAGCGATAAGTTGATTCTCCAGGATATTGAACAGCATAAATTTTATTATAATTATTAGCAAAAGGACGGATTTCCTTTAATATCTGACCACCATTTGCCTGAAGATTCTTTAAGAATTCTCTTGAGTTCTCAAGGTGAAATTCTACATCGCGATTACTTTCAACAGCTTCCCAAAATACAGCACGTGTTGTTCGATTAGAAATATAGTGATCCGCATCTAGGGTTAATTCACCATTTTTAATTCCTTGATCAGGAAGAGTGAATTCTGATCGCGGCTCTACTTTAGTAACAGCTGAATCATCTTTTGGTTTAATCTTAGAATCTAGAAGAGTAAAACCTTCATTAAGCTTATTCTTAAAGAAGTTATAACCCCATTCATAGCTTGTTTTTGTCCCAGAAGGCTTCTTACCTAATCGATCTTTTAGAATATCATAAATGATTGCATCATAATTTTTTGCATCAAATATTCTTGAATCGCTTGAATATTTATCGACGATATAATCAAGCTCAACTTTTTTAAGAACATCTAATGATTCCCCATCAATCTTCTTTCCAAAATTATTAACGTACTCGCCGATATAGTAATCAAGTTTATCAACTGCTAATAAAGTCTCTAGCCTCTCCATATCTGCAACAGATGCAGGAGCTCTCGTACTAAAATACGAATATTCAGAGCGATCGACCTGAGTATACTGTGTTAAAACAGTGAGAGTGAGTAGTAAGACGGAAAGTAAACCAAATGCTTTCTTATGCATGTATTCCTCTTTTATTATTGTAAGAAGCTCTTAATAGCGTATAAACAATTATTAATCTTAGGCATTTCATCAATCACTTTTACTTTCCCCTTACTTGAAGAAGAAAATTTATTTTTTAAGTTACTAAAGAAATTACTAATCTTCTTGGCAACTCCAACATTACCTTCTGCCGATCCTGTTAAGTTTGATTTCAACTTTGGAACTAGGTATGCCTTATCATATTCATTGAACTCACTTGAGCGAGACAGAATCTCGTCAGCGATACTAGGCCCTTGTGTATCTCCATAAATCCTAATCATTTCTTTTCTAAGACCGTCATGAAGTGAGTCTTTAATCGCCTCGCGATTTGTCTTCTCCATATAATCTTCATCAAAGAATCCAACCATTTCATCTGGGAAAGTAATTAGTGGAGCAAGGTATTCCATTTCAGACTTAAAACCAGACATTTGATTAAAAATCAGAAGCTCTGGATCGATTAGGAAAGCCCCCATAGCACCTTTTGCATCGGCCACAGTCTTATCATCTGCAATAGAAAAACCAAATGTATATCCAGTATCAAAATTTGAAGTGAAAGAAAGGAATGGGCTTCCTTGCGCTTCAATTGAGTGTTGTTTAAGCATTGTCGTTAAACGAGCTGTTTCGACAAATTTAGAGTCTGCATTACTTGGGTTTGAAGCAATCTTCTTACCATACATCGTCTGTAAAGAACGAAGCCTACGGTTATAGGTCCCTTGATTTCTTGTAAGAATTGTCGACATTGAGCCAAGGTTTGCTTGCTTAACAGCATCCTCATATTCTAGCTCTTGACCATTTACGATTTGTGGAAAAAGTCGATCTCCATAAGTTCCACGATATACTAGAACCTTATCTTTGGCTTCAATAGGGTTTCGCATGCGCTTAAGAATATGATTCCAATACGAATCTTCAATAGGAGTCATTTGCTCCCAAGGAAGATATTTTTCAAGAAGATCTGCAACACCTTTTCGGTCATTACTTTGAATAAGTGCTTTAAGCTGATGATTTTCAGCAGCTTTATCCAGCGCGGCCATTGCATTTTTTCGCGCTGTCTCTTTCGCCTTCATTTCTTTTTTCACAACTTTAAAATCACTTTCAAGTTGAGAGATTCCTTCTTCGATCGTTTTACGATCTTCATCGTAAAGCGCTGAATCACCTAATGCCTTAATTTTTAATTCTTCTAAAGCGATCTTTGCACGAAGGTCTCCATTTTTAGCATTATGTGCAATTTCAAAGAATGAATAGATATTTACGATATTCTTTTTCTCATTAATTTCAGATAGAAAATTGAATAAAAGACTCTTTGAAGATTTAGTGATTGCTTCATTATTTGTTGAACGAATAACTTTTAAAACATGAACACCATTTTCTTCAATAGATGTATCAATTGCAAATGCTTGACCTTCAGGTAAATCCATAGAGTCTAGTGAAATTAAGACGGCCCTTGTTTCACTCGAATCATAAACTCTCTTTTGTAAGTTTACATTGTAATGTGCAACTAGTTCTTCTAAGTTACGGTCAAATAGGTCAGACACCTCTGTAACAGAATTTAAGTAAAGAGCAGGTTGATTACTAATCTCACCATCGACACTTGAGATCGATCGATCTTTTTGCTGACAAGACATTAGTAAGAATGAGAATACTAAAAATAATAATTGAATGCGCTTAAGGACGAGTCCCATTATTCATCTCCGATAAAATACTTGATATTTATCGGCAATTATTAAGAATTTCTTAATTGAAGCTATAAGAGGAACTGTAAATTCAGCTACTTAGAAAAGAAATTATTTGCGATTTCCTTCCTGATTTCACTTAATTTCTGGCGGTCATACCAATACTTAATGACTTCATTCGATAAGATCACCACTCCTTTTTGCGAGTGTGGCTCAATCCAAACTGAAGTACCTGTAAAACCAAGATGACCAAAAGTATCTTTATTGGAATAAATACCTGCAAGAGATGTTTCAGGATTTGTCACGCTATCCCAACCATTAATAAATCGATGATCACTTTCACGATTTGTTTTATTAATTAATTGATAATCATTATTTACTCTTAGAAGTGTTCGGCAAACGCCATCAATGGTTCCAAAGAGCCCAGCATGTGAAACTTTCTGCGCAATAACGAAAGCATTATCATCGTGAACTTCCCCATCAATGATATCTCGGTTTCGACGCCCCGTTGGCACACAGATCTCATCTTCGATATCAAGCCAATGCTTTATTTCTTCATCCCACATTGTTGAAACAAGTTCGTAAAGCCCTTGCTCCTTTTCGATTTCAAGCTGAAGTCTTAGTGCGCCAAAATCAGAATAAAGAGTTTCACTCTCTTTAATCTCATAAGAAAGAATTTGTTCTCTCCAAGTATCGACAGAGAGTCTACCCCAAGAATTCAAACCACCACGATGATTTAAAAGAAGCTTCATATCTTCAGAGAATAGCTCTGGTTTATTTAAATAAGCAAAACCAAGCGTAAGAGGCTTTGTCAGAGAGGCCAAATCAAAATAAACCTTTTGACCTTTTAAAAATGGATTTTCAAAAAAAGAAAATGTTTCATACGTACTTTTTTTGAAGTCAATATAAGCAAAAGCAAGGCAGTTAAAATTATAACTGCCAAACTCTGCTTTTATTTTGTTTGTTAATTCTGTAATCGACATTACTTGTTGCGAATCACGGCCTGTGCTGCTGCAAGACGAGCGATAGGAACTCGGTAAGGAGAACAAGAAACATAGTCTAATCCAATTCTATGACAGAAGTCGATTGATTGTGGCTCACCACCATGCTCTCCGCATATTCCAACGTGAATATCTTTATTGGCACTTCTACCTTGCTCTGTTGCAAACTTAACAAGATAACCAACACCTTCTTGATCAAGAGAAACAAATGGATCATTTGGAAGAACTGATTTTGAAATATATTCAGTTAAGAAACGTCCAGCATCATCACGAGAAAGTCCAAAAGTTGTTTGTGTTAAGTCATTTGTACCAAACGAAAAGAAGTCTGCATGATTTGCAATCTCAGCAGCAGTAATAGCAGCACGAGGAAGCTCAATCATTGTTCCAAGTTTGTATTTGAACTCTTTATCACCTTTTGTCTTATTAATTGTTTCAACAAGAATTTCTCTTAAGATTGATAGTTCTTTTGCTGTTGCAACAAGAGGAATCATAATCTCAGGTCTAACATCAACACCTTCAGCAATAGACTCAAGAGCTGCTTGAGTGATAGCAGTTACCTGCATTGTATAGATTTCTGGATATGTAATTCCTAAACGACAACCACGGTGTCCAAGCATTGGGTTGAACTCGTGAAGTCTTTCACAGCCATCTTCAATTGTTTTAACTTCAACATCAATATACTCAGCAAGTTCTTTTTTCTCTTCATCTGAGTGAGGTAAGAACTCGTGTAGAGGTGGATCAAGAAGTCTGATATTAACAGGCATACCATCAAGGGCCTTGAATATTCCTTTGAAGTCTTCTTTCTGATAAGGAAGAAGTTTTGCAAGTGCTCTTTCTCTTTGAATTGTTGAATCAGCGAAAATCATCTCACGAACTGCAAGGATTCTCTCAGGCTCAAAGAACATATGTTCCGTACGACAAAGTCCAATCCCTTCTGCACCAAATTTAACGGCCGTTTCACTGTCTTCTGGGTTATCAGCATTAGTACGAACTCTAAGTGTTCTAATCTCATCTGCCCAAGTCATAAACTCAGCGAAATCTGCATTGATTTCAGCATCAAGTGTTGGAACCTCACCTTCAATAACTTCACCTGTTCCACCATCAAGTGTGATGAAGTCACCTTCAACATATTTCTTATCGCCAATTATCATCGTGCGATTCTTACTATCAACGAGAATGTCAGAACATCCAGCAACACAAGGCTTCCCCATACCACGAGCAACTACGGCCGCATGTGAAGTCATCCCACCACGAGCAGTTAAGATCGCCTGAGCGGCTGCCATTCCAGCAATATCTTCAGGAGAAGTTTCTTGGCGAACAAGAATAACCTTCACACCATTTTCGTGCATACTAGTGGCATCGTCTGAGTGAAATACAATCTTACCTGCACCAGCTCCTGGAGAAGCAGGAAGACCTTTTGCAATAATATTCTTTGTTGCATCTGGATCAAGTCTCGGGTGAAGAAGTTGGTTAAGTGCTTCAGGATCGATTTGCATAATCGCTTCTTCCTTCGTCACAATTCCTTCTTTCTCAAGATCAACAGCAATCTTTAATGCAGCTGCTGCAGTTCTTTTTCCATTACGAGTTTGAAGAAGATATAGTTTATCTGCTTCAATCGTAAACTCGATATCCTGCATATCTTTGTAATGCTTTTCTAGTTGCTGATAAAGTTCAGTTAATTCAGCAAACGCCTTAGGCATATATTCTTCAAGTGTTTTTTCATTTCTATTTGAATCATTCTTTGAACACTCGTTAATTGGAGCAGGAGTTCTAATTCCCGCAACAACATCTTCCCCTTGAGCATTTACAAGGTATTCACCAAAGAACTTCTTATCCCCAGTAGAAGGATCACGAGTGAAGCAAACACCTGTTGCACAATCATCACCCATATTTCCAAAAACCATGGCCTGTACGTTTACAGCAGTTCCCCAGTCTCCTGGAATATTATTAAGCTGACGGTACTTGATAGCTCTTGGGTTATTCCATGAACCAAAGACTGCTTCAATTGCTAGCCATAGTTGTTCCATTGGATCAGTAGGAAAAGCCTTTCCTGTTTCTTGTGCAATAATTTGCTTATAGACTTTTACTAAATTTTTAAAATCTTTTGCATCTAACTTTGTATCAGAATCAACGCCCTTTGCTTCTTTTAAATCTTCAAGAGTAGATTCTAAGAGTGAGTGGCTCATTCCCATAACAACGTTTGCATACATTTGAATGAATCTTCTATATGAGTCCCAAGCAAATCTCTCGTTATCAGACTTCTTGGCAAGGGCCTCAACAGTTTCGTCATTAAGTCCTAAGTTTAGAACCGTATCCATCATTCCTGGCATCGAAACTCTTGCTCCAGAGCGAACAGAAAATAGTAAAGGGTTGTCTCCACCACCGAAAGTTTTCTCTGTTGAAAGCTCAACAAGCTTTAGAGACTCAATAACTTGGGCCTTAATTTCTTCATTTATTTTATTGGCTTTTTGATAATCGATACAGGCTTCAGTTGTAACTGTAAAACCTGGAGGGACTGGTAATCCAAGAGCAGACATTTCAGCCAGGTTGGCACCTTTACCACCTAGAAGATTTTTCATGCTTCTATTACCTTCAGTTTTTTCCTTTGAAAACGAGTAAACCCATTTACTCATAACTGCGCTCCTTGCTTAGTATAGAAAAAAGGCCACGAACTTGTGGCCCTTCAAAAAATTTATTTTAAATGTAGATTCTATCTCTTAAATAATTCTTAACTTGATCTAGTGCGATTCGCTCTTGATTCATTGAATCGCGATCACGAATCGTAACAGCGTTATCATCTAAAGAGTCAAAGTCAAAAGTGATACAGAATGGAGTACCAATTTCATCTTGACGACGGTAGCGCTTACCAATTGAACCTGCTACATCATATTCAGCTGCAAACTCTTGTTGGAGTTCATTAAATAATTTTGTTGCCGGCTCATCTAATTTCTTCGTTAGTGGAAGAACAGCAACTTTAACAGGAGCAAGAGAAGGGTGGAATTTCATTACAACTCTTTCATTCTCTTTATCACCTTCATTTTCAATTCTGAAAGCATCACATAGAATCGCTAGTAGTGAACGATCACAACCAACAGATGTTTCAAGAACGTAAGGAAGGAATTTCTTATTTCCATCAAGTAGATCTGTGTACTTTAAGTTCTTTCCTGAAAACTCTTCGTGTTGGCGAAGGTCAAAGTCTGTTCTTGAGTGGATACCTTCCATCTCATCCCAACCATGTGGGAATTTATATTCAATATCTTCTGCAGCATCCGCGTAGTGAGCAAGCTCATCACCTAAGTGTGGATGCCATCTTAAGTTTTCTGGACGCAGACCATTTGATAAGTGCCAATTCCAACGAATTTCTTTCCACTGCTCCATTGCCTCAGCTTGAGTTCCTGGCTTAATGAAATATTGCATCTCCATTTGTTCAAACTCACGAGTTCTAAAAATGAAGTTACCTGGAGTAATTTCGTTTCTGAAAGCTTTACCAATTTGAGCAATACCAAATGGAAGCTTCTTTCTCATTGTTGATTGAACATTTAGAAAGTTTACGAAAATCCCCTGAGCCGTTTCAGGTCTTAGGTATACTTTTGAAGATGAATCTTCAACTGGCCCCATTTGTGTATTAAACATTAGGTTAAAATCACGTGGCTCAGTGAACTCACCAACAGCACCACAGTTTTGACAAGGAGCTGATGTATCAATTTTATCTTCGCGGAAACGAGACTTACATGCTTTACAGTCAACCATTGGATCGTTGAAACCATCAACGTGACCAGAAGCTTTCCAAACCATTGGGTGCATGAAAATTGAAGCATCAACACCAACGATATCTGAACGTAAAGTCATGGCCTTCCACCACTTATTCTTTAAGTTTCTTTTTAACTCAATTCCGTATGGGCCGTAATCCCAACAAGAAGATAGACCGCCATAAATTTCCGAACTTTGGAAAATAAATCCACGGCGTTTAGCTAGACTAACAATTTGCTGCATGTCCTTAATATTACTTTCTGACACAATGCCCCCTACTATGGTAAATAATTGCACAAAGTATACCCACTCATTCACCAATCGGCTAATTATTTTCCCATTAAGGTAAACGCCACCTTTTTGTAATATTACTAACTTATGCGTCATTTTTTGTTCAAAAACCGTGATTTTTCAGTCAAATATAAGCAAAAGCTAATAACAGTTCATGCAAGTAATTAGCGATAATTATAATCCAATGATCTAGCTCCAAAATTCAGATAAATATGGCGATTATCTATATATAAATTACTGAAATCACGATTTGATATCGCATACTTTTTGCGCTCGTGCTAAAAGCAGGTCATGAAAAAATCAGAAATTCTCGCCCCAGTGGGCAATATGCAAATGTGCTTAGCAGCAATTCACGGTGGTGCGGACGCCATCTATGTAGGAATGCCTGGCTTCAATGCCCGTGGAAGAACTCACGACCACTCAGTTGGTGAACTAAAAGAGATGATCGACATGTGCCACCTCTATGGAGTTAAGGTTCACGTGGCGTTTAATATTTTAATATTTGAAGAAGAGATAACAGATGCCATCGAAAGATTAAATGAAGTGGTGGTATTAGGTCCCGATGCTCTAATCATTCAAGATATTGGCCTTGCAAATCTTGTTCGCCAAATTTATCCAGATCAAGTAATACACGGCTCAACTCAAATGACTGTGACAAATCATGATCACATCACTTTCTTAGAAGATCTTGATATCAAACGCTTCGTACTAGGGCGCGAAAACTCAATTCCTGAAATAAAAGAAATTCGAGCAAATACTGAGCGAGAGCTTGAAGTCTTCACTCACGGGGCGCTGTGTGTTGCCTACTCTGGCCAGTGCTTTACTTCAGAAAGTATCGGCGGACGTTCGGCTAACCGTGGTCAATGTGCACAGAGCTGTCGCTTCTCTTATGAAATGTTTGTGGATGGTAAAAAAGAAGACCTCACGAAACATGGCCGTAAAATGAGCTATCTTGTGTCTCCTCAAGATCTTTGTGGAATTGAAGAAGTTAACGAACTTCAAGACATGGGCATTGACTCTTTTAAAATTGAAGGCCGTCTTAAAGGTCCTGCATATGTGTCGACAGCAGCAGGTGCTTTTAAAGCAAAACTTGAAGGGAAAGAAGTAAGTCAAAAAGAAATAGATAATATGGCACTTACTTATTCACGTGGCCTGTTTTCTGGTTGGCTTCATGGTGTTGACCATCAACAACTAGTAAAAGGTAACTACGGAGCTCACCGAGGAATTGAACTTGGTAAGATCAAGAGAGTTGATCCTCCATATTTAGAAATCGACACTGATCGCGAATTAGAAAATGGAATGGGCGTTGCAATTTGTGATGACAATAAAGGTATTGAAATTGGCTCATCTATTTTTAGTGTAAAAAGAAAAGGAAAACGAGTTAGCCTTTCTCTTGCTCATGATTTTAAATGGAAGCAAGTTCGCCCAGGTATGGATATCTACCTAAACTCTGACCCAAAGGTTGCAAAAGAGAGCGAGTCTCTAATTAGCGATATTAATAAGCAAAAGCGTATACCTGTTGAAGTAACACTGTTAGCAAATGCAGGAGAAAAGCTTACTTATATTATTACAGATGGCCAATACAAAGTTGTTAGACAAAGTGATGACTTAGTAGAAGAAGCGAGAAAACCAGCTGATCTTGAGAAAGTTGAAAAAGATGCTTGTGCACTTTCGCGTACTATTTATTCTGTTTCAAAATTCGATTTAAAAACAAATGGTAAGTCTCCTTTCATTCACTCAAAGGCACTTAAGAAATTAAGACAAGAAGCTATTGAAGAATTGAATAGTCAAAGAGTTAGTGTCAAAGCACCAAAATCGCAATCATTTAAACTATCTAAAAAAGAAGTTTCAGAAAACGAGATCACACTAAACTTTCTTCTTAGAGATTTTGATCAGGTTAAGCAAGCATACGAAGTATTGAAAAACTGTGATTTTGAAAGACTTCTAATTACTTTAGATTTTGAATTTGGAAAAGACTATAAGCCCTCATTAGAGCTTCTTAAACAACTACCAAACTGCCAAGTTGGTGTTGCGACTAATAGAATTTTAAAACCTAAAGAATACCATCATTTAAATGTTCTGACTCGATTGGATCCGGATTTTATCCTTTGTCGAAATCTAGGGTCGTATCAATATTTAAGATCAAAGACAGATGTTCAATTGAAAGGAGATTTCTCTCTTAACGTTGCAAACTCTCAAACAGCAAATTATTTACTTGATAAAGGTTTTGAAACATTAACTTCATCATATGACTTAAATGCAAAACAACTAGAAAATCTTCTTGCCAATACTGATGCTGGAAAGATTGAAGTTAATATTCATCAGTATATGCCAAGCTTTCACATGGAACACTGTGTGTATGCAGCATTCTTATCAGAAGGTTCTTCGTTTAAGGACTGTGGGAAGCCTTGTGAAAAACATCATGTAGAACTTAAAGATCAATTTGGAAATATGCACTTTATTAAAGCCGATCAAGAGTGTCGAAATACAATGTTCAATGCTATTGCACAAAGCTCAACTGACTTAATTGATGAGTTAATTGCAAAAGGTGTCTCACAGTTTAGAATTGAACTTTTAAATGAGCACGATGACAAACTTAAGAGTAAACTTGAAGGTTATCTAAACTTCTTCAATGGAAAGATTTCAACGAATGAGTTAAAATCAATGTTAGGCACTCAGGAAAAGTACGGAATTGGTACAGGGATGCTAATGAAAGAAGATACTTATCAAGCGAGAAAGAATTAATGGCAAAAGCCAACAAGTGGTTTGTCTATATTATAGAAACTCAAAATGGAAAGCTCTACACAGGTATTACAACTGATGTAGAGCGCCGATTTGAAGAACACAAAAATGATCCGAAAGGAGCAAAATTCACTAAAGCAAACCCTCCTAAAAAAATTCGTTTCACAGAAGAGCACCCTGACCGCTCAAGTGCGAGTAAACGAGAAGCCCAAATAAAAAAATTAACACGTCCCCAAAAACTGACATTAATCAAGAAATCGTAAATATTAATACCTACTAGGGTATTGAATTCTTGTACTTCAATTAGAGATTTTATAAATATCACATATGAAATTACTAATTGCATTTATCTTCTCAAGTATAACTTTTGGGGCATTCACAGAAGTTCGCTACGACTTATCAACACATAAAGAGAAACAAATTTCTCGAACTAAAAATAAGAAAGTTCTTATTTTTCTTTCACCAAGCTGTCCTTGCTCCCAAAAACAATTTGATTACATAAACTCTCTTGCAAAAAAGTTCAATAGTATTGAATTTATTGGTTTTAGTTCTAACAAGCATATAAGTAAAAAGAAGGCCCTTGAGTACTTTGATCAATTCAAAATTAACTTTCCAATCTTTATCGATCAGGATCTTAAGTTTGCAAATAAGATGAATGCATTAAAGACCCCACATATTTTCTTATTAAATGAGAAAGAAGAAGTTATCTATCAAGGAGCTGTGACAAATAAGAGAAGCCCTGAATTATCGACGAAATTTTATTTAAATGATGTGCTAACTGCACTCAAAAATAATAAAGAGCTACCATATAAAGAATCAAAAGCACTTGGTTGCTATATCGCGAGGTAAATATGATTAAGACACTAATTACACTACTTATGACAGCTTCAATTGTTGCATGTCCTTACCAAATAGAATCTCAAAACTTATGTGTTGATCTTGAATGGACTAATGGGCCTTTTGATGGAAAACCATCTACATTTGAAGCCGTTGTCTTTGATAAAGATTCACTAGAGAGAGTGACACCGAAAGATTTAAAAGTATATGTATGGATGATGATGGCCAATGGGCATCAACATGGTGGGCCTGCAATCACTTGGTCATTTAATGAAGAGTCAATAATCAATGGAAATGCTAAGTTCTTCATGGGACATATGAAAGGTTACTGGCAAGTTCGCTTTGAATTAGACGGCGACATTACAGCTATTGATGTGGAGCTTAAGAAGTAATGAAACTATTGTCACTTACACTTCTATTCTTACTATTTACAAGCTGTGGAGATTCTCCCTTTTCCGGTGGTCTTAAAGAGTTAGTTAGTGGAGTTGATAATATTTCTAACGAAATACGTTTTGATACGGAGGCCTTAACTATTTTGAGACAGTGGGATAAAGGCCCAATAGTTTACGATAGTTCAACACTTACAATTACATTTAAAGACTCAGCAAATAACTTGAAAGATCCTGCAGGTGAATTCTCTGCCTACATCTGGATGCCAGATATGGGACATGGCTCATACCCAATTACTGTAACGAGAATAGCTACTGGAGTTTATCAACTTACTGATATCTATTTCACAATGGGTGGCCTCTGGGATTTTCACTTACAATTAAAAGATAACGGAAATTTATACGACTCTATATCATGGCCTCTTACACTTTAATTCTATTTACAATTTTCTTTACTATTAGCACTTATGCGTCTTCATGCTGTGGCGGCGGAGCAAATATACCTAATATTATTCTTGGCGATCACCAATGGGAGGCAAAAATTAATTATGCCAACTCAGCAGTAACAAGTGAAGCCGGAGTAGATGGTAAGATTCATAATATTAATTCTAAAAATGAAGTAACAGAAACAATCGCCTTAAAAGGCAGTTATCTAATTGATAGCTACTTTCAATTTGCCTTTGATATACCAATCAAAAAAAGAACAGTTGAGTCTCCAACCCAAAGAACGAGTACCACAGAGATAGTCGATCCAAGCTTTCAATTTACTTGGGAGTTCTTACCGGAGTTAACTTATAATCTCTTTAAGCCTCGTGGTTTTATATTCTTTAAACAGTTAATTCCAAATGGTAATTCAATATACAGCTATAACGATCCTCTATTGTCAGATTCCCTAGGCCGTGGTGTTTTTGAATCAACTCTAGGTTTTGCATTTTTTAAGGTAGTATACGAATACGATTATTCATTAACACTAGAAGGTCACTACGGTTTTAAAAGAACGATAGACAATAAAGAAGTAGAGCCAGGTTTTGGGTACTCTTCTTCCTTAGGATTTGGTTATAATCCAAATGCAACTATGCGCTTTGGAACTTCTTTAACTTATTGGCAAGACAGTGCCGTTAAGATAGATGGCATCGAAGGTGAAAACAAATACTTCCTTTCAACGAGTTTCAATTACTCATATATGTTTACAAGAAGCTCTATTGTCTTAAATTACTCAGATGAAACAATTTTAAATATTGCAAAGAATACAAATTTAGCTAAGGCCATTTCACTTACATACAAAGTTTTTGAAGATCTATAATAATAAGCTTAGTGACTTATAATGTTCACGCTGCACGTGTTGATGGTAGCAAATATAATTCACTAATTGATTAAGATCCGACTTTTGAATATGTGTACTAACTTTATAATCCGAATACTTACTTGCAGCTACGTTAAGCATTTCGTTTCGAAGGCTCTTTCCCTCTTGCCCATTTACCAATCGTTGCTCTTCGAGACTTAAATGTGAGAAGTGAATAAAGCCACCTTGTTCAATTGAGAGTGACACAAAGTCATTATCACCAATTTCAACACCAGAGACGGCGCATGTTTCAGTTCGAGGAAAAATCCCCAATTCGACCATCGCCTTTACTAGAAAAATAAATAGTTCATGATTAGGATTAAAATCGCTAGCAGTAACTCGACTTTCCAAGCGAAAGATTGCATTTGAAAGAAGTCGAAAAATACCTTCATGACTTTTTTCACTTAAATCAAGATCATCTTTGTGCGTAATCTGTGGAGCAAAAGACTGACAAAGTTCGCAGAAAAAACAAAGAAGGTAGAATGCCATTGGATTATGTGAGATATTTTTATGACACCATTTTTCAACATGATCCTTACTAGTCAGTATTTCGAAACTATTTTTAACTCGGCCAAAGCCAACTTTAAAAAGATAACCAACTTGCAAGATAGAAGATACTTTCCTCTTTCCTCCTCCCTGTCCACCATAGAACATCACAGAAATTTTATTTCCGTTTCTGAGGAGTAAATTTCCAATCAAGTGTTTGTCTTGATATGGAATTTTGTTAATAAGAATGCCTTCTAATTCAACCATAATAATAAATCCTGACTCATTATAAAGAGATAATCACATATCTTGTAGTGAATTCTTTCCCACCACTTCTTCCCCTTTTCAAGAGCTCCAATGTATTGAAATTCCTCTCCAAATCGTCCTCCGCGACCTATCATTTGAAAATTTGTCGATTCATTTGGTTTATAACTAATATAAATATTCTCTATTCCATGTAAATTAACCCCGTGACTTAAGGCGCTAGTTGCAATAATTAAATCAGAGGGTGCCTGATTCTCTCTGACAACAAACTCCTTAACCTCTCCCCCCACGCAATAATCACAAGAAACACCTAATCTTTGAAAGAACTTATTCCAAAAAAAGACTTCTTTTCGTGACGAGCAAAACAGAATTGTTCGTCCCCTCTCAAAGAACAACTGCTCAAAGATAAGCTTCAATAAAAGAAGTGGCCTAATTAACATCCTCTTCTTTTTATACATATTTTTCTTTTGAAAATTTCCGATATTTAGAAAACAAAAATGCCTAAAATTATTTTCAACATCTCTTTCAATCACTCGATAAAGTTCGTCAGTGATTGTCGCACTTAAACCAATCACCTTTGTATTTCCAGAGGAAGAGATTTGATAGAGAAAATCAAGCAAGCGTGGACGAAAAGACTCTCCCCATTCGTAAAAGAGATGAAATTCATCAAGCACAAACAAGGAGTTGGATTTTAAAGCAAACTCTAAATCATCCCGAGAAAGCGACTCCACTGTCGTTAAAAAGATTCCTTTGTCAGAAATATTATTCACAACACAGTCCCTCTCCTTCAAATCTTCCAGTATTGAACGCAGCGGAGAGACAATAATAATCCTTTCAAAGTCCTCTAATAATTGCCAAATAAGTCTTGTTTTCCCCCAGCCCATAGGGGCCATAAATAAAGTGAATGAATGCTCTCTATTGACGATCTGTGACAAAGTTGCTTTAAAATCCATACCCAAGAGGTGCAAGAAGTGGTAAAAGAGTTAAAGCTATAACTCATTAAAATTAAAGAACATGAATTCTGTCATAATTAGAAAAGAGCAAATTCACGATTCAAAAGCTGTTCTCACACAAGAACAGTCGAAGCATTTACTTGAAATTGTAAAAGTAAAAGTTGGCGACGAACTCAAAGGGACAATTCTTGAAGAAGGTCTAACGACTATTACTGTAAGTAATATTAGCGATGGAATTGTTGAAGTAGAAATTGGGCAAGTCAGAAAAGGGCTTCACTTTCCAATTGAGTTGATTATTGCAGCTTCAAGACCTCCTACAATGAAAAAAGTGTTTGAGCACTGTAGTGCTATGGGTGCAAGCCACTTTCATATTTTTAAGGCCATTTTAAGTGATAAGAGCTATCTCACTTCTAAAGTTTATGAGCGCTTTCAAGAACTATCAGAACTTGGCGTTAGTCAGTCTGCTGTTTTCTATAAAGCTCCAACTCTTAAGAAGACTTATCAATATGAGGATATAGAAGCGAAAGGTGTTCAACGATTTATTCTCTCACCTTATGCCACAACAAAGTTAAAAGATGTTAAAATAGATATTGAAAGACCATTACAATTGGCCATAGGCCCAGAGCGTGGATGGACCAACCAAGAAATAACTGAATTTAAAAATCTTGGTTTTGAAGAGATCAGCATAGGTCCTTCAATTATGAGAGTTGAAAATGCCTCAATCGCAATCCTTGGCCACTTAAACCAATTAATGGATAGGAAATAATATGCTTAGAAAAATTGAAAAACTTTTTGATGAACAAGTAAGACCAGCTCTTGCTGCTCACGGTGGTAATATCGAATTAATCGATTACGATAATGATAAACTCTATGTAAAGATGACTGGTGGCTGTCAGGGTTGTTCTGCTTCACAAGCAACGCTTACAGATGGTGTTGCAAGACTTGTTAAGCAAAACTTTCCAGACATAGTAGAAGTTGTGGATGTTACAGATCACTCAAAGGGTGATAATCCGTTTATGTAAAAAAATAGCTCCCAGTCGGGAGCTATCAGCTTATTAAAGTTTAAGCGACTTTAGTATGTTCTTCTAATTCGGACTCGCGCATTCCATAGTCTTCATTTGCATGAGAAATTGATCTTCTCACCCTATCCTCAGTCTCCCAGTAACTTAATCCTGAAAGGATAATACTTCCGCTGGTGGCAAATGCCATGACTGTAGTCACGAGTATAATCTCTAGTAATTCCATATTTGCCTCCTTAATCTAATCATATAGACTTATCGGCAGATAAATGTGGAATACCTCCAAATTCTACTCAATTTTCAATAAATTTAAATACTTAGATTAGAGAATGACCCTTGAACGGGCCTCAAGAATTTGCTCTTTTTTGAGTCTTACAATAGACACACCTTCTTCATTTTTTTGATCAGAAAGAATCTCGCCCCAAGGGTTAATAACAAGGGAGTGTCCGTAAGTGTGAATGCCAGGATTATTTTCACCACTCTGTGCACTGGCCACGACATAACACTGTCCTTCAATTGAACGAGCTCGTAATAGAGTATGCCAATGTGCCTTTCCAGTAGGAACAGTGAACGCTGAAGCAAAAGTAATCAGATCGACCTTATTATCGTAGTAATACTGAAGGAAATTTGGATATCGAAGATCAAAACAAATTGCGATACCAATTTTCCAGCCAAGAATATCAATAATTAAAGGATCATTTCCTGCTGTATAAATATCAGCTTCATTAACTTTCTTATGAATCTCATTTCCCTGTTCATCTACAGTTGTGATGTCACAAGAAAATAAATGGCACTTGTCGTAGCTACCAATAACACAACCTTTAGGATCCAAGTTAATGGCCTTATTATAAATAGCTGTATTACTTTTAAAAGCAACAGAGCCCCCAACAAGGAAGAGCCCAGAATCAATGGCCAATTGCCTGATGTTATCAAAGTGTTCATTGTCCCACTCCACAAGGTATGGACTTGGCATGCGGCCATTTGAGATTGAATAAAAACACTCAGGCAGGAAGGCCACTTGGGCCCCCGCTTCTTTTGCCTGAGATAAGTATTTTTTAATTTTTTTTAGATTCGATTGATAATCGAGAGATGAAGAAATTTGAATATTGGCGATAACCAATTCATTCATTAAATTTTCTTTCCGATCGCGTAGTAAGTGAATCCTTCCGCTAAAACTTTTTCTGTTTTAAATAAGTTTCTTGCATCAAAGATGATTTTACCATTTAAGCGCGACGAGATTTCAGTAAAGTCAGGAGTAGAGAACTCTCTCCATTCAGTTACAGTAACCATAGCGTCACATCCACTTAAACAGTCATACTTATTAGCTACTTGCTCAATAGATGAGTGATACTTTTCATCCACAGCTTTCATGAAGTTTGGTCCACCTTCAGGATCGAAGAAACGAATCTTTGCACCAGCATCGATTAGGTCCTTTGCCATATAAATTGCAGGAGACTCACGAACATCATCAGTATTTGCTTTAAATGCTACACCCCAAAATGCAAAAGTTTTTCCACTTAAGTCTTCACCAAAATGCTTTTTGATTTTTGTTGCCATGTAAAGTTTTTGCTCATCATTTACATCTTCAGTTGATTCAATGACTCTTAGAGTATGCCCATGTTCTTTAGCTGTATAAATTAAGGCCTTCACGTCTTTTGGAAAACATGATCCACCATAACCAGGACCCGGATATAAGAAGTGTGGTCCAATTCTTCGATCACTTGAGATTCCTTGGCGAACCTCATTGATGTCTGCACCAAGAGTGTCACAAAGTCTTGCAATGTCATTAATGAAAGAAATCTTAGTCGCTAGAAAACAGTTTGCCGCATACTTTGTCATCTCTGCTGAAAGATTAGACATCATATAAATTGGGTTACCTTGTTTTACTAATGGCTCGTAAAGCTCTTCCATAGCTTGCGCTGCGTACGGGTCGTTGTGACCGATAACTACACGATCAGGTCTCATGAAGTCTTCAATTGCTGATCCTTCTTTTAAGAACTCTGGGTTATTTACGATATGAAATTTTTTGTCAGTATTTTTTGCAACAATCTCTTTTACTTTTTCACATGTTCCAATTGGAACTGTTGATTTAATAACAATGATTGCATCATCACTAATATTTTTTGCTACATCTTCGGCAGCTTGAAATAAATATGAAAGATTTGCACTTCCATCATCTCCAGAAGGAGTTCCAACCGCAAGAAAGATTGACTTAGAATCTTTTACTGATTCAAGACCTGTTGAGAAAGTTAGTCTCTCTGCTTTAATATTTCTTTCTAGTAGATCGTTAAGTCCTGGTTCAAAAATTGGTGATTCACCACGTCTCATCATTGCAACTTTATTTTCATCGATATCAACACAAGTAACCTTGTGACCGATTTCCGCAAAACAAGTTCCACTTACTAAACCTACATATCCTGTTCCAATAACTGTAATTTTCAAGCTTTTATCCTTTTTAAAAATTGGTACTAGATTAGCACCTTTTATGCTAAGTTTTAAGTCTAAATAAGGACTTCAACAGTATGCTCAAGGCGTCATTCCAGACAATTCTCAAAGTAGTTTTCGCAATTGCTATCCTGACATGGCTTGCAAAGTCAGACAAGCTTGACCTTGGGCTAATAAACAAAGTACTTGAAAATGGGCCATGGGCCCTGATCTCATTTATTCTGTTAGTGTGTGGTTCATTTATTGCAGCTTTTCGCTGGTCACTTCTCCTTAAAACAAAAAGTGAAAAGATTCATATAAAGAAAATTTATCCAATTAATTTGATTGGACAATTCTTTTCCACTTTTCTCCCTGGTGTTGTAACTGGTGACTTCTTAAAACTTCTCTATGTTAGAGATTGTGATCGAAATTTAAAAAGATCATTTCTTTTAAGTACTGCACTTATTGATCGAATCATTGGCCTTATTGGCCTTTTAATTGTCGGTGGCTCCTCTTCGATTTATTTTTATTCGGAACTGATCGTTTTATCACCAAAGGTAAAACCTCTCATTTCATTCAATATTATGCTTCTACTTGGTGCACTTGGTTTTGTCTTAGTACTCTTTATGCCGGTAAGAATTAAAAGACATGTCATTGAATTAATAAAAATTCTACCAATTGTTGGAGATAAGATTGCAAATATTACTGAAACGTTTTGGAAAATTGGTGAAAGTCGAAGCGTGATATTAAAATCAATTGGCCTCTCAGTGATAGTCCACATCTTTGCAATTAGCGCTTTCTGGAGTTTAGTTCATTCTTTCCTAGATACAAATATTGGAATTAAACAACTTTTTAGTATTATCCCTATTGGGCTGATTTCAATAGCTATTCCAATATCTCCTGCAGGAGCAGGTGTTGGCCACCTTGTTTTTGAAGAGCTCTTTAAGGCACTGGGACAAGATAAAGGTGCTTCATTTTTCAATCTCTACTTCTTAGTAGCAATTTCAGTGAATCTTCTAGGTGTCATTCCATACGTTCTTTGGAAAAAGAAGCACACCTTCAAAGAAGCTGAAGCACTTGAAGAAAATTAAGTAAATTAGTTAAAAACAAAAATCTTTTTCGGATCGATATGGCCGTACTGACGCCACTTAGTCTTTAAAGCTTCAATCCTTAAAAGAAATTGCATATCTCTTTTACGATCATTTAGCTTTCTGACTTTCTTAGATTCCTTAACAAGCGGCCCTCTCGCATCATAAGGAAGAACAGAGATATCATCTAATAACATCGTCTTTCCTTCGTGAGAAATTGTTCGAGCAATGAATAAGTCATCTTTTACTAGTTGTAACGTAAACTCATTCTTAGGAATATAGAATTTAGTATTATGTAGAATGTCTTTAAAGACATGCTTTTTAAAAAGATTTTGTCCACGGTATTCAAAAAGAGAATGATTAATACTTAACATTGAATCTTTTTGATTTTCTTCAATTGAGATTTCATTAACAAATTTCTTAATAAGTGGCCCATTATCATCGAAGTCACGTTGAGTGATATACCAGTAAACGAATCCATTCATACGAGATTCGTAATCCTCATCTTCTTCCGATAATTTCCCAGCAAGCTTAAAATACTCTTCTTTTGCTGATCTTAATTTGTCATAGTATTCATTCGACGAAAACTTAGTTACAGCATCGTCTAAAATACTTCTCAATTCTTCCATGTTTATTTTTTCCCACCACTACTTTCTTCATCAACAGCAAGAACGGCCAAGAATGCTTCTTGTGGAACTTCTACGGATCCAACCATCTTCATTCTCTTCTTACCTTCTTTCTGCTTTTCAAGTAGTTTTCTCTTCCTTGAAACGTCACCACCGTAACACTTAGCAAGTACGTTCTTACGAAGTGCCTTTACAGTTTCACGAGCAACAATTTTAGCACCAATTGCAGCCTGAATGGCAATATCAAATTGCTGACGATCAATAATCTTTCTTAATCGCCCTACAAGATCACGACCCTTATAGTATGCATTATCAACGTGACAAATAATTGATAGAGCATCAACTTTCTCACTATTTAAAAGGACATCAACCTTAACAAGTTTTGAGGCTTGATAACCTTTGAACTCGTAATCCATCGATGCATATCCCTTAGTGTAACTTTTTAACTTATCATAGAAGTCAAAAACCATCTCACTTAGTGGAAGATCATAAGTAACCTGCACACGCTCTTCAGTAATATATTTCATATCTGTCTGAATACCGCGCTTTTCCTCACATAGACGAATAATCTTACCAACAAATTCGTTTGGTACGTGAATTGAGATTGAAACAACCGGCTCAGTAATTTCTTCAAATTTTCCAGGCTCAGGCATTGTTGAAGGGTTTTCAACATCAACAATCTCACCGTCATTCATCTTAACTTTATAAGACACAGAAGGTGCAGTTGAAATTAAATTTAAACTAAATTCACGCTCAAGACGTTCTTGAATAATATTCATGTGAAGTAGACCAAGGAATCCACAACGGAAACCAAAGCCTAGTGCCTGAGATGTTTCAGGCTCGTATGTAAATGAAGAATCATTTAGCGCTAGTTTTTCTAGAGCATCTTTTAATACTTCATAATCATGAGATTCAACAGGGAAGATACCACAGAAAACCATTGGCTTTACTTCTTCGTATCCACCTAAACTTGGCGTATCTTTCTTCTTAGCATTAACAACTGTATCCCCAACCTTTACGTCACGAATATTTTTAATACCGCAGATAACCATCCCAACTTCACCGGCACCGAGCTCTTTTACCTCAGTAAAGAACGGAGTGTTCACAGCAAGCTTAAGAACTTCATATTCTTGATCTGAATTCTTAAGATAGATAATATCTTTCTTATTAATCGTACCTTCAACCACTCTGAGTAAGAAGATTACACCCTGATACGGGTCAAACCATGAGTCAAAAATTAGACCCTGAAGATCTTTATTTGGGTCCCCTTTAGGACAAGGGATTTTTTCAATAATCGATTCAAGTAGGTCTTCTACACCAAGTCCTGACTTAGCTGAAACTTCATCAGCATCTAATGCTTCAATACCAACAACATCTTCAATCTCTTGCTTAACACGTTCTGCATCTGCGTGAGGAAGATCAATTTTATTAAGGACAGGCATGATTTCAAGATCATTTTCCATGGCCATATAAACGTTAGCAAGAGTTTGCGCTTCAACACCTTGAGAGGCATCAACAACAAGAAGAGCACCATCACAAGAAGCAAGTGATCTTGAAACTTCATATGAGAAGTCAACGTGACCCGGAGTATCGATGATATTTAGGTAGTAAGTCTGTCCATCGCGGGCCTTGTAGTTCAATCGAACAGTTTGTGCCTTAATGGTAATCCCACGCTCTTTTTCAAGCTCCATATTATCGAGAATACGATCAGATTTCTCGCGATCAGTAATTGAACCTGTTTTTTCAATTAAACGATCCGCAAGAGTCGATTTCCCGTGGTCAATATGTGCAATAATGGAAAAATTTCGAATTAGTTTCCTATCAATCATTGTATCTATAACTCCGCTAAATTCCACGAATCATAGCACATATTTCTAGGGATAACTATATTTTCGAGAGTTTTGAGGCACCTAAATACTTAAGATGCCTGAACTTCTTTTGACATTACCATTAAGTAATAATCTAGTGACGAGTCGCGTCCACGAATTGGAATTACTGACGCATAGCCTTCGTAAATATATTCAACTACTTCCTCGATATCTTCATGAGACTCACCTGCTTCATCCCCTTCGATATCAACCTTTACAGAAATCTTATCTCCAATCTCTTTATCTGATTTAGCTGAGTCATCGCGCTTAGCGATTTTGATTTCCTGGTTTTCAATCTTAGAACGACGCTTAATGGCAAGTTCATATGTTTCAATGATGCATTGAGGAATAATTGAGTCTGTCATCACTTTACCAATTGTATCTTCAGATTGAACCTGAAGAAGTTGGTAAATCTGATTATTCATATACATGAGCTCACCCTTGGCATTTGTTAAAAGAACAGGTCTCTTAACCATATTGGCAAGTACATCAAACTTTCTATTCTCTACAACAATCTTATCTGCACGTAATTCTTCAAACTTTTTGAAAGAGTGAATCATCTTATTCATCTCTTGAGCAATCTCTCCAATCTCGTCATCTTGCGAATAGTAGATCGAAACGTCGAAGTTACAATCTTGTAGCTCTCGAATAGCATCTTTAATCTTCTTAAATGGTAAAGCAATTTTACCAGGGATAACTAGACCTAAAATAATCGTCCAAAGAAATGCAATAATTAGAGTAATCATCATCTTGCGTTTAGTTTCGTTGATGATTCCTTTAATTTTCTCTTCTCTTTCCACATTCTGATAATACTGAATGTCTTGAAACTCAGAGAATGCATCAAGAATTTTATCGGCCAGCTCACCTATGGAAGTCATTCCGATATTATTTCGATGGAATAAAGAAGCTTTACTTAGAATAACCTTCAATGAATCGGTATAAGAGAGCATTTGTCCAATAATCTTTTTAACCTCTGGTTCATCGTAGTGAGTATCAAGTCTTTGAAGTTGTGATGTAAAAGACTCACAAAGGTTTAGAATTCTTTCCACCATCTCTGGAGTTGGTTTTTTTGTGAGAATCCTTCTTTGATTCTTTAAAATCGCAACCGCTGAAATCCTAACCTCGTCAGTAATAAGAGTTACTTTATTTGAACGATCAGTAATCGACTCAATTTCTTTATTGAGGTTATTTAAATGATAAAAAACGATGAACGCTAGAAGAATTACAACTGCTGCTGCAAATGAAAAACTCCAGGCGACTCGATTTCTTAGTGATAAATTCAAAATTATTCCCCTTTATGCGACGTCAAAGACTTATGCATCCTCAAGATCAGCAAAAAGTTTATTAAAATTCTTTTCACTTCCAACTAGAACAACGATGTCATCTGATTCGATAATATCCATCGGCATTGGACAATCGTTAATTTCCATACGATAAGCAGACTTACCGTCTTCAGTGATATATGGAACCTTCTTTTGAAGGGCAACAATATTAAGTGAATAGTTTTGACGAATCTTACTCTCTACCAGAGTCTTTCCTTCAAATTTCTTTCCAAGCTTAAGCTCGACAATAGAATATCCGGCCGCAAAGTTATAACGCTGAAGAACGTGAGGAGCAATAATCTTAGAAGCGACGATTTCCCCCATCTCCTCTTCAACTTTAATAATTTCAGAAGCACCAATTTCATGAAGAACGTGCTCGTGAAGTTTTGAAGTAGCACGGGCAATTACACGACCTACACCAAGCTTTCGAAGCATTGTTACGGCCATAATCGACATCTGAATATTGTCACCAATGGCAACAACCGCAGTATCAACGTCAGAAATATTTACAGATCGAAGAGATCTTTCATCAGTAACATCTAGTGCAACAGCGTGTGTTGTACGGTCTTTAATTTTATCAACGAGCTCATCATTCTTATCAATAGCAATTACCTCGGCTCCCTTTTCAAAAAGTCCAACCGCAGTTTTTGCTCCAAATGTCCCTAGCCCGATAACAGCAACTAGCATATAAAATCCTTTATCTAATTTTAACCAATCATTATTCGTCCGTCAGGGTAGTCTAATTTACCTGAGTATTTCTGTCTCTCACCAATTGCTAAGATTAGAGTTAAAGGACCAATACGTCCAATAAGCATCAGAATAGAAATTGCGACTTTCCCTGCGACTGTTAAAAATGGAGTAACTCCAAGAGTGAGCCCAACTGTTCCCCCTGCACTTAGAACTTCAAAGAAAAGTGGTAAGAAGTTTTGATTTGGCTCTATTTTCATCATGATAAAAATAAATGATGTTGAAACGACAATAGAGATGAACATAAGTGCTGTTGCCTTAACAACAACAGGTCCAGCAATTTTGCGATCAAACATCATAACGTTTTTATCACCTTTTAGTGTTGATATAATAGACTGAACAAGAATAGCAAGAGTCGTCGTCTTAACCCCACCGGCCGTCGAACCTGGTGAACCACCGATGAACATAAACATAGCCATCATATAAATCGTATACGAATGAAGATTCGTCAGAGGAATCGTGTTGAATCCAGCAGTTCTAAGGGTAATTGATTGGAAGACAGAAATCTGAATTTTCTCCCAAAGATTATAGCTATCGAGAGCACCAAGAAACTCTCCAAAGAAAATAAAAATTGCACCACCAACAGTAAGAGCTAATGAAGTTATAAGAACAACTTTAGTGTGCATCCCTAAACGAACAATCGTCTTCTCTCTAGTGACAACTTCCTTTAATTCCTTAAGAGCAATGAAACCAATTCCTCCAAGAGAAATAAGAATTGCAATAGTTCCGTGAATTAAAGGATTAGTAGCATAATTTTCAAGAGAGTTATCAAATAGAGCAAAACCAGCATTACAAAATGCAGAAACACTATGGAAGAATCCGTAGTACATTGCCTGGCCAAATTCAAAGCCTTCGAAAGTGAAACCAATCGTTAAGATAATGGCCCCCCAAAGCTCAATAATAAAAGTATATTTAACAATATTGATAATCATAGCAAAGAGCTCTTCCAGAGAAGAAACATCGAGAAGGTCCTGCATGATGATACGATCTTTCATCTTCATCGATCGACCTAGAACAATGGCCATAGAAGAGTAAAGGGTCATAATGGAAAGACCACCAATTTGAATTAGTCCTAAGATGACCAATTGTCCGACCACACTAAAACTCGTATTCGTTCCAAGTGTTGAAAGTCCTGTAACACAAGTTGCCGAGGTTGCAGTAAAGAGGGCATCCACAAAACTGATACTTACTCCATCTGCAGCAGAGAGAGGAAGCATGAGTAATAAAGTCCCTGCCATGATAACCCCACCAAAGGTGAAGAGAACAAGCTGAGCAGACGTTAATTTGATTTTACTAAAGAGCGTATCAAAACGATTCTTATACTCTCGATTTGTTGGCTCTCCCCCATCATCATATAAAGATAAAATAGTCGAGAGTAAGTGCGCGCTGGCGAGCAAATAGGTAAACTTTAAATCACCCCAAGTAATGAGTGTCGGTATAAATACGAGTAAAGAAAATGAATATCGACGAAAAAAGTCTTCACCATTTTTTGCTTCAATCATGTTCTTAATAACCGTTAAAGCAATGGCAATTGGGACTACCCAAACCATTAAGTCTAGGGTATTCACGATAAACTTTTGATTCCAACTGGCCGGGATCTTCTTATTATCGTAGAGAGTGAATAAGAGGATAAAACTACCGTTGAAAAAAAGTTCAAACAGGAATGACAATTTTTGTAATAATGATGCCATATTCTTTAATAATATTACTAATTTAGCTAAGTTGATACTTATAGCAGATTGAGACATATTTTCCTATGACTAAAAAGAAGAAACCAAACAAAGAGATCAAGTTTCCAAAAACTTTCCCAATCGATTTCAAAGTCGAACACCTCGACTCTCTTGGTCAAGGAGTTTCAAAATCAAATGGAATTGCTTTTATTCAAAAAACACTTCCCGGAGAAGAAGGAAAGGCCCTTGTATACAAGTCTAAGAAAAGTATTCAATTTGCAAGCTTAACCGAGTTAACTAAGAAGTCCCAATTACGTACTGATTCTGAATGTCCTTACTATAGCGAGTGTGGAGGTTGTCACTTCCTACATACTAGTTATGAAAATGAGATTGAGTTTAAAAAGAAAGCTTATCTCGACAACTTTAGTCGCCAATTTAAAATCGACTTAAGTGAATCTCTGATTATTCATAAAGCAGACGAACGCTATAAATATCGAAATCGTATTCAACTTCATTATAATAAGAAGGACAACTCTCTTGGCTTTTTTAACGATTCAAATTCTAAAATCATTACAATTAAAAATTGTTTAATGGCAAATGATGACATTAATAGTGAATTAGCAGTGCTTCATGAAGACTGGCAAAGTGATGCAAAAAAAAGCAAAGGCCATGTTGAATTATTTCAACGAGATGGAAAAATCTTAAAAACATTTGATTCCTACTACTCAGCGGAAGGGTTCTTACAAGTAAATCCACCGATGAATGAACGCCTATTAACACTAGTTAATGAATATATGAGTAAAGTCACAAGTAACTCCTCTATCACTGTTGATTTATTTGGAGGAAGCGGAAATATTACAAAAGCACTCTCACATCGTACTATTGTCATGGATGCAACTCCGACTAAATTTATCAAGTTACAAAATAAAGAGCATCAGGAATATATTGAATTAGATATCTACCACCACACGGCCATAAAGAAGCTAGAGGAAATGGCAATTACAGAAATTGATCTACTTGTAATTGATCCTCCTCGAAGTGGACTTAAAAATATTGATGAATTCACTAAAATCCTAAAGCCAAAACATATCGTATATGTCAGTTGTAATAACCAAACTCTGGCCAGAGATACCCATAAAATTCAATCAGAATATCGTATTGAAGAGTCGCACATGTTCGACTTTTTTCCTGGTACCCGACACTTTGAATCAGTTATCTTCTTTGCGCATAGGTAACGATTGTAAGTTCTTAGATTAACATTGTAATGGGCACTGAAAGCCATTACAATTAAAGAGTATATTCTCTTTTTAATCTAACGTTTTTGGTGAAATGATGAAACGAACTACAGTTACTTTTCTATTTGCAACATTAATTGGAATCATGACGACTTCATGTTCTTCGAATCAGAAAGCAGAACAGTTAAAGAAGGCAGAGCTCTTCTATACATATGGTACTCAAAAAATGATCGATAAGGATTACTCTCAAGCACTTGAAGCTTTAGAGAATGCGAATCAATTAAATCCTAATGATACAAAAACTTTAAACAATCTTGGTCTTGCATACTACTTTAAAAATAGACCAGAAAAAGCAAAGTTCTACTTTAATCAGTCGATTAAAATAGATAATAAAAACTCAGACGCTAGAAATAACCTTGCTTCAATTTATTTCAAAGAAGGTGATTACAATAAAGCAGAAGAGCACTACAAAATTGTTTTAAAAGACCTTATTTATCGCTACAACTATCGAGTTAAGTACAACCTATCTCTTATAGAACTAAAGAGAGGAAACAAAGATGCAGCAGTTAAGTACCTTCAAGAAGTTACTGGCTACACACTAGACTATTGTCCTGCTCCTTATCAATTGGCCCTAATCTATAAGAAAGATGGAAATATCAAAGAGGCCATCAAGAACTTAAATATTGCAACAACAGGTGAATGTAAGAAAGAGATTGCACCAAAGTTTGAACTTGCAGAAATTTATCGTTCTCTTGGTGAAGCTAAGAAGGCACTACCTCTTTACAACGAAATTATTGAGCAGTTCCCAAGAACTGATTATGCGAAAAGAAGCTTAGTAATCAAGAATAATCTAATGAAGAATGTTTATTACTCAAACAAATTTGAAACTGATAATTTATAATTAAAAAGGCGTAATAATGGAACAGGAAGTTGCAAAAGAAGCCCAAAACCTATCTCTAGGAAAATATCTCCAAAAGGCCAGAGATAAGAAAGATCTAAGTATCGAAGCAGTAAGCAGACATACTAGAATCAACCTAACAAACCTTTCGGCACTTGAAGCGGACGACGTCGAGCGACTACCTAACATCGCTTACGTAAGAGGTTTCGTTAAGACACTGGCAAAAACTTATGACATCGATGTCGAAGAAGCAACAAGAAAGCTTGAAGAGCTTTATGGCGAAGCTGCAAGTGAACAGACTCAACCGCTTGAAGCAACAGACTTCCCTCAAGCAAACGTAGAGAAGAAGCAGGATCTTGTTAAAAAGGAAGTTCAAATTTCGGACTCTCTAAAATATAAATTACTAGGTGTTGTTGCAGCCTTCTCTATTGGTATTTTTATTTTTATTAATCTTGATAAATCCAGAGAAGTAGATACTGGTGAAGAAACTAAAGAAGTCGTTGTCGAAGCACAAGTGTTAGATGAGAACACTCCGCTACAAGAAGAAAGCGTTGAAGAGACAGAAACAACTTCACAAGAAGCAACAAGTGAAGATGCTACTGAGCAAGTAGTAGAAGAGACAAAACCTGAAGTTATCGTTGAAACTAAAAAAGAAGAAAAGCCAGAAGAAAAAAAGGTAGAAGAAAAAGAAGAAAAAGAGCTTAATTTCTACAACCTTCCTTCTCCACTCTTTGCATTCAAGGATATCTCAGAAGATGAGAAGAATGAGATTATTCCAGCAAATATCAGAGCTGCATTTGAAGATGGAAAACAAAATATTTTTCTAAAAGCTATGACTGGTGATTCTTGGATTGTTTATCAAAGTGATGAAGATCCAATCAAAAAGTTCACGCTTAAAGAAGGAAGGTATCTTCTAATTAAGGGTGATAAAATTCTACTTCGCCTAGGAAATATTGATGCTCTAAACGTATTTTATAATGGTGAACTACTAGGTATGAATTCTCGCTCAGGGGTCAAAAGCTTAGTTTTCCCTGTTGAAATTGCAAAAGATTACAAGTTACCACTGTTTATTTTTGATAAAAACGGTGGTGTTCAAACATCTAAAGAATATTTAGAACAAAAAGAAAATTCTCAAAACTAAGAATTCCAATCTAATTTTTTATAATAACTAATTCCAATAGCTCCTGTGACTACCGCTGGTAAGAACAGGACTAATGGGATTGGTAAATTACTTTTCTTAGCAACAGACACACCAGAGAAATAAAGGGTGTAATAAACAATCGTTACCAAAAGAGCTAATGCACTAGTATTACGAGTTGCACCTCTCCCCTTTTTTACACCAAAGACAAAGCCTAAAAGAGCAAAAACAATACATTGAATAGGTATCGTAAAACGTTCCCAATACTCAATATTTCCCTTTCTTATATCATCTTCTAGCTTATCCTTTATCTTCTTCGTCTTAGTATTTTTTAATTGGCCCTTTAGCTTTCTAATATGTCTTCTCAGCTCGTTAGATGACATCATACTTGCCTTGTTAACACTCGAAAAACTCTGACCTGTTACTATTGGATATTCATACGTTTCAAAAAGAATTTTTTCTACTTCATGGCCTTCTTTATCAATAGAAATAATACTTCCATTGAAAAAATCAAATCTAATATTTAAACCACTTGAGTCTCCATCAGACTTTGGCTTATTCAAGACTCCTTGTTTGGCCATAATTACTTTATCAACACCATCTTTAGAAGAGATTCTCAAAAAAACATTTTCTAATATCTTTCCATCATCCTTCACATCTTCAGCAAAAAGAATTACCCCAGGAATCTCTGTAAAAAATTGCTCTTTTTTAATATCTGTCAGAATTCCCTTTGATCCAAGTTGCTTAAAAGTATTCCTAAATATTTTCTTTGAAGTAGGAATCATATTCGTATTTAAAGAAACGACAGAGACAGCAATAAGAATTGAGATAATAAAATAAGGAGAAAAAATTCTGTGCTTATTAATTCCCATGGCCCTCAATGCAACAATTTCTGAGTCTTCACTTAATTTATTTAGTGTATAGATCATTGCAAAAAGAATCGATAACGGAGTCGCCATTGGGATGAAACTAATAGAGATATGGCCAAGAATTTCTAAAAATTGAAAAATTCCTACACCTTTTTTTGTCACAAGCCTCATGAATTTGAACAGTTGTGTCGTTAAGAGGAAGGCAACAAAGAAAGTAAGACTCATCGCAAAAGGGATAATAAAGTTTGACGCAAGGTATCTTTGAAATATCTTAGTTGGGATTAAATCTTTGATCTTTTTGACTGCGTCCATGAAAACCCTTAGCGACTGTTGTCATACTTTGTCTTTTTGTATAGTTACTGCTAGTTTATACCCTCTTAAATCACTTTGAAACCCCCTTTTAAGGAGCAAATATGAAATTCACTTTGAATTTAAATTCTAAAGAAAATTCAAGTGCTGATTGTTATGTAATTGGTGCTTATTCAACAAAAACAAAAAAAGGTAAAAAAGAAGTAGAAACTGTAGCTCTTACAGGTTGGCCAAAAGAGCTTAAAGCTACTTTTGAATCAATGAATAGCTCAGTTGATTACAATGGTACAAAAGGTACTACTTATGCTTTCAACCACTATGGTAGCGACGTATTAGTTGTTGGACTTGGTGACAAAACTAAAGTTACAACTGAAGACATTAGAAAAGAGTTAGCGAAAACTTATAAACTTGTTTCTAAGTATAAGAAAGTTGCTGTAGCTTTTGATACGTTTACTTTTAAAACGAAAAAAGAAGAGTCACTAGCAGTTCTAGTTGAAGCTTTTGAAATGTCTGCTTATAAATTTGATAAGTATCTTTCAGAATCAAAGCCAGCTGCTCTTAAAGAAGTAATCATTGATACTGCTGAAAAAGCTGCAAAGAAGAAAGACTTTGATAAAGTTATCAAAGATTCACAATTTGTAACTGAGTCGATCAATGTTGCACGTGACTTTGTTAACGAGCCACCAAACGTTCTACGTTCAACTGAATACGCAAAGCGTGTTAAAAAAGATGTTGAAGGTATCGCAGGTGTAAAGTGTAAGATCCTTGGAAAGAAAGAGCTTAAGAAAGAAAAAATGGATCTTTTCCTATCTGTTAACAACGGTTCTGCATACGATGCTCAACTTGTTCACCTTACTTATACTCCAACAAAAGCTACTAAGAACATGAAGCACATCGCTTTCGTAGGAAAGGGTTTAGTTTTTGATACTGGTGGATATTCACTTAAGCCAGGTGGATCAATGATGAATATGAAGTTTGATATGGCAGGTTCTGCAACTGTTTATGCTGCATTTAGAGCTGCTGCTAAAATGAAACTTCCAGTAAAAATCACTTGTATCCTAGGTATGACTGATAACGCAGTAAACGCTGATGCAACGATGCCAGACTCAATTGTAAAAGCTAGAAATGGTAAAACAGTTGAAATCCTAAACACTGATGCTGAAGGACGTTTAGTTCTTGCTGACTGTCTAGACTATGCTTGTGATCTAAAACCAGATGCAATCATCGACGCTGCAACTCTTACTGGTGCTTGTCTAGTTGCTCTTGGAACTGAAGTTTGTGGTCTTATGTCAAATGACAAAAAGCTTTCTGCAAACCTTCTTAAAGCTGCTGAAACAGCGGATGAGTATATGTGGGAACTTCCAATTATCCCTGAGTGGACAAAAGACATGAAAGGTACAATCTCTGACCTTAAAAATATCGGTGGTTCTTCTTTTGGTGGTACAGCTAAAGCTGCTGCTTTCCTACAAGAATTCATCAAAAATGATATTGCTTGGGCACACCTTGATATCGCAGGTGTTGGTGACTCTCAATCTCACCTACCATACTGTCCACCAAAAGGTGCTTCAGGAACTGTGATTAGATCTCTTGTAGAGTTCTTAAAGCAAAACTAAGAAGTCATCCCAGTGAGTAGTAACGCAATTTTTAACATTGTTCTATATGCGCCAGATATTCCCGGAAATACCGGGAGTATAGGGCGTACTTGTATCGCTCTTGGTGCAAGACTTGTCCTTATTAAGCCTTACGGATTTGATCTTTCAGAGAAAGCCGTCAGACGCGCGGGACTTGATTATTGGAAATATGTTGAAGTTGCAGAATACGAAAACTGGGAAGAATTCATAGAAAATGAAAAGCCAGATGAAGAAAATCTTTTCTTCTATACAAAGACGGCCATAGAAAATCATTTCTATGGACGAAACTACACTAAAGGCTGCTATCTTGTCTTTGGTTCAGAGACAAAAGGGCTACCAAAGCATATCTTTGATAGCTACCCTAATCGTTTATTTTGTCTTCCAATGTTTTCAGAGCATGTGAGATCGTTAAATCTCTCAAACGTGGCCACGACTGTAGCCTACGAAGCATTAAGAGTTATTCAATATTAAAATTGATACCCCATACCAAGTGTAATTCGATATTGATCTAGCTTAATATCTTGATTAGCAATCTCAAGACTACCATCAGCAAGATAGTCAAAAGCTAGAGTTATATCCATCCCCGCTTCACGATATCCAAAATCCACAGAAGTATAGATTTGTTCAGATGATGAGTTATTAATATCAAGTTTTCGATATTCAATACCTGGAGTAACATAGAGATATTTTGTATAAAGAACTTCAAGATCAAAATTAAACTTCATTCTCTTATAATCACCTGAAGCGTATCCATTATCTCCTGACTCATATTCAAAATCAGTATCAAACTCTAAATTACTATGTTTTCTTGTTCCACCAATAAAAAATTCTTTTCTTGTTCCACGATTAAGCTCTTGGCTTTTTGTTTTAATACTAAGACCAGCTTCAGCAGATAGCACTTCATCAAGATAGCCACCAGCAAGTGTTAGATCAGTGTAGTAACCATGCTTTTTTGAATTTGGCTTTACGTATTTATAGGCTCCACCAAAGCTTACACGATTAATATTAAACATAGTTGAAGCTTCAACTTCGAATGTATTGATATTTTTATTTTGAAGGTCTCTTTCAATATTTCTATATCCAAAACCAAAAGAAACTAAATCAACAGGTCTAAATCCCATAAGAAGAACAGCTTCTCTATTGTGGCCAACCTCTGTGATAATTGGCTGAGTCTGTGCAAATCCAACATTGTCATTATATGAAAACTCTGCTGAAAATACACGATTCCCAAAAGCACCATTAATATCAAAGTCTGAACTATCAAGAGTATCGATATCCTGAATCTCTGCACTTCCGCCTTCGAATTGTGTGTTAAAAAATTGTCTACGATCATTTGCTACGGCCATTGAAGAGCTATGTCTCGTTTTACCATCTTTAGAGATCTCAGGCATAACTCGATTTGCAAATGCAGTTGATGTTAATAGTAGTGATAGTGCAAAAATTTGTCTTTTCATAATCCCTCTTAAATAATTTGATTTTATTCTAGAGGATATAAAAAGGGAGGTCAAAACCTCCCTGATATTTAAAAGAAATAAACAGCGTTTACTTTTAAGTTCAGATCTCCACCTAAGAAGAAGTCAGCACCTACAGTTGCGTCAATTTTATCCTTACGATAACCAAAATCACCAGAAACTGCTAAGTTATCGAATTCAAAATCGTAATCCACGATATCCCACATAACACCTGGAGTTACGTAGTATCGATCTTGTACTAAAATTTCAGCATCACCAGTTAGAGAGATTATATTGTCAGAGAAAATATTTAGTCCGTCAGTTGATGAAACAGAAATATCAGCATCGTATTCGATTTGGTCAACGATCATTGTTAAACCACCAAAAAGATTTAATCTATCATCTCGACCTAGATCATCTGATGAAAGCGCATAAGTCATTCCCGCTTCCCAAGTCATTTTCTTATTCACTTGCCCAATACCAGCAGTCGCAGAAAGATAACTTCCATCTACAAATACCAAGTCCTGAGAATTATATGTAACAGATCCACCAACAATAAACTCTTTCCACTTAGTAGAAGCTGCAAACTCAATGGCCATGTCTTTTGCATCAGAATCAAAACTATTAAAATCAATTCCAAGACCAATGGCCAAGTCATCAGAGACCTTCATTCCACCTTTAGCATTGATTGAATTATAACCATCACCAAAATCAACAACACCTTCTGCTGAATAGTTTTTAAATGAATAAGCACCAAATGCTGCTAATCCTGAAGTGTCTTCAGTATCTTCGATCATCGCTCCTGCAAATGTTCTCTGTTGAGTCGAAACTGCGATTGCAGAATTATTAAGAGTTTTTCCATCACGTGAAGTTTCAGGAACTATTGTATTAGCAGCTGCTGATAAAGTTAGTGATGATAATAAAATTGTACTTAGTGTTTTTTTCAAAATTACTCCTTTAATTTTAATAACTTAAAAAAAGAATTATAGAAGAAAATTAAAATAAAAAAAGGGAGGCCAAAGCCTCCCCGTCCACATATAAAATTTATAAATAAATCTTAGAACTTGTAACCAACGTTTAAGTTAAATCCTATACCATCAGCATCAATACCTTCTAACTCACCTGTTGAGTAGCTTAGTCCAAAAGTAGTATCAAGACCATCAGCTCTATAACCGAAATCAGACTTTACGCTAAGAATTGATGAATCAGAGTCAGCGGCTTTAGGTAACGTAGTACTCAAGTGATAAACACCTGGTGTGATATAGAAAGTTGGACCAACTAAGAATTCTGCATCAAGAGAGATTTCAAGTTGAGAATAATCGTTGTCTGTTGCACGATTTTGTAAGTAATCACCATATTCATAAGATAGTGATCCATCTAATTCAACATCATTAACAATCATTGTACCGTTACCAAAAACTCCTAGGCGAGTATCTGCAAGTACAGCATCGTTACCTTTAGTTGTATATTGAATTCCCGTTTCCCAAGAAACAGATTTATCTTGTTTACCAAAAGCAAGAGTAAGAACAGTATAATCTCCTTCAGTTGTAGGAGTATCAATCATATGATGAGCAAGTGAAGCACCTAGGGTAGTTCCATTAACAACCATAGTTCCACCTGCTTCAAGAACAGTATCATCAATAGTTTCAGTCAATTCATCTACAGATAGCCCTAAACCAAGAGTTAGGTTTCCACCAGTTCTAAATCCCATTAATAGATTAAGTTCTGCAAGATCTTGTTCTGCACCCATCGTTTCCATTTTATTTTTTGAATAAGAACCTTCAAATGAAAATGTATCAGTTGAAACTGCACCAAATAAATTTGTAAAAGTAATATCTAGATCAACTGAAGGAGTCGTATCAGTTTCAAGGGCCTGAGAAGTATATTCACCAGCGATATAGCTTCTTTTATCTTGAGAAACAGCAAGTACTGATGTGTTTTTTGTTTTACCATCGCGTGAAATCTCTGGCATTAATACGTTAGCGTATGCTGATGTCGAAAGTGCTGCTAGAGCAACTGCACTAATAAACTTCTTCAAATCTTCCTCCTTGAAGCAATAAAATAAATATTAAGATTTATTATACTTTAAAATAAATTAATTAAAACAAATATCCTACATTTAGTGACCAACCAAGGCCATCGTAGTCGATATCATTTTCTTCACCAACAAAAATATAGCTTGCACCTATTGTTGCATCTAGTCTTTTTGTACGATAGCCAAAATCAGTTTTAAGTCTTACGTCAGAAGTGTCACTTGAGACACCTGGAGCATTTTCGGCCGAATAATTTATTCCCGGAGTAATATAGAAGCTTGATCCTAATAAGAATTCAGCATCAAATTCGAAGTATAGAGCATTAAAGTTATTTCCATCTGATGTATTATCTTCATCTTTTAAGTAGTTTCCAAATTCATATGTAAAGCTACCATCAATTTCAATTCCATTTACTACTTTTGTCATACCACTAAAAAGAGTGAATCTCTTACCAGTCGTTAAATCATCAGAGCCTTCAGTCTTTAGTTGTACACCTGCTTCGACACTATTTTTAGAATCTTGTTGACCAAAGCCTGCACTTAGAACGAAGAATCCACCTTTTGTGGCAGAAGTTTTATTTTCAACATATTCAACAGAACCACCTAAAACCTTGTCATTAACTTTAAGACTTCCACCGGCAGAAATAATGCTTTCATCTGTTGAAATATTTAATTCAGACTTTGTGTAACCAAGCCCTAAAGTTAGCTTCTTATTTACTTGGTATCCACCGAGAAATGAGAAGTTGGTCGCATGATTTTTAGAACCTTCAATATCAAAAGTAGGTATATCAACAGTTAACTGTCCATTGAATCCATTTGAAGAAAATCCACCAAAAACACCTGGAACAGTTTGTTTAATTTCAACGACTGGATTCGTATCACTTTCTACGCTTAAGTATTCATACTTAGCCGCCGCAAAATTTCTCTTTTCTTGCGATGATGCAATAACAGACGTGTTTAAAGTTTTACCATCGCGTGAAATTTCAGGAAGAATAAAATTTGCAGTTACATTGGTACTAATAAGTGAAAGTACACTTAGACATAAGATATTTTTCGACTTCAACTCGAACTCCTAGGGCGTATGAATATTTTATTAGATTATACAAAGAGAAAAGGGAGATGAAAATCTCCCTTTTTATAACAAATATTTGATTAATATCAGTTTTTAAAATAAATAGGCTACATTAACCTTCCACGCCATTTCATCGTAATCGACAGATCCAACTTCGCCAATAACTGCATAATCGACACCGAATGTCGCATCAATTCCGTTCATACGATATCTAAAGTCTGCAGAAAGATCGAGTTGCTTTGTGTCTGTTCCATCATTATCAATAAGTGTATATTCAATACCTGGAGCAATGAAGAACATCTTATGTAGCATAAATTCAGCATCAAAATTTAAATGAAACATAGAGTAGTCACCACCAGCTGTTGTGAAATCTCCAGTTGTGTAATCAATATCACCATCAAGCTCTGTGCTATCTAATACAGTAGTCATTCCCGCAAAGATTTTTGTACGACTAGGAGACTTAATAGCATCATCTTTCTCTTCAAGATCAAACTGAAGTCCCGCTTCCCATGACATATTATCTTTATTTGAACCAACACCTAAGATGATACGATTATGAGAACCATCTATAGTTCCATTATCTTCATCCACAAGACTAAAAGACCCACCAATAATTAGATCATTCATATTAAATGAAGCTGCTATCTCAATAACTGTATCTTCACTATCAGGATCTGTATCAACCATCTGATAGCCGATACCAAGAGCAAATTGATCTGATAACCTGAAGCCTGCTTTAATATCATATGTATTACTATCAGTATCAGTAGCACCAGTATCAACATTTCCAAAATTTAGATCTGCCTCGATTGACATCATCTTATTTGACCAAGCACCGTAAAAATCAAAGTTAGTGGTATCAATATCACCACCACTATCTGGTTCTAAATTTGAAGAGTTATACTCAGCCGCAACAAAAGTTCTCATCTCTTGTGTTACTGCAATTGTTGAATTATTTTTTGTTTTACCGTCACGTGACGTTTCGGGAACTATCGTATTCGCAAACGCTGTCGTTGTAAGCCCAACTAGAGTTGCGGCCATAAAGATATTCTTCATTTATTCCTCCATAAAAGTTGTATATGCAAATTTTCAACTAAGATGAAAAAAATAAAAACTTAATTTAATTTAAAAAAATGATGGCTTGAATGAGTTAGTTAGAAATAAGAAAGGGAGACCTAAGTCTCCCTTCACGTATATTCTAAATTTTAAAATTAAAATTAGAAGTTGTAAGCTACGTTAACTTTCCAAGCCATTGAATCGAAATCAACGTTGTTTTCTTCAGCCATAACAGCATAGTCAATACCAAAAGTAGCATCGATTTTGTTAGCTCTGTAACCGAAGTCAGCAGATAGATCAAGTTGGTTTGTTTCTGAACCAGCTACGTCTTCACTTGAGTAGTTAAGACCTGGAGTGATGTAGAACATTTTCCCAACTAGGAATTCTGCATCAAAGTTAAGTTCTAGGTTAGTGTAGTCACCACCAGCAGTTGCTGAAGCGTCACCAGTTGTGTAAGAAAGATCACCATCTAGTTCGATGTTGTTAACAACTTTAGTCATACCAGCAAATAGTTCAAATTTTGAACCAACATCCATTCCGTTAGCTGCATCGTCTTCTTCCATTGTGTAAGTAAGACCAGCTTCCCATGACATGTTGTTTGCGTTTGAACCAACACCAACAGTTAGAGTGTTGAATGAACCGTCTGTACCAGCATTATCTTCTTCAGAGTTAATTGCAAAAGAAGCACCGATTACTAGGTCATTCATGTTGTATGAACCAGCGATCTCTAGTTTTGTTTGCTCATCATCACTAGCTGTATCTTGAGACATCATTGTGTAACCAAGACCAACTGCAAATTGCTTGTTGATTCTGTATGCAGCTTGTACACCGTATGAATCATTATCTGTATCTGCATTTTCACCCATGTTGATGTCTGCTTCTACAGAGATCATTTTGTTTGACCATGCACCGTAAACATTCATGTTAGTTGTATCAACTTCTGGTGCACCAGCAGTATCAGCTTCTGTAGTTTTTGAGTTATACTCACCAGCTACGAAAGTTCTCATTTCACCAGTTGTAGCGATAACTGAAGAGTTCTTAGTTTTTCCATCACGTGAAGTTTCTGGAACGATTGTGTTTGCAAATGCTGCAGAAGAAAGTACTGCCATTGCGATAATACCTGTCATTTTTTTCAAAACTTACTCCTTGTTTTGTTTTATTTAAACTAGCGTTCTAGTTCGATTTAAAAAAATAATTTACTAAATTATACCCTTTTTGTTTTTCTGTGCAATTTTTTTTTACTTTTTTTTAAGAAAGGCCGTGGTTACACTTCCACGGCCTTTTGTATACAATCAAAAATTTTAAAATAATTAGAAGTTGTACTTCATTGCAACTCTTGAATCAGTGTCTTCACCATTTGTACCAGTGTAAACATCAATATCAACAGTTTTATAAGTTAAAGTAGCACCTACAGCAACTCTTGTAGTGTTTTCAAAAGAAGCATCACCATTTGTGTAAGAACCATTGTAGTTAGCAACAACAGCTGATGCTAAAATATTAGTTGGTCCACCTGTTGCATTTGCAAGGTCAGTAGATTTTGCATTTGAGTAAACAGATTGAGAAACAGAACCTCTTAGAGTTAACCAATCAGTTGCTTTAGTTTCAGCACCAATAATAACTGGAAGATTCATTGTTTCTAGCTTTGCTTTACCAGGAACTGCGTTAAGTTCTACATTGATTACTTGGAATGCAGTTCTTACGAAAACCATTCCACCTTCAACTTTGTATTCTTTACCTGCACCAAGATCTAAACGAGAAAGTTCACCATCTTCAGCACCGAAACCTCTTTCTTGGTCCCAAGAAAATGTTTTATATGAACCGTAGAATTTAGTGTCTTTATTGATTGTGTAAGAACCACCAACTTGAACACCAAGAGTTCCATCAAACTTATTACCTGATAGAAGGTTCTTAGACTCAGACATTAGAGAAACGTTTGCGTATGCATCCCAGTTGTCTTTGTTAACACCAAGCTTAACGGCCATTGCTTCGTCTTCCATTTTATTATTTGTTGTCCCATCAATTGATGTAACGTCTCTGTCTGAAGAAGCATAAACAAAAGCTGCACCCCAGTTAACACCAGCTTTTCCACCAATGAAAAGTTCTAGTTGATTATCTGATGAAGCTAAGTAGTTTGTTGTAGCAGCTGGAGCTGATGCAAGAATTCTTAGAGATGTAGAAATATTTGATTCGTTACCTAGGTAAAGACCATAAGTGAAGTTCCCCATTTTCTTAAAGAATCCACCCATCGCTTTTGGGTCACCATCAGTATCAAGAGTTGCTGATCCAGAACCAATACCTTCTGCACCGTACTCAAGTACAACCATATCTCCATAGTTGTTTACAAATGAAGCGTTAGTGAAGATATAACGATCATCCATTGTGTAGTAGTTGTCTTCAACTTCATCACCAAGAGCAAGAAGTCTTGCTTTTGTAGCATAAGCACTTGTGCTTAAAAGAGCTAAAGTAGCGGCACCTAAAAATACCTTTTTCATATTCCTCTCCTTGAGTGAGTAAATTCCATGAGTTCAAAAAGTAAACTCTTATTAAAAAATGTTAGTTCTTAAATTTTCGAAGGAGATGGGATGAATGTCAACACCCTGAAATTGCTAAAGAATTCGCAATCCCAGGGCTGATATAAGTATTTTTTATTTTATTTTTGCTTGGACAGCGATTCCTCTTGCGAGAAACTTTGACGACATCCAGGAATCTACGAATGTATCATTCTTTGTCGCCGCCTGCTTCAAAGGAGCGTTAAAACTAAAGAAAATAAGGTGATCTTCGTTTAGAGTTCCATCCTCTATTGAAGAATCGTCAATATCCGGACAATAAGAATAGTCTCTTAAAACCACACGCTCTTTTGACTCATTCTCATTAAAAGCGTCAAAATTCTTGGCCAGGTTTTTCTTCAGAAGATTGATTTTTTTAGAAATATCTTCCTCCGTGCTCTCTTCTTTATCGACAAAAGTAACAAATTTGGCCGTTTGAGCATATCCTTCACTTTCAGATTCACAAATCTCACCGATAAAGTGTCCCCAATCGTGCGTAAAAGATAATGGAAAGAAATAAGTTTGCGACTCTTCATCTTTTGTAATTTTCTCTTTTAAGTCTAAGTGAACATAAAGAGAACATGGTGTCGACGTACTTTCACAAAATTCAATGAACTCACTTGAAAGTGTCTTCTTATCTTGAAAGAGCTCTAAAAACTTAGCAGGAGACTCTCCCCAATATAAATTTTCACATTCAATAATTAGACCATTTGTTAGGCATACTTTCCAAAATGCTTGATCAATTAATTCTTCAGGAGTTGTACGATAGATTTCTTTAATTCTAAGATTAAAACTATTAGTTTTAATTCTCTCTAGAAGTCCTTCTTTACTAAGCGATGGAAGAAGTTGCGATGGCGATAATTGAATATGATTATCAATATAACTCTCTTCCCCCCACAGTAGTGGCATCGGCTTTGTACGAGATCCAAACGGGTGAAATTTAGAATCTTTGTAAAAACATGAACTATTGATTGGTGTCTCTTCAACAAGTCCTAGATCTTTTAAGATTGAAATATTTCCTTCACCGCGAATTAGTGACGGTCCCATTAGCTTGAAGTTATCTTCAGTTACTTCTTCTTCAGAAAGAAGCTTTACACTTGTTGCATCCAAATTATTTAAATGATCGAATAGATCAATTGCAAAGATATCACTTCCAACAATCAAATTTTTAATGAATGTCTTCTCTTCTTGTTTTACTTCAACTTTTTTAAGTTTAAGAATATCGCTATAGGCCATAGTACCAGATTCCTTGTGTGTTGTGTTTGGCAATACAATAGCGTATTTTTTTTGGAATTAAAATAGCGAAACCACGCATTAAAGCGTGGTTTCAGGTAATTTCACTATTTTTTTCTTACATTTTTAGATTATTTAATGACGAGCCTATCGCCTGCTCTAATTTGTCTCTTCTTGATAATATTTAAATTTGAAACAATTAGAGTATCAAGGCTTACACCTGTTTTACGTGATACAGACCATAAAGAGTCTCCACGTTGAACAGTGTAGTATTGAGTTGGATTATTAATTTTCTTTCCACGTTGTTTCGCTAATCTGATGCGATTACTATATTTTCTTTTTCTTACAACAGACTTACGAGGTTTATCATAGAGATCTGCGTACATATTATCTTTCTTACTCTGTCCTATTCTAAATGGCAGTGTTACGTAAGATCCGCGCTTAACTCTTGAACGATGTGATTTGTAATCATCGTTTAACCAAGTAAGAACTTCTTTATCTTTAATTTTAAATTTTTGAGCAACATCACTTAAACGAGTTCTCTTACCTCGTACACGATACTTTTGAAAAACATCCTGGCTAGCGACGTAATTCTTTTCAGTACAACAACTTGCCCACTGCTCTCTTTTTCCAACAGGAACTCTTAACGTGTAAGTTTTGTGTGTTGGTGGCGTGAACCATCTTTGAATCTCTGGGTTTAAGTAATGAAGATCATCAAATTCAATATTTAAATCTTTTGCAATTTCGAATAAGTCCGCTCCACCTGGAACAGAGATTTCTTGAAAATCCAGTGGTTCATGCCAATCAATCTCTTCAAAACCAAAAGACTTTAAGTTCTTTCCAATAATAGCTAGCGCCATAATTTTAGGAACATAATTCTTTGTTTCTGGTTTTAAATAACGGCCTTTTCTGATTTGCCAAAAGTTCTTTGTACGATAGCGACGAATCGCACGAGACATCTTTCCTTCACCAGCATTATATGATGCTGCAGCAAGCTCCCAAGAACCAAATTGATTAAAGAGTTTTCTTAAATATTTTGAAGCAGCAATTGAAGACTTGATTGGATCACGTCTCTCGTCAACATACCAGTTAACTTCAAGTCCATAACGACGACCTGTATAAGGCATGAACTGCCAAGGCCCTACCGCTTTTGCCCACGACTTAGCTTTTGTTTGAAATCCAGATTCGGCCATTGCTAAAAAGATTAAGTCTTGTGGTAGACCATTATCCTTTAAAACTTTAGAAAGGATCGGAGCATACCTTCCAGCTCTTGCAGAATATCTCTCAAAGAAGCCACGGCCACGTGTAGTAAAATACTTAATCCATTTCTTAACTGCCGCATTGTAAACAACAGGAATATCAAAATAATTATTTTCTAAATTTAAATGCTCAGCTCCATATAGGAAGTAAGTCTTAAGTTCATGAGTTGTTGGATGTTCAATCTTTGCAGAACCAACAATCTGATCATTCGAGAACTCTGCTCCGTGCTTTGCACTACGAGCGATGATTTTTTCTTCTGAGTATTCCGCATCTGCTTCAATTTCAGCATCTGTTTCAACAACTTCAGAAATGTCCTTCGGGCTCGGGACATCTTTCTCAACAGAGATACATGAAAAGAGCAGTTGGGAGGTTACCAGTAAAATTAATCCATTAATTCTCATCGATCTTCCTTAACTATATGTGCGTATTTCGTTTTCATAAATATTCGGGAACCCAACTTTGGGGTTCCCATATTTTTTCAAATTGTCGTGTCTGAGTCAACGAGGAAAAGATTTTTTCGGTTAAGTACAGTACTGAATTCAATACTTTATATTGTTTACTCTTTATTTTTCAGCATAGAATCAACAACAACTGTTCCCATGGCGTCACCAAAGACGTTAACTGCAGTTCTGAACATGTCCAGAATTCTATCCACAGCTAAGATAAGACCGATCCCCTCAATAGGAAGCCCGACAGCAGAAAGTACGATCGACATTGTAATTAGCCCCGCACCAGGAATTGCTGCTGCTCCGATTGCCGCAAGAGACGCTGTCATAAAAATAATAATCTGCTGAGTTAAACCTAAGTCAAAGCCATAAGCTTGCGCAATGAAGATGGCGGCGACTGACTCATAAAGAGCAGTTCCATCCATATTTACAGTTGCACCTAATGGTAAAACAAATTTTGCAGTATCTTTATCAACGCCTAAATTTTCTTCAACATTCATCATCGTAATAGGTAGAGTTGCTGCTGAAGAAGCAGTTGAAAAAGCAGTAATAATAGCTGGCCCTACACCTTTTAAAATCTCAATAGGTGAAGTCTTTCCGCGAATACTTCCAATAATCAGAAGAAAAATACCATGACAAATCAATCCTAGAATTACTGTCAGCATATACTTAGAAAGAGATATAATTGCGCCAAAACCAGATTTAGCAAGAACCCCTGTCATAAGAACAAAGATTCCATAAGGAGCTAAGCTCATTACTCCCATTGTTAGTTTATTAGAAAGAGATTCAAGAGAACCTACTACTTTAACAAATGGTTCACTATCTTTAGGAATAAATAGCGCAGTCATTCCCATAAGAATTGAGAAGACGATAACTTGTAAAATATTTCCATCGGCCATTGAACCAAATGGATTCGTTGGAATTGCACCTAGAAGAACTTCTTTGATTGAAGCAAACAGTGACGCCCAACCACTTGAACTACTTGCAACTTTCGACTGCATTGCTTCTGAAAGGCCATGAACTCCAGCAGAGCCAAGATCAGCACCAATACCAGGATTGATAAGATTTACAAAAATAATTCCAAATAAAACGGCAATACAAGTTGTAATGAAATAATAAGCAACGGCCCTTACCCCCATTCTTCCTAATGATTCTGGTGTTCCTAAGTGGTACATCGCCATAAAGATAGATGAGAAAACAAGAGGGATAATCACCATTTTAAGAAGAGAGATAAACGCATCTCCTATAGGAGAAATAAATTTTACGTATTCACCCTTTCCAAAATAATGTAACAGAAGACCCAAAATTAATCCGAGTACCATTGCAATACCAATCTTCTGCGCTTCCTTCTTTGCTGCTGGTTGCATTAAATTCCCCTTTTAACTATAAAAATTCAAATCGTTTAAAATAACGTATGGTAAAAAAAATTCTTAACAATATTCTAACTTGTTCATTTATTCTCTTATCATTTTGCATATTTATCAATCCGGCAAAAGCTAAGGTGGAAGAACCGAATTACGACTTCACCTTTGATAAATTCAAACCATTCTATCCTGGACAAAAACTGTCAGATATAAAGAATGAATATAAAGCAATCAGATTAATCAATGACAAGAAACCTCTAGCAACTTATGAAATTCAAATTCGCCATCAGAACTACTTCTTTTCTGTTTTTATTCATGTTAGAGATGAAGTCGTTTTAGATTTCTACGCAAGACTTCCAAATTACTTTCTTCACAATACTTTTCATCAATCACTAATAAATCGCTATGGTAAGCAGGATAAGTTTATCAATAATGACGGCACGTCAGTCTATATTTGGAATGATGAAGCCGGATTCACAATTACATACACAGGAGCATGTACAATTACATGCTTCCCGATATTTATTCATATGATAAAAAAAGATGATGTGAAGAATAAGGATTCTTTTCTCATTAAACTTTTAAAAAACTAACTTAACTCTTTTGCAACATCGTTTAATGCAAATTTGTAACACATAATATTTTTGGCAAGAGTGGCCAGGGCCTGTCTTGTTGCCATTGGCATTCCATTGGCACCAAAATAAGCCGAGTGAATTGCTAAAAATGCCTGTGCATCTTCAAACCTCATCTTAACAGGGCCCAACTTATTAAGAGGATCAAGCTTTATAAAGATCTCTGATTTTCTCAGTTTATGTACTTCACTCATCGTAAATATATTCTGATTACGATAATCGATATAAATAACTTCACCTTTAACATCTGCCATACGGCCAAGAATAATTCCCTGCTTAGTTTTTCTTCCCCATAGGCCAATAATTCCCATAGGAGCTAAAGCCCAAGTTAAAAAGCGATTGATAACGACTCGGCTTTCAAATTCTCTTTCGGTGTGACCAAATTCTGGAAATGTTCCCATTAGCCACTCATTTGAGGCCAAAGACAGAACAATCATCGCCATATTCTTATAGCGATAAACATTGTATCCAGGTTTTTGTACGATCGACTCCTTCCCATACTTGTCATTGTCAAAATTTGATCTAATTTGGGCGGCCACCATCGGTGTCGCTTCATCAATAGTCATAACCTTGGCCAGTTGATTTGACGCTATATTTTGTTGGGCCAGCTCACTTTCTTTCTCACCCAGCTCAGTAAAATTCATAATTTGTAAAAATCCTGCGATTTCCGGATCGAACTCCGCAATACGCAGCCTAATATAAACAGGCAGCGCCTGCTCCTTAGCATATTGATAATATGTGTATTTTTCAGTACTTACAGATTGCATTATCGCCTCCATTCAACTTAATTTTTCGGTATTTTTTCCGACTAAATAAGCTCGAAGTGGTTTCCGCTTAGCGCTAGGCAAAAAATCCTCAAATAAAGGAGTGTAATTGCGTCTTAGTCCTTGACAACAGGCCCAATTATTAATAAAAATCCTAGTTTCATAAAGTTAATTTCAGTCCGAGGGAAAAAAGAGTTAGCGAGAACTATCGAGCAACCCCCAAAGGCTGCCTTTCATTAGGAGAAAGTATGTACGGAGTAGTAGAGATCTCAGGTCACCAGTACAGAGTAGAAGCTGGTATGACTATTGATGTTCAGAAGTTAGAACAAGAAGCTGGATCAACTGTAGAATTTGATAAAGTTCTATTTGTTGGTGGTGAAAGCGCAAAAGTTGGTGCTCCAACTGTTGCTGGTGCTAAAGTTGTTGCTGAAGTAGTAAGACATGATCGTTCAAGAAAAGTTATCGTTTCTAAAAGAAAGCCAGGTAAATACATGAAGAAGAACGGACACAGACAACACTTTACAACTTTAAAAATCAAAGAAGTTAAAGCTTAATTAATTATCAATTTTAGGAGTTAGATATGGCACACAAAAAAGCCGGTGGTTCAACAAGTAACGGTCGTGATTCAAACCCAAACATGTATGGTGTTAAGAAATTTGGTGGTGAAGCTGTTGTTCCAGGAAACATCATTGTAAGACAAGCGGGATCTAAGTTCCACGCTGGTAAAAACGTAAAAGTTGGAAAAGACTTTACTCTATTCGCTACGAAAGAAGGTAAAGTACAATTTGGTTTCTATAACAAGAAGAAGCAAATCGTTTCTGTTGTTGAAGCTTAATTAAAATTACCATTTTACGCTATTAATTAGTTGTAAATATTAAAGGGAGCCTATACATAGTGCTCCCTTTTTTTATATAAGACCTTATTATGAAATTTATCGATGAAGTTAAAATTACAGTAATTTCCGGAAACGGAGGAAACGGATGCGTAAGCTTTCGCCGCGAAAAGTATATCCCATTTGGTGGACCAGATGGTGGTGACGGTGGTGACGGTGGTAGCATCTACTTTGAAGCCGACGAAGGAATGAACACTCTTGTTAACTTCAGAGGTAAAAAACATTACCGCGCCGAACACGGACAGCAAGGTGGTGGCCGTCAAATGTGTGGAGCATTTGGTGACGACCTCACAATCAAAGTTCCTGTTGGAACAATTGTTCGTAATGCAGAAACGAATCAAGTTATCGCGGATCTAACTGATCACGGTATGAGATTAATGGTTGCACAAGGTGGACGTGGTGGTCTTGGAAATATTCACTTCAAGACTGCAACTAATCAGGCTCCACGAAAAGCAACTGCAGGAAAAGAAGGCGTAGAACTTGAAGTAGATCTTGAACTTCGTCTACTTGCTGATATCGCACTTGTTGGATTACCTAATGCTGGTAAATCAACACTTATTTCTTCAATCTCTGCAGCAAGGCCAAAGATTGCAGATTATCCTTTTACGACTCTTGAGCCAAACCTTGGTGTTGTTACACTTGGTGAAGATGACTCATTTGTTGTTGCCGATATCCCAGGGCTAATTGAAGATGCCTCAGAAGGAAAAGGCCTAGGGATTAAATTCCTAAAACATATTGAAAGAACAAAATCTCTTGTTCACCTAGTGGATGTTTCTTGGTGTCTTGATGAATACGAAGCGTTTGAACAATACGTAATTATTCGCCAAGAGCTTGGTCGCTATAGTGAAGATCTTTTAAATAAGAAAGAGCTAATTTGTTTAACAAAAATTGATGCTATGACAGATGAAGAAATTAAGAAGTTCCAAGACTTCTTCGAGGCACAGGTTGATAGAAAGTGTCTTCCAATCTCTTCAGTATCTGGATTAAATATAGACTTACTAAAATCTTTAATGCTTAAAACGATAAAGGACTAATCAATGTCACAAAATGAATTTATCACGAAAAACGTAGATGAAATTGCAGATAATTCAAAGCTTGAATTCCCATTAAATATTGCTATGGCGAGTGCTTGGATTCTTGGTAACTTTAAAGGTGTTAACCTTAAAGTTCTTGATATGAGAAAAACAACTGCACTAGCAGATTTCTTCGTACTTGCATCAGCAACAAACTCTTCAATGGCAAATGCAATGTCTGATGAGATTGCAAAACAAATGAAAAGAAAAGGTCAGACGGTAATCTCTAAAGAAGGTCTACACCAACAAACAGATTGGATTCTAATTGACCTTGGTGACATTATTGTTCACATCTTTGATGAATCAGCTCGCGAAGCATATGACATCGACAATTTATGGTCTGTTCCATCAATTGAAATTCCAAATGAGTACTACTACTCTTCTGAAGAAGCTGGAGCATCTACTGATTCAGATAAAGGTTACTTCTAGTAACTCATGAAAGACAATCATGTTATTGTCATTGGGAAGTTAAAAGATAAGCACCTTATCGCGCTTGAAAATGAATACCTTAAGCGTATTAACTTCCCAAAACTTCACATCCATGAGTGTAAAGGTCATCAAGAAAATATTGATCTTGAACTTAAGGAACTTCTAAATAAAGTCGAATCCATAAAAGCAAAATTTGGAAATCAACACGTAGTTGCAATGACCGAGCATGGAAAAACTTGCGATAGTGAGAAGCTTAGTAAGTATATTTATGATGTTATTGAAACCCAGCAAAAAGGTGTTTGCTTTCTAATCGGTGGAGCAGCAGGCTTTCCTAAAGAGTTTTTAAAGACAGTTGATTACCAACTCTCCTTATCTCCTATGACTTTTCCACATAAGATTGCCCGACTTGTTCTAATCGAACAAATATATCGAGCTCAAACGATCAAGCAAGATCATCCTTATCATAAAAACTAAATATTAGTTTGAAACACCAATAGCTTTCTTAATACGACGTAAGTTCTCTTGAGCGATAGGACGAATCTTAGCAGCACCTTGTGCAAGGATAGCATCGATCTGTGATTTATCGGCCATAAGAGCTTCATACTTTTCACGCATCGGTGTTAGTTCACGGTTTAGGACCTCAAAAAGTTCAAGTTTAGCGTGGCCCCAACCAATTCCTTCTTGATAACGTTTGGCCAAGGCAACTTGTTCTTCTGATGTTGCAAAGAATTTATAGATATCAAAGATTAATGATTCGTCAGGATTCTTTGGAGCCTCAGGAGGAGTTGAGTCTGTTGTGATTTTATTAATCATTTTCTTAAGCTTCTTCTCTGGAACAAAGCATGGAATATGGTTTCCATACGACTTACTCATTTTACGTCCATCTAGACCTGGAAGAAGTTTATTTTCGGCCTTGCTTACAATAGCTTCAGGAAGAGTAAGAAGATCACCAAATTTGTGATTAAAGCTTGAAGCGATATCTCGCGCAATTTCGATATGCTGTAGCTGATCCTCACCTACTGGTACATAATCAGTATTCATAAAAAGAATATCTGCGGCCATAAGAACAGGATAAGAAAATAGACCCATATTAATACCAAAGTCTTCATCGCGATTTTCTTCAGCATTCTTATCTTTCTTTGCTTTATATGCATGAGCGCGATTCATTAATCCCTTTGAAGCAAAACATGAAATAATCCAATTTAGCTCTGTAATCTCTGGAATATCACTTTGCTTATAAAGAATTGCTTTATTTGGATCAAGTCCAGCAGCTAGCCAAGTCGCGGCCACTTCATAAATATCATTTCGAAGAATTTCTCCATCGTGAATAGTTATAAGAGAATGATAATCAGCAATAAAGAAGTAGCCTTCCATATCTGATTTATTAACATTATCAATAGCAGGTTTAATTGCACCGATATAGTTTCCTAAATGTGGCATTCCTGTTGGTTTAACACCTGTAAGACAAATTTTCTTTTTACTTATGTCACTCATTTTCAAAGCCTACTTCTTAAAGTTCACAGTCTGTTATAGCTAAATTTTTGACAAAAAAAAAGGGCCCATTGCAGGCCCTTTATCTCTAATTATGTAATTCTATTAATTGTCGTACTTTACTAAAGAAGAAGACTCCATAAGCTCAGTTAGAAGCTCAATAGAAAACTCTAAAGCTTGATCTCCGTATGGAATTTTTGAATTCTCTTGGCAAAATTTCGACTGTTTTACTAGTGAAGCGCAAATTCTCATCACTTCCGCAGTCCCATCAAAAAAGTCTGCTTCATCTTCTGTTGTCACAATATGTGCCATTAGCATATTAATCGTTTTAATTGCGCGAAGCTGTGCAGGTGTAAGCTCTGAAGTATCGATATCAATCGTTAACTTACTATGATTTTGCATTTCCATCGTCTAAACTCCAAAAAATTTATTTTTTAACATCCCTCATACAGAGTTCATATCGGAGCGTCTTCTAGAAATTTTAGTAATTTATGTCTGACAAATTTAATTTGACATAAGACCTTTCTGATAATATATTGATTTTACTTTGTCGCGGGGTGGAGCAGTTGGTAGCTCGTCGGGCTCATAACCCGAAGGTCGTTGGTTCGAATCCAGCCCCCGCAACCAATTTCTTACTTAAAAAATCCCAGTCATTTTCAACTAAATAAAATATCGTCATAGCCGACAATCTTTTATATTATTTATATTTAGTAATTATGAAAGATCGTTTTAATACACTTCTTATTCACTTCACTAATGTCATGGCGATGATCTCATTACTTGCCTATGCCTTTAGACACCATCATTTTATCAATGATAATGTTTTGTATTATTTTGTTTTACCAATCTCAACTCTTTACCTTGCCTTCTATTATTTTGACTTTAAAGGGCAACATACACTTAGAAATATTTCGAGCCTCTTTCCTTCTATCGCAATAACATTGGTATTAATTACTTCTTTTGGTGGTATTCACGCTCCAGGAGTCTTCTGGATTGCAGGGTTCCCAATTTTCTTTGCAATATTTTTTAGAAAAAGAGGGATGATTATTGGCATCTCACTCATGCTTGCTATCTATACTGTCTTCTATGCCTTTGAGACGCAAATTCTATCGATGACAGTTAATGTGTCACCAGAGCTTTATATGCAAGAAAAGAGGATGAATGTTATTCACTTCTCGATTGTTATTACTCTTTTCTTTCTATACTACACTTGGCTTGAGCAACAAACGCGAGATGAAATTGAACAATCAAAAGAGCAACTGGACACCCTTTTACATGTTGTTCTTCACGATCTTTCTAATCCAATTACAATTTTAAAGTTAAAACTTTCAAATTTGAAAAGACGGTTTCAAATTAAAGATAATGAAACAAAGCAAATCAAAGAAGCTTTTTCTAAAATTGAAGAGATTATACAAAATATTAGAAGCTTTCAAATGAGTTCTGAAAACTTACAAGAAGATAGAAGAATAATCGAATCAACAGAGTTGAAATCATATCTTTCAGAGCAGTTTAGATTAATTAATAAGAAACACTTAAAATTAATTTTTAAAGATGAAGGAGGCTTTAAGATAAAATGTTCTCCCTCTATTCTTAAAGACCATATACTAAGTAATTTACTTACTAATGCTGTGAAATTTAGCCATCCCGAAGATATCATTGAAGTAACTTTTAGCATCCAAGGAGACTCTGCACTGCTCAGTATTCGAGATGAAGGTATTGGTATTCCAGAAGAACTTATGGAATCGATTTTTGAATTTGATAAGAAAACCACAAGGCCTGGAACAATTGGCGAAGCTGGTACCGGTTACGGGCTTCCAATCGTACACTATTTTGTAGAGCTTTCAGGTGCAAAAATTTTCGTTCACTCGCCTACAAGTAATGAAAATGGCACGGAGTTTACCCTAAGTTTTCCCTTGAGAAATCATAAATAAATTTCACTTTGCTAGCATAAGATCACAATTTGATTTAAAGTGGCCTCGATGAAACTAAAATTCAAAAGCGAGAACCTTATTCAGCGCTATCTGATTGTTTTTACGCTTATCATGGTATCAATTACAGTCAGTTACTACTATCTGGCGTACCCTAATGTTCTCTTTCATAAGATTCCGAAAGAGTTCTTTTATACGTATACGACGGCCCAGGTTTTATTTTTTATTATTGCCTGTGTACTAGGAAAGCATGGTCTCGCCAAGGCGATTTGTGTTCTGCCATCTATTCTAATCATGATAATCATTGTCTTCACTTTTGGAGGCGTAAAGTCTCCTGGGATTATTTGGATAACAGGAACGCCTATTTTTTTCGGAGTTTTCTATAATAGATCAGGGCTTCTTTTTGGTGTATTTGTGATGATCTCCACATTTGCATCTTTTTTTATGCTTGATCATACTATCGCATCTCTATCTTACCCTTTAACGAATACTCAATACTATTCTCTATTGAAATTTAATATCGTACAATTCTCTATTCTCACGACAATATATTTTTTCTTCTATGTTTGGCTGGAGTCCAACTCTAGACTAAAACTTGCACTTTCAAATAAGCAACTTGATACACTACTTCATGTAGTCCTTCACGATCTTTCAAATCCAGTTACTATTTTGAAATTAAAAATTTCAAGCCTACTTAGAAAGAGCGTAATTGATGAGTCTTCTTACATACAAATCAACACCTCTCTAAAGAAGGTTCAAGAGATCATTTCAAATGTAAGAAGCTTCCAATTGGATTCAGAGAGTCTCTTCTCACATAAAAGTAAAATCGACTCTGAGCTAATTAAAAACTTCTCTGAACAGCATTTTAAACTCTTAAATGATAAAAACTTAAAACTACACTTTGATATTCTCACAGAGAAAAGCTTTTTTTGTGAAAAGAAGATTTTCTGCGATCATATATTAAGTAATCTTATCTCAAATGCGATTAAATTCAGTCATGAAGGGCAAGACGTGCTTATAAAGTTTTATGATGAAGCTGGTCGTATTTATATCGATATTGTCGACAAGGGAATAGGTATTCCAAGTGACATCATTGACGGCCTTTTTCACTTTGAGCGAAAGACTAGCCGCCTAGGGACAAAAGGAGAAGTTGGCACAGGTTATGGCCTACCTATTGTGAAATACTTCACTGATTTCTCAAATGGAAAAATCAATATAAGCTCTGATGTAAATATCGGAACCCGTGTAACACTCTCATTTCATATAGCAAAGAATTAATGCAGGCTTTGATTTGGCAGCATTAGTAACTCACTCCAAAAATTAAGGTGTTCTTTAGCTTTATCATTTAAAGTAAAAGATTCCTGGCAGATGCTCTTATAACATTCGATCCAGCATTCGCGTATTTTTTCAGCAATATCGACAGGTATGATATTGGCCTCAAGATAAGCTTTATCTAAATGCTTTAGTGATGAAAAATAAAATACATCGTTTACACGCGAGCGCTGTTCTCGCGTGTAGTGAATTGCTACAACAATTTTTTGTGCAAATGAAACTCTAGGGTCAAAATCTCTCATAAGTTACTCCAAATCTCTCAGAAATTTTTCGGAGCAAAGTTAACAAATAGTTAATTATGAACAGGTTATGCAGAGATTTTATTGAATCGATGAACAATTCCTTCAAAACGATCTTTGATCACTTTTAGACGTAGTTCATTCTTTTGAGGAAAACGGCTAATTCCCTTACTAAGTAGATTGATTTCGGCTTGGACAAAGCGCTTCTTTAAGTTAGTTTTTCTAATTCCTTTCAATTTCCCAAGGTAATTGATATTTGAAGAAGTCATATCACTCATTTTTAGAATAATAGACTTTTCAACAATCTCTCTCTTTTCTTCGATTTCGGCAGCATCAAGATGATTCTCAATGATTTCAAGTTGCATTGTTAAACGACGAAGCTCACGAGAAAGAGCATCTGTAGGTAAATTGGTTTTAATCACGTCTACACTCCATAAATTTAAGACAAATTCTTTATACATCAGAATTTGTTTCTAACGACTATGGAGTGAAATTAAGTATAGGGATGTTAGGAAATTAGACACAGGTTTGTCGAACCTGTGTCTATTATAGAAATCTTTATAAACTTTCAATAAATTCAAGCACTTGAGCCCCAGAGTTTACATCTGGTGCACCACCTTGAGCAAAGTTAGGGCGTCCGCCACCACGTCCAGCGACAGGCTCTAGGATCTTCTTTAAGAAGTCCCCTGCCTTAACATCAGAGTTAGACCATACAAATGATTTCATCCCCTTATCATCCTTCGAAATGAGGCAGATAAGCTGTACTTCACCCTTGTTGATCATATTATCACCAATTTCTTTAACCGCTTTAGCATCAGCATCCAAAGTAGCAGCAAATAGCTTAAACCCTTCATAGTCACGCTTAACTTCTTTGATAAAGTCAGTTGATCCATTTTGAGCTGCTTTAGCACTCGCTTCCTTGATCTTCTTTTTCATCTCTGTACGAAGATCCTTAATACGAGCTGGAACCTCTTGAGGTTTCGTACTAAGTTCTTTTGCCGCAGCATTAAGTAGTGCCGTTCTTTCCTGCATCACACGAACTGCTTCAGTTCCTGTTACGGCCTCAATACGACGAATACCTTTTGCAACAGAAGTTTCCTGAGTAATTACGAAAAGACCAATATCACCAGTGCGTCCTACGTGAGTCCCACCACAAAGTTCAACACTTTCCTTTCCGAATGCAATTACGCGAACATCGCTATCGTATTTTTCACCAAATAATGCCATCGCACCATTATCAATTGCTTCTTCGTATGAACAAAGCTTTGTTGTACGTGAATCATTTTGCATAATCCACTTATTTACTAAAGCCTCTACTTTAATCAGTTCTTCGTTAGATACTGCTTGAGGGTTTTGAAAGTCAAAGCGTAGACGCTCTGAAGTAACCATTGAACCTTTTTGAATAGCGTGTTTTCCAATAACTTCGTGAAGAGCAGCATGTAGTAAGTGAGTCGCAGAGTGGTTTCTCATTGAAGCTTTTCTATTTTCACCATCAACTACCAACTCAATCTTTTCACCTGTTTCAATTTCACCAGAAATAATCTTAGCGATATGAACATGAGTATTTTTTACTTTCATTGTATCGATAATCTGAAGCTCACCAGTAGATGTTCTAGCAGTTCCGATATCACCGGCTTGTCCACCAGACTCACCATAGAATGGTGTTTCTTTTGTCGCAAAGTAGATCTCATCTTCAGTACGGTAAATTTTTAAAATTTCACTATCTGTCTCAAGAGAGTCATATCCAGTAAACTCAGTATCAGCTACTTCGATAAACTCAAGTTCAATTCTCTCCTGGTCTGCACCAACAGAGCTCTTGCGAGAAATTACACGAGAAGCTTTTCTGTGAGCTTCGTAACACTCGTTATATTCAATTTCAGCAAATTCAATTTTCTTTGAAGCAAGCTCAGCTTTAATTACTTCTAAAGGAAGTCCATGAGTTGTTACAAGTTCAAATGCAACATGCCCTGGAAATAGTTCTTTTGATTTAGAGTTTGTTGAAAGCTCTTCTTCAATTTTCTTTAGACCATTTTCAACGATTGGAACGAACTCATTAATTTCTTGTTCCATATTATAGATGATTGCTTCACGAGCTGACTTAAGCTGTGGGTAGTAATCACCAAGCATCTCAATTGTTTTTTGAATGTGCTTATTAAAGTTAGGTTTCACACCTCTTGAAATACAAGCGGCTACACACTTACGAATAAGACGACGTGGAATATATCCTTGTCCTTCGTTTCCAGGCATAACACCTTCAGCAAGAATCATAATACTTGCACGCATGTGATCTGAAATCATACGCTCAGTTTGAATATCTGTATTCTTACCTAAAAGCTCTTTTGAAAATGCCATAAGTGGTGCGAGTAAATCAGTTTCATAAACAGAATCGCAACCATTCATAACCATTGCAAGTCTCTCAAGTCCAGAACCTGTATCAACGGACTTAAGTGGTAGAGGCTCAAATGTTCCGTCTTTTTGCTTGTTAAGCTCCATGAAAACACCGGCATTCCAAATTTCAATGTAACGACTTACATCATCAAAATGTCCACCCGGCTTATACTCAGGCCCATACTCTGCACCTGTGTCATAGAATACTTCAGTACATGGTCCACATGGCCCATGGTCCCCTGCTGGTCCCCAGAAGTTATCTTCACCAAGAACGACAATATGATCCTCAGGAACACCACACTTCTTCCAAGCCTCAATAGACTCAGTATCTGGTTTAATCCCTAGATCATCATTTCCACCATAAACAGTGAAGTAAAGTCTCTTTGGATCGAAGTCTAGTTCATGAACTAGTAAGTCGTAAGCAAGCTTACATGCTTTTTCTTTGTAATAGTCACCTATTGACCAAGAACCGAGCATTTCAAAAATTGTTAAGTGGTGACGGTCACCAACATCATCAATATCTTTTGTACGAATACATGGTTGATAATTTGCTAGCCTTGGAGATGGAGGAGTCTCTTTTCCAAGAAAGTAATTCTTTAACGGGGCCATCCCAGAGTTGATAAAAAGTAGTGTCGGGTCGTTTTGAGGAACGATTGAAGATGCACTAATTTTTAAGTGATCCATCTTTTCAAAGTAATCTAGGAATCTCTCTCTAATCTCGCGAGATGATAATGGCTGCATATTTTCTTCCTTATAATTCAAAGCACAACTAAGTGCATCATATCTATTGTGTATAAGTCCCCAAAATATACTATAAAATCGTTATTCCGACTACTTCTTAGCGTTAAAAAATATGAGCTGAATTAGGATAAAAATGGTTATCAATACAGGTTAAAAAGCATATATTTAGTGGCATAAAAGAACTAATAACAAGAACTATTATGGACTGTAAAAAACGAACCGGAGATGATGTATGACGCAATTTTATACAGACATGGGAATTAACATGGAGCGACCAAATAATAAGATATTTGTAAACTCTGCAAGAAGCTTTTTAATTCAAGAAACAGTAGCTCGTGGCATTGGAAAGCTAACTAAAGACGGTGCTCTAGTAGTTGAGACAGGAAAGCATACGGGGCGCAGCGCCAATGACCGTTATATCGTTCGCGATGAAACAACAGAAAATACAATCTGGTGGGACAATAATTTTAAGGCCATGACACCGGAGACTTTTGCAAAGTTAAAGTCACATATAACTAATTACCTAAATGAAGATCGTGATCTTTTCATTACTGAAAGAAGCGTTGGTGCTGACGAAGTTCACAACCTTGGTGCAAGACTTGTAACAACTAATCCTAATCATGCACTTTTCTCAACTCACCTATTTCGTGAAAAGATGAGAGACTTTAATGAAAATGATTTTACGATTCTTCACGCTCCAGAACTTCAACTGGATCCAGCTGAATTTGATTTAAGATCAGAGACTGCAATTGTAACTTGTATCAAATCTAAAATTACAATTATTGCAGGAACACTTTATGCGGGTGAAATTAAGAAGAGTATGTTTGCAGCGATGAACTATCTTCTACCTGAGTCGAATATTATGCCAACTCACTCAGGGGCATCTCGCCTTGATAACGGTGAAGTTTCAATCTTCTTTGGTCTTTCGGGAACAGGAAAAACAACTCTTTCAACAGATGTTGGTACTTATCTAATTGGTGATGATGAGCACGGAATTAGTGAAGCGGGTACTTTCAATTTTGAGGGTGGATGCTATGCTAAAACTTATAAGCTTTCTCAAGAAGGTGAACCAGAAATTTACGCGGCTTCAAATCGCTTCGGATCACTTCTTGAAAACGTTGTTCTAGACGAGAATACTGGACTTGTTGATTTCTATGATAAGTCACTTTCTGAGAATGGACGTGCTTCATATCCTTTAGAGTTCATCGATGAACTTGAAAAGACTTCACGTGGTGATATTCCTAAACACGTATTCTTCTTATCTGCTGACGCCTTTGGTGTTTTACCTCCAGTTGCAAAACTGACAAAAGAACAAGCGATGTTCTACTTTGTTCTAGGTTACACAGCGAAGCTTGCTGGAACAGAAATTGGAGTAAAAGAGCCAACGGCCACTTTCTCATCTTGTTTTGGAGCTCCTTTCATGCTTCGTCATCCAAGTGAATACGCAAAACTTCTTGGTGAGTATATTGACAAGCTAGGCTTTAATGTTTGGATGGTGAACACTGGTTGGACTGGTGGTGCATATGGTACTGGACAACGTTTCCCTCTAAATATTACAAGACAGATTATTCGTAACATCCAAGCTAATAATCTACATAACGTTGAAACTGAACAAGACCCTATCTTTGGTCTAAATATTCCAAAAGTTGTGGGAGAAATTCCAAGTACAATTTTAAATCCTCAAAAATCGTGGGAAGATCATGATGCTTATACAACTAAGGCGCAAGAGCTTGCCGTTAGCTTCCATAAGCAAATGAGTACATTCGGTAATTTCTATGAAGAAAATATCGCTGGTGCTCCAACATTTGGAAAATAATGAGTTACGAGTATTTAAAAGCACTACATTTAATTAGTATCGTTTGTTGGTTCGCAGGACTTTTTTATATTGTCCGCCTCTTTATCTATCATACTGAGGCCCAAGATAAGAGCGACAGTGAACGAGATATTTTAAGTGCTCAGTTTAAAATTATGTCTCGCAGGCTATGGTATGGAATTACCTGGCCTGCTTGTATTGCTACGGTGATCTTTGGCGCTTCATTGGTTTATACTACTTACTGGCCAATGAAAGGACACTACTGGCTACATTTAAAATTAACACTAGTCGTTTTACTGCTAATGTACCAATTTAAGTGTCATAAGATTTTTAAAGCACTTCAAAATGACAATTTTCCTCATACCGCAAAATTCTTACGTATATGGAATGAAGTTGCGACACTCTTCCTTTTTGCGATTGTCTTTCTTGCTGTAATAAAAAGTTTAGAAGGAATTCTCTACGGAGTTGGCGGAATTATTGCTTTAGGAGTTGTTCTTATGGCGGCAATAAAATTTTATAGAAAAGTAAGGAAGGACTAATGAGTAAGATCGTCAAAGGTGGGTTATACCAACACTACAAAGGTATGAATTATATCGTTCATGATATTGTTCGCCATTCGGAAACATTAGAAGAGTTAGTCTACTACGAATGTCTATATGAGAATGATCTTGGAAAACTCTGGGTTCGTCCTCTAGAGATGTTTATTGAATCTATTGTTATTGATGGAGTTGAAACTCCTCGTTTCAAATACATTGGTGATCAGAAGGCAAATTCTCGCTTATGAGACATATTAAACTTACTAAGGTCAAACGCCTTTCTTCTTGGCGCAAAGTTTCTATGAATACATGGAAAACGCCTGTTGATCCTTCGACATTTGGCCTTTTAAAATTTGATGCGACTAATTTCAAAAAATACACAAAAGATAAAGGAGTAACTCCTACCCATCTTTTCACAAAAATAATTGCACAAGTATTCCACGAAAATCCGCAAATTAATCGAATGATTCGTGGCCCTCATCTTTATCAAAGAGAGAGTGTCGATATCTTTTTACAAGTCTCAGTAGATCATAGTGGAAAGGACCTTTCAGGAACAGTCATTAGGAATGCTGACAAGAAAAGTGTTTTTGATATCAAGAAAGAACTGATGAAAAGTGCGAATAATATTCGAAACGACAAAGATAAATCTTTTAAAAAAGTTAAAAAGGTTGTGGAGCTTATTCCTAACTTTCTTGCGAGACCTGCCCTTACACTACTAGACTTTGCTATGTATCGACTCAATCTTTACACGAAACTCTTCAGTGTAAAACGTGATCCATTTGGATCTTGTATGATTACAAGTGTTGGTAACTTTGGTGCTGAATTTGCATTTGCTCCAATTCCCACAATCTCTCACGTGCCAATTGTTTTGAGCTTATTTAAAGTCAAAGAAGAGGCCATCGTAGAAAAAGGTGAGATTATTGCCAGAGAAACATTAACTGTTGGAGCTACACTCGATCACAGAATCATTGATGGAGTCTATGCGAGCAAGATCATTGCCGGAATAAAGAAATACGTTGAGCACCCGCAACTACTCTAAATTACGTCTGTTTTCTTTTTAAACAGAACGGTAGTTATTTCAAAAATCAATATTTTTTCATTAATCCAACATAAAATATGAGCATGTCTCATATATTAGTAAGATCCATAAGATCTGCACTCATATTAACTTTGGCCACTAATGTCCTAGCGCTGCAAATTCCTTTTGTAGATCAAGACTATGTTATCAATCAGGCAAGTGCTGACAGAGCAACATACAGCTATAAGACAGATGAGTATGGAAGGCTTGAGAATACAAAGTGGTATGAGCTGACTTGGCATCTCTTACAAGAAGATTACCAAACTGATTATGATGCCTATATAGAAAAGTATGGGGGCACAACTTTTAATGAAGCAAAGATCAATTACTACTCACAATTTAATTTTTCAAATGAGAATAGACATCATCTCGTAGATGTATACCCATTAAAAGAATGGGGTTTTTTAAATCATCCACCAATTAGAAAGAAAATAGCTAACCTATCTTTATTCTCAGAAGATTTTAAAAGGATTAATTTTAATACGATTGAACATTCCTTTTTTACATCAGCATTTCAAATAGAAATGGATAAGGTTTCAAAATCTCAACTTAGCTTTGGCAATAATGTAGAACTTCTTGAAAATCATTATTCATATAAAAAGAAACTAGAGCTTATTAAGAGCGCAAAGTCTGAGATCTTAATGTCGTCTTTGAGTTTTGTTTGCGACTCTTCTGTAAAGATACTAGTTAATGAGTTAATTAAAGCTCACCAAAGAGGCGTCAAGGTCTATATTATGGACGATAAAATGATGTCTAAAGCACTAGGACATAATGAATGTCCAAATAAGCTTAAAGATAAGGGTATTCAATTTATACGAGCAAATGATTTTTGGAAACATGAAGGACGTACAGTCTATCATCACAAGAAATTAGTCGTGGATGGAAAAATTGCTATCGTTGGCGGTCAAAATCAACTGAATGCTGACAATCTTTCCCAAGATACTGACTTCAAAAACAAAGATATTGATATCATGGTTCAAGGTCCCCTTGTCACCGATATTGCAATTGGCTTTCTAAAAGACTGGCAATATTTTAAGAAAAAAAATACTCGAAATATTAGAGGAAGAAACGGCGCTATCATCAGACACACTGGTAAGAATATCGCAAACCTAGAAAAGGAACTCGACTTTTACCTCACAAGACTAGAATGGGAAGAAAAGAATGAGCTGAGAGGGCAAGGACAATATGACAAAATATTAAATAATAAAGACACAAGAATGAAGGGAGTCTGTCGTTTTATACAACAGTCACCTTATGAATATCGAACAAATATTGGTGATGCCTACCTCCTTGCACTTAATTATACAAATACATACCTAGGAGTTATGGATCCGATTCGTTCAGATACATACTATAATTCAGTATTTAAAGATGCTCCTTTAATAGAGAAGTTTGATACATTTAAGATGTTTAAAAAATTACATCAAAAAGTAGAAGAGCTTCAAAAGAGCGGCATATCTCTAGACTTCATTACGACAGGTACTGATATGACTGGTAATGAGATTATTGACATAAAGAATGAAGAAATAAAAGAATTACTACTTAATGAAACACTTAGTGATAAATCACTACAGAAAAAAATCAGAAAAAAACTCAAAAGTATAAAAAAGTGGAATGACTATTTTGGAGAGGCCCATTTCTCTAATCTTTTAAAAGATTATGCTAGATTTGACTCAACTCGAGTCTGGTTACATCTGAGTTTTCTGCATTCTAAAGTATTTTATTTTGATAGAATATTATCAAGTATTGGAAGCTATAACTTCCAACACAACGCTACAGATCACTCTTATGAAAATACTCTGCTTTGCTTAGATAAAGACTTAAATAATGCTTTGGACGAAGTATTTGTAAGAGATATGGCAAACTCAGTTCCACTTAAATTTAATAATTTAGAATAAATTCCGATGAGCTACTTAGGAAACTTTTCTTAGGTGGTAATATGAGACTTAAAATTGTCTTAAATTCTTCATTAGTCATTTTATTTGCATTTGCAATTCACGCTTCTGAAATGAAGATAAAGCTTAACAAAAGCTTTTTTCCTAAGAAAGAAATTACAATAGATGCAGATTCTCCTGATCGAATTATTGTTGAATATGACCTACTTTACTATATTAGTGACGGCTGTGCCGCAGATGTCATTACTTCATATAAGTTAGGAGGTTGTCCACGTAAGAAATACAAAACACTTAGAAAAGAAAGTAAATACATAATCGAGCTAGAGGATTCAAGTGCAAGAAAAGGTAAAGGGCCACAAACTATTAGACTTTCAGTAAAACAAGAAGAAAAAGACTCATATGATATTGTACCCGTTATCACTATTCTAGATGGTAATGAAGACCAAATTAAGATTGAAGATCCTTGGTTTAGTGCGACGAAAGTTACTTTAAAATCACGTGATCGTGTTATCAACCAATCTCAAAGTAATCAAAAAGGTGAAGTTGAAAACAACCAGTCTAATCGTAAAAACAACAATGTGAAATCACATAATCAATAAGAATTTTAAATACTTAGATTAGAACGCTTTTGCTCAAGTAATTGCCCCTCATTACCGATAAGAATTGAGTAATGAGAGAAAGGGAATTATCGTAATGATTTATTCAAAGAAAAAAATTTTAAAACTATGTAGTCTCATAGCACCGCTACTCTTTTCAAATCCTTTGTTTGCAAATGATGACAAAATTGTAGATCAAATTATTGAAGGTCATGAATTCTACGAAGCAAGTGTTCATGGCTCTAAGATCAATATTCTTGAGTCTGATGCATATAAGAAGGCTTTTACTGATCATTTAAAAGCACGCTTAACTGAAGTAATTATGGAAAAGGCCGATCCTCTCTTACAAGAGGAAAAAGCTTTAATGGATAAAATAGCTAAAGGTGATAGTTCTGTAAGCACTAGAGATAGCTTAAGTAATGTACGTGCAAGATTAGATATCTATCGTGATCGTGAAGAAGTTAGAAAAATCTATCGAGAAGTCAAAGAGATAGAAGTAAATAAAGAAAGTAATTATTGCTACGATAGCTCTCAAGCTACACTTAGAATTGTTTCAGGTGGAGAGATGACGATTCGTTGTATTACGAATGAAAGTGCTCGCAATATTGTAAAAGTTGCCCTTTTAAATCCAAAAGATCGCGGAGCTATTGAAGTTAAGACGTCATCTGCGACAAAACCAGAGCCTGTTGAGATTGACACTCAAACACCTGAGATCGAAAGAAAATTTTATTTTTGTTACGAAAGAACAAAAAACATTTTAGCAAAAGAAAGTAACTGCCGTCCCAAAAGGCTAAAGCTTTCCGAAGATGAGCTTGAAAAAGTTGGACGTAGCAACTGTTATCCTATCGATCAAAGTTATAGGTATAAACCAGAAGACGGATTTACTCCAACGGCCAAGCTTTATGGTAAATGTCGAGATGAGATATGTACAAATGAAGACGAGCAAATTGACTTTGCAAAATTCGAACTTATATCATTCTCACAAGAAGATCCAAAACAGTGTATCAATGACAATTCAAACTCTAGAGTTTGTGCTCAAACTTATAAATGTAAAAATCAAACTTATCAGATCACATGTGAATTTAATGATGAAGAATCAATTGGAGATAACTCTTGTCATGTGAAATCCATTTCAAATTCTACAATTGAGAATAAGTGTAGTGTTATTGAATTAGGAACGGAGGTATAAGATGAAATATTTAATTTCTGTTCTATTCACTATTACTTCATTTTTTAACACGTATGCTTTTACAGTACCAACAGTATACAATACAGGTAAGTTAATAAATATTACGAAAGAACACTATTTAATCCAAACTAAGTCGAAAAAATATATAATGGTGAAACCATTTTTAAACAATCCTAAAGTAGGGATTCAGGTAACCTACCCTATTTCAACGACCGACATTGCTGTATCAGATAACTATATTTATCAACAAGCTTTAAAAATGTTACCGCAAAGTGAATACACATCGGATATTATCGAAGCTTATTTGAAGACACTTGCTGAAGTTTCACGAAATGGACTCTACAAGGTTGAAAGTACAAATGGTGGAAAATATTCATTTAACTTTGTCATCGATATGCTAATCCCAACAGCTTGCGCTGAAGGGCAAGAGTGTAACAATATGTGCTACTTTGGTGGTTGGGCATCAACGAGAAAAGGTAGCTATTGTCAGGCTCCTTGGAAAGTTTCTGGTTTAGATAAAGTTCAAAGTGTTGATTCAGAAGTTTATACTAATAGTTATAGTTGTGGTGGAAAAAACCTATTTCGCTGTAATCCGAAAATTTTTGGTGGCTATGACTCTAGTCTCGACCCACTACCATTTGTAGCTACAAAAAACTCAAAAAGAAATAGCGAAGCCGGAATTTGTATTAAAGTCTCACCTTCATATGCTTATGCGACTTCTCAATGTCTAGAAGCTTCTGCAAAAGTTCCTAATTTCAAAGAGTCTTTGAAAGAGCGCTATAATAACAATAAAGAAACATTTGAAAAAATCATTGATAATGTAAATTGTTTTTGTGAAGCAAAGAGTACACCTAAAAAGGCATTTAGCTGTAATGCTCTAAAAGAGAGGCTTGCAACAATTTTTGAAAAGCCTGAGCAACCAGAAAGTCCTAAAGTAGAGGAAAAAGAACCAGAGCCTACACCAGAAGCTATTCCAGTAATTCCACGTGATGACGACGGAAGAGAGAAAGCAATTCCTCGAGAAGCAGATGGTGGCGATGAAGAAAAATTTGTTCCTGTACAGGTAGAAGTCGAACAAGAAGAGGAGCTTCTTCCTGATGATTTAATCTATTACAATTGTAACTTTGATTCGAATGAAAAATTATTTGAAGGAAAGAATGCTAATTGCTCAAATAAGGGAGTGTGTCTTAAGAAGTTAATCTGCGAAGCCCACTCTGAAAAGCAAAAGAAGTTCGATATTAAATCTAAACTTCTTGCATACTGTCCTTGTGATGAAAATGATGCCACTCAATGTGCCAATGCGAAAGCCGACAAGGCCATTCGTACAAGTGCTCCTGATTCGTCTAACTCATCATCAGCACAAGAACAATAATTATAGTAACTCTAGTAACTCATCGATTTTTGCATTAACTAGTTCAAGCTCATGGCCTGCGCTAGTTATTGCATCGGTGTCACCCGCCGCTGAAGCATTCTGAATTTTCTCTTCTAAAACAGACTGATACTTTTCTAATGTTTCAATCTGGGCCATGATCTCTTCTTCTTTATATTTATTTCCTGATACCTTATGCTCTTCTTTTTTTACTGGTTCTACTTTTATCGGAGCAGGCTTTTCTTTTATTGGCTTTACATCTTCTTCCCAACCAATTTTTTCAAGAAATTCGTCATAAGTACCCTCAAAGAACTCGGCACCATCTTTTCTAAAGATTACAAGTTTGTTAACACAAGAGCGCAGAAGATCCTCATTGTGAGTTACAATCAAGCATGCACCCTCATAGTCATTGATCGCTTCACCTAGAGACTCAATACTCTCCATATCTAAGTGGTTTGTTGGTTCATCTAGAAAAAGTAAGTTCGTTTTCTTTGCCAGAATTTTTCCAAGCATAACCCTAGCTTTTTCTCCACCAGATAAAACAGAAATTCTCTTGTCTGAATCTTCACCAGTAAAAAGCATAGTTCCGGCAATTGCCTTTACTCTCGTAATAGGTAGTTCCGTATTAACTTCTTGGATTTCTTGAGCAATTGTATTCTCTGCATGAAGACGTTTCACATTTGTTTGACCAAAGTGTCCTAGGGCAAGACTTGGGTGTTCCCAAATCTCTCCTGTTCTCTGTTTAAGCTCATGAGAGAGAACATTGAGAAGAGTCGACTTACCTTTACCATTTTTTCCAATAATCCCAATTCGATCTTCACGGTCTACTTCAAAACTCACACCAGAAAATAAATTCTCTTCATCATAACCAAAGCTCAAATCATTAACCTTCATGATTTGCTTACCTGGGCATGAAACGTGATTAAAAGAAAAATCAAGATCAGCTATCTTTTCTAGTTGCTTCATATCTTGCATCTTTTCAATTGCCTTTAAACGCGACTGAGCTTGAGATGCACCTCTGGCACTTACACGGTACTTATCCACGTAATCCATCATATGCTTTATTTTCTTCTCTTGATTCACACGAGTTTGTTCATAAATAATCTCATCTTGCTCAAGCTGCTCGTAGTACTTCTTTGTTGGCCCTTTTATTTTTCTAAGCTTTCCACGATGAACACCCATCGTATGAGTCGTTACCGAATCCATAAATGAACGATCGTGAGTAATGATAATTACTTCACCTTGGAAGGTTCTTAGAAATGAACGAAGCCACTGAAGTGAGACGATATCAAGGTAATTTGTTGGCTCATCTAATAAGAGGCAGTTCGGCTCAGTAAGAAGAGTTTTGACGAGATTAATTCGTATCTGATAACCACCTGAAAAACTCTGGGGACTTTTCACAAAATCTTCATCAGAAAAGCCTAGTCCAGTTAAGAGTTTTTCTGCTCGGTAAGTTTCATATTCAAACTCAGGCCCTAGTGCTGACATACACTCGGCCAAGACAGTCTCATGCGAGAAGTGAATATGTTGATCTAAGGTACCGATTTTATAAGACTTTGGAATCTTTACTTCGCCACTATCATAGGACTCGATCCCCATAATGACCTTAAATAAAGTCGATTTACCAGTACCGTTTCGTCCCACTAGGCCTATTCTTTCACCCATATTGAGTGAGAACGTCACTTCTTCAAAAAGCGTTCGGCCACCAAAAGATTTAGTTACATTTACAAGCTGAATCATATATATTGTGTAGCAAATAAATTCATTAATAGAAAGCAGATTAGACAGACAAGAAAGGGCACACAATGAGTCAATTTGAGAAATTAAAAAACATCGCAGTAGTTGCGCACGTTGACCACGGTAAAACAACCATGGTTGATGAAATCCTTAAGCAATCAAACACTTTTGACGAACGCGCTGAAGTTGAAGAGAGAGTAATGGACTCTGGCGAAATCGAAAAAGAACGCGGGATTACAATTACAGCTAAAAACTGTTCTTTCTTTTACAAAGACACAAAAATTAACCTACTTGATACTCCAGGCCACGCGGACTTTGGTGGAGAAGTAGAAAGATCACTAATGATGGTAGATGGTGTACTACTTCTAGTCGACGCTTCAGAAGGGCCACTTCCACAAACTCGTTTTGTACTTAGAAAAGCTCTTTCAAGAGGACTAAAAGTTGCCGTTATTATCAATAAGGTTGACCGTCCAGACCAAAGAATTGAAGAAGTAAAAGGTGAATGTGAAGACCTACTTCTAGAAATCGCAACTGAACTTGAAGTTGAAGACTTTGATATTGATATCCCTTTTATCTACGCTTCTGCAAAGAATGGTTGGGCAGCAATGGAGCCAGGTGTAGTAAGGGAGGATATGATTCCGGTACTGGATTTCATGGTTTCAGACTACTTCCCAGAACCAAAACAAGACATCGATTCTCCTCTACAATTACTCGTTTCAAATCTTACATACTCAAAATTTCTAGGACAACAATTTGTTGGACGTATTCACCAAGGTACAATTGTTAAGAACCAACAATTTACTTGTATCGGTGATGGAAAATCTAAGAACTTCAAAGTTTCAAATATTCAAACTTACTCAGGACTTCAAACAGTTGAAGTTAACGAAGCTCACGCTGGTGAGATCGTTATTTGTGCAGGTATTGAAGAAGTTCATATTGGAGATACAATCACTCCAACTACTGCTCAAAACCCACTAGAAAGAATTGAAGTAGAGCCACCAACTGTTGCGGTTAACGTTTCTGTTTCAACTTCTCCAATGAGTGGTCAAGAAGGTGAATACCTAACTTCAAGAAAGCTTGAAGAATTCTTACAAGATGCTTGTCGTCTAAACGTTGCTCTTCAATATGAAGGAACTGACGATGCAAAAGTATACAAACTAAAAGGTCGTGGAGAGCTTCAAATCGCTATCGTTTTCGAAGAACTAAGACGTAAAGGTTTTGAGCTAATGGTTTCAAGACCAGAAGTACTTTTCCAAGATATCGATGGGCAAAAGCACGAGCCATATGAATTAGCAGTTCTTGATGTACCAGATGATTTTACTGGTGTTGTAACTGAAAAACTTTCAATCAGAAAAGGAATCATGTCTTCAATGATGCCAATCGGTGAAGGTCGTACAAGAATTGAATTCGAAATTCCATCACGTGGTCTAATCGGTTACCGTGGTGCTTTCATGACAGATACTCGTGGAGAAGGGATCCTTTCAACAGAATTCCTAGGTTACCGTCCATTTGCAGGTGAAATGCTTGCTCGTCAAAATGGTGCCATCATTTCAGATAGAGCTGGTAAAGTTACTGGATACGCTGTCTTCAACCTACTTAACAACGGTGAGTTCTTTGTTGAGCCAGGTGATATGGTTTACGAAGGGATGGTTATCGGTGAAAGTAAAAAAGAAAACGATGCCAACGTTAACATTTGTCGTGGGAAACAACTAACTTCAGTTCGTACTGCAGGTAAAGATGAAAACATCATTCTTCCACCAGTAAGACCAAGAACTCTAGAGTGGGCACTTGACTGGATTGATAACGATGAATGGGTAGAAGTAACTCCTCAAAATATCCGTATTAGAAAGAAAGAGCTTGCTGCTAATAAACGTTCAGTTGTTAGAAAAGAAAAGAAGAGCAAGGACTAATTGCCAATTAAAAAGCTTAAAATACCCAATATAGGCCCCTGGACAAGAACTAGGGGCTTTTTTTTTCCACAATTACGAACTCTTAAGTACCTATAATTAAAGAAATTATCTAAATAATTCCAAAAAGACGCGTCGAGCATATATTTATCTTATTGACGAGCATATGAACCAACCTTTAAAATCAATACGTTATAGTTCAAAACTAAAGAACGAGAAGTTGAATCATGTCAAAAATTTTAAAGGCCCAGAAGCCACACGTAACAATCGTTGACGATGACAGCGATAACTTAGAAAACTACCAAGATCTTCTAGAAGATGAGTTTGATTTAGAACTTATTCAAAATCCTCTCGAGCTTCTAAGTTTCTTGAACACAAACAAGACAGACATTATGGTACTGGATCTTCACATGCCGGAAGTAAATGGTTTCGAACTATTTAGTAAGGCCAGAGAACTTGCTCCGCGTACTCCTGTAATTTTCTTAACTGGTGACCCATCAGAAGAAGCCTGTGTTAAGGGACTTGAAATTGGAGCACAAGACTTTATTGTTAAGCCAGTAACTATTAATGAACTAGTGGCCCGTATTAAAAATAAAGTAGAAGCAAAGAAGAATAAGCATCGTCGTAAAAAGAAGAATGAAATCAACTTTGAAGATCATAATTTCTCAATCAATCTCGATCAGCAAAATGTTGTTCTAGAAGGGAAAGAAATTAAACTTACGACAACTGAGTATAAAATCATCACTCTATTAGCTTCAAACCCTAACAAAATATTCTCAAGAGATCATATCTCTCAAGTTGTTTGGGCCGATAGTGATGTTAACTCACAAAATATTGATACTCACCTATCAAACCTAAGAAGAAAGATTAAGCCTTTCTCAAACTACATCAAGACAATTAAGTCTCGTGGTGTACTTCTAAGACTGTAATATTTCTTTTAATATAATCTCACTCGCATGCTCCCTATCCTGAGGGATAGCATGTGATGGGATATTTTTTATTTCTTCTAATAAGTCACAACGACCAAACTCATCTTCAGTAATTACGATAGAACCTAAGAGGCGGTTTGCTTCCATCGCATTGTGATATTGCTCGTTCTTTTGTGCAATTTTTAATGGAATATAAAGACTAGGTTTACCAATTGCAATCAACTCAGCAACTGTTCCTGCGCCAGAGCGTGAAATAATGTACTTTGCTGCCTTCATTAGATCAGGCATTTCATCACCTAAGAAAGCGACTGGAAAATAGCGACTACTTTCAAGAGATTTATACTCCTCAATATACTGACTTCCAACTTGATGTATAACGACAAATTGTTTCGTTAACGGCCCTAAGTTTTCTTTAATTTTATCATTCAATAATTTCGAACCATTTCCACCACCAGTAATGAAAAATATTGGCGCATCTGAATCCTTAAGCTCAATACCTTTGAAAGTACGAGTCTTTAGTTGAGTTGTTTTAAACTCATCTCTTACAGGGTATCCAGAATATCGAACGATCTTTTGAGGAAAATATTTTAAAGAATCTTTGAAACTAACGAACACACGATGAGCAAATAATGATGCAATTTTATTAGCAAGCCCTACTCGTGACGTTTGCTCATGAACAATAATTTTATAACCAAGAAGTTTACCTGCAACAACAGTTGGGACACTCACAAATCCCCCCATCGATACAATAGTATTTGCACGTAAACGAATATGAGCAAGATAATAAAAGCATTGAATTAGTCCGATCATTAGACGAAAAATATCTGTAATATTTTGCCAATCGAGATATCTTCTAAGCTTTCCTGTTGAAACACCAATATAGCGATCAACCTTACCTTTCGTTAACTTTGACTCAATTCCAGTATATGAACCAATATAGTAAATCCTAACAGAATCTTCTTTTAACTTATCAATTAAAGTTAGAGCAGGAACAACATGTCCACCACTTCCACCACCAGTAAATACAACAGCTTTTTCTTTCTTCTTATTTCTCATAGAGAAATTATACATATTTTGCGGCTACATAGCCAGAGGACCAGGCCCATTGGAAGTTATATCCTCCAAGAAGTCCTGTAACATCAAGAACTTCACCAACAAAGTAAAGATTCTTTTGCAATCGACTCTCCATTGTTTTGGAGCTTACCTGATTTGTATCCACACCACCTCTTGTAACCTCGGCCTTACGATAGCCTTCGGTTCCATTAGGGACAAAAGTCCAGTGATGCATTACTTCTATTAGCTTTTCTTTTTGTGCTCCAGAGAGTTCTGCACAATTTCTATTTAAGGGAAGATCGTGCTGGGCCAACCAAAGCTCAATAAAACGACTTGGTAAATGTCCCTTTAAAGCATTAACTAGATTTTTCTTCTTATGTTCTTTAAGAATTTCGTAAAGATCACTTTTAGGTAAGAAATTAATCTTAACCTCGTCCTTAATATTCCAATAAAGTGATGCTTTTAAAATCGATGGACCACTTAGACCCTTATGAGTCCATAAGATATTTTCAAGAAACTTCTTACTTCCTACCTTCACCTCTGATTCAATAGCAATACCTGCTAAATTTGCATTCACTTTGTCTAAAGTAAAAGGCACTAGTGCAGGTGTCGTCTCGATTAATTTATGACCAAATTTTTTCGCCACACGATAGCCGATATCAGTTGCTCCAAGTCCAGGAAATGAAAGACCTCCTGTTGCAAGAACAAGAGTTTCACTTAAAAATTCAGTGCCATCAGATAAAGTGACTTTATATTCTTCTTCATGCTCAACATCAACAACACGACTATTAACTCTTAGCTCACAATTTTTAGGTATAGACTTCAGTAGTGCTTCTAAAATTCCACGTGACTTTTGATCACAAAATAGCTGACCTAACGTCTTTTCTGTATAAGTTAAATTGTATTCAGATATAAAAGAGATAAAATCCCAATTTGTATATTGGCTTAATGCTGACTTACAGAAATGAGGATTATTAGAAACATAGAAATTTGGAGTGACGTCAAGATTCGTAAAGTTACAGCGCCCGCCTCCAGAGACAAGAATCTTCTTTCCAGGGCCTTTTGCACCTTCAAGAATTAAAACACTTCTTCCTCTTTTGGAAGCATGAATGCCGCAGAATAAACCTGCGGCACCAGCACCAATGATTATGACATCATATTTTTTCATTTAATTAGATTTGGCTACGAGAGTTTCCTCTATTTCCGTTTGAGCGCCCAGTGCTGCTACGACGGTTTCCAAAACCACCACGGCCACCTCTTTCAGAGCGTCCACCACGATCTCCACCGCGTCCGCCACGGTCACCGCCACGGCTAAAACGACCACCGCGATCACCACTGCGTCCACCATCACGAGAACGTTCTTTAGTTGCTTCAAATCTTAGTTTCTTGTTACCGATGAATACTTGTTCTTCACCGTTGATTAGAAGCTTTCCACTTTCAATTGGAATATCAATGAAAGAGAACTTATCTTTAAGCTGAACGTTACGGATCTTTCTTTGATCAATTTTAAGCTCACCTGCAATTGCATCTAAGAAAGAAGCAATTTGAGCACCGTCATCACGTCCGTAGTTTACGAAACAACGAATATTACCACGGTTATCTGCTCTAACTTCACCACGTGCACCACGCTCACCTCTTTCACCTCTTTGCTTAGGCTCCATATCGATGATTGGATTCATTTCAAAACGCTTCAGATTGTCAGCAAATAGTGACATATACATTGCTCTAAGAACTTGCTCTTTTTCAAGATGATCAAAGTTCTCAGCAAAGATGCTAAAGCTATCGTCTAAAGAATCATCTCCCTCAAGTTCTTCAAAAATCTCCTCAAAGTGGTTTAGCTTACGGCGAACCATAGCTCCTTTAAGAGTATCAACTGAAGGAATTCTTTCTCTTTCAATTTTAGCTTTTGTTAGTCTTTCTAGTGCAGAAATCTTTCTAATTTCACTTGGTGAAACGACAGAAAGAGCTAGTCCTTTTTGACCCGCGCGTCCTGTACGACCAATACGGTGTACATAAGACTCTAGATCTTGCGGAAGTCCATAGTTGAATACGTGAGTTAGGTGATCAACATCAATCCCACGAGCTGCAACGTCTGTACATACAAGAAGCTTTACTTTCTTATCTTTAAACTTTCTCATCGTTACATCACGATGTTTCTGATCCATATCTCCGTGAAGAGAATCCGCAAGGTAACCTCTAAGGTTTAGTTCATCACAAAGAGAGCTTGCTTCAAGCTTTGTCTTTGTAAAGATGATCCCGTAGTAATCCTCAACAGCATCAAGAAGACGACAAACTGCTTCTCTCATATTTTGATCACGTACAAGGTAGAACTTTTGCGTAATATTATCATTCGAAAGAGTTTTCTTTTGAACTCTAACAATTTCTGGTTCATCAAGATAATTCTTAATTAAATCAAGAATTGCAGGTGGCATTGTTGCTGAGAACATCCACGTTTTCTTATTTTCAGCTTGAGCAAGAATTTCCTTAACATCATCAAGGAATCCCATGTCTAGCATCTCATCAGCTTCATCAAGTACTGCATACTTAACTTTTTCAAGCTTTAGAACACCACGATTAATTAGATCAAGAACACGTCCTGGCGTACCAACAACAATTTGCGGCTTAATTTTCTTTAGGTTTCTGATTTGGTTATCAATTGCAGTACCACCGTAAACCGACATCGTCTTTACAGTTTCAAATGTTGAAAACTTTTTAATTTCATCGTTGATTTGGTTAGCAAGCTCTCTTGTAGGTGAAAGAATAATTGCTTGAATATTCTTTTCACTTCCATCAATACGATGAAGAAGTGGAAGAGAGAAAGCAGCAGTCTTACCTGTCCCAGTTTGGGCCTGACCAACAAAGTCAGTGTCTTTTTCAATTAATAATGGAATAGCTTGAGACTGGATATCTGTTGCCGATTCGAACCCTCTATCTTCGAGTGCACGAAGCAGCGATTCCTTAAGTGGAATTTCGTTAAAATTCAATTTTGACTCCTTAAACGCAAGCCTAGAATGCAGGCCACGGATGTTTGCTCGATCTTGAGCTGAAATAATGACTAGTGACCGTCATTTATAAATAGGCGTATTTTCTTAATTTCCGGGACTCTAACACGCTAGACGCTGTGTTTCAAGGGCCATGGAAATAATACAATTGTTCAATTTTTAATTGTATTGAACTCATCTCTCAAATTTTTGGCCATGTTACTAAAAAATGTTGAAACCGTGATGGATTTATTAAGTAACCAATGGTCAGTGCTACACGTAAATGTGTACGTATAACGTGTCCTGCCTCCAGCGGCCGGCATTATGTAATAAACCCCACCAGATGTTTGCATCACACTGTTATTACTAAGGGGAGACGAGATATAACTCTTTGAAAGCTTGTCATCCATCATCTCCATCGTAATTTTAAAGCCATCCATATAGCGATAAACACGTATCAAATCATTATATGTATAAAGGCCACGATTATAGGATCTACGCTTAACGACAAAGCGCTTGATTTCATTTTTATCGAGTTTTTTTATTTTGAGATCATTTACAATGACAGACTCAATTAATGAGTCACTAGAAAATGGACATTTTTTAAATTTATTTGAGAGAGTGCGTTTATCACTAAGTTCATTATTACAACGTTTATCAAAGGCCAAGACTGTGTCTAAGACAGTATTTACAGGTAGAGCTAGAACATCACTAATGGTTCCTTGATAGAAACGAATTCCATCTTTCTTTCCCGAAATCATAGCGACATCGAATTCTTTCGATTTTACACGATGATCAATATCAAATTTTTTAATATTGATGGCATATGCTGAAACCGCAAAAAATATAAGAATAAGAGTCTTCATGCCTTTTATTTACCATCATTTGAAAATTTGGGCAAAGACTAAGAGGACTTTCTATAAAAGATCAAAAATTCTAATTACTCTCTATTATCTTTATGGTCTTCATAAAAACGATCGATTACCTCTTGCCTCTCATCAGTACTTAGTTCCAAAAGAATATTCAATGTTTCTAAGACTTCTTTCTCCTCTTGTGAGGAGCTATCTTTGTAATCAAGACGATCTTCAAGTTTACTTATAACATGCTGTAATGCCGTCTCTTCTACTAAAATTTGTCTCTTTAAAAGCAGATTATTAAGGCTCTTTTGCTTTTTAAGAATAACAATATCTAGTGCCGAGCTCTCCTGCTCTTGATGATAGATCTCATTTTTAATTGTATTTAGCCTTTCCTCTAGCTCACTATCAACATTACCTGCAAAAGTACTAGCAGATAGAAGTAGGGCCGATAGAATAACCAATAGTGTTTTCATGATATTTTCCTTAAATTTAATTTTGAATTAATTCAAGTTAACATCAACAAACTGTATTTTGATTACGATTGAAAGCATTACAAGCGGTGTATGAAATATACACATGAAATATTTAGATCTTAAGGCCCATTCCCAAGAGAAGGAGCCCTAAGCTACTGATTTTATATTATAGATCGCGAAAGACTTCGTCCTCTATGAATTCATTTGTTTCAAAGTTCTTAAACCAAAGCCTAGCTGAGACTGTTTTTATAATCTCACCAGTTTTCACGTCCTCGATCCCAATAGCAAGATGTGCAATATCATCTGCTATATCGTAGCACTCTTCTTTTGTCGTATTCTCAATAATGCGCTTTTCAGTCCACTCTTGAAATACTCTACTCATTTTTATTCTAATTGGTAGATTTTCACCAAAATTTCCCTGAACCATACAAGCAGTACTTAACGGAACTGGCATTGGCTCTGTTGATGAATCAGCGTCAGTTTGATCATTGGCAAAAATACTAAGACTCGCTAGAAGTGCAAATAGACAAAGACTTCCTTTTAACATTTTAGGCATAAATTCCCCCTCTCATAGAATTCAAATATTTCGATATGGGCAAACCTATCAATAACGAGGTGCCTCGACAAACCTACTTCATACAAATTGAGAAAGATTAAGAAAAACTTAACCGCAGTTAACTGTCTTAGAAGTCTGTCATAGGTGAAATTGGGAAAATAATTTCAGACATTTTTGAATACCTAGAGCTACCGCCCCAGTAATCAAGATATTTGTAGCGAAAATAATAACGGCCATCACGCGAACTATGCCAACAAAACTCTGATCGATCGGCCCAAATCTCACGTACCATTTTCTTCTTATCAATATCACGATAAATTTCTATAAAGTACTTCTTTGCAGTTGAGTAACTAGGAAGATCCACTTTGTAACAATTTCTTTTTGAAACAAATTTCATCACATAACTACTCATACTTTTTGGATTACTATTTTCTGGCGCAGTAAGAGAAAAACTTCTTTCACCAAATGATATCAATTGCCCATTTTCGATTTGAGAAACCTTAATTTTATAGATTCCGACAGTGTTTTGTTTAAAGACAAATTGTGAGTTCACAGTCTCTTCTTTTAACACCCTTTGGTTCTCTCTATTAAGAATTTCGATTACATATTTCACGGAGGCACTTGCTTTCTTCGTTGTGCTCCAAGTGAAAGTTTCAATAATTAAATCTTTTTGTTGCTTTCGCTCTCCAGTAGTAATTTCAATTTTTTGAACTTCCAATATCTTCGGAATTATTACTGGCTCAACTTCTTCAACTTTTACTTTCTTTGCTACAACTGACTCAGAGGGTGGAGGTGATATACTTTGAACTGTTGTAACGATAACAGATTGCTTTGATTCTATTTCTTTATTTTGAAATATAAAGATCGTAAGAGCAATGAAAGCTCCAACGATCATTATGATAGAACTTCTATTGCTTAATAATTTTTTCAGAACTGATCTCTCTTCTTTTTGGATTTGAAAAATCATACTTCGCTCTTACTGCACGATATTCTTTCTTAACCGTTGCATAATCTTTGTAATATAAAGTGAAGCCTGGAAAAATTAAATCGTAATCATCAATGATCTCTTTATTATTATCCCAAATATTAATCCAGAATCGACTATTACCTTCGTAAACTCCTTGAGAAATTTTCCCAAGGGTATCATCCTTTTTTATAAGGTATGGCTCACCTTCTGGTCTTACATAATTTAAATTTTCAGGAATTCGAGGAACCTTAATTGTTTGCCCAACATACATATCTACTGATCCATTTAAATCCCTAATTTCTTTCCATTTACGAATATCTTTATAAAGATAAAATGCAACTTTCATGGCGGTATCAAACTCTTGAACTTCATATAGGTCATAACTCAGATCAGACGAAGCAGGAGTTCTTGATCCCTTCATTGAAATTTCTTTTTCAATAAGATTACTTTTAGGAATATCTTCATAGATTGTATCAGAGCGAAGAAGTTTAGTTTTTTCACTAACAGTACCTAGATTAAAAACTAGATCATCCTGAGTAAGGACAAGGGTATCATCCTCAATAGACGAATCCTCTTCAGAAACAAATTTGTAAACATCAATTGAACAAGATTGAAAAATAAGATTAATAAACAAAATTGAAATAAGATTGATTTTTTTCACATACACCTCAATACATATTGTCGGTATCAGTAAAAAAAAGTTTAAATTTTATAAAATATAACCAAAACCGAGACCAACCCTTAAAGTTGTAATATTAGAGGGCCCACTCATCCAATGATACTTAATCAAACTATGGGCGAAAAAGTTATTCCCGACGTTTTTAAACAGGTAAAAAAGAATCTTACTACCTGTAAAGCTTTGAGTATTTTCAGCATTTACTAAACTAGAGCTCCTCTCAGATGCTATAGACTGGGAATAACTCAATTTTGCAAAGAGCTTTTGACCAAATAAATTTACAGAGCGAGAAGCTCCTAACGTAGCATATAGGACTTGATTAGTATCAAAGCTTACAAGGTCATTCTTTTTCAGGTTTTCAAGATTGAATGTATTAAATTCTTCGTAATCAAGACCAGCATATAATGAAATAGCAGGTGAATTTAAACGATATGAAAAATAAAGATTTCCTCCAATCTCAGGATCTACATTTATCTTATCATTAGTATAATCATCTATTTCGGCCGTTGTTAGATATGAATAATAAATACTACCTGAAATATTAAAAGGTCTATCCTTTGGATAATAAGATGTACTAAGCCCTAAAGATACAGGTGAGTTCTGTAGAAAGCTCACATCAGCGTAAGCAGGATTATCTTGAGCAAACTTACCATATGAGGCCATATAGAACACAGAAGAGCGAAACGTTCTCTCGCCTAATTGCTCTTTAATCCTTTTCATGCTGTTTTGATCAATCCTCCCTGCTTTATTTAACTGGCGTTGATAAACAGAGAATTTATTATAATCCAATAACTCAACTGAAATATATAATTGCAGAACACTATCTTTTTTAAGCTTCGAAAAATCCACTTCATTAGCTTTCATCGTGCGCTGAACCATTGGGTGCTTTGCACTTACAACAGCATCATCAAGAATAAACCTTTTATAAATCTCAGAGAGTCTCTCACCACTAAAGTTTATTCGATAAGGAAACTTGATAAAATCGACTTTCTTATTTTTAAGTACTTCTTGAAAATCTATTGGCTCTGCACTGACAAAGTTGATGTAAAAGAATGCTAGTAATATGACTTTAATAATTTTCACTTTAATCCAATCGCTACGACAAAATATATTTAATTATAGCAAATGATTGATTTGAAGCAACCGCCTGCGGGAAAAGATGCCCAAAGGCATGTTTTCGTGCAGAGTGGAACCTAGGATCGTAGAAAAGAGTAATACGACCAATCCATCTTACGAAGTTGAGAGCAAGATAAAAATAAATTTTAATTAAAGTTGAAAAAAGGCAAAAAAAAAGACCGCGAAAGCGATCTACCAAAAAGATGGTGCCCAGAAGAGGACTTGAACCTCCACGCCAAAGGCACTAGATCCTAAGTCTAGCGTGTCTACCAATTTCACCATCTGGGCACAATTAAAAATTTTTCAAAAATTTCATTGGTAAGGCGTGAGAATATTTATAAGGGACTTCACTCAATATGGCAAGAAAAAAATTACGCTGCTGATTTATTTTTATTATTAAGCTTTCTCTCTAAGTCTTTAATTTTATTTGAAAGGATTTTATTTTCCTGATTTATTTTATGATTATCTTTTTTAAGAGAAGAAATTTCTGTTTCCATCTTAGATTTAAGCTTATTTTGTTTATCCATTAGCTTTTCAAGATGGGCTATTTTCTTATTATTTGCACCACCAGCTGCAGCAGCCTTCTTAGCTTTCTCTAATGTTTGAATCTGAGACTGAGCAAACTTAAGTCTTTGCTTGTACATCTTGATCTCAATATTTGCATCTTTAAGTTTTGTCTCAAGATCTTCACCTGTACCAGAAGTATTAGAAGTGTCGCCTTTAAACTTGGCTAACTCTTTTTCTAAGTCTTCTACTTTTAAGATTTCTTCTTTAAGCTTTTGTTGTGCCAGACTAAGCTCTTGCTTATCTTCTGCGGCCGATAGGTTAGCTGCATCAACTTTCTGGCTCATGACCTCTATCGAGTCACCTTTTATTTCTAACTCTTTTGAAAGCTGTTTAACTTTCTCTTCAAGATCCTGAATTGCTCTTTGCTCACCCATTGCTCCAAGAGGAGATTGACCATCTTCTTCAACTAGCACGTCTTGAACTTCTAGAGCAGGAGTTTGCTTTGCCTTTTCTAACTCGGCTTGCATCTTATCGAATAAGTGGCTCATACGAGCAACTTTCTCTTTCATTGCATAGTATTCAGACTCTCTAATAAATTGCTCTACAGACTTTCCAGTCTTCTCTAATACTTCTTCAGCAATATTACCTTCAACACCGTCTTTTACAGTTTCAAAGTCTTCTTTAGGAACGTTATATGTTTCTTCAACATATCCTTGTACTGAATTTAAGTAATCATTATAAGTTTCAAGCTCTCTTTCATTTAAGATCTTATTTTTAACTTCTTCTTTTAAAGCATCGTTATCAATTGGCCAATTCTCTGCCTTAACAAGATCTTTTAAAGTTTGTCTATCAACCTTATTAAAAAAGTTCTCATTGAACTCTTCTCTACTTTGTTCATTAAAGCTGTTAGTCACAGTCAGTCTAATGGCTTCCTTTAGGCTCTCAGCTTTTTCCTTATTTAATACAGACTTTTTAATAAATTCAATTTCATCATCAACTAAGACCTTAAGCATTTCTTTATCTGGATATGCCTCTAGGTTATCTAGAAAGTCATCTTGAGAGACTTCTCTCTTTGAGAGAAAATCAATTATTCTCTTTAACTCTTTTAATGATGCCTTTTTTATAATTGGATCGTGATAATTGCTATGATCGACAATTCTCTCACTTGAATCTTTTACGAGCTCTTCACTAGAATTAGCTCTTGAAGAGTTTACTTCATAGTCGAAACGAGCAATATACGATTTCTTTTTTTGAAGCGAGAACCTTAGATCCATCTTCCCTTTTTTTCGATTAATTCTCAAACAAAGATAAGAGAAGTCACTAGAAATGAATCGATAAATTTCATTAATCAATTCATCATCAACAAAGATAGATGAAATCTTCATATTTATAAGAAGCTCTTCATCGCTAAAAAGCATCTCTAATTCAACAGGAGCGCATTGTCTCTTGAGAACAATAGCATTTAAAATTCCCTGTAAGCCAACAGAAAGTTTTTCAATATCAAATGAATTCTCATGAGCCTTGAGGTTTGCAAGGTCACAATAATAACCGACACTAAAACGAGAGAGAATTTTATATTGCTTAACTTTCGTAAACTGTGGGAATGTACGATTTTTAGGGGTTTGTAGAACGCCGAAGTAGTTTTCAATTTCATTTAGAATAAATGAATTCTCAGTATAGACGGCGTCAGGAGTAAGACTTACCACACCAGATTTTATCTCTTCACTGATATAGACAACTCTTCCCATTGGGTTCGAATTCTTATAGCTAATATCATTAACTATTATATTTCTCTTATCTGAAAGCTCTTCAATACTTTCAACTTGAGTAAAATTTAAGTCTTCACACATTAGCTCACTCAGCTTCTCAAAAAGCTCTTGATCGATAAATGTATAAACCTCAATTCTATTACTCACCTACGCGCTCCTCCCAATATCTTCTTGAGAGAAGATTTCATTGAAGTAGCGATAGTCTTTTACATTATCTAAGATTGATTTAAAAATGACTTCAATATCATTGGAGTCAAATTCTAGCTCTAAGGCGAACACCTGATCGTGAACTTTATGCCATAGCTCACTAATATCATCATCTAAGTTATAATCGAGTTCAAAAAAGTCTCGACTTAGGCTCTTAAGATACTCAACATTACCGTATGACTCCTCTAAGCTTGCTAACTTATCCACAACATTTGTTCCATTACGGCAAACATAAGAAAAATAAGTCATTAGAATGGTATTGAAAACTTCTTTTAAAAAGTTGAAATCAAGATACCCCGAAATCAAGGCCAAATATACAACAGATGAAGAAATGACTTGTGCCTTTTTAAATGTAATAGCACTAGTTTTAATAAACTCTTCTTCAAGGTTAATATTGTCATGATTAAACTCGTAGAAAGTTTCATGACAAATAAAAACGAAGTCTAGTGTCGAAGACTTTTTCTCACCTTTTAAAATACGATAAAAGTCCACCAGAATAAGATTTCGATAACGAAGCTTCACTTCCTCTAATTGAGCCTTTTGTAGATCCATAAAGTGATCGACGACTTTTGAAACGCGCTCTTCATCAATGATTATTTTTTGAAAGAATTGATCATTTTGTTGCGAAAGTTTTTCAACTAACTCGAGATTAGCAAACTCTCCAGCACGGCCTATAAGAAGGCGCCTGCCACTTGGTCGTGACCAATACAACTCTCCTTTGAGTAGAGGATTGTTTTGAATTTGCTGGAAACTTAAGTTTATCTCTCTCATAATCCCGTAAGCTAATAAAATTAGGGCCTAATAATAGGCCCTCTTAACAATATTTATCGGAATGTTGAGTAAATAAATTAAGCTATTTTTTAATAGTCGAGCGTTTTCCTACGCTTTCCCTTTAAGCTTAGGATCTAGAGAGTCACGAAGAGCATCTCCAAGTAGATTTAATGCTAGAACTAGAACAAACATAGCTAGTGTAGCTGCAGAAAGTTGCCACCAAACACCACGTGCAAGTTCAAGTTTTGAGTCATCAATCATTGTTCCCCAAGAAGGCTGACCTTGTACTCCAAGACCTAAATAAGAAAGGATTACCTCAGATTTAATTGCCTGTTGGAATCTTAGTGAGAATTGAATGATAACAATGTGGAAGATATTTGGAAGAATATGCTTAAACATTCTTCTCATATTTCCTGCACCCAGAGCAGCTGCTGCCTGAACATACTCTCTTTCCTTGTGGCGTAGAACTTCACCACGAACAAGACGACATAGACCAACCCAAGAAGTTACCCCAAGAGCTAAGAATAGTGATGATGTCCCTTTTCCAAGTACCATAGTTACTGCAAAAAGAAGCATGATATAAGGAATTGAAGCTAGTGAAGTATAAAACCAAACAATGATTTCATCAACTTTACCACCAAAGTATCCGGCCATAAGCCCCAGAGTCACACCAATTACAGTTGAGATCATAGCTGTTGAGAAACCAATCCCAATTGCCATTTCTGCACCTTTAAGAGTTTTATATACTACAGAGCGACCAAAGATATCTGTTCCAAATAGTGCATCTGCACTTGGAGGCATATACGATGCTCCAATCTCTTTTGACCATTCACCTGCAATAACACCAAAGAATGTAAGTGCTGCAAGTATTACATATAATCCAATAACAACCATACTAAAGACTGCAGCTTTATCATTTTTAAGCTCCGTCCAAGCATGTCCCCATAGTGATTTTGATTCGCTTGAATGATTTATTGACATGACAACTCCTACTTTAGCCTTACTCTTGGATCAACGATTGTATATAGAATATCTGTAATTACCGTAAAGATAATGTAGGCCATTGCCGAAAGAATCGTCATCGCCTTAATAACTGGGAAGTCATTATCAAATACAGCTTTTACAGTTAATCCACCTAGCCCTGGAATTGAGAAGAAACTCTCAAGTAATAGAGCACCTAAAATAAGGAAAGGGATTTGGATAACTACATATGTAATAATTGGAATTAAAGAGTTCTTTAATACGTGCTTTAGAAGAACAACTTTTTCACTTAGACCTTTTGCACGTGCAGTACGTACATAGTCTTGATAAATATCATCTAGAATAACTGTTCTAAAGTAACGAAGATCCGGACCAAGGTTTAAAACAACCATGATGATAACCGGAAGTATTACGTAAGGAATAAAGTATGGGAAACCATGCTCATAACCAGAAATTTCAAACCACCCTAACTCATAAGCAAAAAACTTCTGGAAGAAGAGGATATAAGCAAGAGATGGAATACTCATTAAACATACACAGATAATGACAAGTGTACGGTCAATTAGCTTTCCTCTAAAAAATGCTACGATGATCGCAAGTAAAATAGAGAAAACTGTCGAAATTAAAAACGCTGGAAAAGTTAGCGTTAGTGATGGTACTGCACCTTCTTTAATCATATCGATAATACTTTGCTTTGTTGCCCAAGAGCGACCAAAGTCAAAAGTAAAAGCCGACTTTACAATACCGATATATTGCTCAAGTAACGGACGATCAAGACCAAGCTCATGTCTAACTTCTGCAATTTGCTTTGCTGAAGCGTGCTTCCCAAGCAGTAACTGAGCAGGATCATATCCCGATAAGTTAAAGATAGCGAAAATAATTAAACAAACACCCAAAATAATTGGGATCGTATAAAGTAGTCTTCTTAAAATATATGACCAAGTATTCACAAAAACAGCTCCTTAGCTCGAACTTAACTAGCGTATCGCTTATTTAAAAAAGCAACCATTAAGATTGCTTCATTAAATAAGCGCTGAAGTAAACTCCAGCGCTAACATTTATCAATTATAATTTTGATTGCATGTCTTTTTTAATTTTTAAATCAACATCTAAGTACTGATCTTGACCAGCTTCAAAGTCTGTTGAAATGTAATTCTTTAACCAGCTGTGCTTAATTAAGTATGACTGACGGTGAACACCATATAGCCATGGAACTTCTTCAGCTGCCATTTTGTTAAGAGTTTCATAGATAGCAGTTCTCTCTGGAGAATCTTGCATAACTGAAGCCTTAGCAAATAGTTTGTTGAATTCAGCATTATCATAACCAGATCCGTTAGCACCTGGAGATTTATTTGGTCCATAAAGTAGTTGTAGGAAGTTTTCTGCATCTGGGTAATCTGCACCCCATGCGATTCCGTAAAGCATTACCTGACGAGCAGTAATTTTCTTTTGTAGCTCTGGCCAAGAGTTTTGAACAACTTTGATATTTACACCAATTTCTGCCATTTGCTTTTTGAAAAGCTCACCAATCTGTCTTGAAGTTGAAGTACTTGGACAGTCATAAGTAATTTCAGGAAGACCTTTACCTTCAGGGTAACCAGCTTTTGCTAGAAGTGCTTTTGCTTTTTCTAGGTCACGGTTACGGTAAGGGTTTACATAATCTGGCATGTAACCAGCAATCCCCGGAGGAACAACTGATTGTGCTGGAAGAGCTGTATCATTATAGAAAAGCTTATTAAACTCTTTTACATCGTAAGCAAGTGCAAGCGCTCTTCTCAGATCAACGTTATTGAATAGTTTAAGGTCGTGATTAAAAGCAGTATAAGTAACATCTAGTGATGGTGATACTGATAGATCAATACCTTTCTTAGCAAATTCTTCTCCAAGACCTTTACCTGGAGTAACAGCTGATTCAAAGTTATCTTTTGGGATACCAATATAATCAACACGTCCTTTAAGGAAGTTTAGCCATCTTGGTTGATCTTCTTTAATGATGTTTACTTCAATCTTTTCTACGAAAGGAACTGGCTTACCAGCATATGCAAGCATGTGTTTGAATTCATCACTTGCTTCAGATGGGAAAAGCTTCTTTCTGAAGTTAGGGTTTCTATCGTAAGTAAACTTCTTTGAAGATTGGCTAAACTCTTTCAGCATGAAAGGACCTGTACCAACTGGGTGGTTTAGGAATTCTTTCCCATAGTGATCAACAACTTCTTTTGCAACTACAAATGTAAATGGCATTGCAAGAGAGTATAGGAATTGTGGGAATTGCTTCTTAAGTTTGAACTGAAGAGTGTACTTGTCTAGAGTCTTTAGACCCTCAACAACTTCTGTATAATCAACAGAATCTTTCTTAGAGTTCTTCTCACGCCACTCATCAAGACCAACAATCTTATCTTGAAGTAGCCACCAACCTAGACCTTGTAGTTTTGGGTCTGCAAGTCTCTTGATTGAATATACAAAGTCTTCTGCAACAAGCTCACGCCCTTTACCATCTTTGAAGGCAGCGTTGTCTTGAAATAAAACACCTTGTCTAATTTTAAAAGTATAAGTTAGACCATCTTCTGAAACTTCAGGAAGAGCTTCTGCAAGATTTGGTACAAGTGTGTATGGTCTCTTTAAGTAGTGGTACTCTAATAGACCTTCGTAAACACGACCAACTTCATTTGAAGAATACTTGTCGTTTGCATAAATTGGATCCATTCCCTTCACTTCTGAAGTAACGGCCAGGTGTAGAACTTTTTCACTAAGATCCACTTTTTTTGTACATGAAACTGTTAAAGCTAATAGCCCCATGATTAAAAATGAAACAAGATTCCTTGATTTCATAAACCATCCTTTGTTCAAAAAATTATTGCATAGAATAATACTAGAGTAATTTATACAAGAGATAAGATAAATTTACTAGAATTTATTAGGAAGCGTTGTTGCGCTGCTAGATAGATCCGCAGCTATCAACGATAAGGTCCAAGGCGAGGACTCTTTGCTTTTTATTTGTTTTTTTAGAGTTGTGAATTCCCTCTAAACGAATAAATTTATATTCGTTTTCTTGTAACTGAGAGAATGATGCGTTGAATTCATAATTGCCAATCATCGGCGTCTTATATTCAACAGTCCCATCACTGTAATGTTTAATATCACCTTCAAGACACCCTCTGTCACAATAATTGCTATCGATATTCTTTATCTCACTAAAGAAAAGTCGGTTTCTTAAGAGAAAGTCATTTAATATTTTAAGTGATGAATAACGCTTTGCCTTTACTAACTCTGTAGAAATTTTCTTATAGAGAGTTCCTGAAATATCAGCTGCTAACTCTTCACTTGCATCGAGTGGAAGAATTAAGGTTTCTTGCCCTTTGAATGGAACATCAATGGCAAGGCTAAATGTTTCTTTATTTAAAATGGCATTATAAGTGAAGCGCTCTTGATTCTTGCCAAACTTCAAACGGCCACGGCCTTTAAATTCTTGGCAAATACCACTCGTTAAAAGCTTATGGGCCTCAACTTTATTCGTTGAAGCTCCAGCCTTATCTGATAAATCTTTTGGATTTGTTGTACAAGATATTAACGTGAAGCCGGCAAACGCACAGAGTCCAGCTTTTCGATATAATTTAGAATTTCTTCGCGTTCGTTTACTTTCGTACAATTTTTAAGTGCCTCGACGTAATATTGACGAGCCTTTTCTGGCTTCTTTAAAGAAGTATATATGAGCCCTAAGTGCTTTGCAATGACCACATCGTCACTTACTAAAGCAAAGGCTTTTTTAATTTCGCGGTAAGCTTTCTGATATTCTCCAGTTTTGTAATAGTACCAACCTAAAGAATCACGGATATATCCATCTTGAGGGTTAAGCTGAACAGCTCTCTTAATATAAGCATAGGCTTTATCCATATGAACACCTTGCTCTAGGTATGTATAACCTAAGAAGTTCAGAGCATGTGAGTTATTTGGATCACGCTTTAAGATATCTAACATAATCTTTTCGGCTTTTGTGAATGCCTTATCTTTTTCATATAAAGATGCAAGATAATAAGCATGTCCATCTGTATAGCTATCGTGCTCAATATGAGATTCCATTAAAGCGATAGCTCGGCTTAGATCTTTTCGATTTTCATAGTAACCTGCAAGAATTACTTCTAATTTAAAACGTAACTCTTTTGATGCTTTTGAACGCTCTTTTACAAATTCTACAAGACGCTTTTCTTGCGCAGGATCTTTTTGTGCATATGTATTCAAAATATTTGCGATCTGAATATTTGACTCATGAAAAAGTGAGCTATCTTCTTTAATTCTTGAAAAATATGTTACCGCAAGATCACCTTCGTTAGACTGCTGATAAAGACTTGCTAGGTAATAAAGAACTTTATCTGAATCTGGGATAACAGTAAGAATTTCTTTAAAGATTCCTTTTGCATCCTCAATCTTATTAGTCTCTGTATAAATAACTCCCAATCTAACCTTTAAATTTAAATTCTCAGGATCTAGAGCTAGTAACTTCTCTAAGTAAGGAACAACTTCTTTATACTCACCATCTGTAAAAAGTAGATTTACGTATTTTCCAAGTGCAGTGTAATTATTTGGATCGTATTTCAAAAACTTCTGATAAAGAACCTTTGCAGATTTAAAATCACCTTGTTGTTCGTAAATCATTCCAAGCAGAATAGTACTTTGCTGATTAGTTGGATCAAGCTTTAAAGAATTATTAAAATACTTTTTGGCCTTCTTATAATCAGATTTTTCAAAGTGGATTTTGCCAGTATGAAAGGCATAAATACTGCGATTTTCGCGATCTTTTTGTGAGCAATAACTTAGCGTTCCAACAGCTTTCTTGAATTTCTTTTCATCCACATAAGCTTTTGAAAGATAAATACAAGCTTCACTTAAAATTGGTCTCGTTTTATAGACTAGTTCACGATATAGCTTGATTGACTGCTTTGATTTTCCCAATGCACCATATACGCCTGCAAGTAAGAGTCTTGCCTTAATTTTAATATCTTTGTCCGCATGTTTAATAAGGTACTTTAGCTCCCTTTTTCCATCTTCTAACTGACTCGACTTAATAAGTTCAACCGCATATTTTTTTCTTAGATAAATATCTTTAGGTTTTAAATCAACAACGTGTTTTAAGATAAGTGATGCCGAAACAGAATCACCACTCAAAGAAGCGTCTGCAGCTTTTAAGAAAAGGTCACTAGCGACATAATTTACCGTAGCGTCGCCCTTCGTTTTTGCTTCTTCTACAATCTCGCTAAGAGACTGATCAACAAACTCTTGCGCTCGCTTCGCCTTTTCAAAATCAGAAATGGTATTTGAAAGCTGTGAATCTTCATTGATATTAGACTCATCTTCAACATTATTGGTCGTTGCACAACCAATGAGTGTTACTAGCGCTATCGTATAGAGTGAATTTTGAATGAAATTTTTAAACATCTAATATCCTTGGCCTTACTGCCTCAGTCTCTCATCGACCTAAATAGATATTTCTTAAAGAAAATTAATCCTTAATTTCGTAGGGGCAACATTAGGTAGAACTTAAGTATCAATGACTTGCATTAGTTCGACCTAATGCACGATAAATAGCTGAAATCATGGCAAATAAATGGATTCTCTTTGAATTTAGATAAAATTAAGAAGCCTATCCCTTGACAGTTACTGTCATTGACTGTTACTTCTCTGATGCAAATTTCAAAACGCTTAGCAATAGACACAGCGGGAATCAATAAAATATATGAACACCAACCTGTCTTTTGTTCAAAGTTGAACTTATAAGTAATTAATTTTACTGGACATAGCTTAACGGTGAAATTTATACAAAAAGCTTAACTATTACAAAGCGTCGTGTTAATTATTAACTCGTTTTAGCTCAAGAGAATTCTAAAATTAAACTTGAGATATATTCGTAAACCAATAGGGGTAGTAGAATGAATGATGTAAGAATTATTAAAAGGTACCAAAACAGAAAACTTTATGACACACACCAAAGTTGCTATGTAACACTTGAAGAGATCGCTCAAATCATCAGAGAAGGTCACGAGATTCAAGTAATCGATAACAAAACTAAAAATGACATCACTTACATGACTCAAATCCAACTTCTTTTTGATCAAGAGAAAAAGTCAACTAAGCCAGGTGACGTTGAACTTCTTAAGAGAGTTATCCGTGGTGAAGAAGGTACTTTCACTGGATATATTAGAGGCTTAGAAGGTATTGAAGCTCCAGTTGTTGAAGAAGCACCAGCTCAAACTTTCAACTCTTTCAACAGCGCAGCAAACCTAAACTCTTCTGTTGAAACTACGACTACTTTAAACTAATATAAGGCAGTTATTACTGCATATATATTTAGTTTAGAGGGTGAAATGATTTTTCAAATTTCAAAATCTATATTAAGGCCTGCAGTTATTCTAGCAGGCCTTTTTATTTTTGGTGTTCAAACACAAGCACAAACAGTTAAGCAATTGACTTCTTCTAAGTCAGCAAAGAAGAATTCAGATGCGGCAGCAGCGGCAGCTCTTCTTAGTGGCCAAGAGCTTCACATTCACTCAGTTGGGATCGGAATTGGTCAAACACTTCTAATGAGTGATCTTAAAGATAACGGTGAAGATAAAATTACGGCTGAATTATTTTATAATTACAAGGCTTCTTACTCGTTTGATTTTTACGCCAACCTACATTATTCAAAACATGAATATGAGAATACTTATTCGAAGACTGCAGGACTTCTTTTTGGAGCGAAAGGAAAGCTATTTCATTATGATGCATTCCAACCATTCCTTGCAGCAGGTCTTGGTTTCTTTAGGCCACAAATAAAGACTGATTCGTATAAGTCAGATGCAAAGACAGTATTTGGTTATCAACTAGGTGCTGGTGCAGACTTTGATTTAAATAGAAAAATCACAGTTGGTGCTATGGCCACATTCAACGATCCGTTTGATGTAGATCAAGAGAATCGCTCAGATGTTGAGGGATACTACTTTAAAGTTCTACTTACGGTATTCTACAAATTCTAATGAAGTTTAAAGACTTATATATCGTCACGGGAAAAGGAGGCGTTGGAAAAAGCCTCACTTCCGTGGCGCTTACTAAGTCGATTTCTGAACTTAATCATAATAAGAATGTATATTATTTCTCATTTGAACAAAATGAGGACAAAGAGCTAATCAAATCACTTAATATCAAAACTGTTGAGCTAACTCACTTAAGCTCAGTTCAAGAATATATTGCTCGTAAACTAAATTCAAAAACAATTGCCAAGTGGATTGTTTCAACTTCATTCTTTAAGGCCTTATTTGATATGGTCCCAAGTTTTGGTCAACTGATCTTCCTTGGACACATTATTGACCTTGCAAAAGAAGAAGAAAATATTGTGATTGTTGATGCTCCAGCATCTGGTCACCTACTTTCAACAATACACTCTCCAAAGGTCTTTAAAGATATTTTTAAAATAGGACCGATTGCAAATGATATCGATAAGATGCATAACTTCTTAACGAATAAAGAACACACTCAATGCATTGTTGTTAGTATTCCGACAGAGCTTGCTGTTGAAGAAGGTATTGAATTAAGAACTGAACTTACTAATGAGTATAGTATTTCAACAATCGAAATCCTCAATTGTGATTTAACTCTGAACAAATTCCCAGAAGATGACACGCCTGACTTTATAAAGGTAAAGATTGAGAATCAAAGACACTTACAAGATAAGTTTCAGGTAAAATATGATCTCCACTTTCCACAGATCATTGCACAGACGCAAGAGCAACAGGTTGAGGAATTAAGTGATATGATCATTGAAAAGATGGATATCTTTAAAACAAAATAAAAAGTAGGCTGTGACGAGTGAAGGACTTTAAGAAAATTGAGATTTTTTGTGGAACAGGAGGAGTTGGAAAAACAACGATTTCTGCATCCCGCGCTTTTTCTTTAGCGGCAATGAATAAGAAAGTTCTACTTATTACTATTGATCCAGCTAAACGCTTAAGACAACTCCTCAATCTCAAAGATCAGTCTGAGATAGTTGAGTTCAAAAACGAAGAAATCTCTTTCGACGTTCTTCTTCTTGACTGCAAATCTTCATTTGAAAAGATTTTAGGTGCAAAGGTTGATAATAAGATTTTAGAAAACTTAACGAGTTCACGCGGTGGACTTAATGAGATTCTTGCAGTCCTTGAAATTCAGTCTCAAATTAATCGCAATATCTATGATGCGATCGTAGTGGATACAGCACCAGGAAAGAACTTTTTAGACTTCCTTAATTCCTCAAAGAAGATCAATCGCTTCTTTAATAAGACATTTGCGGAAGCATTTAATTATATTACAAATCAAAATAAACCAGGGCGTTTTTTCAACCGCATTATCTCAACGGGGATTGAAAAGTTCCTTAGTTACCTTGAAAGTGTAACGGGACAAGGATTTATCAACGACTTCCTTGAGGCGATCTCAATTCTCTACGGTAATCGAGAGAAGTTTATCGATGGATTAAGTGTAGAAAAAACATTAAATGATCCTGCTCACTCGAGGTGGTATTTAGTAACTTCAGCAGAGCACATGAAAGAGGTCGAAACGAAGCAAATCTTTGACTCAATTCAAGCTCAAATGAACACCGAACGTTACCTCATTATCAATAAATCATGGTATAACAATCTCGCATCGTGGCAGCCTAAAACGACACAGATGCAAGAATTTAAAGAAACAATAATTAAACAAGAAGAAATAAAAACTTCCATTTCGAAGAAGTCCAATATCGAAACTCTTACGTTTCCAGATCTTGTGACTTTTGACCCGATAGAGCAACTAAGGGCCCTACAGGACAACTGGAAGAAAACGGAGAAAGAAGTATGATGAAAGGTGCTAAGGCAAACGTTGTTGAAGCAATTGGTAATACACCAATCGTAAAATTAAATAGTATTGGTAAAGATACAAATTGTGAATTCTACGTGAAGTTAGAATATATGAACCCGGGTGGGTCAACAAAAGATCGTATCGGTGCTTATATGCTTGATCGTGCAGTTGAAGAAGGTGTTCTAAAGCCAGGTGGAACAATTATTGAAGGAACATCTGGAAATACAGGTGTTGGACTTGCAATGTGGGCAGCAGTTCACGGTTACAAATGTATCTTCGTTCTAGCTGACAAACAATCAAAAGAGAAAATTGATAACCTAAGAGCTTTCGGTGCAAAAGTTGTTGTATGTCCAACAAATGTTGAGCCTGAAGATCCTCGTTCTTACTACTCTGTTTCTAAAAAACTTTCAGAAACAATTCCAAACTCATTTTATGTAAATCAATACGATAACCTACATAACAGAAATACTCACTATACATGGACTGCTCCAGAAATGTATGAGCAAACTCAAGGTGATTTTGATGTATTCATGGCAGCTGTAGGTACAGGTGGAACAATTTCTGGTTGTGGACGCTACTTCAAAGAGAAAATGGATAAAGTAGAAATCATTGGTGTTGACTGTGTTGGTTCAATTATCGCGGGTTACCACAAGACTGGTGAAATGGGTCAAGCACACTCATATGTTCTTGAGGGTGTTGGTGAAGACTTTATTCCTGAAAACTATGACTTTGACTTAATTGATGACTTTGAAGTTATTAACGATAAAGAATCATTTCTTATGACAAGAAGACTTCTTAAAGAAGAAGGAATTTATGCTGGTGGTTCAGCTGGTGCCGTAATTGAAGGTGCTTTAAAGTATGCAGCAAAACAAACTGAACCAAAGAAAATCCTTATCCTACTACACGATTCAGGAAACCGTTATGCTTCAAAAATCTATAATGATGATTGGATGAGTGATGGTGGTTACCTTGATTCTTCTTTTAACGTTCAAATTTCAGAAGTACTAAACACTCTTGGAAAGAATGGAAATATCATCACTGTTGAAGACACAACAACAATTGGCGAAGCAATTACACTTATGGAAGAAAAGAATATTTCTCAGCTTCCTGTAGTTAATAAAGGTGGAGATATTCTAGGTCTTTGTACAGAGAAGAACCTAATTAAGCCTGTTATCATGGGCGAGTTCCAAAAAGACGACAATATCTCTCTTGCAATCTCTAATAACTACCGCGTAGTTGATTGTAACGAACTTCTTGAAACTGTAGCAGATGCACTTTTAAAGAAAGAAGTTGCTATCATTACTAAGAATGGAAAAGTTTCAGATGTACTTTCTGAAATCGACGTTCTTCAGTATATGTCTGAGAAAGGCTCAAAGTAATGAAAAAGGCCAAGCTTAAACAAGCGGCCAAAGCCTCGGTGTGTATTCACGCCGGGGCATATCCTGATAAAGAAACAGGTGCGGTTATTCCACCTATTTATCAAACTACGACCTATGCTCAATCTAGTCCTGGTGAGCACCAAGGTTACGAATACTCAAGATGTCACAATCCAACACGAACAAGACTTGAAGAAGCTCTAGCTGCACTTGAAAATTCAAAGTATGCATTGGCCACGTCAAGTGGGGTCTCAATAGAGATGCTTATTATGCATACGCTACCAGCAGGCTCGACAATTTTATGTGGAGATGATGTATATGGTGGCACTTACCGTCTCTTTACAACAGTCTTTAACTCAATTCACAATTTTATCTTTGTCGACACAACTGATGTAAATAAAGTTGAAGCTGCACTAAAAGAACACAAACCAAAGCTCTTGTGGGTAGAAACACCAACAAATCCACTCTTAAAAATATCCGATATTAAAAAAGTATCTGGGTTAGCTAAAAAGCATAAGGCCATAACAGTTGTCGATAATACTTTTATGAGTCCTTATTTTCAAAACCCTCTTGATTTAGGTGCTGATATTGTTATGCATTCAGTAACTAAATATATAAATGGCCACTCTGACGTTGTCGGAGGTGCTTGTATGCTTAACAATAAGAAACTCTATGAGAAATTGTGGACACTACAGAAATCACTAGGGCCAACACAATCCCCTTTTGACTCATGGCTAGTTCTTCGCGGTATAAAAACTCTTGCTATAAGAATGGAAGCTCATGCAAAGAATGCGATGAAAATTGCTAAGTATCTTGAGGACCATCCTAAAGTCGAAAAGGTCATGTACCCAGGACTTAAGTCTCACCCACAACACTCAATTGCAAAGAAGCAAATGTCAGGCTTTGGCGGAATGATTACATTCTTTTTAAAAGGTGATATCAAGCAGTCGAAGAGATTTTTACAAAAAGTTGAAATGTTTTCACTAGCAGAAAGCCTTGGTGGAGTTGAAAGCCTTATTGAACATCCAGCTATTATGACTCATGCTTCTGTTCCAAAAAATGTTCGTGAAAGTATTGGTCTGACAGATAACCTGATTAGATTATCTGTCGGTATAGAAGATGCTAACGATCTTATTGCAGATTTAGAAACAGCATTTAAATCAGTTTAAAAAGTTCCTGGACCAGCGCTTTCATCAATTTGAAAGTCACCAGATGATTCAATTTTAGGTTGCTCTTGGCCATTATCTTCTTTAACTTCAGTTTTTTCTACTACAGGTTTAAACTCTGCTCTTTTTCTTTTTAAATCTTCTGGTATTCTAGCAATTGGCTTTCTAATCATTATGTAGTCATAGTTTCCATTGCGACTAAATACTGTATTAGCATTTAAGTATTCTTCTACTAGAAGTTTTGCACAGAAAACACGTCCATGATCATCATTAAGACTATTTTTTGCACCAGAAGCAAAGATGAGACCGTCATCTTCAATTATTTTTTTAATTGTCTTATATTCGTCACAGAATTCGTTTGAAGTTGCATGACACTCACCTTCTTTACGAAAGACATCTACTGAATTTGAAGTCGACTTAACGTGAATTGGATCGCGACAAATATCAATAAGCCAATTACGATTCATATACTTATATTGATTATGGGCGATCTCAATTTCGCACTCTTTCTTACTAATAGTTATAGTCTTATTCAAAAGACCAAATGGTGCTGATTTGTGTTTTACAGAAACATCAAATGAAGACTGAAAGCACTCAGTTCCAGTAAAGGCAATTGCCTGAGCTGTGATAAAGAAAACGATACTAGATTTTAGAAATTGCATTTTTATCTACCTCTACCATTAGGATGGTTTGATCATTTGGTAAAAAATCATCTTCATTATATCCCTTTTTACTTTGAAATGTTAATTCACTAATTAACTCAACTGGAGATGACCAGTTTTTCTTAATAAAAGAAATATACTCTTCGCCATTAACAATATGGTCGTTATTCTTGAAATATCCAGGCGATAGTAAAAGAACTCCCTTCCCCTTTTCTAATTGAACACTCTGCTTCTTAACTTCATATGAGTTTGGAAAGCTATATTCATTTGATGAAATTAAAATATCATTTTGAGAAAGAATCTCATGGGCACCAATATTAATACTCTCGAGAGTAAGATCAGCTAGTGTTAATTTAGCGACTAGAATAGATGCCTCTCCGAACTCCGAGAAATCCTCAGTACGCTCTTCAAGTTGGCCAAGAATCTTATCCATTGTAAGGCTGCCTTCAGCTTTCCATCCTTCAATCATCGTTAAGAAACTCCCAATGAGCATATATGATGTAGCGTGCAGGGAGATAATCCAAACATCACCACCTACTTTAAAAAAATCGAAGAATTCACCACCATTAGATGTTCCCGCACAAAAACGTGACGTAATCCCAACTCCTCGAATCTTTTCACTTCTAAAAGGGGCCATATTCTTATGCATTTCTCTAATGCTTTCAACTTGTCCAACAAGTCCTTCCATGACGCTATTCATTTTATAAAGCAGCTTTTTTTGAAGCTCCATTGCTTTTAGGCCTTCAATTGCATTCTTCATATTTAGTAAGTTCTCTTCAACTGATTTATCAGCAAAGAAAACACCTAGACACATTTCATTTTCAAGAATTGATTTATCAATCTGATCTCCATCATGAAAAACAATGATAAAGTACTCATCATTAGCAATATCATTTTGTGATTTTGTAAAGGCCACTTGACTTGCAGCTGATTCGTTATTTTCTTCTGAAACATCTTGATTAAAATCTGAAAGCTCTAGCAATTTTAGTAGATTATTGAGCTTATCTACGGCAATTTTGTCGATATTAGACTCGACGATACGAATACGCATAACTCTTCCTAAGTATTTAAAATTAAATAGTGATGACACGATTTTTTGGCATCTTGAAAATCCATTTTAGCATATTAAGCGACCAATATCATATAAATGAGCCGATTAAATTAAAGATTCCTTAAGAATGACCCGAAGAATTATTAGAATATGGGTATAACCCGACTGTAACACTAGGTCTTATAATGAAGAAGAGTAAAATCGTAAATTTGGGAGAGAGGCGTAAGAAAGCAAGTACTCGTAAAAGTACTGCGACAAAGAAGTCTCAATCCGCAGTCATCTCTGAAAAAACCGTTGTTAATGCAAGGGGTACAACTGATGATCCAACAAAAAGGCTAGAAGCTGAGAATAAAGCACTTAAGCTTGAGCAAAAGAAGATTTGCGAAATGGCCGCGAGAACAATTCTTCATGCACTAGATTGCAAAGACCACTACACTTACGGACACAGTACACGTGTTGCTTATTTTAGTTTAACACTTGGAAAAGAAATCGGACTTAATGAAGACGAATTATATGACTTAGAACTTTCTGCACTTTTCCACGACATTGGAAAAATTGGTGTACCAGATGAGGTTTTAAATAAGCCTTCAAGACTTACTGAAGACGAATTTCTTCAGATGAAAAGTCATCCAGAAAAATCATTTGAAATCCTCCAAGGATTTACTCATTTTGAAAAAGTCGCTACATTTGCAAAATATCACCATGAAAGATGGGATGGACGAGGATACCCTGAAGGACTTAAGGGTGAAGATATTCCATTATTCTCTAGAATTATTCTAATTGCAGATACTTTCGATGCAATGACTTCAACGCGTGTTTATCGTAAGGGACTAGACTACGAAGTTGCTTATGCTGAGCTTGAAGAATTCTCTGGATCACAATTTGACCCAGAGTTAGCACGAGCATTTGTAAGAGCGATGAAAAAAGAAGAAGCGAAACAAGAAAAAACGTTCACGCTTACAATCATCGACGGCCTCTTTAAGAAAGACGCCGCCTAATTACAATTTGGCGTTTCAGCAACAGTATTAATATAATACATCTGTAAAGTTCTACAGTCGTACTCTGATGCTAAAACCTTAGAGGTTGCACATTCGTTAGGTTTCCCTTCTTGTAGTGCCCATTTCATATTAGCTTCACACTTAAGATAGGCTTTGCGATCAACACATGCCCAGTGTTTTCCTTTACAATTATATACTAGACCTTGGCCAAACTCTGTATACTTAGGAGGCTCAACATACTCTAGTCTTTCAACAACCTCTTTCTTTTCCTCTTCCAACTTATCAACAATTTTATCAAGTTGATTATCAAGAGAATCTGACTTCACATCATCTTCATCTTTTTCTCCAAAGCTACCTGTAGTATCGACCTGCGTTTGAGGAACGACAATGGGCTCAGGATTAACTTCAGTATTCTTCTCTCCCACATCTAATACTGTCTCTTCAACTTTTTCCTCAACTTGAGGTTCCGTTATTGTTTCAACTGGTGCTACTGCAGGTTCTACAACTTGCGGCTCAGGCTGTACCTGTGGCACTGGCTCTGGTTGAGGCGCTGGTTCAGGTTGAGTCTCTGGTTGAACAGAAGGCTGAGTTTCAGCTTGTTGTGATTGAGCATTTTGAGTCTCTTGTACTTGTTGAGACTGTTCCGTCGTTTGCTCTTGAGCTTTCTTTGGCTTCTTCTTACGAGGCTTTTTCTGTCTCTTTACTGGTGGAACTTCCGGAACTTCATTGTCACTCTCATCTGTTAAAACAAATTGATCTATGGCAAGGAGAACAACTGCAACAATTAAGACAAGCTTAATTAACTTACTCTTATCAGAGTCCTTTTTCTTATTTTCATCTTCATCTTCATCATCCTCGTCTTCGTCTTCATCTTCATCATCTTCGTCGGCATCATCATCTTCTTCATCGTTATCTTTTTTTGAAGACTTTTTCTTAAGCATTTTAGCCAGGAATGGAAGTTGCTTTTCTAAAAACGACTTTTCTTCTTCATCGTCTTCATCTTCATCTTCATCCTCATCTTCGTCATCACGATCTTCTTCCTCATCTTCTTCCTCATCTTCATCAGAAGATTTTTTCTTAAAGAGCTTTGCTATTGACGGAAAGTTTTTGGATAGAAATGATTCCTCGTCGTCTTCATCATCTTCATCATCTTCATCTTCGTCGTCATCTTCGTCGTCATCTTCGTCGTCGTCATCATCATCATCTTCTTCATCCTCATCAACATTTTGAGGCTCAGACATAACGACTTCATCATCTGATCCAGACTCATACTCATCTTCTTCTAATTCAGTATCGGCCAACTCTTTTGCGCCAGGAATTTTAACATCTGTTGATGTCGCATCATCAAAATCCGAATCATCCTCATCTTCATCAGATTCGAATTCATCTTCTTCAAATTCTTCAAGTAGCTCTTCGTCTTCCTCCGACTTTTTAAGCTTACCTTTCATCTTGTCAAAAAATCCCTTCTTGGCCACAAGTACTCCTAATCTAAACCAAAGAACTCTTCCATTTTACTGTATAATTGAAGATCTACGAAGGAATATTATCTATTTAGCATTCTTGCCCAACTACTTAAGTCGGTTATAGTAGCAAATATTTTTTACGAATGAAGGAGAAAGGATAAGTGAATCTTTATTCAAATACTGTTTATCACCAAAATGAAGAGTTCCCTCTCCAAGTATTTTAGTAACATTGAATATTACTTCACCCATCGTGCGACGATAATTTAATTCAACAAGGGGGCAAAGTTTTAACGTCCCCTCTTCATCTTCATAAATCATATTGTCGAATTGGATCTTAGAAATCTCTGAATTTGGTAGATTAGACTGAATTAAGTCTATCGTTGAATTTAGGTTGAACTTAACATCTAAATCAGAAAGAGATATTAAACGTCCACCTTTAAATTGACCTTTTGAATTCGTAAAATTTTCTACGATGTAATATTCTCTAGTTTTTAGATTATAGGTAACGCCAAAAGTTTTTTTTACATTAACATATTTAGACAACACACCAGGATAACTTACACGCGAAAGATCTTCTTTATTCTGGATTAACCTATTACCTATCCCTGAAAATGTTTGATCCGGCCGATAAAATTTAATCTCATTTAAAACCACATCATCTTTTGAATTAATGATCATATCCTCAAGAGGCCTATGCCAACTGGCAAGCCAACATTTTGAATTTAGAGTTTTTGCTAAATCAAAGTTAGTAAGATCTCCCCACCAATTTTGGTACTCTTTAAGATCATTCGTTATTTCCGATTTAATAAATCCTAGTTTCGATAAATGACTGAGATATTCAGCAGTATAGGCCAATTTTGTACATAATATATTTTCACAGGAATCATTAACGAGAAAAAAAATATATTCTAATTCACTTAGGTATTTATCATTTTTTAGATTAGGATTATTGGCAGCGAGAGCAGCATCAAAGTCGAGATTAACACGATATTTCACTTCCATTCCTTGCGGTTAGTTACAATGAATTCGTCTTTAAAATTTTCAATACGAGAAATGAAGTCATTATCCATTCCTGTTCTCACACGCCCTTCTCTATCAAAGATCATTCCTTTAGCTCGGGCTGGAGATAAAAGATCAGGAAGAGACTGGACGTAAAATTCCCAAAGATTACTTTGATCACGCCATTTGTTTAGCCAATGAACTCCAAAACCAACATGTGAAATCTCATCCTCGTAAACTACATTAAGAATAGCTGCTGATTTCTTATCATCAACACCTTGAAAAATATCTCGATAAAACTTAGCAAAGTCTAAATTGGCCGCTTCAAATGTCAGGGCCATTACCGCAAAGTATTCTTCAAAGCTTGTAATCTTTTGCATCTGTCGCCAAAAGAAGTCATTTACAGGTAGATCGCCAAAGTCGATACCAAAGTCATTCATTCTCTTGCGATAGAGATTGAAATGTTTAATTTCGTCATCAATTGTTTGAAGTAAGCCTGAAGCAATTCTTTTATATTGAGATTTATCTTCGATAGGGATGTACATGAGTGCTGTCGCCATCATTTCAATGGCCAATAGTTCATGATTAGCAAAGAAGTGCAACGCCATGGCCTTCTTTTCATCCAAGTGAAAGCTTCCTCTTTTTGGAAACTTAATCTGCTCAGCAGAAAATGAAATCTTCCCCTCTCTAGATGGATGAAGATCTTTTATACCATCTTTAGTTTTAAAATAATTGAGATCCGTAACAACATCAGAAGTTGTTAACTTATCTTCAAGAAATGGAGATTCCAGCAATAACTTTGCGTATTCGTAAGTATTCATTAAACTCTAACGTTTAGGACTAGTATTTTTTCTCTTACGACTTACATTTCTTTTTCGACTCTGTCCAGGACGCCCATTTCCTTTGAAATTTCTTCCTGTAGACCCCTTAGAAGCTCCTTGCTTACTGCCAGGTTTACCTTTGAATCGCCCACCACCTGGTTTGCGACGGTTAGTCTTGCGTTTCTCAAAGCATTCTTCACAAATTGGAAAGCGTGAGTCTTCAGGTAACTTAACACTACAAGAAGAACATCTAGCAATAATCTTTTGTGAAAGAAGTTCATTTAGTTGGTCGATTGCAAGTTGCTTATTATTAAGAAGTTCAACTTCTGAATAAACGAAGTTCTTATTGTTGAAGTGCCTTGATAACCATTGATAAAGCTCAACACACTTGATTGATGTCTCTAGATAATCAATATCATTAGAGCCATATTCAATTGGCTCACATGGAATTCCTTCCATATTAACGTACTTATGAAGAATCCAGTTGTAGAATTGAACATGATCCATTAACCCAAGGTTTACTGGAGCACAAGCAAATCCGAAGATTTCAGCATCCGTAAGTATTCCATTCGAATCAGCGTCTTCTACCATTTCAGCAAGCTCAATCATCTCCTTCATATCTACGCAGTAGAAAGGAGCCTGGAAAGTCATCGTGTTAAACAGACGAAGAAATTCCGAAAGCTTAAGCTTTGGTAAGTTATTATCGATTAGGGCCTTATTAACCTGATTAAAGATATCAAGGTCAGGTCCAACCATACACTGATCACTTTGTTCAAGAGTCGCACTCAAGGCTTCATTGATTGACTCAATTCCATCTTCTACTTTTCTCAGACAAGTAACTGTTCCGCGTGGGAACCTTTGAAAACGTCCTGCTCGTCCACCAATTTGTTTAATCTCACTAATCGAAATATCATGTTGGTGACCATCAAAGAACTTAGAAAGTGTTGAGAACACTACCCTTTTAATTGGAAGGTTCATTCCCATTGCAATTGCATCAGTTGACACGATTACATCAGTTTCACCTTGATCAAACTTACGTGCTTGTTCACGACGAACTTCTGGAGAAAGCCTTCCATAAACAATCGAAACCTTATAACCTAAGCGTTCAAGATCTCTTTTATGTCTTAGAGCATTCTTTCTAGAAAATACAATAAGAGCGTCATTTTTTTGCATATCAGCTAAAACAATTGGATGTCTTTCTACTGATAACTCAGTCATACGAGTATATTCATTGATGATTAGTTCATCACCACATAGATCAACAATCACTTTAACAAGGTCAAGTGCTGAAGCATCACCACAAAGGTGTACCTCATCGGCCATAATATTAACAAGTGCTCTTGTCCATGCCCAACCACGTGAAGGATCAGTGATCATTTGAATTTCATCAATTACACAACAATCGAAAACCTCTTGTAATCGTGCCATTTCAATTGTCGAAGAGTAATGTGTCGCACCCTCTCTCTCAATAACCTCTTCACCAGTAAGAAGTGTTGTTACAGCACCTTTTGCATTAAGTGTATCGTAAAGTTCTGCAGCTAGAAGTCTAAGAGGTGCTAGATAGCAACCTTTAGGAACTGTCGATAGCTTTTCAATTGCGTGATAAGTTTTCCCCGAGTTAGTCGGCCCCATATGATAGACAATCTTTCTCTTCATCTGTCTTGCTGAAGAGTGAACCCAGAATTCCCCAAGATACTCTTGAAGAATTGTCGAAGAAACGTCTTTCTTTTTTAAAATGATAATTGATTTAACAAATTTCTTAAATTCTCGTTCTAGATATCTTTCATTTCTCCAGTAGTGAGTTGAAAGAGAACGATAAAATTTATCATATTCCGCATTAGTAATAAGATCAGTACTAAGCTCATTGGCTTCAAGGTATTGATCGAATAGCATGCTTACATTTCGACGATGTAATGAAGCGAGCTCTGACGGATAAGCAAATTCCGATTTAAAGTATTGTTTAACCTGATTCTCTAAACGATTTAGAGAAGATCTTTTTATTGTATTTCTTAGTTTATAGAAATTCTTATCTAGTGTTTTTTGTAGATTAAAGACTAGATCTGAAACAACATGGATTCCATTATCAATCTCTTCTTTAATTTGTTCTTTAGTTGATTCAATCAACTCAACACAGCTTTCATAAACTGAGTCTCGTAATAGTGCTCTAAAATCATTAACACATTTAATACACTGACACTTAAGCTCACTGATTTTGTGTTTTGTTAAATCAATATCTGAGCGAATGAAAGTTTGCGTTGCCTCGTGATGATTTAATACTTTCTGTCCCCACTCATAAAATGTCTTTTCATGAAGTGAAAGAATATTTTGCGAGAGTCCACCATCTTGACCAAAGAAGATTGCTTCATTCTCAGGAATCATACAGTCGTCAATAAAAATAAGATCGAGGATATTATCTTGTTTGATTAATAAATTAAAATTAGTGAAGTCTTTGTTAAAGAAATAAACTAAAGATGGATTCTCATCAAAAATAGTCCATAATTTTGTTAACGTTGACTCTAAAAAGCCAAGAACGACGAGTGCATCTTCACTGGCCCTTACATAACTATCGTCATCGGAAAAATTATTGACCTTAATAATTGTTTTACGTTCTGTTTCTATGTTTTCTCGAATTGCTGAGAAGTCAGGTAGCTTATTTATTTCTTGTGAGCTCATTCTCTTAGAGTACGTTGAGGGAAGAAATTGTGCAAGTAATCTTAGGTGTTAAATACAAAAAAATGCATTATAATTGAGCTATAAAAATATATACAGAAAAATGGATTGCATATGATGAAAACATGGCTAACAGAAACTTTTAATATCAAATACCCAATTATTATGGCCCCAATGTTCCTTGTAACTAGTATCGATATGCTGGTTGAGGCTTCTAAGGCAGGTATTATGGGTTGTATCCCTGCTCTTAACTGGCGTACTCCAGAAGAGTTTGAAGAAGGACTAAAAGAATTAAAAGAAAGATGTGAAGGTCCTTTTGGAATCAATATCATTGCAAATCAGTCAAACATCCATATGCACAAGCAAATTGAGCTTTGCGCGAAGTATGCTCCAGACTTCATTATCACATCACTTGGAAATCCAAAAGAAGTTATCGAAAAGTGTCGTCCACAAGGAACTAAGATAATTTGTGATGTCGTTGATCTTAAATATGCACAAAAAGTTCAAGACCAAGGAGCTGATGCAGTAATTGCAGTAAACTCTGGTGCCGGGGGACACGCGGGACCAACACCAGCAAGTATTCTCGTTCCACTACTTAAAAAGAACTTAAATATACCAGTTATTTCAGCTGGAGGTATTGCAACAGGATCGGGCCTCTTTAGTATTATGGCCCTAGGATGCGAAGGTGTTTCAATCGGTTCTCCATTCATTGCGACGAAAGAATCAATCGTATCTGATGCTTATAAAGAAGCAGTCGTTCAATATGGTGCTAAAGATATTGTCATGTCGAATAAAATTTCAGGGACGCCTTGTACAGTTATCAACACTCCTTACGTGCAAAAGATTGGAACTGAACAAAATGTTATTGAAAAGGCCATGAGCAAAAATAAGAAGCTTAAAAAGTATGCGAAAATGCTTACTGGTTACAAAGGAATGAAAGCTGTTGAGAATGCAGCTTTTGGTGCCACATACAAAACAGTTTGGGTTGCCGGACCTTCAATTGAGTTCATTACAAAGATTGAAACTGTTAAAGAAATTGTTGACCGAATTGTTTCTGAATTTGAAACATCTGTTGACGAATTTTTAGCTAAAAGATCCTAATTATGTTCAAGCTTCCTAAGGTTTTACGCTATCAAAATTTTAGAAGGCTTTATATTGCAGGACTAACATCCGAGCTAGGCTCGTTTGTGTCAGAGACTGCACTAATGCTTTTAGTATTTGAATTATCAAATCATAACAAAAGTTATCTTGGTGCAGCTCGAGCAGTATTTCTCTTCTTTTTAACAATCGGAAATTTAATTGGTGGTGTTATTGGAGAAAAATACAATCGAAAGAATGTTCTCCTTTTCACAAATTACATTAGAATTCCAATAATTTTTACGATCATCTTCGCTAAGACTCCAGAAGTTGTCATCCTTTGCGATGGCCTCATTGCTCTCTTCACTGGAATGTATAATCCAACAAGACAAGCTATGGTTAACGACATTGTCCCTCAAAAAGACATGAATCGAGCGAATGCCCTATTCGGTTCTGCCTTTGCAGTACTTCACATGATTGGCCCATTTCTTGGTGCCACTATGTTTACGGCCTTTGGTGGAATCAAGGAAGTTATTGCTCTAGATTTCCTAACATATATTGTTGGTATTTATTTTATTATGAGCCTTACCTATAACCCTCCAAGACAGGAAGGAAATAGTGAAAACTTTCTGTCTGAAATAAAAAATGGAATTAAATATGCCAGAACGCAAAAGGAACTTTTTGCTGTCATTTCAAATGTTATCATCGAAGGACTTGTTCTTGGTTTTATGTTTCCACTAATACTACCTTACCTAACAGAAACACTTGGAGCTACGAAACAAGACTATGGGATAGGGCTTGCTCTCTTTGGTCTAGGCGGACTATTTGGGGGATGGGCAAGCTCGACTATTCTAAAAGAGAAACCAGTTGGAAAGATTATTATTGCGGCCCTCTACATTGAACCACTTCTCATGGCGCTTTGGTTATATGCTGCTTCATATACAGCAACACTGGCAATTTTCTTTGTTTGGGGATTTGTTGTCTTTGTACGTATTACAAATCAACTAAATTATGTTTCATTAAAAGTAGAAACAAAATATCTTGCAAGAATTTTTGCCTTACTAGATTTAGGCTTTGTTGTTCCAAATATTTTAGGAGGGATTATCCTAACATTTATTGGAAATCAATTTGCAACTGAAGAGATTTTAATCGTCGTTTGTATCGCTTTCTGTGCTCTCATTTTTCCTCGAATGCTATTTTCTGATATGAAAGCTCTATTTAACTTAAATAACGAAACTGTCGATAGGGATACATCAATACAAGATCAAATCTAATTTAAAGACAAGGTTATATAGTATGACAACAATATGGTTAAGAGATGAGGATAAAGCATTTGAAAAAAGAACTCCTCTAACACCAGAAAATGCAAAAAAGCTGATCGATGCCGGCTATAAAGTTATCGTTGAGAAATCACAGGATAGAATCTTTCCAATAGAAGAATATGAAAAGCTAGGTTGTGAAATTAAAGAAAGTCACGCATGGATAACAGATGCTCCAATAAGCGATGACGTCTTTATTCTAGGTTTAAAAGAATTGAAAGAAACGGATGAGTTTCCACTAAAGCACAATCATATCTACTTTGCCCATATCTATAAAGGTCAGCATGGAGCTGAGCAAGTTTTTGATCGCTACAGTAAAGGCGGTGGAACATTATTTGATCTTGAATTCTTGCTTAATGAAGACAATAGACGTGTTGCGGCCTTCGGTTACTGGGCCGGATATGTAGGAGCAGCACTTAGTGTTGAAAACTTTTTTTCAGACTCACCTGCACCCTTAAAGCACTATTCCTCTAAAGAAGAGTGGCTTAAAATTATTAACAATAAAAGACAGGGTAAGCGCAACCCTTGTACTTTTATTATTGGCGCCCAAGGGCGTTGTGGAAGCGGAGCAAGAGAGCTACTTTCAGATCTTGAACTAGAGTCAATTAATTGGGACGTAGAAGAAACTAAAGTAGGTGGACCATTCGATGAAATCATTAACGCTGATATTTTCATCAACACAGTTCTTATGACAAAGAAGATTGCTCCTTTTCTTGATAAAGCGATTATGGAGAGGAATGAGAAGCTTTCACTTATTTGTGATGTTAGTTGTGATCCAAATAGTGATCTAAATCCAATCCCAGTTTATAATGTCCATACAACTTGGGATAAACCACTTCACCGTATAGAAAGTTCAATTGATCACGAGTGTAATATTATTGCAATTGATAACCTTCCTTCGGCCTTACCTAAAGAGAGTTCAATTGACTATTCAGATCAATTGATTCCTCACCTCTTAGAGCTTAAGAATGCGAAGGATTACTATACTTGGTATCATGCTAAAGAAATTTTCGAAAATAAAAAAGGCTCCTAAAAAGGAGCCTTTGCTTTATTCGTTAAGGGCTAGATAAGACCACCACGTCTAAGTAGTGCATCAACCTCTGGCTCACGTCCACGGAATCTCTTATAAAGATCCATTGGGTGCTCTGAACCACCTTTTTCTAGGATATTTTCTCTAAAGCGATCAGCAATCGTTGTGTTAAAGATCCCTTCTTCAAGGAATAATTCAAACGCATCTGCATCAAGAACTTCTGCCCATTTGTACGAGTAGTAACCTGCAGAATATCCACCAGCAAAGATGTGCCCAAATGATGTTGAAGTCATCACACCTGGTACTCTTGGAAGAAGATCAACATCTTGAGTTGCAAGTTTTTCAAATTCCTCAACACTTGTAATCGTTGATGGATCACCTGAGTGCCATGCCATATCAAGTAGTCCAAGGCTTAATTGACGAACAGTGTGACGTCCTTCTCCAAAGTTTGAACTATCTTTTAGTTTTTGTACTAATTCTGCTGGAATTAACTCTCCAGTTTCATAGTGCTTAGCAAATAGATCAAGACATTCTTTTTCAAATGCCCAGTTTTCCATAATTTGAGATGGAAGCTCAACGAAGTCCCAGAATACGTTTGGACCAGAAAGCATACGGTACTGACACTTAGTTAAAATACCATGAAGCGCGTGACCAAATTCGTGGAATAGAGTTGTTACTTCATTAAATGTTAGAAGTGATGGCTTCGTTGTTGTTGGCTTTGTAAAGTTACATACGTTTGCAATGTGTGGACGTACATCCTCTCCATTTTGAACATATTGTTCTCTAAAGGCTGTCATCCATGCTCCACCACGCTTTGAAGCACGTGGGAAGTAGTCACCATAAAATAGAGAAATGAAGTTTCCATCACGATCAGTGATTTCATAAGTCATTACATCTTGGTGATACTTTGGAATATTAGAAACTTCTTTAAAGTTAAGTCCATAAAGTTTTGTTGCAACTTCAAAAACACCATTTAAAACATTTTCTAATTTAAAGTATGGCTTAAGCATTTCATCATCAATACTATATCTTTCTTTCTTAAGCTTCTCGTAATAGTACATATAGTCCCAAGAAGCGAAATCTTCGATACCATCTTGTTCTTTTGCATAAGCTTTAACTTCATCCATATGCTCAATCGCAGCAGGCATTGCTTTATCTTTAAGCTGATTTAGAAGATCAAAAACGTTTTGTGCACTCATGGCCATACGCTCTTCAAGAATATAATCGGCGTGGCTTTTGTATCCAAGAATTCCAGCTCTTTCATAACGAAGCTGTGCAATTCTTTTTACATTTTCTTGGTTATCAAGCTCGTCACCCTTGGCACATTTTGTACCAGAAGCGATTGTCATTTTCTTACGTAGCTCACGATTTTCTGAGTAAGTAATGAAGGGACCAAAGCTTGGGTAATCAAGAGTAAATACCCATTTACCCTCATGACCTTTTTCAGTTGCTGTCATCGCAGCAGCTTCAATAAGTCCTTCAGGAAGACCAGCAAGATCTTCTTTATTATCAAGTATCATTTCAAACTTATTAGTTTCTTTTAAAAGGTTATCTGAGAACTCAAGTCCTAGTTTTGAAAGTTCTTCATCGATCTTTCTAACTTTGTTCTTATCTTCTTCACTTAATAAAGCACCGTTTCTAACGAAGCCCTTATAAATCTTTGAAAGAAGTGTCATTTGCTCAGCATTTAAGTCTTCATTTTCTTTGTTATCGAAAACAACTTTTACTTTTGCGAATAGATCAGCGTCAAGATTAACGTCATTTCCGTGAGCTGTTAAAAGAGGAGAGAATTCTTTTGCAATTTCATTCATCTCATCATCTGTGTTTGCAGACTTTAGGTTAAAGAAGATCATTGAAATATCTTCAATTGCACTCCCTGAATTTGCATACGGCTCAATGATATTTGCAAATGTAAGTTCTCCATCAAAGCTTTTAATCGCTTCGATTTCTTCTTTGTGCATTTTAATTGCTTCGCGAATTGCCGGCATGTAATGCTCATTCTTGATTGTATCAAATGGTCTTGCACCATGTGGATTTGTGAATTTTTCTAATAATGGATTAGACATATAAACTCCTAAATGAATTTTATTAAAGACATTACTCTGAACGAAACTTAATGGCCATAAAGGCCGCTAGAACTAGCCAAAGTAACACTGATATTATTAGCATATTTTGGGTAAAAGCCAAACTCGTAAACACTAAGAGTAGAGCTGAAATACCCATTTTTGACGCACGATACACAACCATATCCACGATATACTTGGCCCCGTACTTTTGTTCTTTACTCAAAGGGAAGTAAAGCATCTCCTTGGCGGCCGAAAAGATTGAATAATCAAGTCCTTTAAAGCCTACAAATAATATTGCTGTCCCCAGTAAACCCAAGTACTCCAATCGATCAAGTAAGATTAATACAAGATAAACAAATGGTATGAAAATATGTACAGTAGAAACTTTAAAGTATTTAAAAGCGATTGGAATAATAACAATTTGGACAATTAAGGATATCGCATTAATCGATGAATATATATTTCCAAGATATGCACCTTTTTCGTTAGCATCCTTAAATATCTCTAGACCTAGATTGAACTTATAATTTGCAAGATTAATCACCACTTGAGAAAGAATAATTAGGTCACAAATGAAGAACACATAGAGCTTCTTATCGGCAAGTGATGTTATTGGAGACTTTTCTTTAAGTGCTAAATATTGTTTTTGTGTAAGACTAAATATAACAATAACTAAAGACAAAACTAATAAACCACTTGAAGCCGCATAGTAAACCCCCACGCCCTTCATAAGTTTAGTAGTGAGTAGCCCTCCTAAAATTCCCCCTAAGGAGCCGAGAGCACCAAGTGGCCCATAGACAAGTTTGGCAACTTTGACGTCAATGACAGAATTTAAATAACCAAGTGATAAATGAACGACAAGAATAATATAGACTTCTTTCCAAACAGCGAAAACACCACTTCCAATATGATGACCACTACCATGAACAATTAAGGCTCCTCCCATTAGAACGAGTGAGACTGCCACAATAGAATTAAAAATTTTTGCTATTGAAAAATGCTTTTGAAGTTCATTAATGATACTGACACTAAATCCTAAGAACAACACAGAAGACAGCCAAATCCAAGGCGTACTCTTTGCTCCATAGCTTTGAATAAATAAAGCTGTTGAGCTAGAGCGAATCATTGGATATGAAAAAAACGCTATAAATAAAGTGAATGTTACTAAGAGAATATTTTTCTTCTCAGATGTTGAAAGACCAAAAAGACCCGCATTTATCTCTTTAACGGCCGTTATAATATTTTTCATTATTCAATCACCATAAGAGAATATTCTTTATTCTCAAGCTTTGTAAGTGAAGTTAAATCAACCCATTTACCCAAATTAAAAGTAAGTGAAGTTAGTTGATCTTTATTAGATTTACTTCTTAGATCAAGAAGGTACACACTACCTTTTTTTGAACAAGTAGCGTAATAGTGCTCACCACCAAAATCAATTTCAAAGCGATTCCCTTCGGAACTGATAATATCAGAAATTTGCTCATTAACTTTATCCTTAAGTTTTGTGACCTCTTTCAATCGAAATTTGCACATATCTTGGGTGTATAGGGATAAAGAGCTTCTCTCTAGCTGCTTAGGAAAATACTTATTCACAAGCTTACGAAATAATTCCTGACGGTAAGATTTAATTTCAAGATTTAAGCAATTCTTATGAGAATCAATTTTTATCTTTTCACCATCAATCACATATTTCATAAGATCCATACGAATCGTATGAATTGGTCGACTTCTGTTAAAGCAGTATTCAGTGGCGGATGCTGAAGATAGTTCTAAAATAAAAAGAACTAAAAGAACAAAGAATTTATGCGTCTTTTTCTTCTTGTAAGTACGTATCACCCTTTTGACCTTCCATGAATTCTTCAGCCGTCTTGTAGTCACAAAGACTTAAAGTTGTCTGAAAATTAAACCCTTTAGGAAGTTTACCACTTTTTGCAAGATCGTCACATGAGCAAGAAAGTGTCTTCATGAATTCAAAGAATTTTGTACTAGTTTCCTCACTTAAAAGGTGTTCGATCATGCATGAATCTTTTTCTGCAATCTCTTCTGAAACACCAACAAAGTCTTTAAGGAAATAATAAAGAAGTGTACGAGAAGTTAAAGTCTTGTGAACTTCATCGTGTCCGTTATCTGTTAAAAGAAGAAACTTTGTATCATCTTCTTCTTTTACAAGATTACGTTTTTTAAGATTATTAAGAGCTGTAGAAACAGAACCCTTTGTTAAACCTAAATCTTTGGCAATATCAGTAACTCGAGCATAACCTTTTTCTTCTTTTAGCTTATGAATTGCTAAAAGGTAGTGAACCATAGAGTGAGATAGCTCAGCTTCACGTGGTTTTTTGTCAGTTGTAGTATCTTTTGATGTATTGGCCATGATATTTCTCACTAATTAGGTTATGCCTTTAATCTAGCAATTTCAGGTATTTTTGGCAACCAAAGCTCAATCGAAGATGCCCCAAATAATGTGCATCACTTTTCTCACATTCCCAACTAAGGCAAGCACGTAACCTACTGATTTCACATATTTTTTCATGAGGCATATATTACAGACCTCCCGACTATCACCACAGCGTGTTAAAATCATAAAGAATCTAAATAATTGGGGTTAGCTAATGTTGAGGCCAAAATCAAAAATATTCACAACTCTCGTGGTGCTATTATTAGTAACGTGTTCATTTACGTCATATGGACAAGATTCTAATTACGAAGCGCCATCTGAAGCTGATGTAGCAGCTGGGAATGTCACGGACAGAGAAAAGTATACAATGGATAATTACACTCATGCAGGCTATCAGCAAAGAGAAGCCGACGAGAAGTGGGCCGAAGAATGTGGTAGCTCTCAAGAGTGTGAAAATATAAGAAAGGGTGGCGATGCAACTGACGGTGAGAAATTCATGGGAATGTCACCATCAATGTTTAAGGCCGTAGGTCAAGCCTACTCGATTATTATGCCGGCCATGTCACAAGCTGGTGGTGGCGGAAAATTTAACGAAATAGATGTTGTCACAAAGAAGGATGTTGCCTCTAAATATAAAGAGAAAGGAATCTCATTCAACGAAAATGGCAAGGCCGAAGCAATGGCCGACTCCAAAGCATCACCAGATGATGTAAAAGCTGCACAATCAGAACATGACAAAGCTAGAGAAGAAGAAGGTACTGATTACTGCCAATATATTCCTATGGGGGCTGAAGTTATTGCACGAGTTACTCAACAAAAGAGTGATGAGTTTGCACTAGCAACAGAGCCAGATGTTGAGAATGCTCAAAGCCAGGCCCTTTATAAACAGGCACGCTCTCACCGCGATCGTCAAAAGTCTGTTGATATTCAAAGAAAAGGATGGGGAGCGACGACAGTATGCTATGTTACCTCAATGGCCACAATGGGTGGATTCACAAGTGGTTGGAGTAACTGGGTTAAGCTTGGAGCTTCGACACTTATGACTAGTTACTATATGTGGGAACACAAAATGCACGGCGATGCTGCTGATAAATTAAATAATGTAGCTAATAAACTAAGTGGTAAAGGAAAGTGTAACCCTGTTTCAGATCGTGACTGTTACTGTAGTCAACCAGAGACAATGAATGACGTTAAGTACTGTTATCCGCAAATTAGACAAAGAACTGCTCAAAATAATAACTGGCAAGTTACTTGTGTTGATAACAATGTAAAAGAAGACCTGAACTGTACTTGTCGCCAAACAAATACATGTCTCGATTCTAGAATTTCTGCAAAGATCAATGGAATGCACATTCCAGGTGGCCTAGGAACTAGTCTTGATGATTTCTACAAAATGACAAATGGTATTTCGACTCCAGGAGATAGTTCAAACAACTTTAATGCTACTGCTGGAAAGATCTTTGCTATCGCTAATGACAAGCTTAAAGATGGACTTAGCAAGGTTACTCTTCCTGATAGCTACAAGAAAAAAGACCCGAAGATTGCTGAAGGACTTAGACAACTTGGTTTTGACGGAGCTGTAGCAAATGCGATGTCAGCAACACCAGAAACTAACGAAAGTAAGTCGGCAGAGGCAAAACTTAAATCTCGTGCTTCGGGACTAAGAGGAAAAGTAGGCAAGTATACTGCTTCTTATAAACCAAAAGATAATGGCCTTTACTTTAGAGGCGGAAGCGGTCTCGATAATAAAAAGAAGAAAAAGAAGACTGCGACTAATCCATATGCTCACCTACTTAAGAAGAAAGTGAAAGACAATGCTAATACAAGTGCAGAGATATTAGATTTCTCTCAAAGAGCACAAAAAAATGCAGGTATCACTAAAGATAAATCTAGTAATATTTTTGAGATCATATCAAGAAGATATCGTTACTCAGCAACTAAGAAATTAGGAGCACAATAAATAAAAGGTTGTTTTCATGGAAGAAAATTATAAATTACCGCTTCTCATTTTCGATGATGAATGCCCACTATGTGTTAGGTTCAAGGACTCCCTTGCTCGCTTAGAAGACGCAAAATCAGTTAACTTTGTCAGTGTAAACGATGATAAACTTTATCAAGTACACCCTCAACTCAACAAAGAAGAGTGCCAAGAAGTAGTCCACTATATAACAAGTGATAGTAAGATTCTAAAAGGTGATGAAGTGATCACTCACCTAGCCAAACTCTATCCTCTTGTTAATAAATTTAGCTGGCTAATCGAAAGCAATATGGGACAAAAGGCAACAAGCTACTTTCATAAGACAACAAATGCATATAGAAGAATGCTTAAAAGAAAATGTCCAAGTTGCGTAAAGCACGCTTAGCTAATAGAAAGACTAGCGAACTAAACTTCGACGAGAAAACATACTGCGGTTAAATGGCTCTAATGTTAGGGCCGTTAAAACCCAAGTCAAACAAAACTCAGCAAATTGCACCTTATTCTCGCTTGGAATATAAAGTGTAATCACTAATAGAATCATAAAACTTAAAATATGAGTGGCCTTCGGTACCGGTAGAGCAAATTTATCGATGAATTGCTTGGCCTTCTCAACTTTACAATATGAAAAAGGAACAGCAAAAAGATAGATAAACAGGATTACTCTTAACGATAAGTTCCAAGACTCATGTGAAACTCCACGGGCAATAAGCCAATTTTGAAAGTTAGTTTCAAGAAGGACACTGTTAATATCTCTAAACATCTCAGGTGAGTGCCAACCAAAAACACGTTGCCCCCAACTAACCTCTTCTAGTGCACAGATCACATAGAAGACACCTTGAGTACTTAACATAATAAGAAATTTACGATCTCTAAACTTTGCTAGAACTTTTCTGCGATAGAAGTAGCCAAATGAAATGAGACAAAGCCCTACGAAAGTAAACCACTCGAGTAGTCCATTTTGAGCACTTAGTACTTTATCAAAATAAGCTAAATCAGTTCTTGATATATATAAGCTATAAATACCAACAACTAAGATAACAAAGAATGAGATATATTCAGTCCATTTAACTTTAAACATAAGATTAATTTTCACCGAGGTCAGTGAACATGTCAATGCGGGTTTGATGTCTGCCGCCTTCAAACTCAGTCGCAAGCCATACTTTTGTCATGGCCAGAACTTCTTCACTTGATGAAATACGGCCACCAAAACAAATCACATTTGCATTATTATGCTCACGTGAAAGCCTAGCTAAATCGACACTGTGACAAAGGGCCGCTCGAATTCCTTTAAATTTATTAGCAACCATGCAAACACCAATACCAGATCCACAAAGAAGAATTCCTCTTCCCTCTTTCTGAACTGCTTTTGCCAAAGCAATAGCATATTCTGGATAGTGGCATGAGTCAGTTGAGTGAGTCCCTAGGTCCTCGACCTCATAACCTTCATCGATTAAGAATTTCTTAACTGCTTCCTTTTGTTCGAAAGCACCATGATCAGTAGCTAGAAAAATCTTTTTGCTCATAGTTTTACCTTAAATAAGAAAGCCTCCTTTCGGAGGCTTCATATATAGCAGTTGCTTAGTATCTGTAGTGTTCTGGCTTATATGGACCTTGAACTGGGATGTCTAGGTACTCAGCTTGCTCAGCAGTTAATGTATCGATTTCAACATTAATTCTTTCAAGGTGAAGCATAGCAACTTTTTCATCCAGGTGCTTTGGTAGCATATAAACTTTGTTCTCATACTTACCAGCATTGTCCCAAAGTTCCATTTGAGCAATTACTTGGTTACAGAATGAGTTAGACATTACGAATGATGGGTGACCAGTAGCACATCCAAGGTTAACTAGACGACCTTGAGCAAGAAGGATAATTCTTCTTCCATCTTTTGAAGTATACATATCTACCTGTGGCTTGATGTTATCTTCTTCGTAGTTATTGTGTAGGTGAGAAATTTCGATTTCTGAATCGAAGTGACCAATGTTACATACGATTGCACCGTCTCTCATCTTATCAAGGTGTGAAGCATTGATAACTTTTAGACAACCAGTAGTTGTTACGAAGATATCACCTTCAGAAGCTGCTTTATCCATTTTCATTACTTCGAAACCTTCCATTGCTGCTTGAAGAGCACAGATTGGATCGATTTCAGTAACGATAACTCTTGCTCCTAGACCTTTGAAAGACTGAGCAGAACCCTTACCAACATCACCGTAACCAACAACAACACAAGTTTTACCTGCGATCATTACGTCAGTTGCACGCTTGATACCGTCTACTAGAGACTCTCTACATCCGTAAAGGTTATCAAATTTAGACTTTGTTACAGAGTCATTGATGTTGATTGCTGGCATCTTAAGAGTACCTTTTCTAACTCTTTCATATAGTCTGTGAACACCAGTAGTTGTTTCTTCAGAAAGACCTTTGATTCCTTCGATTAATTCAGGATATTTGTCGTGAACCATATTTGTAAGGTCACCACCATCATCAAGGATCATGTTAAGAGCTGATCCATCTGCCCACTTAAGAGTTTGCTCGATACACCAGTCGAATTCCTCTTCGTTCATACCTTTCCAAGCAAAAACAGGAATTCCAGCAGCAGCGATTGCAGCAGCAGCTTGATCTTGAGTTGAATAAATATTACATGAAGACCATCTTACTTCAGCACCTAGCTCAACTAGAGTCTCAATAAGTACAGCTGTTTGAATAGTCATGTGAAGACAACCAGCGATTTTTGCACCTTTAAGTGGCTTTGCCGCTCCAAACTCTTTTCTTAGAGACATTAGTCCCGGCATTTCAGTTTCAGCGATCTTAATTTCTTTTCTTCCCCAGTCAGCTAGAGAGATGTCTGCTACTTTGTAATCTGTAAAGCTCATGTTTCCTCACTTTATGTATGAATAAATCTTTATATATTTATGTTCGAAACTATATCAGCATATGCTCCAAGTTTGAACCCTATACAAAGGAAATTAGCCTATTTTATTGAGGAAAATGAACGAATTTTTACCAACTTAAGCCTTTTTCTTTGACACATACCTAAATAAATCATAAATCGAGTCATGGAAAAATATCAGAAGTCGAACAAAGTCATTAATGACAAGAGTTTTTATTTTGCCTCTTGCCCAAGAGGTTGCGAACAATATCTAGTAAATGAGCTACGTGCTAACGGTATCGAGGCCAAGGCCGGCCGTGGTGGAGCTTCATTTAAGGCAAGAAATAAGGCCACAGTTGAATATATCTTCAACGCTAGAATTGCTTCTCGTGTCTTTAAAGAAGTTGGCTTCTTCTATATTCGTGACGAAAAACAAATCTACAAAAGAGCAAGTGAGCTTCCATGGGAAGACTATATTACTCCAGAGCAAACTTTTAAAATTAACACTCTTCTAGATGGTGAGAGTAAGGAGCTTTTTAGAAGTTCTATCTTCCTTTCACAAACTCTAAAAGATTCACTTGTTGATTATATGAGAGATAAATTTAACAAGCGTCCAAATGTAGAGACAAATGAACCTAACGTTAGCTTTCTTCAACGTGTTGAAAAGGTTAAAGAAGGCTGTAAGGTAATTGTTTACGCTGACATGGTTGGAACTTCTCTTGATAAGCGTGGCTATCGTGAAAGCGGACACCGTGCGCCACTTCGTGAAAACTTAGCGGCTTCTCTTATTGCAGAAACAAAATGGGACTGCCAAGGTCCATTCTATGATCCAATGGCAGGTTCAGGAACAATTTTAATTGAAGCAATTTTCTACTTCTTGAAATTATCGCCAGCATTTTTAAGACTTAAACAAAATACGACTCCGTATTCTTTTACAGGTCAGCCGTGGTTTCATGATTCGAATCTAGTTGATTGGTACTTTGATAAAGTTCACGAGATCATGAAAGATTCACAGGAAAGAATAGATTCAATTCCAAATGATAAGTTCTATTGCAATGATGCTGATGTTGAAAACTTTAAACTCATGAGAACTCACCTTCTCAACTGTTTTGGCCGTGTTGATTTCGTAAACTTCAACTGCGAAAACTTCATTAATTCACAAGCACCTGCGGGATTTGAAAGAGGTTTAATCCTATTTAACCCTCCTTATGGAGAGCGTATTCAAGCGATTGGTGGTCTTGATATTAACGACTTCTATTTCGAGATGGGTGAAACTCTTAAAAATAACTTCAAGGGTTCTACAGCATTTATTCTTACAGCTCACGGGCCACTAAGAAAAAATATTCGTTTAAAAACAAGTAAGAAAACAGAGTTTTTAAATGGCGACATTGAATGCCGCCTTTTAAAATATGAATTACTATAATCTTAGCTTTCTAAGAATTCTGTTAAATTCATCGCAAGCTTAGGTAAAGCGTATTTAAGAAGAGCATTCTTATTTACGACTTTATCTTTATGCTTCGTTGACTTTGAAAAGAAGTAACCACTAATTTCAGAATCTTTTAGAAAAAGAGTATGTCCCTTTCCTGCAAATTTTCTTAAAACATAATCTGAATCGAGAAGACAGATATCTCGAATCATAAAGTTACGAGCTAGATAAATGATAATAACGCTTGCTGAAAGATCACATAGAGACTTTCTAACTTTTACACCTTTTGGAGATGTTTGATCTCCCCAATGCACAACAACTTCAACTCTCTTATCACCAACGTAGAAATCAAAACCTCGTTGTGATGTCGACTTTTGTTGCATTAGACCGAAGATACATTTTGCGTACCACTCCCCCAACTGAACAGGAAGCTTCTTACCATTAAAAATAATTCGCTCATCGCGAAGAATATCATAAACCTTATTAACTGTTTCAATAGCGTCAAAGATTCTTTTGTTATCCGGTAAGTGAATAATTAGAACCTGCTTAGCATGAGACCTTTTCATCTTTCGAGAAAATTGTTTCTCATACCATTCAGAAAATTCTTTATCACCTACGAGCTCAAGTGAGTCGTAGATAAATCCACGACTAAGTAAGCTTTCCTCATCAAAGCCTTCAACTTTCTTTTTCATGAAACTTAAAGGAGCATACTCTCCTTTCTTTTTCATGATATAAACATTGTCTTTATAGTAGTCTGTACTACCACGAGTCGCCTCATTAAATAGATCGACTCCTTTTTCCATTTCTTGCATCTCTCACATACCCTTGTGCTTAATCTTTAATTAAACATTAATCGAAGTTAAATCTTCCTCGAAGTTTAAAACACTATGTGCGAGTCCAATATTTCTCGTTAATTGGTACTGACAAAAAACTTTAAAATCATCGATTTTAGACTGATAATATTTTTTCTCTTCTTCACCTGTTGCCGTCTTTAATTCATTTTGAGCAATACAAGCATGCTCAAGAAGAAGCCATGAAACGACAAGGTTTCCACAATAACTTAAAAAATCAGTTGCGTGAGCTAGAACTGCGCTTTGATTCTTTGCCGCCATAAACGATCCGAATTTCTTCACAACTTCTTCACTCATCTCCATTGATTTCCCAATCATTGAAACTTCATGAGGGTACGCCTTGGCCTCTTCTCTATTCATTGTCGCTTGAATCTTCTTACCTACATTAAAGAATGTTTCGCCTTTATCCATAAGAATTTTTCTCATAACAAAGTCGATCGCCTGGATACCATTTGTACCTTCATAAATTGTTGCAATCTTTGTATCACGCATAAATTGCTCAATTCCATACTCAGTACAGTATCCGTAACCGCCGTGAACTTGAACACCTTCACTTGCGATATTTACACCCTCATCTGTACAAAATCCCTTACAGATCGGAGTAAATAATGCGATTTCTTTTTCAGCTTCATCATCACCTTTTTCAGCTTTATCAAAAAGGTTTGCTGTATAAAGAGAAAGAGCTCTCAGTCCACGTCCCGTAGATCTCATTTTAAGAAGCATTCTCTTAACATCTGGCATATTGATAATTTCGGTACCAAATTGAGAGCGCTCTCTTGCATATTGCTCAGTAAGCTCAAAGCAAAGATTTGATTGAGCTTCACCTTGAAGGCCACAAAGAAGCCTTGCCTCATTCATCATGATGAACATATTTGCCATTCCATCAAACTCTTTCCCAATCAGTTCTCCAACACACTCACCATCTTGGCCAAATGTTAATTCGCATGTTGCCTGTGCGTGAATCCCCATTTTATGTTCTAGCTTTGTGCACTTAACATTATTTGTCTCACCAGTTTCAACGTTAAAGCGTGGAACGATAAAAAGGGAAAGTCCCTTCGTACCTTCTGGAGCACCAGGAGTTCTTGCTAGAACAAGGTGGATGTTATTTTCGTAAAGATCACTTTCTCCAGAAGAGATAAAAATCTTCACACCATTGATTGCGTATTTCCCGTTATCAAGAGGTTTTGCCGTCGTCTTTGCGTTCCCAACATCAGATCCAGCACCAGGCTCAGTAAGACACATTGTGCCTCCCCACTCTCCTGTCATCATCTTTGTCACAAATAGATCTTTCTGTTCTTGAGAACCAACCTTAAGAATTACATTCATGGCACCTTGAGACAGTCCGTAGTACATTGACCACGCAACATTTGAACCAATTGCCATTGAAGTACATGCAACTTTCATTGCGTGAGGAGCTGGCATTCCACCAACCTCTTCAGGATAACCAAGTGCATACCAACCATTCTCATAGAAGGCTTTATTTGCTTGGTGAAAAACTTCTGGAACAATAACTTTTCCATCAACGTGCTTTACGCCAATCTCATCACTAATTTGACGAGTTGGATAAATTTCATTTTCAACGAATTTATCGAATTGAGTTAGGATATCTTTTAATTCAGCTTCACCATATCCAAGCTCGCTTGCTTCGTCTTGAATTTTGCACGCTTTAAATAGATTGAAATTCACATCCATTAAATCTGTACGATACTTTGCCATATAATAGTCCTTTTTTAATACTAAAACAGTTCTATTATAAATGATGTTCAGATTTCATGCACGTGTAGACACAATTTAGCCGGAGTAAATTAGGTTAAATTTAATAAAAAAGCGCGAACAATGCCGCGCTTTTTAGTCAGGTATAAATTTAAAATCGTTTTTATTTATTAGTGAGCCGAAACTCCTACACTTGTTGCTCTTAAAACTGGTTGTAAAGCAAGTGGTGCATTCATATTAATAAGGGCCCTTTTTCCGTTAATTGTCACAATCCACTCCACTGCATATGTTTGTGCAACTTGAGTACAAAATTGTATCGATCCATTGTAGTAGCTTCTTACCCAATTATAGTCATTACACATTCCATCTTTATATGGAGCATATCCATAACCATATCGTTTAAAAAGTGTACCATTTGCATCAGACTCTTGTACTTTATTGGCCAAGAAAGTAGCTAATTGTGAAATAGTAGATCCAAATGCGCCATCAAGAGACTCATTACTACGTGCAATTCTTCCATCTCTATAGAGACCACGATATCCACCGACAGTATAGCCAGATGAAGACGAAGAAGATGATGAAGTACATATAGTTCCTAAACTCATTCCAAATACTTCAAAATCATCACAATTACCTGAATTATTTGATCCTGATAAATTATCAAAGCTAGAAATTGTATAAATAGGATATTCAGAATCGCCAATACTTCTATTTGCAAAATTATTATTCACAATTGCTTGAGATAATTCATCCGCAGTGCTTAAGCTATTCGGTAAGCCTCTTGCTGTATCAACATACTCACTAGCAGAGCCAGCAGCGTAATTTCCATAAGTGCTTCCATTTCCAGACCCACCGTCAGATCCACACCCGACAAGCGAAGCTAGAACAATAACTGAAAGTAATGTGTTCTTAAGGTTAAGTTTCATAGTATTCTCCAAAATTCTCTGTGTTTGCGTGTGTTTAAACTATTTGCCTATATATATACAAGTTGTGTGCCAAGTTTTAAGATGAGATTACAGTCCTTTACAAAGACCTAGTGTTTAAAAAATGAACACGATAGAGTATTTTGTCTAATCTTTGGGTAGTATTAGAATAAGGATTGAATAAGCTTTTAACGGGAATCAATTTATGTCGATTAAAAATATTGGCCAAAAGGCCCTTCTTGTCATCCTAGATGGCTTTGGGATTAGTGAAAACACAGAAAAGAATGCGATTCGAGATGCAAAAACTCCAGTTTTGGATGAATTGTTTAAAAGTTATCCATTTACAACGATCCAAGCAGGCGGTGTTTTAGTAGGTCTTCCAAAAGGTGTTGTTGGAAATTCGGAAGTTGGCCATATGAACTTAGGTGCGGGACGTGCCATTCGCCAGGATTTAGTTCGTATTAATGAAGCAATTAAGAATCATACTTTTGGTGAACTTCCTAAACTAAAGGAACTCATTGAAGTAGCAAAGCAAAATAATAATCGCATTCACCTCATGGGACTTCTTTCGGACGGTGGAATTCACTCACATATTGAACACACGAAAGAAATCATCAAATGTCTTAAGAAAGAAGGTATTGAAGTTTTCTTACATGCTTTCATGGATGGTAGAGATACACCGCCAGCATGTGGTGAAATGTATTTAAAAGAGATCGTTGATTTTGAAGGATCACACTTTGCTTCAATGCAAGGCCGCTCAATTGGAATGGATCGTGATCGCCGTTGGGAAAAAATTAAATTAGCATATGATATGTTCCTAGGTCATGGTGATGTGACTGACTTATCACCTATTGAATATCTCAATAGTGAGTATGAAGCTGGTCGCACTGATGAGTTCGTATCGCCGACACTCTTTAATAAAGACTACGCTATTAAAGAAGGAGACTGCGTCTTCTTTACAAATTTTAGACCCGATCGCGCAATTCAGTTAACAATGGCATTTAACTATCCAGAGTTTACTGAGTTTGAAAGGCCATTCTTTCCAGCAATGTTTCTATGTATGACGCCATTTATTCCGGATGAAATGGAACTTCCAATTTTATTTGATAAAGAGAAGCTTCAAGGAACAATGACTGAGTACTTAAGTAGTATTGGAAAGAAGCAATTAAAGATTGCTGAGACTGAAAAGTATGCACACGTAACATTCTTTTTTAATGGTGGAGAAAAGAAGCCTTTTCCAAATGAAGAACATTTTCTAATTCCTTCGCCAAAAGAAGTTTCAACTTATGATGAAAAGCCACAAATGAGTGCGCCAGAAGTAACAGAGAATTTAATTTCTAAAATAAGTGACTTTGATTTTAGTGTCGTAAACTTTGCAAACTCAGATATGGTTGGACACACGGGTAAATATGAAGCTGCAGTTCATGCTATTGAAACACTTGATGAGTGCGTAGGAAAACTAGTACAAAAATGTCTTGATGAAAATATAACTATTATTATCACTGCCGATCATGGCAATAGTGACCAAATGGTACATAAGGATGGAACACCACATACAGCTCATACAGGAGCACCGGTACCGTTTTGTGTTATCAATAGCGCATTAAAGGATAAAGCTTTTACTATAGCACCGGGGGATCATTCGCTAATGGATGTCTCACCTACTTGTCTTTATATTATGGGGATTGATCGTCCAGCAAGTTTTACTGGCCATCATATTTTTGAATAGGAAATTTTATGAGTGAAGTTGAAAAAGATGTAAAGTCGATTAAAACAATTGCTGTTCTTTGTAGCGGTGGCGATAGCCCCGGGATGAACTGTGCGATTAGAGCAGTCGTTCGTACTTGTATTGCAAATGATATTGAGATTTATGGAATTCGTCGTGGTTTTGCAGGTCTACTCGAAGGATCGCAACACAAAATGGATGCCGCAAGTGTTGGTAACATTCTTCAAAAAGGTGGAACAATTCTTCAAACTTCTCGTTGTCCTGAATTTATGCAACCAGAGATAAGAAGAGAAGCGGCACATATTCTCAAGAGAAAGAATATTGATGCCTTAATTGTTATTGGTGGTAATGGTTCATTTAATGGTGCTTGGGAGCTTCACAAGGAACATGGTGTTCCAGTAGTTGGAATTCCTGGAACAATTGATAATGATATTGAAGGAACTGATTATTCAATCGGTTTTGATACTGCCGTTCAAACTGCTATTGAGGCCGTGGATAAAATTCGTGACACTGCACACTCACACGATCGTACATTCATTGTTGAAGTAATGGGGCGAAAGTCTCCTGCTATCGCTCTTCACGTAGGACTTTGTACTGGAGCAGAAAATATTATCTTCCCTATTCAAGATGAAAGTAATGTTGATGTTGACACAATTGCGACAGATATTAAACGTGGACTTCAGCGTGGAAAAGGTTCTTCAATCATCATTGCTGCTGAAGGGGAAACTGAAGGTCTGTCTCACTACGTTCACAACAAACTTCTTGAAGATCACAAGATTGATTCACGTGTTTGTATCCTAGGACATATTCAACGCGGAGGAAACCCTACTGGTCGTGATCGCTTTATTGCAACCCAAATGGGACATCTTGCTGTTAAATCACTTCTTGAAGGAAAAACTGCAATTGTTACAGCAGAACAAAATGGTCAAATTGTTGTCGAAAACTTAGAGAAGTGTCTTGGCAAAAAATTTGAAGTTGAAGAGAAATACGTAGATATGGTTAAAACCTTATCAAAATAAAACGAAGTTTATAAATATGACAAAAGTTTCAGATAAGAATTTATTTATTATTTTTACATTCCTATTTTCAATTTTCTACTTTTGGGACATTGGAAATATTAGTGCCCCAAGACAAGGGACAGAATCATTATATGTGCAAATATCACAAGATATGTATGACACAAATAATATTATGACACCCCACTATCGCGGAGAGAGACATTGGTCAAAACCACCAGTTCATTTCTGGCTGCCGTTTCCTATTTATGTACTAATGGGAGAATCTTCTTTAACAGGTGCACGAGCGTCGATGGCATTTCTTACAATCGCTCTCGGTATCTTGACTGCAGTTTGGTTAAAAAGAAGATTTAATATTGAACCACTATTATCTCTGGCCTTCTTTTTAGGAGGTTATGGTGCTATTAAATTTGGTCGAACATTTATGATGGAAACATCTCTATCTCTTCTTCCATTTATTAGCTCACTCTTTCTTTTTGACTACTTAAAGACAAAGGCTAAAAAGTATTTTATTTGGGCGATTCTTTTTGGAGCGGCAGGAGCTCTAATCAAAGGCCCTGTTTCAATTGTTATGAGCTTTCTTGCAATGTCTCTTTATCAAGCTTTCTTATTCAAGAAAGAAAAGCGCTTTATTATTAAAGAGTGCTTTTTCTATTTTCTATCGATTACTATTTTGAGTTGTCTTTGGTACTTCATTAGTTATCTAAACTATGGTGAAGAGTTTTTCAATTACTTCTTCGTAAGAGAAAATGTAGGAAAATTTGATCAAAAGCCAATGCCAATGATTAAGGTATTCCAAGGACTCATTCTCTATTCTCTTCCATGGTTATTAATTCTTCCATTTGCTTGGAAGAAAGTAAGAGAAAACTTTAAGAACTTAAATAATGAAACATATTTTTTCTTTGCACATTTTTTATGTTTCTTTATCACATGGTTAATTCCATCTCAGAGATCACACCACTATGCAATACCATCAATTCCATTCCTAATGGTTTTCATGCTCTTGCAAATTGATATTGAAACTATTCGAGAAAAGGCAAAAGGTATCCTTTTTATCTTCTTGCCAATAAATATCCTATTTTTGGCCATTGGATGCCTACTCCTTTATTTTTCTGATGGAGTAACGATCGTTGCCAATTTACTATTTGTTGCTCTAATTATTGTGACAAATATTTTCATTCTTAAAAGAAAGATGCTCATTGCTTTCAACACGATGGGACTATATTTAATTTTCTTATGGTCAGTTGTTGCATCTCAATTTTACATCTTACCTGTTCCACAAGCCGCTCAAGGTCTTTTCAAAGATAAAAATGTAGCACTAGTTGATCGTCGTTCTTACTTTTACGAGCAAACTCTTGAGATGAATGTTGAGCCAATTAGCTACGCAAATATCTCTTCATTTCTAGAGAAAGAAAACACTGTGGTTATTACTGCAGAATCAAAAACTCCTTTAGAGTATCGTAAGAATTTAAGAATTTTAGCAAAATGGCAAAAATGGAAGAGAAGAGTTAAATGGCCACATATAAAAGCGGCCCTTAATGCACGCTCTTATGGGCCATTAAAAGAAGATGTTTATTTACTATCTAAGTAATGCTCTTCAATCTTTTTAATGATCCATTCAGGATCGTCTAGAGGTAAATCGTGTCCCGCTTGTTCATGTAGTTCAAGCGCGGCACCAAGCCTTTTAGAAATTTCAACACTGCATTTATAATTTGCAAGCTTATCTTGCTTGCCTGCAAGCAACAAGACATCCGTTTTCAATTTCTTAGGTAAACGGTAGTGTGATGCCGCAATTAACTGCCTTACAAAGTTAGCGCGATTAAGAGGTCTTTCCTCAAAATATGCAGCATATGCATCAAGTAAATCATCAGACAACTCTTTCATCTTAACAGTTAAAGATAAGGCCTTTTCTTCTCGTTCGCGGTGATTGTTATTAAAGGCCAGTTTTGAAAAGGTCGTTACTGCCTCAAGAGACATACGATGATAAATTTTCCCTGAGTCACTCGTTGAAGTGTTAAGAAGAACGGCATGTTCAAAGTCATCGCTATGTCGCTCACACCAATCAAGGGCCATCATTCCCCCCATTGAAATTCCGATAACACTCCACGGGCCATCATTTTCTTCTTTAAGTTTTAGCCAATCACTTCTCATATCTTCAACATAATCAGATATCTTTAATGGAGACTTCTCTTCATTCTTGCTACCAACACCCAAGTAATCAATTGCAAAGACATGATTTGTGCCTTTCATTTTTTTTACATAGTCAGGGAATTCATACCAATGTCGACTATCTCTTGCTAAACCCCTAAGAAGCAACCAATTCATAACTTACCTTTTCACCCATGCTTTAGAACTTCCAACAGCTCGAAAGAGAAATTTAATTAGCATAATATGTCTTCTCATCGTTCGATCATATCGATGAGACTTAAGAGGATTAAATAATCCTCCTCTTCTAAATATTTGTAATGGATTCTTTTTAACCCAAATCCAACTTCCCATCTCAAGAGTTAAAGGTAGATAGACTCCCTCTGGATTTTTTTCTAAATACTCATCATATAGATAATCCCAGGCATCACCTTGGATTGTATAACTTTCAGATGTCGGCTCTATTCGATAAATATGATGAGGATGGGTTTCATTTAATAAGTGCTCTAGGTTTTCCATTTCTGTTATATGCTTAAAAGGTGTAAGCGTTCTGGCATAAGGATACCAAAGTCGATCTCTTAGGCCAAAACCAGAATGGAAGTCGACAGAGATAGCACGCTGAGATTCAAATATATGTTCTTTCACATAGTCTACTAGAGTTTGAAGTTCATGCTCCATTTGATCACTATTTCCCTGATACCATGGAAGCTTATCTGATAACTTATGTCCTGATAGTAGAAATTTTGTTTTCTCATGAGTTCGCGATGGTGAGTTTCTCATAAGATCAATATTGTTTGGATTAGAGCGGCGATGATGATACATGCCCCATGGATTGATAAGAGGAATCGATACGATTCTAAACTTCTCTAGGCTTCGTCTTAACTCTTCATCCCAAGATAGTTGTTTAAATAATGAAGAAAGATAAGTAACAACGACTTGTGTCCCTACTTTTTCTAGTCCGTGAATACCACCAAATAAACCTAGAACCGGAGCGCTTGGATCTGAGCTACCAATTTCAAAACTATGAATTGGATAGCTCTCACCTTCATGATTAATACGTGTAATTTCACGACAACGAATGAGTGGGTCTTCGATACAAGTTAATTCGCTTATGGCATTTAACTCATCGAAGTCTTTCATTTATGACCTCTGGAAAGTCTTGTCGTTATAAGGAAATAAGAAAATAACGAAGAACATTGCACACCCAACAAGTTCTACAACTTCTCCTTTTTTACCGTGATCAATTAAGCTTACTAGAATAAACATTAAAAGATAAAAAAGAGAGTGCATTAACTTTGGAACAGGAACTGCAAAGTCATCAACAAGATACTGAATAAAACCAATTGCTCTATAGAGAAATGGAAGAATTAATACATAAACACCAACAATAATTCCGACAATAAGACCAAAGATAATTTTATTAACTTTGAAATCACCGAATTTTAAGTTGTGGAGTGTAATATCATTTTGTGTATTGTATTGCTGAAAAAACTCAGGCGCAGTCACGTTGAAAATTCTTTGGCCCCACGCAATCTCTTCTCCAAATCCAAAAAAGAAAAGTGCTGCAAAACCAAGAAGCGCAAATGAGAATAATTTTGGCTTTGTACCTTTTAACTTAAAGTAGCGCCACAGACAGACAAATGAAACGAGTAGTAGATAGATGGCCTGTTGTATTTCTAAGAATCCATCTTCAACTGTGTAAACATCGCTAAACCATTGAGGATTCGCTTTCGCAAAATACATTCCAAAGAATACCATATGGGCGATTGATGTTAATATTACTGCTTCAAATATATTAATCTTGTCTTTAAATATGCTCATTTCGTCATTATAGTCACGTCATCAACTAATGGCAATATATGTCATCGCTGACACTACGAACATTTTGGCAATTCGCTCCAACCTGTGACATAGCGCAAAGAAACTTTCTCCCTTCGCATTTTCCATGCCTGATTATCGACCCCACAGGCCATTGACCTAACCATGCCACTTCCCTCTCGTCGATTAATTTTATCAATGATTTCCATTAGCTTCACACTTCGTGGATCATCTAATTCTTCAAATAGGCTTTGTTGGATAATCTCTGAATCTGAAAAGTCTCCAAGCTTTACTCCGGCCTTTTTAAAACAAACCCCCATGCGAAAGAGATCATCAAGGGCCGCCCATGCATACTTGATAATTTTTCTGGTATCACTTGTTGGACCAAGAAGCTTAACTTTGTCTTTACCATAATATGGCGTTTGATCGATCTTATGTGGATCACTTAAACAAAAAACTTCAATAGTTGAACACAAGCTCTGCTGATTTCTCATTTTCTCACTGGCATTTGTTACATAATTGGCCACTGATTCTCGCAAGCTTTTTAGATCCACAACACTTGTACTAAAGCTTCGTGAACATAGAATTTCTTTCTTTTTAGGCTGAGCTTCTTCTAACTCAAAACAGGCAATTCCTCGTAACTCATCTTGAGTCATGCGACCTAGCTTAGTTAAAAGTCTTTGTATGACATGAGTATTTTTGAACTTCTTAAAATCATACGCCGTTTTAATTCCAATGCTTTTTAACTTTACGCTATTCTTCCTTCCAATTCCCCACACGTCTTCAATAGGAGTTCTCTGAAGTGCAATATCTTGCAACCTCTCTTCTAGAATACACACGACTCCTTGCGCCTTTTGTGACTTCTTCCCAATATGATTGGCCACTTTTGCGAGAGTCTTTGTTGGTGCAATACCAATACTTACGGGAATCCCCGTCCATTGCAGCACAGTTTTTCGAATATGCTGACAGTACTCATTTAAATCTCCGCTTACACCAGTTAAATCAATAAAGGCTTCATCAACGGAGTAGATCTCTATTGATGGAGCGAAGGTAGCAAGAACATGCATTACCCGATCACTGATATTTGTATACAAAGAAAAATTAGAAGAAAAAACATGAACATCGTGTGACTCACAAAGCCTCCTTACTTTAAAGTACGGGTCCCCCATTTTTACTCCCAAGGCCTTAAGCTCAGGAGTTCGAGAGACAAAGCACCCATCATTATTTGATAAGACACCAACAGGTTTATTTCTTAACTCAGGTCGAAATAGTCTTTCACAAGAACAGAAGAAGGAATTACAATCCACCAACGCATACACTTTCTCCATCGTAAAACCTCATAACTCTTTCATGTCACGGGCCACGGCCACAATTGGCCCCCACACCAAGAAGTCCATTTCTTCTGAAATGATAATGTCTCGATGCAGGGGATTGTGTGAGCGCAAAATGGACTTTCCATCTTGTCTAATGAATCTCTTGCACAAGAACTCTCCGTCCAGATAAACCACGGCAACTCGACCGCTCTTTACTTCTAAAGATCGATCGATAACCAGGACGTCACCGGGCATAATCAATGGTTCCATCGAGTCACCTTGTGCTTCAAAGAAAAATGTCGCAGAACGATTCTGTACAAAACGATCATCTAGAGATTGATAATTCTGTATGTGATCCTCGCTGATTCCAAAGAGTCCACAATTTGCAATCGGTAGTTTTGCTCTAATTTTCTTTTCCATTAAAGTTAGTATAACTTACGCACAACTTACGCACAAGAAAAAGAATTACTTTCCCACTCAAGTAGCAATTACAATAACTTATGATGCATCGGGGAACTTAATAATCTCATCAAGGGGAATAAAGTACGTAAGTCCTCGAAGATCTTGGGTGTAGCTTGCAATCACTTTCAAGTTCATAGCATCCAATCTCTCTAAAAAAGCATGGGATGTTTCATCAAATCGAAAGGGCTCAATCTTTCCTCGTGTTGAGATTCTTCCTGCGCAAAGACAATCATTTAAGTTTTGAATGGGAAGAACCCCGGCCATTGACCAATAGAGAATCAAAAGTGGTAACTCAAGCCAGCGATAAAGTTCTTCTTTAGAGCTTAGAGAGCCTAAAACCATATTGTCATCAATGCACAGAACATAGCGCTTTGGTGAGATTTTCAAGTTGTACTTCTTTGAGAGAAAAATAAACTTCTCTTTTATCGACTTTCCTTTTGTACCAAGACCAACAATTTCAAGTCCGGGAACTCCCTTTGAAGCATAACCATAAATTTCTGTTAAATGTCCCTTCCCCCCAAGAGGTAGAAGACCTAGCATTTGCTTGTGCATAATCCCTCCTATTACTAGGAGTGCAAGAGTCATGAATTTTTTTTTAATTATAAATTACTAGAATTAGGGATCTTAGCTTTTGACTGATAAAAACATTTTAAATGAGGAGGATAAATTTCTAGAATCATCGCAGATGAAACTTCAAGAGAGTGAGCGAAGTCTCCCTTTAAACTTTGACAAGAGCCTTTTGCGTCCTTACAAAATTTTTCGTACTTATCTTTACATGTAAGTTCAAGAATAACAGTATCAGAGAAATGACAAGAGACCTTTCCATCAACAAGGTCAAAGCGAGCTTTTGTGTAATTTAGTTTTTTTGAAAACTTAGATTCACAAAATTTTGCAATCTCAAACTCTTTTCCCATGCAATCGATCTTCGTTGTCGAAGACTTACTCATTAACATTGCATCTTTTACACCAAAAAATTCACACACCTTTGCGTAGCTGAAAATCTTGCGATCAGCGCCAGTAACAAGTTCACTAGTAACACTAGCGAAAATGCAGAATGTAAAAAGAAGTGTTGCAATATATTTCATAATAAAAAAAAAGCGCGCCCATTAAGGACGCGCCTATGATTGTAATATAAATCTTAACCTGGGAAAAGACCTCTAAGTCTCATTGCTCTCTCTAGTCTTCTTAGAGCGGCAACGAAAGCAGCCTTTTTCATATCAATATCATATTTCTGGTGAGCTTCATAAACATTCTCGAAAGCATCTTTTAGGATGTCGTGAAGTTTTTTGTTGATCTCAGAAAGATCCCAGAAGAAGTTCTGAAGACCTTGTACCCACTCAAAGTAAGAAACGATAACACCACCAGCGTTACAAAGAATATCTGGAACTAGGAATGAACCATTCTTAGTTACGATATCAATCGCAGCTTTATTAAGTGGACCGTTTGCACCTTCTGCAATGATCTTAGCTTTAACATTGTGAGCATTCTTTTCAGTGATAACACCATCGATTGCTGCAGGGATTAAGATATCAACTTCAAGAGCGAAAAGTTCTTCGTTAGAAATTTTCTCTACTCCATCCATATCAGCAAGAAGGCGTCCACCTTTTGCCCAAGCAACAGCTTTTTCAATATCAAGGCCATTTGGATCATAAATAGCACCTGAAACATCAGATACAGCAACGATCTTTGCACCTTGTGCTTGAAGGTCCTCAGCAGCAGGAACAGCTACCTTACCAAAACCGTGAATTGCAACTGTTGTATTTGTATCAATTGTCATTCCAAGTTTCTTTGCAGCAAAGTTAACACAGAATGCAACACCTTTACCTGTAGCTTCACTACGACCTAGTGAACCACCAACAGTAATTGGCTTTCCTGTTACTACACCTGGAACAGTGTAACCTTTTAATTGAGAATATGTATCAAGCATCCACGCCATTGTTTGACCGTCAGTACCAATATCTGGTGCTGGAATATCAATCGTTGGACCGATAATCATGTTGATCTCAGTAGTGTATCTTCTAGTTAGAGACTGAAGCTCTTGACGAGAAAGTTTTGTTGGATCAACACAAATACCACCTTTTGCTCCACCTAGAGGCAGACCAACAAGGGCACATTTAAAAGTCATAAGCATAGCAAGACCAGCTGTTTCAGCTAAATCTACGCCTGGGTGAAAACGTACTCCACCTTTTCCAGGCCCAAGAGTCATATTGTGCTGAACTCTGAATCCTTGAAAAGTTTTAACAGTACCATCGTCAAGACGAATAGGAACTGCTACTTGAAGTGCTCTTTTTGGGTGTTTAAGTCTGTCGGCAACGTTTGGATCAAGTCCCATAATTGCTGCAGATTCTTCTAATTGCGCAATGGCATCCTGGTATAGTGGATTATCTAGAAGATTGCTCATTTTTTTAACTCCGTTATACGTAAAATAAGGACTAATTTACTCCTATTGTAACGGAAGCGCTAGCTTTTGCTTAGGGCAAAAGCTGACTTTTTTTGGCGAATTCGGTTAATTAGAAATTGAATGGTGCATGATAATTAATGCGCAGCACATGGTCAGCATTACTTCCCCCTACCATATCAATTGAAGACGCTCTTGCTCTCAAGTTATTTGTGATGGCCTGTTCAACATAGAATTCAACAGTCGTCCCTGCCGGATTGTAATCAACAGAGGCAATAGTACGGTTATCATTAAATTTCTTTTGTAGCTGCATTGTCACGCCATCAGATAAAGAAAGGTGTGTGTTTGCATCGATATAAGGATTGATAAACTTAATTGTTGCAAGACCTTTTAGAACCTTCGCTCTAAACTTCACTTTAAAATTTGGTAGAAGCTCAGCTTCAGAACTAGGTGAAAGAGTATCTTTCATATTTCCAACGGCTTCAAGAGTTGAGCCTTTCTTAGCAGATTTAACAGAGCCCGAAATTCTCTTATCAATATATCTTAGAAATTGCTTATTAAAGTAGCGCTTTCTCTCATCAAGAGTCGAAAGTCGATAGATCGTCGTCGTAGAAAGATCCCAATTTTTTACGTACTCATCGCGTTCTTGTAGCTGATGGTAGTGATTAGACATACGCTGAAGGACGCCGGCCTTATCGTAAACAAAGACGTAATCAAGAAATGTTTTATACTCTTCAGGCTTTGGCGTGTAGTCCACATCTGCATAGAAGCTTTGCGGAGTACGATCTTGAATCTTCACTCTAGGGTTGAAGTTTTTAAACAAAGTTAGGTCAGAAGCAACTGTCTGAATAGTAAACACTACCAGAGTTAGCTGTATAAACCTTGAACAGTGTGTATAAAATTTCTCTCTCTTGTTTGCCTTGTTTAGCATCGTAAGCCCCTCAAATTACATAAGTAATATGTTTAATTACTAATATAATTTGCAAGGACGATGCCAAAGGTGAACTAGTTAAACTAGCTCACCTAAAAGCAGCGATTACATATCTACGATATTTTGTGTTTCTTTAAGAAGTTGATTTAGAAGCGCTTGCGTGTCTTTATCAAGCTTCTTTGATTTAGCTTGAGATTTAAGCGTCTTGATGAATGCGTTAGCAGTAAGTCCCTTTGGAACTGTTGGAGTTTTCTTAACTTTACCAGCTTTTAGGACACCACCATCTTTAATGGCCTTCTTAAGCTCAGCTCTTTTAGTCAACTCACCTTTATAAAGCATCTTTGTAAGTTTAGTTTTAAGAACACCTTTTTCAAGAGCATCAAGTTCAAGAAGAACATACTTCTCAATATTAAATGCTTTTGCCGCTTCTTTAATTTTCTTGCCCATTTTAGCAATCATTAGTGAGCGGTGAACTTCAGACTTAGAGATACCAAGTGCAGCTTGGATCTTTCTTTCACTAGCTTTTGTCGCTTTTTGGTAATTAAGAATACCATCTGCTTTATCAATATAATGAAGCGCTTCTCTTGAAGAGTTTTCAGAGAACTGAATTGCCATAAGCTCTTGTTCTGTTTTCTTATCAAGAATAAAACAAGGACACTTTTCTTTCTTAATAAGTGTCATGGCACGGTAGCGTCTTTCACCACAAATTAGAACTAGTCTGCCTAACTTATCTTTATGAAGAACAAGTGGTTGAATTAGACCGTTTTGCTTAATGTTTTCAGAAAGCTCTTTAAGAGAGCTATCATTAAACTTCGTTCTAACCTGTTCTTTAACTACGATTTCTTTTAAATAAACTTCATCAAGCTTAGCACCTTGAAGAAGGCGATCACCCGATAGTCTTTCAACTACTTTACTATCTAGACCTTCAGTCAGATCGATTGTCTTTCTTTGTCTTTTAGAAACTCTTGGAGCAAAGTCTTTTGCCATAAATTCCTCTTCCCTATGTTGAGACTGTTTTCCTTTAAAGAGGGCCAGTCACACACACATGGCCCCTTTAAAAGCGAAACACATCCGTGTGTCTCAAAAATTATAGATTATAGATTTAATGATTCCCAAAGTGCCGTGTAATCACCGTGACCACGAGACTTTTTCCCCATCTTACAGATAGGTCTTCTTAACGAAATTGATTCTTGCATTTGAACAAGATTTCTAATTGGTGGCGTAATATTGAAAGATTGAGCAAGTTCTTCAAGTCTCTGCCTTTCAATCTTTCTTCTAGTATTAACCATTGATGGAATAATTGAAAATTCAAGTGATGGATTTTCAGTTTCTTTAATAATTTCGAAAGTATCCATTAACTCTTCTAGACCATCAATTGAGTAGTCCTGTGCCTGAGTTGGGATAAGAATTCTATTTGAAGCAACTAGTGCCATAATAAGCTCATCTCCAAGCATTGGAGGAGTATCGATTACAACGTAATCAAACATTCCTTCAGGAACTTGCTCAAGTCTAAGTCTCATCAACCTTTCCTTACGACCTGCTTCTTTTCTAATCTCACCTTCTGAAAGGATGAGAAGTTTAGAAAGATTGGCCATATGACGGCTTGATGGAATAACTGTGATATTCTTATGAAATTTCCCCTTACCTTCTGATGGAACCATAACGTCTTCAATAGTAACGTCACCAATTAACCACTCAGGGATAAGAGTTCTGTGAATTTGTAAATTAAAAGTTGAACTTAGATTGGCCTGTGAATCTAGGTCAATAACAAGTACTTTGTTCCCTTTATTAGCTAAGTGTGTCGCTAATTGGTAGCACTGCATTGTTTTCCCAACACCACCCTTGTTATTTGCAACCGTAATAACTTCCATGTAAGCTCCCTCGGTCATCCCTTTGACCGTAATAAAAGACTATCTATATAAAATGTTAAGAAAACTATCACGCAACGTCAAATACCTGATAAAACATTTTTTTTAACTTAGCGCAACACGAACTGGAACCAATTTTAAGGATGTTCAGATGACAGCTCGTTTCAAATGTTCTATCTTCCAAAACGTCAATTATATAAGGAGATGACACAATGATTAACTTTATGGAAGTTGGTGAATTAAAAGATTTAATGGACAAGAATACAGACCTAGTTTTAGTTGATTGTCGCGAACAAGATGAGTGGGATGCTGGCCATATTGATGGTGCTATCTTTATTCCTCTTTCTGATTTTGCAAATCAATTTGGTAATCACCTAACTGACAAATCAAAGAAGATCGTTGTTCAATGCCGCAGTGGAAAGAGAAGCTTAACTGCTTGTCAATTTCTACTAGAAGAAGGATTTGAGGACCTTTACAACCTTGAAGGCGGAATTCTTGCTTGGGACGAAAGCGGTTACCCAATCAAATAATTAATCTTAAAATCGAGAAGGAAGAAAAATGTTAGATCTATTCGGTAAAGAAGAAGTTCACCGTCCGATAATTTCTCAAGAAGAGTTATCTGATGAAGAAGTACTAGTTGAGTTAAGAAAGATCAAAGAAGAACTTAAAGATCAAGTTGTGGTTCTTGGACATCACTATCAGCAAGACGACGTTATTGAATTTGCAGACTATAAAGGTGACTCACTAAAGCTAGCACAAGATGCAGCCGTTTTAGACAAGCCTTATATTATTTTCTGTGGCGTTCACTTCATGGCAGAAACAGCAGATATGCTAACGAATGAAGATCAACACGTAATCCTTCCCGACATGCAAGCTGGATGCTCGATGGCCGATATGGCAAATCGTGAAGAGATCGATAAAGCATGGGCATTCATGCAAAGATCAACTAATGATAAGATCATCCCAATTACTTATATCAACTGTGCAGCAACTCTTAAGTCATTTGTTGGCGAGAACGATGGAACAATTTGTACTTCATCAAATGCACACAACATTATCAAGTGGTCCTTTACTCAGGGACAAAAACTACTATTCTTCCCTGACCAACACTTAGGACGCAATACTTGTTTTGATCTAGGGATTCCACTAGAAGATATGGTTGTTTACAACCCAAATATGCTTAATGGTGGATTAACAGCAGAACAAATCGATAATGCAAAAGTAATTCTTTGGTACGGATTCTGCTCTGTTCACCAAGGCTTTACTGCAGCTCAAGTTGAACAAATTAAAAAAGATAAACCTGATACAACTGTTATCGTACACCCTGAGTGTAACTTTGATGTTGTACAAGCAGCTCATGACAATGGATCAACTGCATACATCATTAATAAGATTAAAGATGCACCAGCTGGTTCTAAATTTGCCGTTGGAACAGAAATCAACTTGGTTAACAGACTAGCAAATGATTTTCCAGACAAAGAAATCACTTCCCTGTCACCTTACCAGTGTTTGTGTACAACAATGTATCGAGTAAGACCTCGTTGGCTACTTGCCAGCTTTAGAGCAATTAAGGAAAATAAACCTATAAATATAATTAAAGTAGATGAAAAAACAAAAGAGTACTCATTAAAAGCACTTAATAAGATGCTTGAGCTGAGTAAGTAATAGGTTTAATACACAAGATTAAGGAAGAGGGACAACATGCAAGAAATTTACGCGGATTACAATGGTAGTGCTCCAATTTGTAATGAAGTTAAGGAGTATATTATCAACCGACTTAACAAGGGGCCATTTGCTAACCCAAATGCTACTCACCACGTCGGCGCTCGCGTAAAAGTTGCAATGGAGAATGCTCGTTCAGTATGCGCAAAGCTTTTAGGTGCGCATATGAGCCAACTAGTTTTTAACTCAGGCTCAACTGAAGGTATCTCAACTGTTTTCCAATCTGTTTTGTTAAATAACCCAAAAAAGAAAATCATCATCTCGGGTATTGAGCATTCAGCGGTAAGCAATAATGCTCAATTCTATGCAGATAACTTTGGTTGTGAAGTATACACACTTCAAACGAAACCAAATGGTATCGCAGATATTGAAGACCTCATTAATCATATCGATGACAATACTGCTCTTGTTGCAGTAATGGCCGCTAATAATGAAACTGGTGTTATCCAGCCATATAACGACATTGCAAAAATCTGCCAAGAACAAGGCGTACCTTACCTTTGTGATACAACTCAATTTGTAGGTAAAACTTGTTTTAACTTTGAAGAGTCAGGTATTGATTATGCAGTGATCGCTGGACACAAAATTGGCGGAATGACAGGCTCTGGTATTCTCGTAGCTAAAGATCCTACAACATTAAAGCCTCTTATCATTGGTGGTGGTCAAGAAAAAGGCCTACGTGGTGGAACACAAAACTACTTAGGTAACGAAACTCTTGCAGTAGCGCTTACATATTCAATGAATAACCTACAAAAACACGAAGCTATTAATAGCAAACGTGAAGAATTTGAAAAGAATATTAAAGCTAAGTTTCCACAAGTTGTTATCATTGGTGAAGAAGCTCCAAGACTTTCTTCAACAACATATCTTTCATATCCAGGTATCCACGGACAAGCAGTTCAAATGGAGCTTGAGTCGGAAGGTATTTATGTAACAACTTCATCAGCATGTTCTGACAATAATCCTCAGACATCTAAAGTTCTTAAGGCCATGGGAGTAGCTGACGATATTGGTCGCGGCGTAGTGAGAATTTCTTTAGGGCTATGTAACGATCCGGCCCTCTATGATAGAATTGAAAATGCACTTACAATTGCATATGAAAAACTATCTAAAATTAGAAGCTACTAGAACTTGAAAAAAAACAAATTACTAATACCTATATTGATACTTATCGGAGTTATCACTTCATGTAGTGATAACTCTCGAAAGTATAGTTATATGAAAGCCGACAAAAGCTTTCTCTCAAAAAAAGACTCAGACACAATCTACTTCGCTTACACTTCTAGTTTAAATTCAAAAGTTGAATCACACAGTGACGAACTTATTGTTTCTTCTAAAATTGAATTTGGTGGAGATGCACTACTTTATAAGTTCATTTCTGCATTAAAAGAAAAGCTTAGTAATCTTGTTCTGATTGATGGTGGACAGATTTTAGAAAAAGAGTATGACCTTGCTGGCGAGTTGATCCTAAATCAATTGGCCAATTTCAATTATGATGCGATTCTCTTATCTGATCATGAATTAATTAATTTTAAAAATAACCTTCTTCCTCGTGAGCTTCCATTTGTAAATTCTAATCTTATTTCACTAGATACAAATTCAGCATTTAATCAATATGGTAATCAAGAGTATGTCGTTAAAGAAGTTGGTGGAATTAAGGTTGGAATTATTGGATTGACGCCATATAAGCCAAAGTTAAAAAAAGAAGATGGCCTAGAAGGGATCCTTTTTGATGATGTTGTTGCTCGTGTAATTGAAATCAAAAAGGCACTAAAGGGTAAAACTGACCTTAATATTGCACTTCTTCACTCACATACAGAGTGTAGCGATAAGATCGATTATAAATTTAAGAATTGTTCACTTGATAAGCAAGCAACAGAGACTATTCTTAAACGCTTACCCCCAGATACCTTTGACTTAATTTTCACTGGAAATAGTTTTGAACCATATATGCAAGTATCGGGCTATCCAATTATTTCAAATATAGGTCATGGTGAATTTATCACACTTGTAAGCTTTAACAAAAAGACAAAAGAAGTGAAGGCTGAACAAATTAGGGTATGTTCTCATTTTTATCAAGCCGTAGATAGCTGCTATATTGACCCAGAAGATATTGATAGTATCAAGAAAGTAAGAAAATCTCGTATTAAGCTAAAACCTGCTACAGTTTTTGGTAAAGAGATCTTATAAGCAAATAAGAATCCCCTCATCATTACAGAATGTACTAAGTCCAGGAGAGCAAAAACCTGCCGGAGATCCATTAAAACAAAGAGAAGGAAACTTCGTATCTAAAACCTTATAACCACGAGGGCAAGCTGGTTGATTCTTTGTTCCACACTTATCCTTTCCACAAAATTTACTGCCACCTTGTGCACAATTAAAGTCGACGACTTCGTAACTGCCTTCCTCACAAAGATCACACTTATACTTCACCACATCCTTACACTCGATATTCACACCGTGACAAAGAGTTCCACTTTTTAAAGTTTTAGATTTTAAATAATCCAAACCACCATTTACAAATACATTATCAAAATATGATTTCTTAAGTTGATTGTTAAATGGAGAAAACTTTTTAGAAACAGTATGATTTAGAAGAGGATAGTTTACACTCTCCCCATCAATTATAAGATTAAGCTTTATCTTATCCTGTACATGAAGATTCATCTTAAAATCACTAATTCCTTCTTTAGAAAGAATTGCATCATCATTAAAGCTACATTTCCCCGAGGATCTCTTAGTAACTCGGTACTCGCCTAGAGATTTATTAAATGGTGTTTTATAAAAGTAGCAATAGTCATTAAAGGTAAATAGAAGAAGCCATGTATTCTTCGGTTCATAAACCCCTTTACTTCCCTGATAGAGTTCATTAATTTGAAAGTTATTAGTAAAGGCCAACTCTTCTTCCAAAATGAAATTCTTTTGGTTGCAAGAAATGAAATTTAATAGAAGTAATAAACCCATTATAAACTTCATTATAGTGTCCTCATACAACGAAAAGCGATTTTATAATCTGATCCTATCTCGTTAGAAACAAAAGGATCAAAAGCAATATTATTAATGCCAAATCCCTCTCCATCCCAATATCCACGCATTCCGGTCTGATGAGCTTTTTGATGCCAACTAAAATAAAATGAAGCCAATTTTATATTTTCACTTGGATGAATAATATTTCTTAAGTATTCAAGTGGGCCGCCAAAAATTTCATAAACACCGGCCCATGAAACATTGTGACTATTTTTTTGGATATAATTCTGATCCAGACACTCACTAGAATAATCTTTTTTACAAAGTTTAATTCTTTCTTCTTTAGTTATTTCGTCAATATGAAATTCTTTCATGCGCTGAATTTTATTAATTAGAGTTTTGGTATTCTTTCTTTCCCATGGGTAAAAAGGCGCTCTTAAGTACTTTGTTGTCGTATCATTTAGATCTTCTGGATGAATTGATATAGCATCAAAGACACGGGCACTTAAAATTGATTTCCCTTGAAAAGAACAATAAGCATCCATCTCATCAATTGAAAGCCCGTAAGCATAAGAGTACTTATTTCTATCCTGTATTTTCTTTGCCGCTTCTTGAGCAACTTTATCTTTAGAGATCTTTGCCCAATTTAGAACTTCCCAATTTTGCACATGGTATTTATCAACAAAAATATTGCGATTGAAGTTATCCCACGAAATAGTTACATCTCTTTTATTGGCCAAGAACGGATAATATCTTTGAGGAACATAGACTTCCTGACAACTGTCGACAAAGCTAAGTTTAAGTTCTTCATCAAAGCCATCGGCCTTAACTGTATAATCATAGTAGCGGTAGCTAGGCATCTGATGGTAGCTGTAGTTACCCTTCAGCGTAATTGGTACTAATTTCTTATTAATATGGACATTGACAAGCTTCTTTTCCAGTAAACAGGCCATATACTCTGGAAAACATTGGTAATACTGGTCATCTACATAGCTAAGCTTCTTACACATTCCCTCTTTATCGAGGTGTGCGTTCTCCCATTCAAACTTTAATGTTTTAACAATTTCGATAATTTCTTCATTTGAAAGCTTAGGGCCAGAGCTTTTCTTCGTGAAAAGCCAATACCCGAGTCCAACACTCAGAATAAGAATGGAAGTAAAGATTATTTTTTTAAACATTTCTCACTTATATGTAACACCCAATCAATGGTAAAATTATAACTAGAAATCCCCTATGTTAAAAGGTTTCAAAGGAAGATTATGGATTGGTTAGATAGTTTAAATGATTTAGAAGTTAACGGAAATGAGACAATGTCATTTTTTGACTACTACGAGCTCTTCAAAAAATTTCCAGACAGGGAATTAAGACCAACTTCGGCCTATCTTCAAGACATGGTGGACTATTTTGGACGCGATGATCACGGACACCTCAATGTTTTTCAAAAAGATGATCAAGATGCTCCTGCAGTTTTTGGTCAATATAAAATTGAAGAAAAAATAATTGAGCAGTTAAGAAATTTTGCTGAAGAAGGTTTCAATAATAAATTTATTTTACTAGTAGGGCCAAATGGTTCATCTAAGAGCTCACTTGTAAAACGCCTTATGAAAGGTGCTGAAGATTACTCTAAAACTGATGAAGGTGCTCTTTACACTTTTAGCTGGATATTCCCAATCAATACTGTCATTAAGGGAAACCTTGGGCTTAACCAAACTCATTCTTCGGTAAATTTAAATTCTTATGCTTTATTAGAAGATAAAGATATCTCAGCAATTCTCGCTTCGGAGCTTAAGGATCATCCACTTCTTCTCATTCCAAAAGAAGTAAGAAAAGATATTATTCACTCAGCTTTTAACGACCAACCAGAGAAACTAGAAGAAATTGAAAAATCGTACCTTGTGCGCGGTGATCTTTCGAAAAGAAATCGTATGATCTACGATGCACTCTTAAAAAACTACAAGGGTAAACACGAAGAAGTATTAAAACATATCCGTGTTGAGCGCTATACAGTTTCTCGTCGCTATTCTCGTAGTGCCGTTACAATTGAGCCTCAATTACATGTTGATGCAAAAATGCAACAGATTACAATGGATCAAAGACTTGCATCACTGCCACCTTCTCTACAATCACTGAACCTATTTCAAATGTCAGGTGAAACAATTCATGCAAATCGTGGAATCCTAGAATACTCAGATCTTTTAAAGAGACCACTTGATACTTTTAAATATCTACTTATGACAATGGAATCTGGTTCAATTAATCTTGGTGGAATTCTAACTGAGCTTGATATTTTCTTTATTGGAACATCTAACGAAGTTCATTTAACAGCATTTAAACAACATCCAGATTTTAATTCATTTAAAGGACGTTTTACATTTATTCGCGTTCCTTACCTACTGGACTATAAGTGTGAGATGGATATTTATAAGAAGCAAATTGATAGCATTAAGGATCGTACTCGATTTGAACCTGGCTCACTTTCTGCCATTGCAAAATTCTCAGTTATGACGAGAATTCGCTCTTGTATGAGTAAACACTATGAAGACAACAAAAAATTATCTGCAATTGTGACAACTCTTAATCCACTTGAGAAATGCGCGCTTTACTCAAGTGACCGCCAACTTCCAGCCCACCTTAATGTTGAAGAAGCACAGCTTCTAAAACACAATATTGGAAAGGTTGAATCTGAGTTTGAATTCGATAATCTCTATGAAGGTAAGTTTGGTATATCTCCTCGTGATATCAAGAATATGATTTATCGCCTTGCGGACTTAAATAAAGATATTACTTTCATTGAAGTCCTTGAGTATTTCAGAAGAATTATCAACAAAAAGTCTGAGTATGACTTCTTAAACATGTCTGCCCATGGTGACTACCATAATCCAGAAAAGTTCATCCAACTTATTAATGAAGACTGTCTAGATCAATTTGATCGTCAGCTAAGAGGATGTCTTGGACTTGTCGATGATCGTTCATACGAAGAGTACCTAAAGAAGTATATTCAAAATATCAACGCACTTATTAAGGGTGAAAAGATAAAGAATGAAGTGACTGGAAAATATGAGGAAGGCGATGCTTACCAAATTAAAGAATTTGAAAACAATATTTCTTTAAAAGAAGACCCTTCAACTTTCCGTTCACACTTAATCTCTAAACTTGGGGCATGGTCGTTAGATAACCCAGGACAGAAAGTAGATTATATAAAGATCTTTCCTGAGGTTGTTGACCGTCTTAAAGAATCTTTTAGACAAGAGCAAGAGAAGGTCATTAAGAATATTTCTAAGAACTTAGTCTTCTTTGAAGCTGAAAAAAGTGGCAAGGATGTTCAAGGCCACATTCCTTTAAAGGAAGATATTAAGAAAGAAATTCAACAAATTATTGATAATCTTAATACAACTTATGGTTATTCACAGAACGGATCATTTGCGCTAATAAAGTATCTAATTAAAGAAAGATATTAGTACTTTATTAGATTATGGCCATTCTCAATAAGAAATTTACAACACAAGTATATGAAGTCACTTACTATGTTGAGGAAACTCAGCATGGTATGAGACTTGATCAATATATGCAAATCTATCTTGAGACTTGGTCACGTCAAGAAGTAAAGAAACGTATCAAGGCAGGCGATGTTCAAATCATTGGCCGCCCTGGAAAACATCGTCCTTCAACAACTCTCCACTACAAAGAAAGAATCTTCTTTAGAATCGAAAGAACAACTCAAGAAGATGAGTACTGGCGTGGTGAATTAATTGAGTTAGACGAGAAACCAGAGATTATCTTTGAAGACAAAGAGCTTATTGTTATGAATAAGCCTCCTTATATGGCCTGCCACCCTACTGGTCGCCACCTCTTCTACTGTGCAACTGTTATGTTTGAAGAGAAGTATGAAAAAACCATTCACTCTATTCACAGGCTTGATCGTGAAACATCAGGGGTTATGATGTTAGGAAAAGAGCCCCAGATAGCCAACTTAATGGGTGAAGAGTTTATCCACGATCGCGTAAAGAAGTGTTACTTCTTTATCGCCAAGGCAAATGAAGACTACAACGGCGAAATCGAGTTCTATTCAGATGAGCGACTTGGCGCTGGTGAAGAAGGTTTAAAGCGTGTCTATATCGACTCTTACCCTGTTGATTCCCATGAAGGTAAACACGCCTACACAGACTTTAAGGTTTTATTTAAGGAAGGCGACTATGTTATTGGCTTGGCCTTCCCTCAAACAGGACGCCAACATCAGATTAGAGTTCACGCTATGCTTAGAGGACTTCCACTAGTTGGCGATAAGCTCTACCTTGGCTCATTTGAAATGTTTCAAAGATTTAAGGACAATTTAGCGAGCCCAGAAGAATATGATCAAATGGAGCACAATCGCCACTGTCTTCATGCCATAGGACTCAAGCTTCACTATAAGGGTGAAGATCGCATGTATATTTCTTCACTGCCAAAAGATTTCATTCCACTTATTAGTGAGAGATTTACAACTCCAGTTGGAGAAATTGAATCAACAGTAAAAGACGCTGCTAGAGATTATTTTTCAGGTAGTTTAAAACCCCGCTAGGCCCTGCATTCTCGCTTCCTTCAAGAATTACGTGAGGCTTAACTGCAAGCTTATCGAGAACTGATTTAATATTTGAAACACCAATTGATGTTTTTACTTTATCAAACATTGATTGATCATTAAGGCTATCTCCAAAATAGATAGCATCTTCGGCCATATTTAAATTTGGATAGAACTTATTAAAGAGTACTTTCGTTGCATTTGCTTTTGAAAGATTTCCACACCAAAAGTTTAAGTGCACATTAGACGTTGAGTAGTTAATCCCCTCTTCATCCATAAGGTGGCAGATTTCATTTTTAAACTTCTCATCTTCAAGATCACAAAGCTCAATTGCACGATCAGCAACTCGTCCTAGAGAGTCACTTGTTAAATAAAGGTTAGGATATTTTTCTTTAAGCTTTATACAAAAGGCTTCAAGTTTTGCTAACTCACTTTCAGGAACAAGAAATTCATTTTGAATAAGTCCTGCTTTATCACGCCAGCTAATTGCTCCCCCACCCTCAGAGATAACAATTGGAAGTGAAGTAAAGTGAGTGATTAAAAAGTGTGCCCAAGAAATTGAGCGGCCTGTAACAATGACAAAAGGGACTTTCTTCTCATCTGCTATTTTTAAAATATCGAAAAGCTCACTACTCATTTCTGTGTGATGAGTAAGTGTTCCGTCGAAATCTGAGAGAATAATTTTTGTCATTGGATAGTCCTCTTAATTAAAAAGGCGGCACTAGGCCGCCTTCTTAGTTATATATAATTTCTGGAAGATATTATAGTGGAAACGATACACCAGCAAGGAATGCTGTGAATGAATCTTTAAGTCCAACTTGAACTTCCATTGTTCCATTAAGGTGTTTAAAACCTTCGATTGGAAGTTGTCCGTTGATACCAGTGTTAAGACTGATTGTTGTATCGTAAGTTTTAGTGTCACCATTTAGTGAAAGCCCTACTGGTAGTGAAGCATATGGATAAGCTTCTTTACCCCAGAAAGAGAATCCCTTAGTGATAGTTGGTGCCATCGAGATTTTTGTAATCCCTTGGTCAAACTCAGTTGAACGCTCTAAAATCCCTTTCACAGAAACTCTTGGTTGTTGCATATAATCTGGATAGATTTCATAGTCAGCACCAACAAATAGTCTTTGTGAACGCTCACCACCTGAGATACCAATCCCACCGTCTACAATTAATTTTTCATCTAGTTTTTGAGTGTAACGAACTTGCATACCCATTCCGCCCTTATCAGACGTAATTCCAGTAAGTTCCGTTGCAATTTGCTTGCTTCCGCTAAGCATTGGCATCGTTGATTGACCAATCCCATAAGCAAAAATTGAAGCTTGTGAAAGCATCATTAATGATAGAAATACCTTTTTCATATATCCTTCCTAGTTTTTTGGTAACTTCACTAATCATTTTAATGCCTTGGAGCATTTATATGCAAGATATTCCTAGGACGCTTCGCACAAACCTTACACATTATGCAATTAACTGTTGACTCATAAGGCCCAAGCATTTATAAATAATTCCACATTCTTATGGTGACCGTAGTTCAGTTGGTAGAGCGCCAGATTGTGATTCTGGTTGTCGTGGGTTCGAGCCCCATCGGTCACCCCATTTAAAAAAGCCTTCCTTTGCGAAGGCTTTTTTTATTCCTGAAATCAAAAGCTATGAAAACGATGAGGCGAGAAGCGAACGAGCGCGCGATAGCGAAGAGCTGGCCCGGACGGCCAGCGGAAGCGAGTGAGTCGGCGACGATTGCTTGAGCGTGATGCGAAAGCATGAGGAGGAGCCCCTCCGCATACAACATCACTTTGCCACGATGGCCGCAAAGCGGGGTCACCAACTCTACATACCTAGTAACAACCTTCAATAAAATTCTCATTCTCATTAAGACAAAATCTGTAATATGGTTTCCAATTGATTGTTCGGCCATCCACCATCTTGAAGTTAAATGAACCAAAGTTTTCATGGATAGCTGACGCTATTTTACCGTTATCATGAAACTTAATTTCACCATCCAAAACAATTTCCTTCCCTTGTAGAACAGTTTCCATGCTATCAATGCGTCCACTTATTAAATTACCTAAATCATTGAACTCTATTTGCCCGGTAAACTCAAACGATCTGTCTGCTAAGCCTACATTTATAGCAGACTCCGTTATCACTAACTTTGCAATCTCATCCTCGTGAAAAATAACTTCGCTTAAGGTTTCAAATGAAATGCCATTAAACTCAAGATCTCTAGCTTCTCCAAAATTTATTTTTTTAAAACCAAGGTTTGTCTTTAAGCTAAATGAGTTAACGGGGTTCCATTTGTTTTGAAAAAATAAGAGCCCGCCGGCCCAGTCAGAAGAAGATGAGCAAGTGAAATCAACGACGTTCCCCATAGAGACTTCTAGCTTTATTTTTCTTTTTCCAGAACATATTAGATTCGTTGAGGATAAATTTAAATTTACTTCACCATCTGTATCAATATTTTTTAAGTTACCATTTTCATTAAATACAACTCTCAAAATGTCTCCATTCAGTATTACCAAACCAAGATCATTTAATTTAAACTTCAATGGGTTATTTACAGAAAAGTCTCCCACTTCCTTTATCTGTGAGTTCTTGTAGAATGAGATCGTCTGAGCAGGAAAGTCTATCTCATTACTCCCAATCTTTATTTTTTGATTTTCTTTGTAAGACTCTGCATACCCACTTTTTAACTTGGAATCATTATAAAATGTAAAACCATTTTCTCTTCTAGTACCGTTCCTCCATGAAAAGAGCGAGAAAGTTACCCCATGTGCATCGAAGTGACGAAAGTCAATTGACTTAATTAACTCAACGTAATCTCGCAGTGATTGGGATGAGATACTATTCGTACTCAAACGAGCGTTTAAATACCTCGCAGAAATTGAGTTTGTGTGACCAGAAATGTTTACAGCTTCTCGAAGAATTAGCTCGTGCAAGATTGCTGAAGCCTTAGAGGTATTATCCATTAAGTCCCATAATTTTTTATCTATGGTATACCTTTTTTGTCCTGGAAACCTTGGAGTCCTCTGAACAATAACTTGCTCCAAAGAACAAGAGGGAGGTATTCGGCCATCAATAGTATCTGGAACATCAATTAAGTTATCTGAAGTAAATTCGGTTTCAGAAAAAAATAAATCAAACCAATTTTGATACAACTTTTTTCGACTCGGATTAATATCATTAAGTCGATTTAATGCTAGCTCAACTTTTTTTTCAACACTTAATGTCTCAGCACCAAGATCAATATTTAATCCATAAACAGCTTTAGCCTCGTATAGGTCATAGAATTGCACATAGGTCTTTCCATCTGTCTTAGTGCACAGTATTCCATCTCCACCATTTCCTGTCTCATGCCCTGCATACACCGCTCCTGATGTGATAATAGACAAAAATAATAATAAAATCTTTCTATTCATTTTCGATCTCCTTACGCTTCCTACTTAAAGGGAATAATTGAACTGACAATTTATAAACTTCTTTTTTACTTCCAGTTTCCAGTTTCTTAGACAATCGTTTTCTAAACGACTTAATCATCTTTTTTGCTTCATCGATTTTAGAGGGGTCGATGGCCATAGTAACAGTTGAAAAATCCCTCTCTTCAATTGGATCATTGAGAACGGAATTCATAGCGAGTTCTAGAGTTTGAACTGTATGATTCTTTAGTGAAACATTTAAGATATCTGTAGGTGTTTTATATTGGATGCCTGATGCTTCAAAGCTTCCATCTTTGTTTTCCACTAACATTTCAAGTTTTATAAGCCTATCTAGAGCGAACTTTGCTTCTCTCCGTGAAATATTTAATCTCTTGGATATCCATTCAGGCTGTGCTTTAAAATTTGGAATTTCGGCCAAAGATAGAATCGCAAAGTAATACCAATCAGAAATGGCCTTAAAATAGTCCAATGATAAATTAGATTCTTCTTTATCTTTCGAACCTGATAATATTTTCTCCGACTCGATAGGATTAACTCCAAGACCAGACAAAATTTTTTGTCCCATCTTTATTGTAATGGCTCTTTTTCCATTCAATATCTCAGATAAAGCTGAAACTTGAATGCCTAACCGATTAGCATAAGCCCTCAGCGAATAAGATGGATTCTTTGCCCTTGCATTTGCAAATTCATTTGAAAGTCTTTCAATTATCTCGTTTTGCATAAGAAGATTTTTGCAGATAAACAATAGAACAACAACAGGTTTTAGAACAAAGTGTTCTGTTTTACTTTTAGAACACAGAAATATTGTTCAATCATTTTCCATTACACATTATTCCTTGCCACAGCCGGATGTGACACTACGCTCGGGAAAGTTTTGGCCGTAAACGACAAAGTAGTGGGTGGCCCTAACGATGAGGGTCCCCCGCGAGGCCACGACGGCCGCAAAGCGGGGTCACCAACTCTACACTAATACGCACAAAATTCTTGGTAAAATACTTACTATCTTCAATTTTGATATCTTAATTTTTAAATAGGCACTTTATAAGTAAAAACAAATAAGAGAAATTATTTCTAATATACTTGCTCTCTATTTTTTTAAAAAAAATTTAATCAAAGAAAGTGATAAAAAACAAAAATGATCACTTTTAGTGCTCCAAAACAACTGAAACCTCCATAATATAAAATCGAATACTTACAAAACAAACCTATATTTAAAATAAAGAACAAAAACCACCAATTCCCTCTCCCAGAGCCACTCTAGACATTTTTACCCCCTAACTACTAATTCTTTTTTCCATATACTTAAAAATGAACAATATTTAATTTTTGGAGATTGGATGAAAGAGATATTTTCTCAAAACCCAGTTTATGCAGTCATGGCATTTGCGGGAACACTGCTATTTGTTTTAAAAATGCTTCTTCTTTTTGTAACGGGTGATGGAGACACGGACTTCGATGGTGACATTGACATTGAACATACAGATGGTGGCGAAGCTTTCACTCTTGTTTCGACTCAATCAATACTTGCTTTCTTTATGGGCGCAGGGTGGATTGGACTTGCAGCAAAACAAGAATGGGAAATGTCTGATATGTATGGAGTAATTGCGGCCGGTGTTTTTGGTTTTGTGATGATGCTTTTCAGTTCTTTTATAACTTTTCAAATTAAAAAATTTAATAATATTCCAAAAGTAAATATTAAAGAAGCAATTGGAAGAACAGGACGTGCATATACAAATATACCTGCAAAGGGTGAAGGTATTGGACAAGTCGAAATCACTATTGGAAATAAACAACAGATTCTACAGGCTAGTAGCAAGGGTGAAGCGATTAATGCATTTGAGAGCATCAAAGTTCACTATGTTGATGACTCAGGAAACTTAATCGTTAAGAAAGCATAATATTTAAGGGAGATTACTCATGCTATTTAGTACTTTCGGAATAATGGGAATAATTGTTGTTCCTGTTTTAATTCTGCTTTTTGCGGCAATCTTTTTATCAAAACAATATAAAAGATGTCCATCAAATCAAATCTTAGTTATCTACGGAAGTGTAGGTACAGGACAATCTGCAAAATGTATTCATGGAGGAGGTTCGTTTGTTATTCCTCTTTTACAAGATTATACATATCTATCACTTGAGCCGCTTACAATTGAAATCGATTTAAGAAGTGCACTTTCTAAAAAGAATATTAGAGTAAATGTTCCGTCAACATTTACAGTTGGTATTTCAACGACTTCAAATATCATGACGAATGCAGCAGAACGTCTTCTAGGTCTTTCGACGGGTGAGATATCAAATCAGGCCCAAGATATTATTCTAGGACAAATGCGTCTTGTTATTGCAACTCTTGCTATTGAAGAGATCAACCAAGATAGAGAGAAATTCTTAGATCTAGTTAATAAGAACGTAAACCTTGAGCTTAATAAAATTGGTCTTGATGTAATTAACGTTAATATTAGAGATATTACAGATGAATCTGGATATATTGAAGCCATTGGTAAGAAAGCTGCCGCAGAAGCAATTAATAAAGCGAAAGTAGAAGTTGCTGAGCAAGATAAAGATGGTGCTATTGGTGAAGCAAACGCTAACAAAGAAAAAGAAGTTCAAGTCGCCAATCAAGTTGCTGAATCAGAAGCAGGACAAAAAGAAGCTGAGAGAAATAAGAGAATTCGTATCGCAAAATATGAAGCAGAAGGTGTTACTGGAGAAGCAGCAGCACTAAGAGAGCAGGAAGTTGCACAAGCAAAGCAAAGAGCGATTACAGAGCAAGGAAAGAAAGAAGCTTTAAAAGAGCAAAGAGTCTTCGTTGCAATCCAAGAAGCAGAGTCTGTAAAGGGTGAGAATGAGTCAAAAGCAAATATTGCAGAATACGATGCTACCTTAAAAGAAAAGCAAGCCGATGCGGCCAAGCGTGGTGAAGTTGCACTCGCTCAAGCACAGAAAGCAGTACTAGAAGCTCAGAAACTAGAAGAGATTGCAAGACTTGAAAAAACAGAACTTGCACAAGAAGAGATTAATAAGAGAAAAGTTGAAATTACAGCAGAAGCAGAAGCCGAAAGACAAAGAAGAATTGCAAAAGGTGAAGCGGATGCAATTTTAGCGAAATATGAAGCTGAAGCTCAAGGTATCCAAAAAGTACTTGAGGCCAAGGCCCAAGGTTACCATAAACTAGTTGAAATTGTTGGTGATGATAAGAGGCTTGTCCCTACCCTACTTATGGTAGAACAACTTCCAGAAATCATCGCACAACAAGTTAAGGCCGTACAAGATCTTAAGATCGATAAAGTTACTGTTTGGGACGGTGGCGGAAATAGTCACAATGGAAAAAGTGCAACATCAAACTTCTTAAGTGGATTGATAAACTCACTTCCAGCAGTACATGAACTTGCAAAACAAGCAGGTGTTGATCTTCCTGAATTTCTCGGACAATTAACACCACCAGAAAATAATGCCATTGAGAGTGTCCCTCCAACAAGTCACAATCAATAAAATATGGGCCCTCTTAAATAAACTAAGAGGGCCATTTTTCAGATATTGATTTTTAAAATTAATTTATACAGACAAAATTCTCATAGCGAACAGGTTTGCGTCCATTAGACAATGCCGTCCTAAATGAACTTAAATTTGAGTGATCAATTGTTCCCCAAACAAAATCAGTGTCATTTGTATTTTCTACAACAAATTTTCTCTGAATTGCTTTAGCAAGTCCCCTGCCCTTCCAATTTTTATCAATGAAAATTTCATGAAAATAGATACCTTCATGACCTAAGAATGAAGAGCGTTCAGCAGATATTAAACCAATTTGTTCATCTTCTAAGAAGACTAATTGTAGGAGCCCTTGCTTCATAGACACCTCCATCGACTCATGAGTGTTTACACACACTTTCTTAGAAAGCTCTGGAGCATCACGATTAAACTCTTCGTAACCACTTCTATACCAGTTGTAATAAGAGTCATCATTAATAACCTTAAAACTCAACTCTTCCTCTAATGGCCAAGACTTAAGAGATTTCATTTCTCTAGTTGTCGTAACTAAATAAGTTGCAGCGATCATATCTACATCTCTTAACTCCAACGATGAATGAAAACAGATATAAAGTGGTTTAAATTTAACAAACTCATGTTTAACATTCTCGTATAAACTGAGTGCTTCATTTGTCGTTAAATTGAAATTAGCAAGAAATTGGATAAATGGAATATCAACATTACCACCCATATGACGAATTCCATAGATTAGCTTTCTATCATCATCGAACTGAATAACTCTTTCTCTATATTCCTCTGCAAAAACTCCATCAATTGAAAAATAAGAATGCCGTTCTTGCATTACTTCATAAGAATTTAGCTCTTCAAATTCTTCTTTGATTTCAGCGCTAATATTACCAAGTGCTAAACCAGTATCAATTTTAAATTCACTTAGATTAAATGTGTCTAATTGCGCCTGTGCAAAAGAATGCACATCATTTTTATTTAAATTCATTTATTTACCCTTTGTATAATTTGATCATTAAAAGGGCATATTTGAAATTTATTTTTGACTGACTCGCAGAGACAAAACGGTGAGAAATTAATGTCAAGATAGATATATCTCTAAAATACACTTAAGCTTAGATCATAAGCTTAAGTGCATTTGGGGTTATTTAAGCGGCCATCTTGTTAGGAGATGACTCCGAGGAATTTTCTTCACCAAGAATAAGTTTTTGGATATTTACGATTGATCCATTTACAGATCCGACCTGTTGTTGCAATTGTTGTGCAATTCCAGACGTTTCTCTAGCAATACCTGTATTCGACTTAGAAAGTACATCAACTCTAGAAATTGAACTTTGTAGTTGAGAAATACCACTAGACTGTTCTTGAGTCGCTGATGAGATTTCAGCGATAGAAGATGAAACACCTGCAACACTTGTAACAATATTTTCAAGAATATCTTCACACTCTTTTGCGATATTTGTACCACTTGTTACATTGCTTCTTGCTGATTCAACGACACTTGTAATCCTTTCCTGTGATTCACTTACAATATGATTTACTTGATCAACACTTGAAGAGAGCATATCAGTGATCTCAACTGCAGCTACACCACTCATCTGTGCAAGTTTCCCAACTTCCTCAGCTACAACTGCAAATCCTTTACCGGCTTCTCCTGCTCTTGCCGCTTCTACTGAAGCATTAAAAGATAGAAGTTTAGTTTGAAAAACAATGTCATTAATAATTTGAGTCTTTTCATCAATGCTGTTTATTAGTGTAGCAATCTCTTTCATTTTATCATTATTGATATCGAGTTCTTTAACAATAGTATCAATACTTCCATTAATTGAGTCCATTGAGATATTCATATCTCCTACAATGTCCTTCCCCTTAGAAGCTTTATCTAAACTCTCTGTCGCTAGCTCATTTGATCTCTTTGCATTTTCTGCTGTCATTCTAACCATTGAGCTTATCTCTTCTAGTGAAGCACTAGATTCATGTAATGAAGAGTCTTGATTTTCACTTGAAGCTGAAAGTTTTTGAGATGAAGATGAGATATTATCTGCACTGGCAGTAAGAAAGTTAGAGCTATTTGATAGTATGTCTAAAGTATTTCTAATTGATGTTGAGATCTTATTAGCAAAGATAATTCCGATAACAAGACAACTTGAAATACCTGATATTGTTAAGATGATTAGTAATTTATTAATAAATGCGATTGTTTTAGAAGTTTCTTCAGATAATTTAGCGGCTTTAGTAATTTCATCTCGAATACTCTGATTATATTGATCTAGTGCATATTGAAAGTCTGCTGCTGCTTTTGGGCAATGAACTAAAAATATATCTAATAGTTTTGCACGAGACTGAACATCATATACTTTTGCTAGATTGATTGCTTCAACACCAACTTTCTTAAAGCTGGCCCATTGTGCACCTAACTTATTATATAACTCAAGTTCTTCTTTTGTTTTAATCATAGTTTTAAGTTCAGATGCAGCTTCCTCATATTGGCCGACAACTTTTAGAGCTCCTTCAATGGCCGCAAAACGATCCTCTTTACTCAAATTATCTAATCCAAGAGTTCTAACTTGAATTCTCGTTTTTTGATAATTTACATCCATCCTATTTAATAAAGTTGTTCTAGGAATAACACTTTGATTAACTTCATCTGAAACTTCAATAAACTTTTTGAAGCCAAATAAAGCAACACCACCAATAATCAAACTTACTGATGACATGAAAAAACACAATAATAATAATTTCTTTTTAAAACTTGCTCTAAACATTTTTTTACTCTCCGATGAATGCCTAACGCCCCACTCTTTACTCTAGATTCTATACACAGTATTTACGAAGATAATTTATTGAATTCTCTAAATACTTAAGAACACTTCGTCACCTCCTGTATTTTTATTTAGAAAATAAATAAAAAAACTTTCAATCACGCCAAATAAACAAGGCATATTGATCAAGTAAATTACAAATTCAGCTACTTGGGATTTATTGATTTATAGTCCAAAAGAAGAAAGTGCTCTAACCGAAAGATGAGTTTTGCCATTTCTATCAATCACAAAGCCAATAAGTTTCTTATTATCTAAATATCTAATTGCTTCAATGACATCTAAATTCATTAAAATAGTGGCCGTAGTATCGGCCTCAACTGTATTTTCTGCAATAACAGTACAAGCTATTATTTCATCATTACTAAAACCACTTCTTGGATTCACAATATGATGATCACTCTTCCCCTCACTGTTAGGATTGAAGTGAATATAACCGCCAGAAGAAGCAATACTTCCTGTCGAAACTTGTAATACTCCGATAGACTTTGATGAATCTGCTGAAAAAGGATTTTTAATACCGATACGCCAGGCTCTTGGTGCGTTTGGTAGTGAGTGTACACGAATATCACCTGAACCATTTATATAGAAGTTAGAAATACCTTCTTTTAATAATAGTTCATAAACCATATCAATCGCATAACCTTTACCAATACCACCAAGCCCAATTCGCATTTGTTTGAAAGGAAGAAAAATGCATTTAGAAAAATAATTCATCTGAATATTGCGATAATCAATAAAAGCTTTCATCTGTGTTCGCTCAGGTAGACTTAGTGTTCTACCATTCTCTTTAGCTTCACGCCATAAATGGCCGATTGTTGCAAATGAAATATCAAAAACACCATTAGATTCTCTTGATATCCTATTTGCGATCTTAATAATATTCCAAATCTCGTCATCAACCTTAACTGGTCTAATTCCTGCATACTTATTTACTTCATTAAATGGACTCTCTTCAAAGTCTGTAAATTTTGACTGAATACGAAGGACTTCGTTTTCTGCTTTATGAAAAATTTTTAATACATCCTCACGAGATAGAAAGCTTTGTGGAAAGCAAAGAAGTTGAAATTCCCCGCCCATGGCAGAAAACCTATATTCACAAGTTAGTTGATTTTCGTTATGAATCAAAACGATATTTCCTTTGGTGGCCGATCTGAGCTGTATAAAATATTTCGATTCTTATCGATAATAATAGAGCGTGGCAGCTCAGTTACTCCTAGTTGTTTTGAAACTCTTCGGTCACTATCTTCAAGGATAAGGTAAGAGAATATATTCTTTGTTAAAAATCTTTTTATCTTTTTTCTTTTCTCTCCAGCATTGATTGCAATGAAAAGTATTTTTTTATCTACATATTTAGACTTTAGACCTTCTAGCTCATCGATTTCCTGGATACATGCGCTACACCAAGATGCCCAAAAGTTTAAATAAACTCTTTCATAGTTTTTAGAATAATGAGCTAGATTAAATTCTTCTTTTGTGTCGTAAATAGGAAGTGTAAAATTATCAATTTTGTTCGCAAAAATATTCATTCTTATGAAAAAACATATAATTAAAAGTATGGACTTCATCATTGCCTCCTTAGAATAGAAATCCAACAGAGGATTGAATATATGCATATATTAGGCCATTTGAGCGTTTGGCAAATGTGACCCCATTATTCCAAATAATATCTTCAAATTCAGTACCATAAATATTTTTAGAATCGTAATTACTAGAGAGAAAAGCACTTAGCTCATAGGATGAAAAGTCCGCGAGATCGGAGTCACTTGTCATAAAATCCTTAGGAGTCACAAATGAGTCTTGGTAGTACTTAACACTTGTTTGATTATGATAACGAAGCGCAAGCTCGATAAAATCCTCATCATCATTAATTTCTTTAAGCAAAGCAAGTCTTAAAGTGTGTGCACTCAAATCCCATTGATCAAAGTAATAACGATATGAGATATTTGTAGCGACTTCATCACTATAACCATGAACCCATTTAGAAGAGATTGCGTAGCGACTTCGAGTTTCAGGTAATTTCTCTACTTGCCTTATACCACCAACAGAGACTGAACTGGCAGTTGACTCTAAATTCTTACTGGCATGTACAAATGTAAAGTCCATTTGCATAATGTCTTGTCTTGTTAATATTTGCGACGCTGTTAAACTCGCTGCAAAGATATCACGTGGCAGAAAATCTGAGATTTTGGCCGTAGGAGGAGAGCTTAAGTCCTCAAATAACATTACCTCATCATTATAGTATTGAAGATTTAACCCTAATGTAAAATTGTCCTTGGCCATTGACCTCTGAACGCCTAAACTTGCATTAAAGGATCGATAGTCGTACTCAGAAGAGAATCCAATTGATACACTTGTTTCCCAATCACTAACTTCTTTGCGCACACCAATATTACCTGAGAATCGAGATTGCTCTTTACGACCTGCTCCACTGGCCCCTGTCGATCCATCAAGCTTTGTATCAGAAGCAGCAGTCCAAAAATCAAAAACAAAATGTGCATTAATAGCAGTACTTTCTGTTATTTGATGTTCTATAAAGATCATAGGCTCAATAACATTTGCCTCTTCCTTTCCGGAGTCATCATAAACTTGATTACCTTCATCACCATTTTGATGATAAATATTAAAAAGTAGTTTAAATTTGGTTTTTCCACTTTCCATCATTTCAGCAAATGTATTTTTTGTTGCAAGAAATAACAAGATACTTCCAAACAATACTTTGTTGAGATTAGTTGCATCCACATCCACCCCCAACAGCATTTGTACCGCCAACAGCACCTTCTCTAAAAGCACGTACTTCATTTTGAAAAATACTTTCTTCAGGATGGGGATCTAATTGCATAATTTGTTTTGATAATAGTCCACGATCAATTTGATCGACATTAGCGCAAGACATAAATATTAGTAAAAATATAAATATATAGATTTTCATGGGCATCCTTTTTCACACTCACATCACCTAAGCTATTTTGGAGTCAAAGGACAAAGTGCATCTAGCACTAACGAAGGTGACTTAGTAAAATCATCAAACCATTTACACTCTGACAGATCTCTATAATGATTTGAAAGAAATATTTGACCATTTAATTTTTTACTACAGAGTGAAACAGAATTCTCCTCACCACTTTGTAAATTTGTTAATTTATCTTTTAAACTTTTTAAAGCTTCTTCTGTAAGAATTTGGTAGATAGTTGCAAGTGCAATTCCTGCTCCGTCAGAGTCGAGATGATTTACAAATAATTTCTTCTCATTACCACGAAGGGGCCAATCCCTTAGCATTTGATTGCGACAAACTTCAAAACGTTCTACTATACTTGCTTCATAAGCAATTGCATCACTCATTAGTCGTGCGACTTCCATATTTTGATAGAAGTTAAACCAATGTGCACGAGATGGCTCAACAGGTATGGGCTGCTTTGAACTACGTACAAGATAATTATAAAATGAAGTTTGAAATTGATCGTTATAGCCCCAAGGAGTGTATTCCATCGCCATATAAAGACCAGCATCTGACGAAAGCATTGTAGATTTTATTTTTGATATGAGAATTCTAAATTCTTCAATATCTCGAAGGTTTTGAATTGGCACAGAAAGTGGATTAACCCCACGAAACTCTGCATAGAGAACAACTGCACGATTAGCTAATTCTCTGTTTAATTGAGCTCTTAGCTTTGGCTCGGCCGTTGAATCAAATAAACGAATATAGGCTTCAAACAAATTTGTAAAGACTGTGTCATCACCATCTGCACTTCGATTGAATACAATTGTGAACCAAGCACCTGCATATTTATTAAAAGAATTCACATAGCCACTACTACATAACTCACTAAAGCCAAAAAAATCACCATTCACAATTAATTGATTATATCGTGTATTTATGTCGACATAATCAGTATCACGCTCCCGTGCATATGTAGTTTTATGTAGTGCGATTTGGAATGCATTCGTTATTTTTTGATCTTGTGCCTTAAGTATTTTATCAACATGACTACTATAAATATTATTATAATATTTACTGAAGAATGGATTAAATAGGTTTGTTCCAATCACTTTTTGATGAAAATCAAGTTGAATGTTAGATTGCTGTGTGCCTTTAAAGTTCTCGAGATTGAAACATGTATTTGATTGTTTAAATAGTTTTCTTGAAAAACCATCCAGTAACTTAAGATGACCATTAATTTGTGTCACGCGAGGATCATCAATGTAGATTGATGAGTGAAAGTTTTCTTCATTTATTGTATTTTGTAGAGGAAGGGCCATTGAACTGGCCCCGCCTAGGAAAATCACTAAAAATATTTCTAATATTCTTTTCATATATTATGCATCATCAGGAATTATCACTCTGGCCAACTCTGGCATACAGTAGTTATCTAAAAGTGGTGAAACAGGAACCCCCGTAAGTCTTGCTTCAACACACGCAGGTATATTTCTAAAATGTACTTGATCAATACCCTGCTCATGGATTGCCTTAATACAGGCCAAGGCTCCAGTTTCTGGCTCAGGTGTAGGCTCAGCTTGACCATAATTGAAAATATAATTTGCGATTAAGTATTCCTCCACCTTATCAGTTGAAAGAACAGCATCAAACGCCTCTAATGAAATTTCGGAACTCTGACTATTCGGTTGAGAAAGATTTGAGAAGAATGTGTTCTCTGGTTCGTACCCTCCTCCAAAGTCGTCATCAATATTCAAATACTCATCTTCTAAAATTCGTCGACAATTACTTGCTTTAAAATATTGATCTACTTGAGCTCTATCAATACGATCTAGCTCGCTTATAATTTCAGCATTTGCTTCTAAATTCTTCTTTTTCTCAAATAGTAACTTATCTTCTTCATCTTCAAGTTCTAAGAGATCTTGAAATTGAGTATTTTCAATCCAAGGTGCTACTTCCATTGTCGTTATACGACCAGCGTTTGGATCTTGCATTGTTTTTACAACATCACGTACAGAATCTTTAAAGCTGTCTATGTCAGTAGGAATAATATCCGCTAGTTCGCCTTTACCAAGCCCATATGCCCAAATATTGATTTCAAGTCGTTTTGTTTGAGTTTCAGTTCTAAACTCAGTTGATATCGTTGTATCAGTGGATCCACCAGAGAAGAACCCTCGCATTTTAGATTTTAACTCTAACTCAAAATTGACATCTCTTTCAACTGAAGTCGTACGGTAGCGTAGAAGACCAAGAAAGCTAGAGTGTCTCCCAATCGAGCGAACATAATATGGTCCACAGGAATCAAAGAAACCAACCACATCCCCTTTAGTTAAGAGACTTGCAGCACTCTCGCTTAAATCACTATTTCCTTCTGATAAAGAATGGTAGTAACTATCAACATCAATGTCTGCAAATATATAATGGTAGTGATAGGTAGTATTGCCTTCTACTTCTGAAAAGACATTTACATTATTTTTAAGGAATAAAAATTTAAATGTATTCTTCGTTTCAAATGAACGGCGATATTGTGTTTCCCAATCTTGTTCAATTTCAATGTATCGATATTTTAAGTCATAAGATGGTTGTGTAGTTTCGATCTTACTCAAACAAGTACTTTGATATGTATTTGTAGCTATTGAATATCCCCTGCCAAGTACTGGCGCAATTCCTAAATCTTTTAAACGGTTGTCACGAATTACTCTCGATGAAGCAGAAACAGACGTTGCGACCGTTGAGATAACGGCCAAGGCAACTGCCATATTTGTTAACTTTTTCACATATCCTCCTATGATATTGTTCAGTCCCGAAAAAAATTTGTATATTAAATAAATGCCAGTGAGTAAATCATGTCAAATTAAGCTAAGGTTAAAACAAGACAATTAAAACTAACTCAAAACACGGAGTCTTTATGAGCATGAAAGCAATAGGTATTGCATGTAAAAAAATTGAAAACTCTCTCAGGTTTTACGAACTTCTTGGATTAAAATTTGAAAAGTTTGGTGAAGGACACTATGAAGCGAAAACACAGCAAGGAATCAGAATTATGCTCGATTCGCATGAATTATTAAAAGAAATAAATAACGAATGGAAAGAACCTGTTACTCCAGGAATCACTCTTTGCTTTGAACAAGAGTCATCGAATGATGTTGATCAAATTTTTGATAAAATCATCAAAGCTGGATATCAGAAAGAGAAAAAAACCTGGGATGCTTTCTGGGGTCAAAGATATGCATCAGTGAGAGATCCAGATGGTAATCAAATTGACATATTTGCTCAACTTTAAAAAACAAAAAAAAAGGCCCTCGCATAAATGCGAGGACCTCTTTCGATGCCCACAGACAGTAGCTGCGAGCTGAGCAGTCATCCAGAAAGGATTCCTACCATCTTCATAATAGCAGAAAAACAGGTTCATACATTTAATTTCATCTTAATTTTTCCAAATCATAAGCACGTAAAAACTAACCTATTGTTAAGTATGCTTTGGTCTAATAAAATAGATTTATCTAAATTGGAGGCTTAAATGTTAAAATCCCTAGTACTTTTAAGTACGTTACTGATTACTTCTTGTGCAACTAAGGTACATGGACTTAGAAAAACCGCAGATTTTACATATTCAAATGTACAAAATGGACGCCTCACTATTGCTGGAATAGTTCATACAAGTGAGAATTGGGATTATAAAAAACAGATAACAACAGCAAATCAATTTCGAGTTGAATTACAAGAAAAAAGAAGAGATCTAGTTGTCGATAACGCTGGACCTTTAATTAAAAAGATTGGCCGAGGGTTATATCGAGAACTACTAAGAGAAGTAGAAGAAGATGGAATCCTTAGTGAAAACTCACTTACAATACTTTCTCAAAATGTAACGAATCGTCGCTATATAGTATTTGGAAGAGTAGAAAGTGATATTGTTGAAAATGATAGAACAGAAACGGCACTAACGAATTCAGAGGGAAAAGAAACCGGTGATAAAAGTCTTACGACAACAACAAAAAGAAGCATGGATATCAATTTCTCTGTTTACGACATTAGAAATAAATATCTTGCCTGGAATGGTGTTATAAAAAAAACAGATCGTAATGATTTAGAATACACTATTAGAAAAAGAAACGGTGTTGATCAGATCATCGATCTTGTTGAAGCATTTTCATCAAAAAATGCTGAGAGTATGAATAAGAAGTATCCGTTCCCTAAAGCACCTGTTGATCGAGATATTTTATCTTATGCATTCAAAGGATTTGCTGAAAATCTTCCTCAAAAAGACTAAGGTTATAACAATGAATTTCGAAACATTCACATCATTCCTAGGGTATTGTTCTATTATAAATATGAGCTTTTTACTACTATCAACTTTTATGATTTTAGTATTAAAAAAACAAGTCATTGAGATACATTCAAGTATGTTTGGTATTAAAGAAAAGAAGCTCCCTAAGATGTATTTTAAATATTTAGCAAACTTCAAATTACTAGTGATTGTCTTTAATATTACACCATATCTAGTTCTAAAGTTTATTTTATAAAGCTATTACTGGAAAACTAATTCAATCTCTTCGAGAGGAATTTGCACAACTTCTGTTGCGTCATGAACACTTGTGAGTTCTGCAAATTTCCTATCCTCAGATAGCACGATTACACCATCTTCAACTTCACCATTGTTAAGTCGTACAGATACAAATTCACCTTCATAGGTTTGTACTTCTTTTCTCGCAGCAGCAGAAGGATCAAATGAAGAGAAATGATAAACCTCTTCTAAAGGAATCTGATATTTCACCCCTTGTAAATTTTGAAAACTAATTGTCTCACCATCTGTTTTAAAATTTTGACCTTTTATATCCTCAAACTCTAAATTATTTAGAACTCGAACTATTATATGATCTGCACTTGTTTTATTAATTTCAGCAGCAAGAAGTAAACGATATATTTCAACTGAGTTAAGCTCTTTTCCGTTAATTGTTGATATTTCATCATATGAAATTAACTGGTGGCTACCGTAACCTCTAATTTCGATACCACCACGTGCATAAGCAACAATTTTCCCGTTAACCTTTCTTTCATTATCTTTAAGCACAAGATTAACTTTCGCATAAGGCTCAATAACTTTAGGGCCTAGGAAAGAGCTAATTGCGCTCATACAATTTTTAATAAGTCCTTCACTTGCGATTGATCGCTGGATTGTTCTTGATTGTTCAATATAGTTTTCAGTAAAGTAAAAAGTAGATGCACCAATTGCTAGTACGGCCACCCCGTACTTTAAGTCTTTTATATTCATAGGGTTCTTATCGACAACCCGAGCATTTTACTTGAGTATTTTTAATGAATGTTACTTTTCTTTTAGCTTCTTAATACAAGCTATTAATAATAGGACAGCACCTGCCTCATCGAGATTGCCAACATATGGAATATTATCTGGGATTATTTCAATTATTCCTGCAGTGGGATTTAAAAGATAAATCACAGAAATAATCAAACCTATGAATGGAAATATTTTGTTTGAAAGTAACTTCATTTATTTTCTCACCAATATTAGTTTTACTCAGATAAATTGTAACAAATTTAATTTCAAACTTACAAAATTGTTAGCTCTTCGAACATAAAAACTGATTAACATCACTAACAAATACATTTCTTTTACCGAAGTTATAGCAAGAATCTTTAGAAAATGTATAGAAAATCAGGAGTATTATGAAAACGTTTGTGAAAAGTCTAAGTTTAAATACTAAGATAATTTTAATGGCCCTCATACCATTCTTTATCTTTACCTCAATCTTCATTGCCTATTCTTATAGCTCAACAAAAGCTGCTCTCTTACAAGAGAAGAAGAATCAAATTGAAGACGTTACTAAGACTGCTTATCATTTTCTTGAATCAATGGATGAGAAAGTTAAGGCCGGAGAATATTCGCTAAAGGAAGCCCAAGAAATTACTAAGCATTACATAGCATCAATTCGTTATGGACGAGATATGGATGATTATGTTTGGATTAACGACCTTGAGCCAAGAATGATCGTTCACCCTAGTAATAGCCTTCAAGGAAAAAGTGTTAAGACATTTGTTGATAAAGCGGGGAAACCACTTTTTAATGACGTTGTTGCACTTGTAAAAAAACAAGATAAAGGTTTCGTTAACTATATCTGGAATAGTAAAACAGATAGTAATAAGTTTGTTGAAAAGTATTCTTACGTTGAGTTATATAAACCTTGGGGCTGGGTACTTGGTACAGGAATTTATGTTGATGATGTAAATGATTATATCTTTAGTGTATTTCTCAATCAGGCCATGTTTGGTTTCGTAGGACTACTAATCATCGGTGCACTTTTTACTTACGTATTAAAAACAAGTGTTTCTAACCCTCTTCTAACGATGGCAAATCAACTTAAAGAAACATCTCTTCAAGTTGCTAATGGTTCTAAAATTACTTACAACACTTCAACACAATTATCGGCTGCAACAAATGAACAAGCAGCTTCACTTCAAGAAACTGTTGCCTCAGTTGATGAAATATCATCAATGATTCGTCGAAACACTGAGTTTGCAGAGGATTCGAAAAAATCAGGTGAGCTTTCAGAAATGGAAGTACAAAATGGTAAACGCACGATTGATGAAATGCTTTATGCAATTGAGAATATTTCTAAAAGTAATACTGATGCTATGAAGAAAATGGAAAGCAGTAACGGGCAAGTACAAGAGATATTGAATATCATTAAAGAAATTGAAGATAAAACAAAAGTAATTAATGATATTGTTTTTCAAACAAAGCTGCTCTCTTTCAACGCTTCTGTTGAAGCTGCAAGATCGGGAGAAAGTGGAAAAGGATTTGCAGTTGTTGCAGAAGAAATTGGCTCACTCGCTTCAATGTCGGGAGCAGCATCAGATGAAATAAAAGTTTTAATTGATGAATCAATCAAGAATGTAGAAGCAATTGTTTCTGGTACAACAACAATGGTAAATGAAGTTATTCAAAGTAGCTCAAAGACAGTCGAAGCTGGTCGCCAGAAAGCAGGACAATGCAAGGAAGTACTAGATAAGATTGTATTCAATGTACAAAACGTAAATGGAAAAATCACAGAGATTGCAAGTGCATGTAATGAACAAACACAAGGTGTAAATGAAATTACAAATGCAATCAGATTAATTGATGAAACAACAATACAAAACAACAATTCAGCACAAGAAGCCTCACGCTCAGCGGCCAACCTTAAAGGCCAAGCAGACAATCTAGACGACATTGTAAGGCTAGTAATAGATCTCGTCGGTGGTGATAAGGCCGCCTAACCATAAATAACCTTGTGAGTAGGGCCCCTCCCTACTCACTCCCTATTTTCAAGTATTTATAATTTTCAATTCACCCTGTTTTACATATCAAACTTTTATTTGACATTAACTACCAAGGTGTTATTATAGTTACAGATTTAGGATTTATATCGGTTAGATGATGTGTTTCAGTATACTTTAATCACTTCTACTTTCTTTTTTATAGCAATTCATTCTTATATATCTTTTTGAACATTCCCAAATACACATCTGACCGTATAAATTTCCTAATCTGATTCTTAACTCAAATATCCCAGTCGTTTTCTTTACTCTTTAGTATTTTCCAACGTAAAATATTTATATGGAAAAAAAATTTGAAACATTATTCTATTTTATGAATGAGAATGTATCGATTATCGAAGTAAAAAAGTTGGGATTAGCTGATGACGCTCCAAAGTCAGAAATCTATCACTGGTTTTTTATTTTGAACGAAGAACTCTCTTTAGATAAACTTAAGTTTGAATCTTCATTTGTAGATCAGGTCAATGGCAATGAAATTAATGTGCGTACTTTTGAAAATGCGGAATTTCGTTTTGATGATAGTTTTGGTAAATTTCAAAACAAAGAAGGTGGCCATATTATTATGAAAGTACCTAACAACATCCTTCCAAAACCGCTCTCAGAGCTTATTTCAAACAACATATAAAGAACTTTTTTCTCTCTTAAATAAATTTTAATAATACTTAACAATGAGTTTAATATTTATTTAAGGGAGAGATATGAAAGTTTTATTTCCAATTTTAATTCTATTTTTATTAACTTCATGTGCAGCAAAATATGGAATAGTTGCTGGTGCACAAATGCCATCATATGAAGAAGAAGCAACAATCAACGATCTCATGAGTGGAACAAGTACAACTCTTCCTCGTTTCAAAAATAGTGGGTTTGGTTATCATATTGGTATCTCAGAAGAAACAGATATTCTACTTACTAAAATTACTTATTTTGCTAATAGCTATGACAAGAAGTCATATACATATGAAAGCGTAACTGAAGATTATTCAATTGAAGAAAGTGGAATCGAAATTAGTACAGCATTTAAACTTTGGTGGTTTCAACCACTTTTCGGTGTGAAATTTTATAATTCAGAGTATACAGGCGAAACAAATAGCAATGAAGGAACATATGCTTCATTTATTTTTGGACTCGACTTTGAAGTGCCTATCTCTGATCGCTTCTATGTTTATACAGGTTATCATTACGAAAAAGGCTATAAGACTAACATCACAACAGAAGTTGATTACTATCACTACAATTATGTTGTTGGCCTAAGATACAATTTTTCAAAGTAAGTAATTAATGAAACTAGTATTAATTTCACTTTTATTTATTTTAACATCTTGTGCTGAAAAGTATGGAATTATCGGTGGTGCCCAAAAGTCGACAGTATATTATGAAACGACTTCTTGGGATTACTCGATGGGATTTGAATCTTATGAAATTGATTATAAGAATAAATCAGATACATACTTTATCGGCATGTCTTTTGAAAACGATATTTTCATTGGGAAATTTAGTTACTTTAAAAGCTCATATAAAGACAAGTTAATTGACGAAAATGGCACTGACCAGATTGCGAAATACAATGAGAATGGCTTTGAACTCACATATAGTTTTCCTTATAAATGGCTTCAACCACTTGCAGGAGTAAGACTTATAAAAAATGATTTTGAAAGTAGTAATCAAAGTTCATTTGAAAGAACCTTATTCTTTGTTATAGGCCTTGATGTTGAATATAAATTCAACGAACGCTTTGCTCTCTATGCTGGATATCATTATGATATAGAAATGATGTTTTTATATTCGAGTGCCAATGATGAAAAAAAATATCATTCAAATATTGTAGCTGGTTTTCGCTTTATCGTATTTTAAGACTTAAACTTATCCCACAACTCTAGGAGCTTTATTGGAATAGGCTCCTTAAGTTGTGATATCTTATATTGCTCATAAAGATACTTATTAGCTCTATCCTCTGCGCTTTCATACAAATCATTGCGTTCTTCTTGAATTGATAGATCACTTTGACAGTTCCCACCATCCTCTTGATTCGCTTCACATGGATTAAATGCAATACATCCGTAAGGTTTATGATCAACACCTAGTCCACAACCAAAACTTGGATAAAAATAGAAAGGGCATGTATATGACTTTCTAAAAAACTCTCCAGGGCCTATTTGAATATACTTATCTAGGCGAAACTCTGAAATACAATCTTCAAGCCTTTTCTTAGTTTCATCATTAAGAAGATTCTTCTCTTCAAGAACGGCCATAGCCTCTAGAGCCTCAATTGAAGTCATTTGCATCGAATTTGCTTCATACGTACAACATCGGCCAGTACACTTAAGACAATCAAGACCAGAAGCTTCATTAGCAAACATTTGCTCGACAAGAAGCTCTCGACGCTTCTTTGCTGGTTTCAATGATGTATTTGAATATACTTGCTCCAAGGCACTTTTAAAGCTCAAAGAATTCCTCTTCTAGTATTTGCTTACTTCCACTTTCTTTAACAGTTACCTGCTCAAATGAAAGGGCTTCCTTTTGATAGGCTAACATCTCTTCTTCCGATATGGCCTTAGTAACTTTCATTTTTCGAAGGATTGAGTTAACTGTTGTCGTTGCATACTCAGTTAGCTTCTTGTCTCTAAACGATTGTGAATAAATTTTTGGATTAGGAAGTAACATTGCTAAAAAAGCAGATTCTTTTGGATTTAAATCAGCAGGGCGCTTTTTAAAATAGTACCAACTTGCGTCTTTTATTCCATACAAGCCTTTTCCAAATTCAATGACATTCAAATAGGTTTCAAGAATTCGATTCTTTGATAACTTTTCTTCTAAATACATTGTCGTAAAAAGTTCAAAGACTTTTCGTTCAAGACTTCTTTCACTCTTAGTATAAAGATTCTTTGCAAGCTGCTGAGAAATTGTACTTGCACCTCTCAACTTCTCACCTTTTAAGTGATCACTAACAGCATGATAGATTTGTCTAAAGTCGACACCTTGGTGCTCATAAAATGACCAATCTTCACTAACAATGAAGGCATAGTAAACATGCTTCGGCATAGTATTGATATAGGCCCAATTGCGAGGTCTCTTACTTGTTACAAGATAAGACACATCTTCATTCTTTACAGTCGTTTTAACATAACCACTGGCCAGTCTATTAATGTTTAGAACGGGCACACGTGATAATACATAGCCTGCTAAGACAAATAGAAAGATGATAAATAGGAACGTAATTTTCTTGAACATTTCTCGCACTTTAACACAAAAACTCGATTCTTGAATAGTCTATCAAAGTGAACAACTACTGTATCAACGAATGTAAATTTAACAACTTAGACTCAACTAAAGCGGCATTATTTACCCTTTTTTCTAAGAGCTCATCAAATTCTACGTAAAGCATGAATTTATCCCGATTTTGTTTGTAACCACACACAATCAAACGGAGTTGTTTATGTTGAAGAAGTCATGTCAAATGATAGCGGCATCCTATTGCCTAATTTTCACCAATATTTCCACGGCCTATGCCAATGATCTTAATGAGAAACCAGCATTTCCTATTGGAAAAATCAACCAGCTGAATGCTAATTATACAAGTCCTAAAGGGACGGGAACAAGTAAAGAAATTTCAATTAAGGGCTTTGGAGACTTTATCAATCCAAATCTAGAAGTTGAAAACTATGGTGGAACATTAATCTTTTCTATTGATAACGAATCTTTTGAGTTAGACCTTTCATCACTTCAAATCAACGATGCCGATAAAATTGGAATCTCAAATATTAATTACAATAACGGCGACACTAATATTGGATTGAACTTAAACCAAGTACAAGCTAGTGGAGAAGGATTTTCAACTCGTCTATCCGGAACAAGCTTAGAGTGTCAAAAGCAAAGCCGTGAAGGTAATGAATACGAGCAGCTTCTACAAAACTGTTTTAATTATCTTAGTCTAAATGTTGGTAGTGCATTTTTTCAAAGTAGCGAGAGAAGTTTCTACAATCTAACAAATGAATATGAAACTCTTGGAAGTGCTGTCGAAATTGATGACTTAAAACTTAATATTCGTGGTGGAAAGTTTGATGGCCACCTTAAAGGAAATGTTTCTAAAGGTGTAAAAGTTAAGTTTGAAGGACGTGCATCTTACGACCTTGGAAATAAAATTGTTAATATTAGAATTGATAAGGCAAAAGCTGGACTATTTAATGTTCGTCGTACAATTTTCAAAGAATTAGAAAGATTTGAAAATGATAAAATCGAAATCGACGAGCCAAATATTTATATTATTCTACAAGAATAAAATATATGAGAGGATCTTAATTGATCCTCTCCATTAATTCTTCATTTGAATTTAAAATCGTAATCAACTCAAAGTGCTCTTTCGAGATAAATCCCTCAGCAACTGAATTTTCAATATGTTTAATTAAATGATCAAAGTAGCCGTTTACATTAACTAAATAGATTGGCTTCTTGTGATATTGAAGCTGTGCCCATGTTGTAATTTCAAATAATTCATCAAGTGTTCCAAACCCACCAGGATAAGTCACGAAGACATCTGAAAGCTCATACATTCTTTCTTTACGAGTATGCATTGTATCCACTTCTATAAACTCAGTTAGACCTTGATGCCCTACTTCCCAATCAATAAGAGACTTTGGCATAACACCAATAACGTGTCCGTCTTTAGCCAGCATTGTATCTGCAATCTTTCCCATTACACCAATAGAGGCACCACCATAAACGAGGTAGTGGCCATTACCGACAAGCTTCTCACCTAAGTCCTTGGCATAATTTAGATACGTTTCACCCTTTCCACTTGATGATCCACAAAATACACATACTCTCATTTTATTCTCCAACTTCTTTATTCAAATCTTCTAGCGAAAGAAGAGATTTAGCGTTCTTCTTTAAATATAAAAAGTATTCTTGATTTCCACTCTTACGTCCTTTAATTACACAAGGCTTAAATCCAAGAATCCCAAGTCCCATGGCCTCACATTGAATCTTCATTTCTTCAACGGCCCTTAGAACATAACTATTATCTTTTACAATTCCCTTCTTACCAATACCATCTCTTCCAACTTCAAATTGAGGTTTAAAAAGAACGATCATTTCAGCATCGTCATTACTGATATCAACTAAGTTTTTCCAAATCAAGTTCAGGGAAATAAATGAAAGGTCAACAACACAAAGATCAACAGCTTTGTCTAACTTATGAAGCTCCCTTATATTTGTCCCTTCGAGGTTTACCACTCTAGCATCACAAACAAGACTTGGTGCAAGTTGTCCATGCCCAACGTCAATGGCAAAGACTTTAGAGGCCCCATGATTTAGGCAAAATTGCGTAAAACCACCAGTGCTGGCACCAACATCTGCGACTAATTTATTTTCAATAATAACATCAAATGCTTCGAGGGCACCGGCAATTTTATGAAAGCCACGGCCAACTTCTTCGCTACTTTCATTCAGTTGAACGTCATCGCTACTTGAAACTTTATATGACGTCTTAGTGACAACTTTACCCGCAACAGTAACTTTACCATCACCTATTACCTGTTGGGCACGACTGCGAGTAGCAACAAGGCCAAGCTCGACGAGTTTCTTATCTAATCTTTCAAAATTTTCTTCAGACATTAATGAACTACTGGTTTGATTTTAATTTTTGTTTTTTGTCCAAGCTCAGGTTCACTGAAAACAACATCACCTTCAGTTCCTAAATTAAGACTCAGTTCAAAACTCTTTGAGAGCGTTTTGGAAAGAACTCTCCCTTCTATTCTAACCATAGCACCTGGGCCATAGATTTCACCGCTATCAACAAATTGACCACTTAAGAGAAGATCGATCTTACTCTTCATCACAAATCGGCTCATCTTTTCTGGCTGAATATTTTCTATGAAGTGAAGTTCACTCATGAGAATCGTTTGCCCTTCGAAGTCCTTTTCATGAGTCATCACAACTTCCACAAAAATTGTGGCATATGTGTTTAGACATAGAAGGAGAAGTAATAAAAACTTTTTAATCATTAAATTCACCAGTATAGACAAGTTTTGTCTGGCCCCCAAGATAGATGAAGCCATCGACTCTTTTAACAAATAGTATACCACCATTTGTGAGAAATTCTATTTCGTCTCTATGTTCATATTCCTTATCCCACAGCATACATGCCGCTGCGACATTCCCCGTCCCACAAGCAAAGGTCTCGGCTTCGACCCCACGCTCATATGTTCGAATACGCCACTCACCTTCATCAATTTGATTAATGAAATTAGCATTTGAGCCTCGAGGGAAATCTTCATCAAAGCGAATGCGTCTGCCAACAGAATCAACATCAACTTCTTGTGCGTCATAGACCATAAATACACTGTGTTCAACACCAGTATTAATATAGTACGAATCCTGAGCATCTTCATATTTGCTAGAGAGATCGTATAGGTCAGCATCTTTAATGACGGCCATGTGAACCCAGATCACATCACCTTCAATACCCGAAGAGTAGAGCCCACTTCCCGTGGTAAATTTAAAGTCAGTATTCTTTGTTTGCGTCGTACGGCGATAGAAGTCAGTAATGGCGCGAGTTGCATTTCCACACATACTCTCTTCATTGCCATCGGCATTGAGGTAGCGCATATGAAAGTCATACTTGTCACTACTTTCCAGAAAAACCACACCATCGGCACCAATGCCAAAGCAGCGCTGACATAGTTGCTGCCATTTTTGTGTGTTGCCAACGTCTTGCTTCCCATCGCGATTATCAATGAGAATGAAGTCATTTCCATTAGAGCTATACTTACTAAACTTTGTCATAAATTAATCATTTCATTATTTTGCGTATTTGACTACTCCCGCCAATTACACATCGCACCACTGCCACATAGCAAAATTTTGTAGCCAGATTACCAAAACTTGGATAAATTTAAGTTTCAAAATTCCAATTGAGGGCCATTAGCTCAGTTGGTTAGAGCCCCCGGCTCATAACCGGGTGGTCGCAAGTTCAAGTCTTGCATGGCCCACCAAATATAAAAACCACCCTTGCGGTGGTTTTTTTATTTTCCACCAGCGGTACGCGCCACCTTTTGAAGATTACAACGACTTACAAATTTAAAATGACTTTTTTAGCTTCTATTAATGGATTATTTAACATTTTATAAATATCGCTAATACAGCATGACATCAAACATAAGAACAAACTTATACTCCAATCAAATTTTGGGAAAAACAAAAATAATTAACTGCTAAAGAATTGAAATACTCAAAAGGTGGCGCGTACTGATCAGGGAAGGGCGAGAGATCACCCTTCTTTTTTATGGGCGCTATAATTCTATCTTAGATTTCAATAGAAAATTCAATATATTAAATAGCTTAGGGATTAAGGAGACATAGTTCATAGTAACATCGATGTCCCACCACTAAAAAAGCTCAGGCGTTTACGTCTGGGCTTTTTTGTTTTGGGTCAAGCAAGGTCATTGAAACTAGTGACTCGCAAGTTGTTGAGGCGGCAAATGCCACGATGGCATTTAAAGCAGAGCATCGCTGACGAGCGAACACAAAGTGAGCGAGAGAGCATCCCTCTCACACCACGAAACCAATTCTAAAAATGAAGCCGAACAAATTCGAGTCTGCATGACTTAACAACAAAAAAGCCTTCTATAGAGAAGGCCCTTATTTTTAAAAATAAATTTAAGACTCAGCTGTGGTGGGATCAATAATAGTTCCAACCTTAGCAATACTAGTAATAGGAAAATCACCCTTATGTGCGTGTTCCCTAATAAGATCTTCATTAGGAGCTATGTACTCACAATAGATCTTATCATTTGTTACATAGCTTTGTACCCACTGAATACTTGGTCCCATTTCCTCTAAAACATCACAAGATTTCTGAGAGAGACCTTGTAGATCCTTTTGCGATAATTTACCAGCACCAGCAAGCTCCCTTTCAATGATGTATTTTGGCATGATAACTCCTTAGTTTAGATTATGTACAATGACTCTACACCTAAAGTGTTAACCAACTATCAAAATTAATAGTAGAAAGTATAATAGTGTTCAATCCATTTAGATCAACAACACTGAGGAAAAGTTATTTTGAAAAAATACTAATTATTCTCAATTCTGATTTTTTATTGAAATTATTCACCCAAATTTCCCCTCTTCCATACATAAGCCCCGTTGACTTACAGAAAAAGGAATCTTGATCTTGTTTTAGAATTATTCTTTTAATTTTTTTATTAATAATAGAATCGTAATTTTGTATAAATTCACTTTTGCTTTTCACAACTTTTTTCTCAGAAAGCCTCAGAGGATAGTTAATCATACTGGCAAGTTCTGTTTTTTTATCTTCTTTAATATGGCCAACTAACTTGTTGTGAAATTTCAAAAAGTCTTTTTTATCTGCAAGTCCGAGAGAATGCTTAACATTACAACCAGAACTTTCCTTTGTAACTGGAGTCAAAACTGGATCATTTGCAAAAGCACTCATGCTTATTAAAGTTATAATTAAATTTTTCATACATTTATCATCTCTTATTTTAAACAATATTCCCTTACTTAATTTCAGATATTTTCTTATAAGAGGTCTCAAAAGATGAAAATAGTTCTTCGCATCTATCAATAGCGTCATTTTCAGAAATAGTTGTCTCTGAACACTCTTTTCGAACAACATTATAAGAGTCTAAACTTCGAGCAGCAGATCGTCGTAGTTCTTTAAACTCATCACTTGTCGTTCTCTCAAAGAAAGGCTTTAGAGAGAGCATCTCTTTTTGAATCTTAAGTGAAGCAGAAATATTATCGAGTATGCCTCTTTCATGGTCATGAGCAACTTCGATTACAATATCCATAAGCCTAGGAGGCAACATATTTGAAAAGAGAGCTAATCCTAGGACCTTCTCAATTCCAATGGAATCATTTAAGACACTGCTTGGATTTGTATTAAGATATTGTGCAAATAATGTTGGTGAAATTTTCTTATAATTACTTTGAGAGCAAATATTAGAACAGAAAGACTTTATCGAGTTAGCTTTTAAAAGATCATCGACAATAATTCGTGCGCTAGTAGCGGCATTTGTCATCTCTCGCATTTTCTCTACTCGCGAGACCTCTTTATTATCCTTCTCATTTTTTTTATCGTTTGATTCTTCAATAGCAGCATTAGGGATCACATTCTCTTCATCAGAATTATGTACTTCTTTATTATCATGCTTATTAGATTTTTTATTATTAACTTTAATTACTTGGGGGTCTGCGACTTTAATGCCCCTAACAACATAGACTGTCGTTCCTAAGAAAATCATATAGCTTACGATGACAATAGCTATGATTGCGATAATAAAAACCTTTATCAATTTTTTGAATAATTTTATAACTCTCTCCACGAATTAGTCTGTCTTTAGTTAATGGTGTGAATCTTCAGGTACCCAATAGGGTGCTGTAATAATCAAATAAATAAATTCGTCATTACCATCATTTATAAAGGCATGCTTTTCATTCGGTTTCGTATAGACCAAACTTCCGGCCTTAATATGATTTTCGACTCCATCAATAATTGCCCTTCCTGTACCGCTAATAACAAAGTATGACTCTTCTCTTTCTTTATGGTAATGCTCGTCTGATTTTGTACCTGCAGGAAGCTTTACAATTGCAACTGTATGGTGCTCGCTTGCACCTGTTGAGTCATGCCTTCCAACAAGTACGCTGAACATATCTCCACCTGGAAAAGTTTTAAAATTAACATCTTTTACTGAGTCGATAATTTTCATCTAATCTCCAATAATTTATAAGGTGGCGCGTATCTTTTTCTTAAACTTTTAGAATCGTATCTAAGACGATATCTGATACTTGATGTGATGACCAAGATGAAACTAAGTTAGATGTTCTGATATAAACATAGCTAAAAAAACAAGACCCTAAGAACACAAGACATTTAAACTCAAATGGATATTGAGTATGTGTACTAACCATAATCAATGATGGAATAACTATCGCAATCCATTTATTGCGAAATAGAGCTAGAGTAACACCAACAAGTAGGGCCCTATAACTTATTTCTTCATAATAATTAGAGAAAATATTCCCAAGAATACTTTGAGAGTTAATTAGAAATTGAAAATCATATCCGCGGATTAACCAATAAATAATAAAAAGCACAGATAAAGCAAGAGCACTTACTATACCATATAAGAGGGCCGCCTTTATATTAACTAAATACTTTGGGAGTCTTATTACGCCTAATTTGTAAGCAATAAAAATCATAACATATGAGCAAATCGCGCTAAATATTGATCCATAAATAAGTAAGTGACTAAAAAAAAGCTTTGGTTTTAAAACACCGTTTTTAATATAACCATAGAAAAGATTCATTAAAATATCTTTCCCATAGTACCAACTTACATAATAAATAGTTATGGCCATGATAAATATGGCAACTCTTTTTAATAGTTCGCAATCTTCATAGTATAATTTTTCATTTAAATTAGAATTCATAACCTCTACTTTCATTTATTCTCATATAATCGTCTATTTCACTGGTGCATATATCATTTTCAATATAATGACAGAATTAATAGAATTGAGGTCATAATTGGAATCATTACAGAATACTGTCTGAAAAACATACAAGTCTAACTAAACTATACGGTACGCGCCATAAAAACGATGATTAGCTACAAGTAGGATCGATATCCACGTCGCAAATTCCGCACATCTCTTTCTTATCAGCATACTGTGTGTTTTCACAGTAGCCAGCATAGTCACCGTGGTCTAAGTGATCTTGAACTGCGTTCTTATTGATTGTGATTTCCTTAGCCTTATCTGGATTTCCTGGAGGCACGTGACAGATAATAATCTTGTTACCTTGCTTTGGGCATCTAAGAAGTGGTCTTCCTTTGGCGAAGATAGAAGACGTTGCCATGGCCAATACTAAGAATGTGATTGTTACTTTCATAATTCCTCCAAAATCTCCTTTATTATAACATCAAATAAGGAAGCTCCTGCTTTTGTTAAACCATTAAAAATACGAGATTTTTCAAGATTACTTTAATCAATAATTAATATTCAAACACTCAACATATTGAAATCCTTATGTATAATTATGAGTGATCGAAAATTTTGAGGGATATATGCCAAATACAAAAATCAGAGAAAGTTACGACTATATTATTATTGGATCAGGTTTCGGCGGTTCGGTTTCAGCACTAAGACTTGCTGAAAAAGGATACAGCGTCTTAGTCGTTGAAAAAGGGAAAGACTTCTCTGATACAACGAAGTTTCCAAAAACTAATTGGAATCTTCCAAGGTGGATGTGGCTTCCTCAGTTGAAGTTCTTTGGAATCCAGCAATTGACCTTCTTTAAGCATATTTCAGTTCTAAGTGGCGTTGGTGTCGGTGGCGGATCTCTTGTCTACGCAAATACACTTCCAAAGCCTAAGTCACAATTCTTTAATCACGGCCCTTGGAAGAATTTGAATAATTGGGAAGAAGAACTATCACCTTACTACGATCTTGCATGGAAGATGCTTGGAGCAGAAAAGACAAGACACTATGGTGATGCAGATCATACGATGCTTGAGCTTGCTAAAAATATTGGACGTGAAGAATATTTTGATTCAACAAAAGTCTCCGTCTATTTTGGAGAAGAAGGTAAAGAAGGTGTTGAAGTAGCAGATCCATACTTTAATGGGAAAGGCCCAAGCCGCTCTGGCTGTATCTCATGCGGTGCCTGCATGACAGGTTGTCGTCATAATGCAAAGAATACTCTTGATAAGAATTACCTCTATCTTGCACGACAACTTGGAGTTGATATTCTTGCTGAAAATAAAGCAGTAAAAGTTTCACCTCTCGATGGTGCTAATGGAAAGACAGGTTACGAAGTTGTTTTAAAAGAATCGACAAGGTACTTTGGAAAAACAAGAAACCTGAAGGCCAATGGGGTTATCTTTAGTGCAGGTGTTCTAGGAACTATTAACTTACTACTTGATTTAAAAAAGACAACGCTTCCAAAATTATCACCAGCTCTCGGTGATACTATCAGAACAAATAATGAAGCGCTTATTCTCAATACGACCTATAGGAAAGATATTGATATGACCAAGGGAGTTGCTATTGGTTCAATTATCGACATTGATGAGCACTCTCATCTTGAGCCAACTCGTTACGGCAAAGGATCGGGATTCTGGCGTGTGCTTATGGTTCCAATGATCTCAGAGCCTAATTTCTTTTTAAGAATGATTAAGCTTGCGATAGAGCCATTAAGAGATCCTATTAAGTGGTTTAAAGTTTTAACAGTAAAAGATTTCGCAAAACAAACAAATATCCATCTATTTATGCAGCACCTTGATAGTACTCTAAAATTCACAAAGGGTATTTTTGGAATGAAGTCAGTTCTCTCAAAAGGAGAGGCCCCTACTGCGTTTATTAAAACAGCACATCAAATGGCCAAAGAGTACTGTAAAATCATTGATGGAAAGCCAATGGTTATGTTTACTGAAACCTTAACAGGGATTCCTTCGACGGCACATATTCTGGGAGGAGCATGTATGGGAGAAAGTGAAAAAGAAGGTGTTATCGACAAAGACAATAAAGTATTCAATTACGAAAATATGTATGTCTTTGACGGATCAATGATCTCAGCGAATCCTGGAGTTAATCCTTCATTATCGATTACTGCAATTACTGAATATGGAATGAGTAAAATACCAGCTAAGAGCAATTAAGATACTGGTGGCCACTTAAGGCCACCTACTTCCCATGCCAGACGACAGAATATAAATCATGTCTGCGATCTTTTAAATTTTTCACAGCTCCATTTTGTCTTGCTTCTAAAAGTGTATCAATTCTTAAGTCTGCAATTGCGACCATCTCAACATTTGGCGTTGTATCTGCAGCAATTCCATCTTTTGCAAAAGGAAAGTCACATGGAGTTAGAATACAACTTTGAGCGTATTGGATATCGACATTGTTTACACGAGGAAGGTTTCCAACATTTCCGGCCATGGCTACATAGATTTGATTTTCAATGGCACGGGCCTGACAACAAAACTTCACACGACAATAGGCTTGTCGGTTATCAGTTAAGAATGGAACAAAGAGAATGTTTATCCCTTGATTGGCGAGGTGTCTTGTGAGCTCTGGAAACTCACTATCGTAACAGATTAAAACACCAATCGGGCCACAGTCAGTATCAATAACCTTAACCTCATCTCCCCCTTCAATATTCCACCAATATTGTTCATCTGGCGTTGGGTGGATTTTTGCTTGTTCGTGAATCTGTCCATCACGAAGGCAAATATAGCTAATATTATGGACACGATCCCCAACTTTTGTTGGATGAGAACCAGCGATAATATTGACGTTATACTTTACAGCGAGGCGCTGAAAGAGCGCTTTTACATCTTCTGTGTAAGCAGTCATATGCTCAATTGCAACATTGGCCTCAACTTCTTCATTTTTGATTGAAAGCAGCTGCATCGTAAACAATTCTGGAAATAGAACGAAGTCAGCACGATAGTCTGCCGTTACATCAACATAGTATTCAACAAGATCTTCAAACTCCTTGAAGCTAGAAATACCTCGTTGTTGATACTGAACACTAACGACTCGAACTGAATTTTGCTGAACAGGGCGATCTTTCTTACTCTCTTGCGCTTGATATTCAGGGTTCTCCCAAATCAAGTGAACTCCATATCCCATAGACTCTTTATCAGTAGGAAGATATTTTTTAAGAACACCCAAAACTTCAAAACCATTTCGAAGTTGGAAGCCAAGAGTTGTATCTCTAATTTTTTTCTCTTTTACTTTTTCAATATAATCTTCAACACTTTCAACTTGTTTGATACGTCGGTGTAAACTTGGAATGCGACCGACAAATACGATACCTTTTAATCGCTCATACTTAACAAGTCTTTTTCTAGCATTATATAATCTTTGACCTATTCGATGACCACGAATTGATGGGTCGACACAAGTTTCATAACCATAGAGATAATCTCCATCTTCATCATGAGTCGAGCCATATCCCCTTCCTGTAATACTGGCCCATGTGTGTTTTTTAAATACTGTTTTTTCAGGAAGTAGAATACTTGCCGAGTAACCAACAATTTTACCATTTAGTGTAGCAACAAAGTTTCCTTCTGGATAATTTGTAATCTGACCGCGAATCATTCCCTTTGTATAATCATCAGGAAACCCAGTATAAGAACGGGCCACTAAATCATGAATTCCATCAATATCTTTTAAATTAGAAAGCCTTACTTCAAGCTTCACATCTTTTGCTTTTATCGTCATTTAATCATCCTTGATAAATCTATTTTATCAATAAAATCGCTGCTTTCAAGGCTCACTTAAGTATTTAAAATCTTTAGAGAAAATAAAGCTTTTTTACAATTTTGGACCATGTTACAATTAACATATGACAGCAAAGCGTGATGAATTCACTATCATTACTACATTCAACTGCAATTGGGATTGTACTTACTGCATTATTGATACTCATGAGCGCAATAAAAAGAATCCAATTAGCAAGGAGATGCTGCTCGACAAAGTTTACTCTGTTACAGAAGGTGCACAAGTAAGCTTAAGCGGGGGTGAGCCTGGCCTTATCGATCCCAAAACAATGGAAAAGGTTTTTGATCATTTAGTAAAACTGAATTGTACTATTGATGTTTTTACAAATGGTCTTTTTATCAAAAGATACGGTGATAAGTATTTAAAACATATTGATGAAGTCCTTTATCACTGTGTTGAGTATCTAGATCACGAAATCGAATTTCCTGACTTAGATGAAGAACAAGTCACCTACGTAATTATTGTAACAAATGATAATCATCATCAAGTTGATGACTTCCTTGATCGCTACCCTCATATTTCATTCAAACTGGCCTGTAACTCGAAACATGGCCAAACCCTGAACCGTGGTGATGCCTTTAAGCTATTTATGAGAAATAAGCATAGAATTAGCGAAGATAGTTTTGAAACTCTCTTCCGCTATCACTGTGACTGTAACCTTATCTAATAATAGACCTTGATCGAACTACTTAACTCGTCTCTTAGAACTTGAGCAAAGTCTAAAATAGCACCGTTTTGATTAACAAGATTTAACCAATCATTCGCAGTCATTTCGACAAATTCATTATGAGCAACGAGTGTTAGAACAAAATCAAAGCCGCTGTTTTTATCTTTTTTATGATCACGATAAGGATCATAAGCTTCGACAACTCGATCACTTATATTCTTGAGTTCTTCATAGACTTGCATCGCTCTAGAATCTCTAAAGTCATTACAATTCTTTTTATACGTAAGACCTAGTACGAGAATTTTATCATTATTCTTAGTTAAGGAAATAACCCTACTTACAATAGACTCAACCATGGAATCATTTATACGACGTGAGTGAAGTATTATAGAATCTGAAGAGTTATCTAGGAACTTAGAAAGGTAGTGCGGATCAACACTAATACAGTGTCCACCGACAAGGCCCTTATTAACATTTGGGAAATTCCACTTTGTTCGTGCAAGCCTTAGGGCCTCATTGAAATCGATACCTTTGCTTATTGCACCAAGATAGAATTCATTCATCATGGCGATATTGATATCTCTAGACGTATTTTCTAGAAGCTTAGCAAATTCACTTGCAATGATGTCATAGCTTCTCTCAACTTGCTTAAATATCTTATTATAAATTCCAACAAGTTCTTCAAGCTTCTCACTAGACTCACAGGCTACAACCTTAACAATGTCTTCAAACGCTACAGTATTATCACTGGGACTAATTCTTTCAGGAGAAAAAGCAAAGTTCACATCATCCCTACCAAGATACTCTTTAAGCGCGTTTGTTGTACCAGGTACGACAGTTGATTCGATAACTATCGTATCTCCAGGGTACAGGTAATCTCTAAGCCCCTCTATGGCCTTAATAACAAGATCCTGGTTTGGTTGTTGATTAGAGTCTATAGGAGTTGGAACCGTAATTAGATAGAAATCAACGTCCTTTAAAGCAGATACATCAGAGCTGAAATCACAGCCACATTCAAGAATGTCATTTTTAGAGAATTGATTAGACGGATCGACACCTTCCTTTAGAAGGTTGATCTTTTCTTCATCAATATCATAGGCAATTGTTTCAAAGAATTGTGGGAATCTAACAGCTAAGTTGATTCCCACATATCCGACACCGATAATGGCGATTTTTGTCTTATTCATTTTTTTATTCTAAAGGTGCTATAGGAATAGAGCAAACCTCTTCATACTTATGTGCATCTTCACCATTACAAAGAGCATTCATTAGTAGATTTACTCTAAACTTGAGTTCATCGTTTTCACGCTTAAGCTCTTTAATGGCGGCAGTGTTTACTGCTGGCATTTTTGTATATTGTACATTCAGTAAACCAGTTTCAGGATCTCTCTCAACAACTTCAGGAAATACCTTTTCTAAATCTTGTGCGATATAACCAATATCTTTTCTTCCAGTATCCTTCCACACAAATGAAACACCTTTTACTCTTTCAAGTTTATCTAGTACCCCATCTAATACTGCTACATCATCTTTAACACTTTCGTCTGAAAGGAAGTTAATGTACGAACCGTCATATAAATTAATAACTCTAGTAGTGGTAATTGTCGAACTTGGATCACCTATATTCAAATTACCATATAAATTCAAATGCGCTACTTCTTGTGATTTACCAATTGTCACACTTGGTCCATATGGATTTAAATGTAAGCTTCCAGTAGATGTACCATTTGACACCTGAATCTCATTTTCATCAAAGGCCATAAAAGTTGAGCCTGCTCCCATAACTTTAAGAGGCGCATTCGCAGGTGCTGTTGTTCCATTACTAATCTCTGAAGATCCTGCACCACCACCTACTTGGACACGGCCAAATGGGTTTAATTCAAGTGGACCACCATTCGTTTGTATAGAACTATCATCAACAGATAAGTATCGACTTGCACTTCCTAGTTTTACTCGTAAAGGAGCATTGGCGGCACCAGCATCACCAATTGCAGCAGAATCACTACTACCAATAGTTACAGCATTAGTAATTGAAGTATCTGGCGTAGTTTTAAGAGTTGTTAGCTTAACGTCTTTACAACCACCATCGACTCCATCAATTGTTCCACCTAGATTTCGACAAGCACTATCAAGGAACTCATCCGCTGTACTATAACAAGACTGTATTTGTCCTGCAGCATTTACAACGACCATCATGCTGATTCGCTTTGTAATATCGATACTACCAACAGAACTCTTCTTAATAACATCATCACTTGTTCCAACTGTTCCCTTTCTAAATGTGATGAGTAGTTGTGCTTCTAACTTTGTAAAAGGGACTGCTCCAACTGTATAATTTTGAAGAGAACCATAAGTACCTGTCTTAGGATCAAAGTATCTTCTTACCTGCATTGAATTAACGTTTACAGTATCTGGACCTGCACCTAATTCCTTACCTATTGTATAGATATTATCGTCATTTGCATCTTTAATCGCTGGTACATTTTGAGTAGTTGAATAATTAGGAGCATTACCGATATCTATTCCTTGTAACGTATTCTTACAGGCATCTCCATTAGATAAAATCCCCGTAATTCTTTGTGTTTCTTGCTGAACATTAAAGACTTGAGATGCACGCTTAGAAGTTCTGTTAATATTACTCATCATATTAACAACCGCAAGCGATAGTACACCGATAAGACCGGCCGCAACCATTACTTCAGCGAGAGTAAAACCAAATTGATTTGAGTTATTTTTCTTCTTCATTGAGACACCCCAGAAACATGCAATATGCTATAATTATAAATGTAATTAAAATTTGATGCATTATTATTAACTAAATAATTTTACCAATAGATAAAATTACTGCAAGTGGCTGAATTTATGACCAGACGTAAAATGATAGTAAGTGGTGGCCTTGGCTTCCTTGGTAGCGAAATCGCCAAGAATTTCTTTCAAGAATTCGACATCACGATAATCGACAATTTATCGACAAACGTCCTTACAATAGACGATTTAGCACGTATATGTGGTGAAATCTCGTACAAAAATATGGACTTGGCCAATATGTCTGAAGAGGATAAAATCTGGCTTAATACTGAACTAAAAGACACCACAATTTTTTGTCACTTTGCTGCCGCTGTAGGAGTAAAAAAAATTGATCAATCACCCAGAGATGCAATCATTAATGAGAACAAGATAAATCACGATCTACTACCACTTTTGGCCAAATTCAAAACAAGGTTGATCTTTGCATCAAGTTCTGAGGTTTACGGTAACCAAGAGGATTGTAAAGAAGAGCAAAATCTACAAATAGGCTCTCCCGATACACTTAGATGGGGATATGCCTGCAACAAGCTTATGACAGAGTTCTTAATCAAGAGTCACGAAATTCCACATATTATTTTAAGACTATTTAATGTAACAGGACCAGGACAATCACCTGAGTATGGCATGGTTATTCCTAAAATGGTTAGGGATGCTAAAAGAGATGGAAGAATACAAATATTTGGAGACGGAAAACAAACGAGGGCGTTTTGCCACGTTAAGGACCTTATCAGCGCAATGAAATATCTTATCAACGAAGATCGATTTGATAATCAGACAATTAATATTGGAAATGATAAAAATCGAGTCACGATCGAAGAATTAGCAACTCAAATCAAGTTAACATTAGATAAAAGTATAAAAATAGAAAAGAAACCTTTTAACCATGAGTATAGTAAGAATTCAAAAGATATTTTGAAGAGATCTCCAAATATTGAAAAACTAAAAAGCTTCTATACTCCTAAAGTTACACTTCAAGAAATAATTAAAGACATAGTGCAAGGTTATGATGAATAAATTGGATAAACCTATATTAATGATTCATGAAGTATATGAATGGATGCTTAATTTGGATCTTTCAGAATATATCATTACATTTGATGATGGTCTTTATTCTCAGTACAAATACTTAGAGCATTTCTTAAAATTTGACACACCAAAAATCTTTTTTATTTCTACAAATATAATTTCTCCAGAAGACGAAATTCAAAATAAAGAGACAATTCCATGTGCAAGGGCACATGAGCTTTTCTTTAAGAATAAAGTAACAAATAATTATATGAAATGGAGCCAAATTAAAGAAATAGCAAATACAGCAAATTGCTATATAGGTGGCCACTCTCATAAACATAAAGATCTAAGAAAAAATATAAGTTTAAAAGAACTACATAGTCACTTAAAAAATGATACCGACACGATGATAAGTGAATTCGAGAAGAAAGGAATCCAGATCAAAGACTTTTGTTTTCCATATAATTACGAAGCGCCATTATATAAAGAAGTCTTAAAACAAAAAGGTATTACTAATATATACGGGAGCGGACGAATCGCAATTGAGGAACTCAAAAATGCAATATAACAATCAAGACATTATTGCTATTGGAGAAGGATCCCCTCTAAACATAAATTGGGAGATGGTATCTCATTGTCAATTTGACTGTAGTTATTGCTATTACAGACCATTTACAAGTGACACTAATTATTCAACATTAAGTAAAATCGTTTTAAAGAAACTCAAGGCAATAGAAGAAGACTTCATCATTAATTTAATTGGTGGTGAACCCACACTACACCCAAATTTCCTAGAAATAATTGAAGAATTAGTTAAGATTGAAAAATTAAGAGAAATTAGAATAGTTACAAATTTTGTAAAACCTGAGAATTTTTGGTCTAAAATACCTAAGAATAACAAAATCAAAATCACTGCAAGTTTTCACCCTGAATACCCAAACAAAGATTTTGTAAAAAAAGCGGATATTCTATCTGGCCAGTATAAAATTGATATTGCCTTTCTATTCACTAATAAAATAGATGAGTATAATCAATATAAGAATATATTTGATGATTTATACAGACTAGCTTCAGATAAAAAATTAACTTTAAATTGCATAAGACTACACAATGAGACACAACAACAAGTTTCGTATGAAGCATATCAAGAAGTAATCGAATCCTTTATAAAAGAATGTGAAGCTAAAATAACTCTACTAGAAAATAAAGAAACAACCTTAATAAAATTAAAAAACTCGATTCACCACCTTTCTAAATCAGATTTTTTAAATCATGGTTATAATAGGCTTAAAGGTTGGAGGTGTGACATTAGGGCATTTATCATTCATTATGATGCTCAAGTATCCTATGCTTGTAAAAACACGAAAAAACACATTCTAACTTGTGACTTTAAAACGACAGCAATCACATGCCCTTTTGAAGTCTGCCAGTGTGATGATTATTGGAGTTTTGAAAAGGTAGCGCCATGAAAAACAAAGTATTAGTAGTAGTTGCCCATGCAGATGATGAAGTACTAGGTTGTGGAGCAACAATTAATAAACATATTAATTGTGGTGATGAAGTATTCATACTAGTCCTAACGGACAGTACTTCTGCACAAGGGAAAGATGTAGAAAACCGTCATCAAGAATTCCTAAAGGCCATGAATATCCTAGGAGTAGAAAAATTTAAAAAGTTAGATTTTAAAGACAATCGCCTAGATGGCCATGAGCTCATCGACATAATACAGAAGATAGAATCTGTTAAAAAAGAATTTTGTCCCAATATTGTCTACACACACTCATCTAATGATTTGAATATTGATCATCAAATCACCAATAAAGCAGTATTAACTGCTTTTAGAGCACTACCAGAGAACTTAACCACCCATATTTTTTCTTTTGATATACCTTCAAGTATTGAATTTCAATCTTCGCAATATCAACAAACAAGAAAAAACTATTTCAATTCAATAGATAGTGAGGACTTGAAAATAAAGATTAAGGCCATGTGCGCTTACGAAAGTGAATTGCATGCCTTCCCTCATCCTCGTTCGATTGAAAATTTAGAAATTCTCGCAAAAACAGAAGGCACAAAGTGCGGGAAATTATTAGCTGAGTCCTTCTACATCGAGCGTATTATTAATTAGAATAAAATTTAGCTATAAGCTCCACGATGTAACTTATTTCATTATCTTCGAGAGTTTCGTAAAAAGGTAAGCTTAAAGATGTAGAGTAATAGCTTTCAGCACCTGAAAACACTAACTCATCTTTTTTCCAATATGAATGTAAATGAAGAGGTTTAAAGTGAATAGATGTTTGGACTCCATTATCAGCCAAATGAATTTGAAGCTCTTTTCTATTTTTAGCATGTATGACAAAAAGAGAGGAAATAATATTTTCACTATGATCTAAACAAGAGATTTGTGGAATATCCTTAAGAAGATTCTGATATCGAGCAACTCTTGATTGTCGACGTTTTATTTTTTCATCAAGAGCATATATCTGATCTTTCAAAATAACTGCACTAAGATCAGTCATATTTGCTTTTCGGCCAAGACATTCAATATCATATTCTATCGGAGAAATACGCTTAATTCCATGCAAGCGAACCTTACGTAAATCTTCTAATTTACTTTCATCAGATAGAACAAAACCACCTCCATCAGGAGATGATAGTATTTTATTAGGATAGAAACTAAAGAATGCTGCATCAACAAAATGATCGAAACAATCTTTATAAATAAGTTGAGCTAAATCTTCAATAATATCAAATCCATAGCTTTGTTTTAATTCTTTAAGCTTCTCTCTGTCATAAAGATGTCCACCAATTGATACGGGAATAACACAATCAACTTTATGAGAATTTAATATCAATTTTAGAGACGCTATATCAATCATTCCTGTTTTTACATCTACATCACAGAAAATAACCTTATGCCCTAATCTACGAGGTACTTCTGCAGTAGCTGCGAATGTATTCACTGGAACAACGACATTGACCTTTGAATCAGGATAAAATGTATCTATTAAAATTTCAAAGGCTGAAGTAGCGCTACTTGTACAAGTAAAATTGGGAAAATTAAATGTTTCAGCTAATATATTCTCAACCTCGCTAACTTCACGTCCACCAGTCCAGTGACCTGATTCAATCACCCTTTTAATTTCCATTGGTAATGAGCTACTAGAATATGGACGAAAAAGAGGTATTTTCATTATTTATATAGAATTTTCTCTTGGGCTTCATACACAGGGTACTCTCGCGACAAGATATCCTTTAAGTCGTAGAATGGATTGAGATTTTTTTCAAAATAAAATATTGTATTTATATTATAATCGCAGATATACATAAAAATTGGTCGACGTTTTTGAATTTCAACATATTTTAGATCGACAATTTTAATTTCACCGCTGTCTAAATGCTTATACACTTTAGAATAGAGTTGATTATAGAAAGGAAAAAGCACATTTCGATCACTTCCCCATAAATTTCTTGTTAAGGTTACAACTGTTTCACAATCGCTTTTTTTAAGATCATCCATCTTGAACCAACCATCTTCTTCGCGATAATATTCAAAAACAAGAAAACTCTCAGATTCTTCTAGAAGCGTAGGTAGAATTGTTTTTTTATTCATTACTTTACGATATTTATTCAAGAGATCATCAAAAGTAAAATTCAGTTTACGATCGATATCTGGAGCATCAGTAACAAGATACTTAAGCGCCGGCTTAAAAACATATTTACGATTACCTACAGGTATAAAATAAAAGCTTTTACTCTTACCAAATCCTGTACCGACTGGTACATCGATATCAAATTCCTCTTTTAGCTTTTTTTGAGCTGCATAAAGAAATTCAATCTTTTTTTCTCGCATGATATGTTCAATATCCATCTAGACTTCCTTCATCCTTTTGAAGTAGGCAATACGCTCTCTAACTTTATCATACTTTGAGCTAGGATAAAGATGCTCATGCCAAAAGTAGATATTCTTCAATTTTTCTTTAGGGAAAGTAGAAATAGATGCATATCCTTCACCTACTTGATAATACTGAATTGGAAAAACATCTAGTCGGCCTTCATTATAAGCCTTCTCTATTACATATTCTTCCAAGAAGTACTTCTCTACATTTTGACAATTTTTTTGCCAACGCTCATCACCATTAGTTTCATAAAGCTTCATAAGTTCTTCAAAGAAAAATTTATAAAATTCACTTTCGCGGCGAGAAATGATAAATCCAGTATCGAGAGGATTATCCCAATCTTCTCCGATAAAACGCTGGTCTTTCTTAGAAATATCATCATACTGCCCTACAACAATCTTATTTTCATTGTAAACGACATCAAATAAATTTGGATCAATTGGTTTAATTAAATTCATATCGAGATCAATATGAATTAGAATATCTTCCTCTAATTCCTGTTCAAGAAGCATTCCACAAAAAGGAACATTCACAAAACCTGATTCAAAATACTTTGTTTCTTCGTGATACTTTTCTATATAGGTAACATCTAGTTCCTTGAATTTCTCTTTAGTCTTTTGCGAAACAGTATTGTGAGTTGGGCAATAAGTATATATTGGAATATCCTTCAATTCACCAGCGTTAGTTCGCCAATTCTCAAAACAAAGAATCGCCTCATCTTCATAATGTCTTTGATTTTCAAAAGTAATCCCCTTCTCATCGTTAGTGCTTTGGCCATTACTTTCAATCATTGTTATAAGTGCAATCTTCATATGTACTACTTTGTATAATCGATATATTCATCGTCTCTATTTATATCCAGGGTAGAGCAATGTATCCCACCACCAAATATTTCACAATTCTCTAATCTAACAGGATGAGGTTTAAAACCATGCTTATCTAAAAGTTCAATGACATTTACAGCACTTTCACTTACTAAAACATTTTCTTCATCAACACTTACTATATTGATATCCATCCCACGTGTACTTGCAAGTTGAATATCGATATCCGTTTTACCGGATTCAATAACTGGCTCTGCCTTATAGTCATCAGGAAATAAACAATCCCAATTTTTAAATTTATCAGGCAAGAAATCTTTTATATTTCGATACTTAGGGTTTACTAAAAATGTACCAGGCTTAAGGCAAACGAGAACACCATCAATATGATTATCCGCTACATTAACAATATGGAAATCACTCTCGGGAAAAAATGACTTCACCCACTCAAGTCCTAGATAGTGATTATAAGAATTAACATTCACAATGACATCTTTCCCAATACGTAGAAATTGTGCTCCATCAATGGCCATTGTATATTTAGAACGATCAAAATTTTCATAATCTCTTACTGAATCCCAAGGACTTAAATCCATAGTTTCTTCAATTAACTTATTGTGTGGTGAGCGAATCCATTTTCCACCGCGTCCCCCATCAAATAATCCGTTGTATACATTATACAAAAGGGTATTTTCAAAAAATCTATTTCTTACATAAGTTGGAGTTTCAATAATATAGTCACGATATACCAAAGATACATCACGTACATTACTGGCACTTGAAAGCTCTGTTTTATAATCAGGCGTCTTAATTGTTACGACCTGCCCCAATCGCTCAGGACGATATACTTCAATACCAAGTCTCTCAAAAGTGTTTGCCAAATCATCGAGCTGTTTGTTTCGTTTTAATAAAAGATCATGATTCACATAGTATTCTTGACCTGCATGTTCTAGCCTGTCATATACTGCATGTGTTAAATTTTCTCCGTAGAAGTGCTGGAAAGTAAAATCAGCGATACGCTTACTAATCTCAAGTTCTCGTCCAACAATTATAGAGTTTAACTTACCAAATGAGGTATTACTTTTAATCACGAAATATCCTTAATACTTTCTAAATCATCATATTCAAAATCATTCATATAAAAATCACAATTAAGTTTACACTGCGTGGTATTTCCTAGAGCTTGATAGCAGTTACAAAATTCTTTTGAAAATTTTATAAAATCAGAAAAAAACTCAAAAGTACTCTCATATGAATAGATATTTACTGGCTTTACTTCTGTACTTGCATAAATAAAAGAAACGCACGGATAACAACTTCCATCAGAGTTGATATAAATTCTTTTAAACCAGGGCACAACAGGCTTTGAATACTTCTTATCATAAAGAAAATCCATATTCCCTTTAACACTTCTCTTTCTTGGAGGCTTAATTTTTCTCGTAACTAATGTAGTATCTCTAAATAATAAATCCAGGCCAATTTTTTTATTTATTAATTCCGCAGTTTCAATTGCATATTCTTCGTTAAGTTCATGCCTAGAAAAAATTGGTTCAATATTTAAAAAGTTTTTTGTTTGTTCAATATTACTTAAAACTTTAGTAAAACTACTTCCACAACGTGTTAGTTCATGTATCTCTTGTCTTGGTCCGTCAATGGCAACCTGAAAGACCATGTTTTTATATTTTTTTAGTTTATCCACATCGAGACTGAGTAGGTTTTCCCCATTAGTTGCAATAAGGATATCTTGTGAGAAATTTTCCCCCAATGAAATGAGGATATTATTAATATCACTATGCTCTAATGGTTCACCATCATTACCACAGACAAAAACTTCTTTAGGGTTAAATTTTTTGATTATAGGCAGGACTTTTGAAAAATCGAGCTCTCTTCTATTTTTATGACCAGGATTAAGGCTTGGACAACCCTGGCACTGTAAATTACAGCTGTTATTTAAACTAAGTTCTATGAATTCAACAAACTTATTATATTGCATTATAGAATCTCAAGCTCCCACATATCCATTAGTCGCTTGCAGTTCTTTTCACAAATTTGACAACATTCATATTCGAAATTTTGAATTTTTTTATAATCAAGATCCCACTTTTCTAAGCGACTTTCTTCAAGCCATACATAACATGGAAAGACTGTACCATGCTGATCAATATGAATACTTTTATTGTGAAATGAGCGACAATCGATATCATAATCTTTACTACCACTAACTTTCTCGCCCCATTTCTTCTTGGCCGAGTTTATAATGACATCATACTTTCTCTTAAGTTCAGGCGTAATAAGCATTTTATCGAGATTAAAAGGGTTCTTATATACCTCTGTTTCTCGGCGATACAATGTTTGCGTCAAATTGATATTACTAAACTCATTTAAAAGTTCATCCATACTTCCATTTTCAAGATCTTCAGCATTGTAATCGAATAAGATATGTTGGATATAATCAATTCCATAGGGATTTGTTTCACGAAAGGCCTTCGCATTGGCCCTAATATTAGCAAGACTAGTATTAACTCGATAGATTTCGTGAAGCTCTTGTGTTGAACCACAAACTGTAAAGTAGACACTATCATCAGGACCTAATATCGTACCTAACTCGGCCCACCATTCAGGATTGTGGGTGTCACCATTTGTACATATTTCGATTGCGATATCTCTTTTTCTTAAATAACGACAAAGATCAAAAATAGAGCGATATAATGTTGGTTCAGAGAAAGCACCTACCAAATGTACATACTTTGCATTTGGAAACTGATCTAATTGATTAGTAATCTCATTCAAGTGTCTCTCATTATATTTAACTTCAATATGCTTATAGTTACGAGCACACAAAGGACACTTTGCATTACAAGTACCTGTGAGATCAATTTCAATTCTCTCACTACGAATAAGGGCATCATTACTAGCAGACAAAGTCTAACTCCATTACATCAATTAATTTTTGAATTCTTCTTTCACATTTAAAACAGTCTTTAAATTTAAAGCTTAATACTTCACCATAATCAAATACTTCTCCAGAAAAATGTCCTGGTCCCTCGTATTCAGCATGGCCATAACAAGGTGATATTTGTCCAAATTGATCAATATAAATTTTACGATCTCTAAGACTCATGCATTTTATTTCAATATCCTCACTCTCACCTGGTGATGGTTTTATATTAAATAAAGCATCAATCGCTCTTTTTCTTTCATCTTCAGGACGTATTAAATCCTTATCAAAGGATTTTACATACTCATTAAATGTTCGCTGTCCTTCAGTGTCGACATTGAAAGTTTTACTAAAGCGGGCAATTATGTTCTTCATCGCCTCACTTTCATAATCTTCACGATTATATTTGAACATAATATGCTGTATATGATCGATCCCTTCTTTATTTGTCGAAATAAATCCTTGATGATTATCCAAGATATCTTGAAGCTTACTACCTACACGATATTTTTCGTGTAGCTCTTGTGTTGAGCCACAAATAGTAAAATATATGCGATCATTTGATGATAGTATCTCTCCTAGTTCGGCCCACCATTTAGGATTATGAGTACTACCATTTGTAAATAGTTCGATAGCAACACCACGTTCGACTAAGTATCGACAAATATCTTTAACTTCAGGATGAAGTGTTGGCTCAGATATATTTCCGGCCATGTAAAAAACTTCAAGATTAGTGAAGGTATCTAATTGTTCTTTTATTTGCTCATAGCTTCGTACATTACGTTTTAATAAATGACCCGCATGTGCGTAGTTTCTTGTACACAGAGGACAGCGTAGATTACAAGTACCCGTTAGATCCATTTCAAGCTCTAGGATTTCACTACGATGTAATGTCGTCTGTTTACAGCTCATTACCCCATCCTCTCTAAACCTATATCTTCTAGCATTTTTGTCGTCATGGCTTCACACTCATAGCAGAAGTCATATTTAAATTGATTAATTTTTGAATAATCTAAATTAAATTTCTCACCAACATTATAGATACGATAGAGAAAGCATGGAAAGATTTCACCCCATTGATCAATGGCCACAAATTTTTCTTCAAGACTTTTACAACGCATCTGACATTTAATTTCACCAGATTTATTTCGTTCGTAACGTCTCTTAGCATGACGAGAAATTAGGTTATAACTTTTTGCCAAATCTGCGGTTAATGCAATGTCATTTTTTTCATCTTTAATGAAACCAAATCTTTCATTGTATGGAAGAGTATTAATATTATACTCACGACTAAAGCGAGAGCGAATCTCTTTCATCGCATCACTTTCAAAATCTTTAGCATTATATTCAAACATGATATGCTGTAGATAATCGATATCGTACTTACATCCTTCTTTAAAAGCTTCATGATTGTCTAACACTTGTTGAAGATTAGAACGAACACGATACTTTTCATGTAGTTCTTGAGTTGATCCACAAATTGTAAAGAATACGTGATCTCTAGGACTCATCATCGAACCAAGCTTTCGCCACCAATCTGTCGTATGTAGAGAAGCATTCGAATAAAGCTCGACTTCAATTTCACGACCAATTAAATATTCCATTATCGTGAAGAATTCTTTATGGAGTGTTGGCTCAGAAATCATTCCGGCCATACAGCACATCTTAATATTTGGGTATTCATCAAGTTGAGCAATAATCTCACTTGCTGGTCTTTCATTATATTTAACTAAATGCTTAGCATTTGAATAACTTCGTGAACAAAGTGGACAGTCGAGATTACATGTTCCTGTCAACTCGAGTTCTATTTCAAGAATATCTTCTTTTGCTAATGAATTTGGTAATTTTTCCATAACTTACCTACTTATAGTCACACTCTGGATAATGGCCACGACGATAATGTTGTACATCATCAATTTTATCACCATCAACAGGATAGACCTTTTGTACATTTGAAATTTTCTTTTCTACGCCATCACATACAAAGAAGTACATACAATTAAAACACTCCTTACCTTTTGTGTACGTGTGCTTTCTCTTTTGAGCGGCAACTTCGAAATATTCTTTTGTATCGAGTACCTTCTCTTCAATTTTCTCCACATCGTAAGCATAAATATTCCAGTCATTACGATCATAAATATGCTGATAAACACCAACGACATATTTCTCATACCCCTGCATAAAACAAAATGGGATATAGCGGACATTAATTTGAATACTATTGTTGAGACTATCAATGGCCTTTTTAATATATTTACTTAGATGTTCATAACTTTGTGACTCAAGTCGATCAGCATCTTCCCAATAATTAAGAGGAAGGAAGTTTAATTGATAAGGCATGATCTTATTGATTAATTCGACATATTCATTGAGTAGTTCTGCATTCTTATCAGTTACAGTACAGTTTATACGAACCCTAATGCCTATTTCTTGGCAATTTGAAATGGCCTTTAGCATTTTTCGAAAGGCACCCTTTCTTCCAACGATTGAATCATGATTTTCTTCATTAACTCCGTGAAGACTAAAAAGTAATTCCGTTAACCCATGTTCTTGCGATTTTTTACAGAATTCTAAGTTTGCAAACTTCGCACCATTTGTCAGAGCAGAAATATTTGTAAAACCTACTTCCTTGCAATAGTCGAGAATAGCAAACCAATCACGGTGGACTGAACTTTCTCCACCACTAAGATCAATTTCTCGCATTCCACAGTTATAGATTTTTTGTGCTCTTTTTTTAATAGTTTCTAATGGAGTCACTTTATCGAGATCATCAAGATAATAGCAAAAGTAACATTCATAATTACAGAATGTTCCCGTATCGAGCTTTGCTCTTTTATTGAATTTGTCATTTATTAGCCTCAAACCTGAATGGCTAAAAATATTATAATCCAATATGTTCTCCCAAGATTTCTAGTATGGGATCTCCCTCTTTTAAGAATATCGATTCAAAGTCATTGTCGATATCCCACTTTCTCCAGTAGAGGCCTTTATCTTCATCCCAGTAGTCTATATTATAATACACAACCTCTTTTTCAAAAAATTTACATTCCGCAATCATTCGAGGACTACAATCAAACTTACGAGGAACGGGTGTATAGATATATCTATCAAACTTTTCAAATAAGTCAGGTACTGGCATCTCTGGAAAAACAAAGCGATCAGAGAGCCCATCTAGACGCTCTACAGGTCGGTTTTCCCTATTGGTTAAGCACATGAATTTTCCATCATATTGATTTAAAAGGTCTAGATACATCTGATCAGGGATATTTCGACAATTTTTTGTGCCATACAACAAGTTACAACGATTTGATTTTGTAGGCTTTTTAAGACGATCAAAATTGATACGTTTTTTGTAATCAATAGCATTCTTACAATCACGATAAATACGGGCATCTTGTAAGATATAAACATTATCTTTATCGTTATCTTGAAGTTCTTTATCACCACAGGCGAAGTGAAATATCTTCTGTGCAAGAATATGTTTTCCCATAAGTGATTTAGCACCACCATCAGTAAAGAGAATATTATTAGCGTGTACTAAATTAGGACGATTAACAAATATTGTATCTTTTTCAAGTTGCAACAGCTCTTCATTTGAAATGATGTATTTACCAACAACAGAATCTCTAAATGTAGGCCAATCAATATCTTCACAAAGAAGAATTCCAACTCGCATATAATCTTTCAAAAAAAGATAGTAATCAATAACCTCGTATGTATGTCCACATAGGCCATGATTATTTGCACTCCAGCTATATGTTAACCAGAGATCATAATTTTCTTTATCTAATCTAAGAATCATATTAATCCAAAAAGTCTTGAATTAACTTATCTTCATCCGTTAAGTGATAAGCTTCAAATCCATTTAATAAGATATCATTATATCGCATATTTACGGAGTCTTGAATAACACTCTTAAAGATTTCGACCTTCTTCTTATAATAAAGGCTTTCGGGAACAAGACGATTATTTGTATCAACTTTACCAGATTGGTAATACAACATTGTATCAAATTTCTCGTGTAAATTTTCGTGATGCTTATTAGCGATTTTATAAATTAGTTTTCGATCCCTGTAGAGCTCAGGTATCACAACATTCGTATAGTCTAGAGATGGCGTATTAACAAAGACATAGTTATCAACTGTATTAAGATCTTTATAATTTCCAAATGAGAATTTTAAAAGTTCTTGCTCATCAAAATTTTGATATTCATAGAATCCGTAATACTTGACCTTTTTCATCCCATAACGTCGCATTTCATGGCCTTCATTTGAAAAAACCACCAGGTCACATGGAATTGTTTCTCCAAGAAGTTTAAGCGTATGAATATCAAGAATCATACAACGCTTAGGCTTTAATTTAAAAATATCATAAACACTATTAGTAACGAGAAAGTCAGAAATATATTCATCCGGAAAATGGTATCTTTCTTTGAAAACACTAATCCAGTTGATTCTTTCTTCTTGGGTGCAGTTATAGAGGACAAATTTCACATCACTGCTTCGAGCTCTTGAGAATAAGAAATACTCGAAGCAGTAAAATAATGTTCCATTTACTTTACGGTGATCTTTTTGCGAATAGAGAATAATTCTAGAAGAATGTTGAATAATAATCCTCTAAGAACTTATTTGTAAGCTCATCGATTTTATCAGTACACTCTTCTTCGTTAACGATTTTTCTAAAGTGATCAAATTTCTTATTAAGAGCACTGATTCTTTCAATCTGATCGCGCATATTCAGGTAATCTTCTAATTTTTGAATAAGTTCTTCATTACCTGTTTCTAAGATTTCTAAATATTTTGACTCGCGGTTTTCAGCAGTAATAAAGTAGCCCTTATCGCAAAGCTCATTATTTAAACACATATAGCTATAAAAAGTATAACCACTTACAGAAGCAAGATCCTGCGTTACGACCATACGGGCCTTTTTAATTGCGGACTCTCTTGCAAAATTATAATCGTTAGCATCACCTTCGATAATTTTGATTTCATGAGGCATTACTTCATTAAATTCAATTGGCTTTGCAATTCTTACTTCATAGCCTTCTTCTAAGGCCCTTTTGATAAGAGAAGCAGATACTGCTGAAAGATTTAATAACTTCTCATGTCTTTCAATAGGATCAAGGGTATGAGGATAAACATTCGTTACATACCAGTGTGATCCACGATCCTCTACAGAAGCTACATCATATAACATCATAATTAATTCCTTTTAAATCTAATAGTGACATCCACAATTATTGTGACATGAACATACAGCATTACAATTACAATCAGAGTTACAAATACAATCTGCTCTAATTGTATTATAGTAATTCAATAATTCTTGTACATGTGATCTAACAACTTTTTGTCCATACTTATTCCATGTTCTCGCTCCCGATGAACCACCAGCAGTAGGATCATCCGCGGTACGAGGTCTATTATCGGCCGGAGAAACACCTGTTGGTGCTGGCGTATAACTTACAGTTGAATCATTATTAGGAGAAAGGTCATTAATCTCGTTATTCATTGATGCTGATGCGGCATTTGTAATTCTAACACCAACACCAAGTGACGCCGAAGGAGTTCCTGGATTATAAAAAGGGTGTACACGATATCGTGCTAACTCCGCAGCTATATTATTTCTTAAGTTAGTTATATGACTACTTAAAACTTTATTACCCGTCGCAACTCCAGTACTTAGGGTTACACCTCTATTTGACGTACAAACACCTCGGTGCCCTGAACAAGTAGCTGTTCCTGTATTGTGAAAGGTACAGTGTCCACCACTACATGCCATTTGTGACCTCCTTTTCAATATACTCTTCTGTAGTCATTACACCAACAGAGTATATATGCTTCTGTACAGCTCGATCAATCTCACCAAAAGTTTTAAAGAAACCACATAATTCGTTAACCCAATTATCAGTCCATTTTTCAAAAAAGTCTGTTTTTTCACTCTTCTCGTGACTTGCCACAGGACAAATCATACAAGTAGTTGCAACACAATCCTGACAATCTTTGTGAATCTTCTTAAGTGGTTCTTCAAATTTTTGCGTATATGCACTTATTTTTTCAACAAATGCATCATCATTGATATCGCTATAAGCTAACTCTTCTTTATGTTTTGAATAAATCGCTCCGTGACAAGCATAGAGATTTCCACGTTGATCAATAGCGGCCATATTATAACCTGCAGAACAATGCTTGCGGTTATCTTCACCACCAAACCAAGAACATAGGTAGCGACCATTTTCTTTATAGAACTCGATTTCTCTTTTTGCTATTTTTAAAAACTCTGCCCTAAAAACCTTGATGGCATCTTTTTTCTCATCAAGAGAAAATTTTGTAATATAGTCAATCGTTGGAGAATAACTAATATTAATATCTTTTGATACCTTCCAAAGAAGCTTTTGAATGTCATGATAATCTTCCCAACATGAATAAAGATTCTCCATACTATCAATAGGAAGAGTTGCCTTCATACTTACGTTAATCCCAAGATTAGCAAGCTCATAAAGGTTATTGATAACATGATTACTCGAAGGCTTTTTATTCTTCATTAAACGATAGCTATCATTAACGGCACGGCCATCATACGAAACCTGTACATGAAGTTTGCTTGTATCTACATTTTCAATAATCTTTCTCATATTGTGAATATTGAAAGCATTAGTATAAAGGTGAAAGTCTACATTATCGTGGTCACGATAATTGTTCATCAACTCAATAATGAAATTAGGGTTAAGAGTTGGCTCTCCACCCCAAAGAGATATGTTTAAACCATCATATTTTTCTTGGAACCAATTTTTATCCGCAAGGATACTATCAATTCTTTTAAAGATAACAGGAAGCTCATTATCAAGACGAGCCTTATCGACTTTTTCACCTTCGAAACAATAAGTACAATTTAAGTCACAAAGTGCCGACGTTGTAATTTCTAAAGTAAAGAAATTCTTTGCATATCTTTTTTTAGCTTTTGCTGGATTTTCAAAATTATAAGCGACCATTATTCTATCTCCACGTTAAGGATTTCATCTAGAATTCCGTCCAACTTTTCATCTGATACTTTCTCAACTTCTGGCTTTATCATTGAAAGAATTTCATCTGCTTCGAGCATTAGCCTTTCACCATATTCTGGTGAAATTGGCATCAAATGTTTACCCGCTTCAAATAAATGTTCAGCCGCCAAAAACATACTGCGATTTAGAGCTTTAAGATTCATACACTTCTCTTTTCAAGATTCTAGTAAAATATTCATTAGACCTAATTTCAGAAATCATGCGTTGTATTTCCTTATAAAAATGGCGATACATTATGCAAATATTTTCAATAGGTCCTTCGTTCTTAATGTTCTCATATAAACAACCTTTTCTACAGAATTTTTTTACACTACAGCTCTCACAAGCGGCCATATTCTTATATTCTGGGATTTTTAAATAAAGGTCGTCATCTTTGAAGCGATTACAGGCAATTAGCTTATCTTCTGAAAAAGATAAATGAGTGTCTCCTGCTCCGCAATAATCAATCGTTATATCTTTGGCCGTATAGCGAAGAATGTGTCTTAAGTAAGTGAGAATTATTTGTGGCATCTCGACATCATCAACATTTTCAATATACCAATCAACAAGCTCACTAAATCCTTTGTTTACATCATTTGCACTCTCATAGGTCCAAACATCAACATCTCTAATGAGAGTAAGATCAGGATTTAGATTTAAAACTTTTTTGATAAAGAGATGATTCTCAAGAAGATTACTATTTCCTGCATAAATCATGGTGTGACAGCTTAAATCATTAAGTTGTTTAATAAGCGGAAGCTTCTTTTCATATAAGTAACTTGTTGCGCGATTATCATGCTGTTTACGATTGATATCTTGCCATAGTCCATCATATGAAAGAGAAACTCGAATGTTATTTTCATTTAAAAAATCGACTTTCTCTTGATCTAATAGCAGACCGTTCGTTGGCATATAGAATTGAATATTATCTTCATTTTTTAATTCTTCAGTTACTCGAACAATCTTATCCCAATGAAGAAGAGGTTCGCCACCGTAGAAATCAACCTGAATTAACTCATCAGGATTTTCAGCGCGAACCTTCTTATATGATTCAAAAAATAAATCTGTATTGATTGATTTCTTGGAAAGCTTATCAACATTGCAGTAACTACAACTTAAGTTACAAGCTTCCGAAAAAGCAATTGATAAGACTATCATAGTAGACCTTTTATTACTTAACTTTTACCCAATGACGGCCATCAACTTGAATCTCAATATTACCATCACCGAATGTATCTTTGTGTTCTTTTTTCTTATAAATAGCAACTAATCTTTCAGGATAATCACGTTTCTCTTCAAGAGACATTTCCGTTAAGTTTCCATTTTCATCATTTGTTAATGGTGTTCCACACGGGTACTCATCGTCAACATAAGCAAGAACCCAACCACCAATGGCTATAGGGACTTCAAGACCTGCATTACCTTTTCCAACACCAAAACCAAAAGTATCTGACGCAATACCAATAACACTTAATTGGCATCTTTCAGAGCATATACGTGCACCTTCAATAGTATCGTAATAACACTTTCCAGGGATTAATTCATCATTAAGAAGCTGATAATCTGCAACATCATTCCAAACAGCATTCCATACTCTGGCACCTCTTACATCACCTGTTGCTGTAATAGAGCCACCATTTGTGATATTTCCACCTGCATTAATATTTGAACCTACACTTAAGTTACGAGCAGCACGAATATCCAATCTTGCAACTAGGTGATTATAAGCAACAAAACTTCCACCTGAATAGTAAAGGTCAGGTCCTGTTACACTAGCTGTCGAAAATGTCGCCGTATTAAAATTTGTTAACGTACCATTTCTTAAAGTCATAACCGTATCCTCTAATAAATAATTTTCTGTATTTTTATAAATCTATTATATAATAGTATCATGAAACGAAGAAATTTTATTTTATCTACAATTTTCTCGCTATTTACCTACAAATCAATTGTACACGCATTTTCGCGTTCCAAAGTAATTGACTCAGGTAACATCCTAATTTCCAATGATTTTGGTACATGTGTAACTTTAAAATCGGGAATGAATTATAAACTTCCTGAGAATCCAACGAGCGTAAAATCTTGTATTCACTTTAAGGTCGTTAAAAGTAAATTATCACAAACGCCAACAGTAAGTAGTAATAAACATATGATTGCCAATAATACGGGCCAATTTGTTATTGATAAGAATGTAGATCTTGATAAGTCACGTTTTTTTACACTTCAGTATATTAACGAGAAGATTGGCTGGATTCTTTTTTCTTAGGAAAGCAAAAAATTAAGCCTAGAAGAATTATATTTGATACAAACTCAATCTTCATAACTGCAACAGTCAGTAAATGAAAGGCAATTATTAACAGCGCCCAAATGTATAAAGCCGACTTTTTCCTAAAGTATAAGATTAGACCACTCAGTTCTAAGGAAACGATAAGTAATCCAAAAATAAAGAATATAAACGTTGGTACTTGATCTAAAACTGGCCAGCTATAACCAATACTAGAATTATAATTATATATAATTTTATGTAAGCCATTTAAATGAAGATAGCCTTGTCCTTCGGAAAAGAAACTTGTGAGAGAATAAAAAACCTTCCAAAACCCAGACATAAAATATACTAGAACAGTTAGAAGTTTAGATAAATTTAGAACATCATAACTTGGATCTTTATTATTATTTTCAAAAATCAGAATTATCGAAATATAAAGCCATAAGAATAAATCGTGGTCTATATCAGCACCATTTGTCATTCCTATTATTAAAAAGAGTAATATAGAATAGAGAATACGAAAATATTTTCGACAAAAATCACTTATGGCCCCAAATGTAGAGATAGTCCATAAGCATAAAATAGGAAAAAGAAAACTTACTGGAAGAAATGAAGATATCCAATTTGTTTGTTTTTGAGATGGAAAACTCTCATATAAAAACATGCTGATAATTGAAAATGTCATTAAGTAGAATATCTGAGAAAAACTACTAATCATTTAATTAGTCCTCGACACACTAAATAAGTTCCAACTAAAAAAAGGATAGATATTCCCACGATGGCCAAAGATTTCGCAAAAGATTGAAATCGAAATAAAGGCCGAAACAATTATGATTTCAATCTTTTTCACTAGGCGATTACCTCAAAGAAATCAGGAAACGACTTCTCGACACAATCCTTATTTTCAAGATTTCCACCGCCGTTAACCAATTGGTAGAGGTAAGAAACCATAACCATACGATGATCACGAGGTGGTACAATATCAACAATTCGTCCATCTGGCTTGGTACCTATAATCTCTAGAAAATCTTCTGCTTCATTATAGTGATGTTCGATATCGTAAAGTTCCATTAAGTCCATTACAGCACTTAAGCGATCTGATTCTTTATGAATTAAGACTTCAACACTTCTAATAATTGTTGCTCCATTAGCATATGAAGCAAGGAAACATAATGTCGGTATAAGATCCGGACAATCACGACAATCGATCTCAAATCCATTTAAATTATCCATTCCATTAAAGAGTAAACCATTTGATGTGAAGTCAAATTGACCTCCAAGCTCCTCAAGTAAACCAATAAACTTACTATCTGCTTGAAAACGGTCGATACCTTTACAATTTTCAACGAGCACAGGGCCTGTTAAACACCCATAAGCTAATGGATAACCAAGAGAACTAAAGTCCACAGGAACCTCAAAGACTTGCTCACCATTTTTAAATCGTTCAATTAAATTTAGAGTCATGTCCCAATATGGGCGACTCGTTGTTAAGTTAACTGGCTCAACATCAATATCACGTGGAGATAAGGCCATAGCAAGACCTGTAGCAAACTGCGTTGATCGACTACAGTCAACTTCATAGACTCCTCTAGAAATACTTATTGGACCTTGGATTTGAAACCATGTTTTTTCATCACGTGTTACAACTGCATCAAGATCATCTAAGACACTTACTAATTCATCCATGGGTCTTTCAAACATTTTTTCACTTGGAATAAGGCTATACTTATTTTTTCCAAGTGCAAGAAGTGGAATAATAAAACGATTTGTCGTTCCACCATCACCGGAGTAAAGTTCGACCACATCTTCCGTCTCGATCTCGCACTCTGGAAATGATCCACGAATAATAATTCCATCTTCTGCTTTTTCAATTGTAAGGCCAATACTTTCTAGGCAGCTTAGCATATTAACAACGTCTGTTGATTCAGGCATGTTAATGAGTTGAATGTCTTGTGGATATATTGCTGCAAGCACAAGAGCTCTATTGGCAAAAGATTTTGACGAAGGTACTTTTATTTTCTTTATATAACTCTTAGTTGAGCCTGCACCGTTTGCATAGGCCAATAAGTGTTGTCTAATATCATCTAAAGATACCGTTTGAATTGATGGAGAACCAATACCATTTGGTAGTATCACCTCAATTGTATTACGACTTATTATCTTTTTATCTTTTGCGATGAATTCCATCATTTCATCAACTGGAAGTGAATCCTCCCAGGGACACATCAAGGCATCCAGCCCAAAAATACTTGAGAATTGATTTAAGAATTGGCTTTCTTCATCTCTGTGAAAAATATTAAAAATTAACTTAAGGCCCCAATAAACAGCTACACCATGTGGAAGTTCATAAACCTTTTCAATTGCATGACCTAAAGTGTGACCTAAGTTTAATACTTTTCTTATTCCACCTTCTTTGAAATCTTGCTCAACAATTTCTTGCTTATACTTTGCACAACGAAGTGTGATTTCATCAAAGCTTGCTTCATTATTAATCAAATTAAAAACTTGCTCATCAAGAAAGTAGTATTTTGCCAATTCTCCCAGACCCGAAATAAAGTCGTCTTCCGCAAGTGTTTCCAAAAATTTTGCACAGATATAAACTTTCTCTGGAAGATGGAAAGCACCTATTAGGTTTTTTCCGTATTTTGAATTAACTGCAACTTTTCCACCGATACTTGCATCAATCATTGATAGAAGTGTCGTTGGAATAACACTCCACTTAATTCCACGAAGCAATAATGAAGCAACTAGGCCCGCAAAATCAGAACATGCGCCACCGCCAATAGCAACAAGATGAGCTCCACGATGTACACCCTTTTCAATAAAGAACTCACATGCCCTTTCTACTTCAGAGACATTCTTGCAATCTTCACCAGCAGGTGCAATATAGATTTCAATCCCCTCTCGAACATCGATGAGATCAAGATATAGACTATTAATATTAGAATCGAGCACAACGAGAATTCGATCAGAGTCAATCTCATTTAGGATTTTATTAACATCATTAATTTCATCAAATAACTTTATTTCTGACAAATTATACCTCGTACGCCTTCTGTCTTAGAAAATGATCGGCCAATACTACCCTAACCATTGACTCTACGACAACAACAGCTCTTGGTAGAATACAAGGATCATGACGTCCCTCTTTAGCATTTGCTCCAACAGTCGATGTTGGCTTGAAAGTTAAATCAAGATTGATCATTTCACCATTACTGATTCCGCCCTCGATTCCACCAAAGTTAGCACTATTAGAGCTTACTTCTTGTCCACTCATATCGGCCATCTTAGAACCTGCACCAAAAGAGAATGCGACACAAGCTCCAATTGAAAGAACAGCTTTTGCAAGATCAGCTTTTAATTTATCAAAAGCTGGCTCACCTAGACCTACTGGACAATTTTCAATATTTACTGAAATTCGACCACCAATTGAGTCTCCTTTCGCCTTTAAATCTATTAAGTACTTTTCAATTTCAGCATCTTTCGATGGATCACCAAAGTTATATGTTCCAAGATTCTGTGGAAAACTCTTAATTATATTTTCACATTCAAAAGGGCCTAACTTGGAAATAAAAGTATTAACCTTAACCTGTGGTAGAACTAGACTTGCAAAATACCCTGCAACAACACGGGCAACAGTTTCGCGTCCACTACTACGTCCTCCACCGCGGTGATCGCGAATACCATACTTTAAATCGTAAGTACGATCAGCATGACCTGGGCGGTAGTTATCCTTTAGTTTTTCGTAATCTTTACTTCTTTGATTTGTATTGCGAATAATAACGGCGATTGGAGTCCCTAAAGTTTTTCCCTCAAACACTCCAGAAAGAACTTCCGCTTGATCAGGCTCTTTTCTTGCAGTCACACCCTTTGAGCGTCCTGGTGCCCTCTTATCTAACATTTTTTGTAGATCTTCTAAATTAAAATCAAGTCCACTTGGAACACCATCTAAAACGACTCCAAGGGCCGGGCCATGTGACTCACCAAACGTGGTCATAGAAAACATTTTTCCGAATATACTTCCGCGCATTACAACTCCTGTTTCCCTATTATCGCCTCAAATAAACAAATATTCCAATCGCGACTGCTAGGTAAATATGTTATTAATTACAAATGGAAAACTTAAAATATCTAAAAGATGTCATGGATTTAGAAAAAGTCATTGAGGGCCTAGAGTCCGCGACAGACGAAGAGTTGAAAAGAATTGATTTTTTAAATAAACAACTAGACAACAAAACAGAGTTAAATGATCAACTTAGTGTGCAACTTACTGAAACAAAAGCAAGTTTAAGTTCTCTTGAGAAAGAACTCTTTGATACAGACAAGAAGCTAGATCAGGCCAAACAGAATTTAAGTTCTGTTACTAGCTCTCAACAAGAAGAGGCCATCCAAAAAACTATATCTTCCCTAGAAGAAGATTCAAATCAAAAGCAAGATACTATTTTAGAGCTACTTGAGAAAATTGAGGAAATTGAAACTGAAATTTCTAATACACAAGAGTTTATTAAAGGTGTTAACGAGACCATTTCAGAAATTAACGAAGAAGTTACACAAATAAAATTAAGTAATGACTCTAAAGTAAATGATCTCAATAAACAAATCGATGGCCTCCTAGACGAGGTAGGTATTCGTGCAAAAGACCTATACCTAAAAGCAAAAGTTAAAAATCATCACAGTGCTGCGACATTTCTTCAGGGAAATAGCTGTGGAAGTTGTCGCTTAACTTATTCTGCAGGTGAATGTAGTGAGTTTAATAGTGGAAAAGATTTAATTCTATGCCGAGGGTGTGGAAGATTGATTCTCCCTAGCACCCTGCGAACATTATAATTTTTTATTGAAAGTAATTACCAAGCTTTCCATAGATATCAAGTAAGCTAAAATATAACTTTTGGCGACGGCTGATATACTCAACAAATTTATTCTCTGTACTAATAAGTCTTTCTTCAGCTGAGATGACATTATCAAAGTCAGCACGCCCTCTTGAATAGAGCTTATTATACTCCTTAACTGATAGAGTCGCTAACTTGTGTCTCTTTAGAACTAAATCAATTGTCTTATCAATAAGACGAATCGTATTTTTAAGAGCTTCTAGCTGATTCTTTGTTCGAATTTTAGCTAGTCTATGTTGATACTCTGTATTTAGCTTATTAATTTTCGCTTCTTTTAAATTATTCTTTTCAACAGTCATACCAAGTGGGATCACAATCTGTAGACCAACTTCGGTAGCGTCATTATCAGAACCAAATGTACCATCACTAAATACATTCCCACTACCTGCTACAGTATAACTATTTGTCTTATATGCACCACTAAGCTCGATTGTTGGAAATACTGAGTTATCGTACTTTTCAATTGCACTTTCCAAAGCCTCTAGCTTCTTATTCAATGCTTGAATTGTCAGGTTAGAATCAATCTCTCCATCAGTAATTGGCTCCATTTTGATTTTTTCGATTTTATATAAATCTATATCTCTAAATGAATGGGCCCTCTCTAGTTTACTTTCTAATGACTTCTTGTAAGTTTCAAGTTGTGACTCAAGCTCTGCATGTTCCTCTCCAACAGAGTTCACAGAAGCTTGTGCAGAATAAAGATCTACTCTTTCCTTAAGTCCATCTCTAACTTGCTTTTGAACAAACTTAAGTCTCTTTTCAGCACGTTTCATCGCTTCATCTTTAAGCTGAATTAAAGTCTTTGTTTTCTTATAGTCATAATATGTTTCAATTAAGCCAAGAACATTTTGAGAAACTTCGGCATCGAATGCATACTTAGAAGAATAAACATTTTTTTCGGCAATTTTGATATCAGCATCGTCATTACGTCCAAAGAAGTTCTTTCCTAGATCCTGAGTATATGAAACTTCTTGGTTATAACCTTCATATTCAGTCCCACCACTAAAATCAATATAAGATCCAGTAATAGAAAACTTTCCACCCCAAACATTTTCTTTCGATAGTTCAACTCCAGAGTTGAATGCTTTGTATGTGTTAACAAGATTCGGATTATTCGGGTTTGATATCAGTCCAACATCATCATGTTGAGCAAGAACACCTAAAGTCCATGGCCTCTTATCACCAGACTCAAGTTCTAGAGTAAGTTTTGAGAGTTCAAAATTGTAACTCGCTTCTTTTACTTCTGTTGAATCTTTTAAATATTCACGTACATAATTTTTTAGATTTGCACTTGCTGAAAATGACACAAGAGCCAATAAAATATATTTCATCAATTCTCCAAGGCGATTGGCTATATAACTTATACGAATATAATTAAAAAAAGTTTTACCATACTCCCTTAGTTCATGACCAGAGGTGTAACAAGACTTTGACATTTGATGTGACATAGGGCATAAATTCGCAAAGAGTTAAGGAGACTATCGCTGGTTTATTATACTTCGGTGTAATAGACGGGAGGAAAGTCCGGGCACCATATGGCAGCTTAGCGGGTAACGCCCGTCGGTCGTGAGACTAGGACAAGTGCAACAGAAAGGAAGTACAGGGGTTTGAACTCGATTGGGGTAGCTTCGGCCGGCCAATCAGTGACGAGATTCGTCTCACCTGCTGTAGTGAAAACAGGTAAACTCTAGGCGGTGCAAGCTTGAATAGGTCGACTCATGGGGTAGCCAGCCCTTGTTGACGGGTTAAGCGCTCGAGCCAGTGGGTAACTACTGGCCTAGACGAATGATAGTCCAATACAGGACCCGGCTTATACCTTGACTCTTTATGGGAGTGTATTGCTAGCGCAATCCACTCCCTTCCTTACATTTCAAACACGGAGGCAGAATGAATTATCCTCAACCCAAAAAAATCCCACACGAAACAAAAATTCACGATCAGGTTTTAACTGACGACTACTTCTGGATGAGAAATCGCGAAGAAGATAGTGACGTTATGAAATTTCTCAATGAAGAAAATGAACTCTTCAAAAACTATCTTAGTGACTCTGAAGAACTTAAGAATACAATTTTTGAAGAATTAAAATCTCGTGAACTTCAAACATATGAAACATGCCCATACCCACATGATGAGTATGAGTATTTTGAAAGATATGAAGAAGGGAAAGATTACCCAATTCACTTTCGTCGCCACATTGGCACAGATGAAAGACAAGTCTGTCTCGATGAAAATGAATTAGCTAAGGGACGTGACTTCCTTGATGTTGGTGCATTTGAAATTTCTCCATGCCATCGCTACTTAATCTACACGATTGATGACAATGGTGATGAGTTATACGATCTATATATTAAAGACTTATCAACAAATGAAATCATTAAAGAAGGTCCTAAGAAAATTAACAGCGGCCCTGTGTGGTTTAACGATTCAAAGCACTACGCCTATATTGAAATGGATGAGAATATGCGTCCATTTAAAGTTCACGTTACTGATATAAATAATTCATTTGATAAAGTTATTTATACTGAAGAGTCTGGTGAATACTTCCTTACTGTTGAAGAAACAATGGATCACAGGTTCTTACTAATCAATGCGGGTGGATCTTCAAATAATTCAATCTCATATTTGAAAGCTGATGCGAGTGATCTAAACCCTATTGAAATCTTCCCTAAAGAAGACAAGATTGAATATACAGTTGAAGCAGATGGGAACGATTTCTTAGTTCTAACAAATAAGTTTAGCGAAAACTTCTCAGTTCTAAGAACTCCAATTACAAACCCTGATTACGCGACTGCTTCCGTTGAAGTTGAAGGAAGTCCTGAGAGATATCTTACAAATATTAATGTATTTAAAGATTTCAAAGTTGTAAGCTTTCGCGAAAAAGGACTAAATCACTTTCTTGTTATCGATGGAGATGAGAGAAGAGAAATTACTTTTCCAGAAGATGCTTATCATGCAGGCGGTGGTAATAACGCAAATTTTGATACAAATGTATATCGTTACAACTACAGCTCACCAACGACTCCGAGTACCACTTTTGACTACAATGTAGAAACAGGTGAATCAACGCATATTCATCAAGTTGAAGTTCCTGGCTTTGATCATGAAAATTATGTTGTCGAGAGAAAATTTATCCCTTCTCACGATGGAGTCCTCGTTCCAATGACAATCATTAGAGCAAAGACAACTAAGATTGGTGATCCTAACAAGTGTCTTCTTTACGGATATGGATCATATTCAATTTCAATTCATCCATGGTTTAACCGCAATAATATCTCACTCCTTGATCGTGGCTTCGTTTACGCTATTGGGCATATTCGTGGGAGTTCTACAATGGGACGTGCATGGTATGAGAATGGAAAATTTCTAAAGAAGCAAAACACATTTAAAGATTTTTACTCTTGTGTAAAGTATCTGATTAACGAGGGATATACTGCAAAAGGTAAAATCGGAATTATGGGGGGAAGTGCTGGCGGAATGCTTGTTGGTGCAACAATTAACCTCGACACAGAAAACCTCATTGGTGCAGCTTGCGCAGATGTTCCATTTGTCGACGTTCTAAACACAATGCTTGATGATAGTCTTCCCCTAACTCAGCTTGAGTATGAAGAGTGGGGAAATCCAAATGATAAGGAATACTTTGATTATATCAAGTCATATTGTCCGTATTCAAATGTACAAAATAGAGACTACCCAGCAGTACTTGCAATTGCTGGCCTAAATGACCCTCGCGTTACTTATTGGGAACCAATGAAGTGGACTTATAAACTACGTGATAACGCAACAGATTCGCGAGTTAAGCTTCTTTGGACAAATATGGATGCGGGACATGCCGGTGCTTCAGGTAGGTTTGAATCTTTCAAAGAATTTGCCGATATTTACACTTTCTTCATTAAAGAATTAGAATAATTTTTTAAGGTCTTGGGGAGAAATCCCCAGGACTTTTGTCATCTTGGTCTTCTTGATTTCTTTTGACCAAATAAATCCTAGTATTTCATCATCGTCTAAAATTAACTTCATCTCCCCTTCTCCAAGTCCAGGTCGGGTACACACTTCATTTGAATGAGGCTGTTTTGAATAATCATAAACTCTGATCCAACCATCAGTTAGAATTTCTCTAATAATTGCAATGTGACCAGTATCACCACTAAATGGAATAGTATTCTTTCGCCAAAGAATTAAGTCACCAACAGCTAGTTCACTTAGGCGATGTTTTACAAAAGACTTGTCTTCAACAGAATCAAAGAACTCATAAACTCGTTCATATGGAATCTTTATTCCATCCGCAAGAAGAATTTCTTTAATGGCCGTGAAACAATTTACTTTCATTACAGCTTAGCAAGGGCCTTCGTTGTTGCCGTCGAAATATTTAACTTCTCATTTAGCTTATACTTTCTAAATGATCCGGAATAACTCCTCTTAAATTCGGCATGAGAAATTTCAAGAATATAATTAGTAATCTTATACTTTGTAATGGCCGTTTTATACTTCTTTAACTTCTTATAGGATAACTTTGAATCAAGCTCTGGATATTGCTTAAGTTTCTTATCTTCACTATTTAGAATAAAAGTCGGACATTCAATTTGACCAGAAAGCCACTCATTATCGGCCTTACGATATCCAAGAATAGAGTCATTTTCTTTGACAATTATTCTTAGTAAATCAAGCTCATAAGTTTTAGCAATCTTCTTCACAGGAATCTCAGGATATTCAAGTGCATCTTTTGAATTACCAGCAACACAATCTTTATGTACAGGACAACCAACACAATTTGCACTTCTTGCCTGACAATAGATTCGACCAAGATCCATTAGGGCCTCGTTGATTTCACGTCCCTTACACTTTGCAATTTCTGGAAACTCGCCTGCTTCAAATTTTTGCTTAATAAGCTTTTGAAGCTTTGGCCCTTTGGCCCCTTGAATACCATAAATACGGCTAACAACTCTTTCAATATTTGCATCAATTGAAAGTGCGCTCTTATTTTGTCCAATACTTAAAATAGCATTGGCCGTGTACTCTCCAATTCCAGTAATAGAGATCAGCTCTTCGTACTTTGTTGGAATTTTACCATTGAAGTTTTCAACGATATCAATTGCGGCCTTTCTAAGGTTTCGTGCACGTCGATAGTAGCCAAGACCTTTCCAAGCAACGCAAATTTCTTCCTCAGTTGAAGAAGCAAGTGTTTCAATATCTGGATAAATTGAAAGGAATCTATCAAAGTGATTTTGAACTGTACCTACAGTTGTTTGTTGCAACATTATTTCAGAGACAAGTGTCTTGTACACAGTTCTATTTCTTCGCCAAGGAAGCTCTGTATAAGTATCTTTCGACCATTTAAGAAGTTTTTTAAACATGATTATTTGTAGCGATTTCTACTATTTTTGACAAGATGCTTTTAAAGTATCGGCCAATTTCAATAGATCTTCTGGATAAAAACCCTTACTTCCGACACCATGGATCGTCGCACCAATATTACTAAGGAAGTCCATTAACTCTCCTTTGGCTTCATCAATATCAGTCAGAACAAAAAGATGCTTTGCATCTGAGTTCTTTACCCAACGAATAATTTTTTGTGTGTTATTGCCACCTTTCGTTTGGCAAAGATAGAGGTCATTTTTAATTTCTCTAATTGATGAGTCAAAAGCCTTGATTGTGACAGGACAGCCATAAGTTAAACGGCTTACAAAACTTCTGCGGTAACAAGTGTCTCCAGATTTAGACCAATCTGAATTACGAAGTGACGCACTTGTATCAATCCAAACCTCATACTTAGGTACTTTCTTCTTTTCAACTTTCTTGGCCTTTCCACAGAAAATATCGAAATATGCACCTGTACATCTAATCATATCGGAATCTATCGTATTCTCGACAGCAACATCTTTATCAGGTGTGCCATACTCTTGATCAACATAGTCTTTGCCTGACTTACCAACCATGTAACCTGTTTGCGGATCAAAGCATCCGTCACCCATCTCTATACAGTGATCGTCATTTTGGGCAATTTTACGTGAGATATTTTTGAATAGAATTTGTTCTAAAAGTGTTTGTTTAGGAGCCGCTGATAAAAAGACAAATTCCACCGTTTGCGGAAGTGCTACTACCGCAGATGAAAATATGAATGCAAGGAGTGTCTTTTTAAAATGCATTAAGCAATCATTCCCCTTTGTCTAAAATATCTAAATAAGTCATTTCCAAGATCGACAATTAAATCTCTAGCGTCGATATCAAGACTTAAAAAATCAGCAACGTAAGCTTTTTGCCTTGGTGTTAATTGGGCCATACGCTCTTTTAACAATTCTTCATTACTCGTATCTGTAACAAATGGCATCGTTCTCGTTTTACCACCAATCTTCATTGTTGGATTAGCATTGATTTGAGCATTGCCAGTTGTTCCACTTTTAATTGTGTCAACGAGGGCCTCTTCAAATCCACCACCGGCTGGTTTCTGTTGAGGTTGCGCTTGTTGTTGTGTAGGCTGCTCTTTCTTTTCATCACCTTTATAGAATTTAACTAATCTTATAAAGTGATCCGTAAAGTGCTCTTCGACAAAATCGATCATTTCATGAAGAGGAATATCCAATTCGGCCGTAATTTTAGCGACTACCTGAGGATTAATCTCAGTTGTCTTCATCGAAAGAAAGCGAGAAACAGTAGAAACACCAAGACCAGTTGATTCAGCGAGATCCTTTTGTGTCATCGGCCCTCTAACCTGCATGTACTTCCTAATAATTCCTAAATAATCGTCTAATTTCTCTTTGTTAAATTCAGACATATACTTCTCCTTGCATATTGAAACACCTGCAACTAGCTGATATTTCGTTAAGGTGCAATTGCGGCCTGAAATTTTATGCCTCAAAAGTCCCTAATATCATTATCGGTTTTAATTTTTATTTCTTGATGCAATTTTATTGCTTGACGCAACTAGTCAAGAATGGTTATTATTGCAGTGTGGATGAACTAATCCACAAATTAAGCAAGGCTTGGGGGGATCACATGGCCACTTTAACAAACTTCATTATGACTGAGACATTATCTGACTTCACAAATGGACAGTATGAAGTAATTGAAAAAGAGCTAGTAAGATCAAGTGATTTAAGTAACTTAACCATATCTGGTTCTCTCTTCTCTCAAACCACTTTCATCGCTGTAAACTTCAAGTCTTGCATTTTCTTTGGCTCGAAGATGAAAGAGTGTAAATTTATCAACTGTTCGTTTGAAAATTGCAGCTTCGAATTTTCACATATTGAAGCTTGCAATTTTGATGGATGCAAGATCGTTGGGAATACATGGAAGTATTCCACTTTAAAGAATTCAATCATTGAAGATTGTGAACTGGATCTTGAAGTATATAAGGTTATCAAAGATGGTGACCAGAATAAAATTGATATTTACGAGGAAACTCAAGATATCGAAGAAATTAAGGAAGAAGTTGAAGAAGTTCTAAGTTTTGAAGCAGCATTGATTGCTTCACCTAACCAATGGGGAACTAGCTTACTAAACTTTATTAAATCTGCAGCTTAAATTTGAAACACCTGGCAATCGTGTTTACGTCACCAGTCTCAAGGATAATACGGCCAGATACAAATCTTTATTAGAGACGATATATCATACCTAGTCTTCTTCTACTGGATGTAGATAAGCAGGAAATCTCGCAACTGATACTTGCTCTCGGGCCAGCTCTCTCAAGGGTGTTGGCCTTCTTTTTTACATTTTACGATAGAAACAACCAATCGATTCTTTATTTCTCATGGACGACTTAACGATCATCGTTGAAACTTCAATAGCATTTCTTAAACCAATTAAGCTGTCATCAAGTTTACAGCTTCGATAGAAGCGAGAAACTTCATCATTGATTTCATTAAACATTGCTAGTGCTCGTTTAAGACGATTTGTCGTTCTTGAAAGACCAACATAGTTCCACATTGTAAGCTTTAGAGTCATCCAGTCTTGCTGAACAAGGGCCTTATCAATTGAAGCGTACTCTTCTTGCCAATTCTTAATTTGCAGATGCGAATAAAGAGTTTCCTCTCCAATATTTTCTGAAATATCAATAGCCGCAAGATAACCCCAAGTTAAACCTTCAAGAAGTGAAGTTGAAGCAAGTCGGTTTGCGCCATGAAGTCCTGAACAAGACACTTCACCTACAGCGTAGAGATTCTTAATTGAGGTTTGTCCCTTCATATCAATCTTAACACCACCACAAGTATAGTGAGCAGCAGGAACAACAGGAATAGGCTCCTTTGTCATGTCCACACCGTGTTCTAGACAGTGTTTGTAGATCGTTGGAAAGCGCTCTTTAATCCACTCTCCATCTTTATGTGAAATATCGAGATAAACACACTCGTGTCTCGTCTCAATAGTTTCTTCCATTATTGAACGAGCAACAACATCACGTGGAGCAAGTTCCATCTCTGGATGGTATTTGCCCATAAATCTTTCACCATTACAGTTAACAAGAACTCCACCTTCTCCGCGCACAGCTTCTGAAACTAAGAAGCGTCCATGTGAAGATGAATCATAGAATGTTGTTGGATGAAATTGAATAAATTCCATATCAATAATATCTGCACCAGCTCTCTTTGCCATTGCAATCCCATCACCACGACTTGCTCCAGAGTTTGAATGATGAAGATAAAGTGCACCAACTCCACCTGTGGCCAAAACAGTCTTCTTTGCCATGGCCTTAACAACATTACCCTTTTCTTGATTTAATAGATAAGCACCAAGAATTTTTCTTTCCTCATAACGCTGAGAAATTGAAATACCATGATGGGAAGCTGTAATTAAATCAATTGCAGTATGTGCTTCTAAGAAGTGTACTGTTGGATAGCGTTTTTGATCTTTTAGTAAATTTAAAAGACTAATTTGAATTTCCTTACCAGTGTAATCACCACGATAAAGAATTCTCTCAATTGAGTGGGCGGCTTCTTTTGTATATTTTAATGAGTTATTCTCATCTCTTTCAAAATTAGCATTTGCTTTCTCTAATAAGAGTTCATCAATCGCTAACTTTCCAAAATTTCTTAATGTTTCAATCGCTTGCGGATTAGAAGTATTAGAAGATGCTACTTGAATATCTTTTCCTAGAGCATCATCACTTGCATTTGGATAAATGATTCCGCCTTGTGCCCAGTATGTATTCGATACCTGAGGATCCTTTGCACGAGTCACAATTCCTACTTTTAAATTACTCTCTGCAAGCTTTGCAGCAGTAGCAAGACCTGCAATTCCACAACCTAAAATAAGAACATCGAAGTCGTAACTATTCACTTCTCTAACCTCTCGCGTACTTTAGCGATAAATCCACAGCAGGAGCATCGTAAGTAAGAGCGCCTATACTGATAGCGTCGACACCTTTTATCAGATAGCTTTCTAATGTATTTAAACGAACACCACCAGAAACTTCAAAAGTAACACCTTCTGGCTTCTCTTTTACAGCTTCTTTAATCTCTTCAGGAGAGAAGTTATCAAGCATGATATGTCTTACACCTTCACCTAGTGCAATCTGTAGTTCATTAAGATCATGAATCTCAACTTCGATTGGCGTATAAAATGAGTTCTTAGATTTGAAGAAATCAATCGCCTCTTTTACACCACCAAAGAATGACTTGTGATTATCTTTAACCATCCACATATCACTTTGACCGAAGCGGTGGTTATATCCTCCACCAGTTACTACTGCGTACTTCTCAAGTGCACGGTATCCAGGAAGAGTCTTTCTTGTATCGAGAATTCTTACGCCACTATCATGTGCAAGAGTTGTAAATTTATTTGTGTATGTTGCAATTGAAGATGCTCTTTGAATTAAGTTAAGAGCAATTCGCTCTCCTGTTAGAGCAATTGAGAAAGGAAGTTTAAATTCAATTTCGGCCATTTCATCCTTTGTGAATTTTTGACCTTCAAACTTTTTAAAGTTTTCATAATTTAAATTAGCACCTAGGTAGTTAAAGGCTTCAATAAAATAAGGCAGGCCACAAAGAACCATATCATCTTTAATCTTTAACTTACATTGAACTTCATCATTTGGAAGTGATTGAATATAGTTCAGGTTACGACTTAGATCATCCTCTTTGAAATAGATCTCTATCGAATCTTGTAGTGCTTTATTTACTAATAAATTCATTTCTTTCTTACTCCGTTTAGATGTTTTTTCTACCATTTTCAAATGAGAAAAAAAACTCCCGAAACCCCCAAAAATCCTGATAATTGCTCAATTTTGACTTATATAGCTGCAATGCGTTTCAATATTATCTTTCTCTTTGCATTTCTACTCATTAATCCACTTTTCTCAAAAGATGACAACAAGCAATATAATCGTCCCCCAAAAATAAAGCTTCCAATTAAAACGAAGGCAGCTTTTCACAAAAAGTCTGAGTTTTACTTCTACCGTTCAGTTTTAACAGGACAAAAATGGGGACTAGATAAAGAATTCAGAAGAAAGCTATCTCACCTAAATTTGCTTCATCTCATGACTCCCTCAGGACTCCACTTAAGCTCCCTCTTTCTCATTTTTTATCTACTAAGAAGAAAGTATCCAAAGGTATCCAATTTTATTGAACTTGTCCTATGCTTAGGATTCTACTTCTTTCTTCCAGGTTATTATTCATTTAGACGAGTGGCACTAATTCGAAGCTTCTTTATTTTAAATAAGATGAGAGAAACAAACTATTCTAAGTTACAAATTTTTATCTTCTTTCTTGTAACGGATTTCTTTTTTGGAACTTATCGATACTCTCCACTATCATTTTACTTAAGTACACTATTTCTTGCTCTCATCTTTTCAATTAAAGAGTTTCGTCTTTATAAAATGTATCTACTCTTCTTTGTGGCCCAACTTTTTATAGCTCATAAATTTACGGGTATAATCTATCCAGCAACAATCGTTCTCTCACCGTTACTAACAAGTATTTTCACACTCATTTATCCTATTCTCTTTCTTAATTTATTCTTTATTGATTATTTTAATTACGCACAATGGTTCATTTCAGCATATACGGGATTAATAGAGATAAGTTACGATTTAGCGCAAGCACTCGGCTTTATTCATGTAAACTTTCTCATTTTAATTGGAGTAATTATTTACTCTCAAAGAACAAAGAAGCATGCCTTAGCACTAGTAACAATTGGCCTAATTGCGAACTTCCCAAGAGATAGTCTCGCGATTCTTTTGAGCGAGATAGGCATTGGCCTGTGAAAAAGGCTTAGAGCCAAAGAAACCACGATATGAAGATAATGGTGATGGATGAACTGTCTTAATTACTAAGTGTTTTGATTCATCAATATTCTTACCCTTCTTTTGAGCAGGAGAGCCCCACAGAATAAAGACAACATTTTCACAGTGATCATTTACGACTTCGATAATCTTTGCTGTAAACTTCTCCCAACCTTTCTTTTGGTGAGAGCCTGCTTGTGCCTTACGGACACTAAGACAATTGTTAAGAAGTAGAACTCCTTCTTTTGCCCAGTCTTCTAGAAAGCCATGCTGGGGAATTTCAATTCCTAGATCTTCATTTAATTCTTTATAGATATTTCTAAGAGAAGGTGGAATTTTAACTCCCTTCTTTACAGAAAAACTTAGCCCGTGGGCCTGTCCTTCACCGTGATATGGGTCTTGCCCAAGAATCACAACTTTTACCTTATCGAGTGGAGTAAGATTGAGAGCTGCAAAGAATTCATCCTGGGAAGGATAAACGTCACCCTCTTCTGAATCTAAGAATTCAGCGAGCTCTACCATATAATCTTTTTGGAATTCGTTTTCTAAGTGAGAAAGCCAGCTCTTATCATTTAAATAATTAATCATAAGAGCTGGCCTCGGTATTAGTAATTTAAAAGTTTGTTAAGTTGTTCGTATACGTCTGCAACTTGTGGAAGAATGAAATCCTCTGAAGTTGGGCAGTATGCAACGTGAGAGTCTTTTGCAGCAACACGAAGGATTGGAGCATCAAGGGCCTCAAAACATTCTTCGTTAACACATGCAGCGATCTCACCAGCAAAACCAGAAGTCTTAGTTTCTTCGTGACAAATAAGAAGACGATTTGTTTTCTCAAGTGACTTCTTAATTGCATCCATATCAAATGGAGCAAGTGTACGAAGATCGATTACTTCTACAGTCTTACCTGTTTCCGCTTCGATTTTCTTAGCAGCATCAATTGATTTTTGAACAAGTGCACCCCAAGCGACTACAGTTGCATCAGCACCTTGTTTTGCGATACGAGCTTTTCCAAATGGAATCATATACTCTTCACCTGGATCTGCAGTACGGTTATAACCTTGGTAGTAAAGGTGCTTGTGCTCTAGGAACATAACAGGATCATCTGATCTAATTGCAGTTCTTAAAAGCCCAGCTGCGTCCGCCGCATTTGAAGGGAAGACAACTCTAATACCTGGAACGTGAGTAAATAGTGACTCTCCACATTGTGAGTGATAAATCGATCCACCTCTTAGGTATCCACCGATTGGAACACGTACAACCATTGGACACTTGAAGTCTCCACCTGAACGGTAGCGAGTCGTCGCCATCTCATTCTTAAGTTGCATATATGCAGTCCAGATATAGTCAAAGAATTGAATCTCAACAACTGGCTTAAGTCCTCTCATCGCCATACCGATTGCACGACCGATGATATTTGCCTCAGCTAGTGGTGAGTTAAACACTTGTCCTTCTAAAGATGCTCTTTGAACACCTGAAGAAACTTTAAAAACACCACCCTTACCTTTAAGGTCTGGGTTATTAAGTCTTTCAAGATCAGAGAAGTCTGCAACGTCTTCACCAAACATTCTTAGTAATGGGTTCTTAGAGAACTCAGAACGTAGAACAGCATTGATAGCTGACGCCATTGGAACATCATCTTTTCCTTCAAAAGTACCTTGAGTTTCAAAGTCTGAAGAAGTTGGATCAATATCGTGTGAGTATAAGTGATCAAGTGCTGTTTCAGGAGCTGGCCATTCAGTATCAACTGCTTCTTTCATTGCACGTCTAACTTCTAGAGAAACTTCTTCAAGAAGATCATTAACTTCTTTCTCAGTCATCACACCAAGTGCGATAAGAGTTTTTGGATATGAGTTAAATACATCAACTTGTTTTTCCTGCGCTAACTCGTCTTTCGTACGATACATTGATTGATCATCAGAAAGAGAGTGAGAGTATGGACGAGTTACATGAGAATGAAGAAGAACTGGCCCCTTCCCTTCTCTAATATGTTTAGCTGCTTTTTCAGCTGCTTTGTATGATTCAATTGGACAATTACCATCACATTCAATGATTTTTAAACCTGGGAATTCATCAAGTGCTTTTGAAATTGATCCACCTGGTGTTTGCATTGAAGTAATTGTTGAAATGGCATAACCATTATCTTCAACGTGGAAAAGAACTGGAAGCTTATTAGCACAAGCAGTTGTAAGTCCTTCCCAGAACTCACCTTGAGCAATTGTTCCATCACCACATGAAGTATAAACAACTTCAGCATCTTCAACTAAGAATTTTGAAGTATCAAATTTGTGTTTTTCTTTTAGGTCCTTAAGTGCAAGTCCTGCTTCAGCAACACCACATGCTTGAAGGAACTGAGTTCCAGTACATGAAGACTTTTGAACGATATTTAGTTTTACGTTACCCCAGTGAGCAGGCATCTGACGCCCGTGAGTTGCCGTGTCTCCGATATTTCCGTTAGCTTGGCAAAGCATTTCATATGGAGTTACACCAAGACCAGTACAAAGTGCTCTATCACGGTAGTATGGGATAAACCAGTCGTGCGCAGGCTTTAGAACTTTTGCAAGAGCAGATAAAACACCTTCGTGTCCTGCACCAGAAATTTGAAAGAACGCAGTCGACTGCTTCTTCATTGTGATCTCTGCATCGTCTAGTTTTCTTGAAACGAAAACGTTACGAAGCATCCAAATAAGATCTTCTTTCGAAAGATTGTATTTTTTAATAATCTCTTTTTTCTTATCTAAGTTGGTAGAACCCACATTTGATCCTTTTGCAGTTTTATCAAGCATTTAACGCCCCTTTTTAAGTGGAGCTAGATTACCAATTTTAGTGCAAAAGGTGCACATGCTGTGCATTAAATTTTAAAATAATATTTGACGGATTTCAGCTATTTAGAGGTATTTGGCTAGAAGCCACTAGAAATTCCTAAAACATATCGACGATCGACCTTACCTCTGAAGTCAGAATCTGTTGTATCAACAGCATAAGTTGAGAGATCGAACTCCATTTTCTTAGTGCGAATACCAATTCCACCAGAACCGAAGCCATCGCCGTAGCCCATTCTCAAGAAGAAGATACGACGTAGATCAAACTCAAGACCAAGCCCAAGCTTTCTTTTGAAGTCCACTGTATCATGAGCATTTAAAAAATCTTTATAATCTACTTCTAAGTGAACGCGTACAGTTCTACCAAGTTGTGGCGTAATAGAAAGCCCAAGGTCATAACTTTGTTTAACTTTATCAGGGGCTCCAGCACCATTCATTTTTTTAAAACTATCACCTGTTGTATTGTGGCTAACAACAGCAAGCGTAGGGATAAAGGCCGTTGGAAGAGTTATTCTCATTCCAGTTGTTAGATATAGCATTCTTCCGCGATTATAATCATCATCCGCCAATGCTAGTGGAGTATTTGGGTCCGATTGTCCAACAGCTTCTTTACGAAATAAATAAGTAGCAGAAGCACCAAATTTAAAAATTCCTCCAAAGAGAGAAAAGTTAAAGGCTGCATACGGACCAGTATCTGTTCTTTGGGCGTATTCAAATTGGTCACCAACCTGATCACCGATAAATGTTCTTTGCTGAACTGAATACATATAACCAATCGTGAAATATCTAGTCGCAAAATTTGGCATCATTTGAAAACGGCTGTGAGCAACTGTTCCCTTGTTTTGATTAAGTAATTTTCTAGCACCTTCAAGTGATAGGGCCTCAAATAAATCACCTGCATTACCAGTTACATCTCCACCAAAAAGCGTTTCCATCCAACCTTTATTCGTCTCAAATTGGAAGTTAGAAAGATGGAAATGACGGCCTCGATAAGTACCAAGTCCGGCAGGGTTATAGAATGCCGCTGAAGCATCATCGACTTTACCAATAAAGGCATTTCCCATGGCAAGTGCACGGGAAGACGTAATGAGTTCTGGAAAAACTGCATCCTCAAACTGTATTGCAAAAATACTTGAGTGAATTAATAGGCAAAATAAAATCAACTTCTTCACAGGCTAATTTTACCTTAAGAAGCGACTGATTTTAACTCGTGGCACAAAGTGCCTCTAGGCATAAAAAAGGCCCGTAAAAACGGGCCCTTATATCGTAAAATCTTGATTGAAATTAACGCTTTTTTCTACCTGGGAATCTATGTCCAACGTGACCTAGGAATTTCCCTTGGATATTCTTGATTGACTCAATTCTAGATTCAGCAAGGATATCTGTCGCTTGGTAAACTGGAATATCTTGTTCTTCAGAAATATTGAAAACTTCTAGAGTTGTATCATAGATTGAATCAACCATTCTGATTGCTTTATCTTCTGACCAACCTTCAAATTCGATTGAAACGTTCATAACACCACCAGCATTGATTAGATAATCTGGAGCGTATAGAACACCTCTTTCCTTAAGAATTTTACCGTGACGGTTTTCTGCAAGTTGGTTATTTGCAGCACCAGCTACGATTTTACACTGTAGACGATCGATTGTGTCATCGTTGATTGTTGCACCAAGTGCACATGGAGCATAGATATCCATTTTAACGTCATAGATTTCATCGATCCCAACAACTTTTGCATTTGGAACTTTTTCCTTGAAAAGCTCAAGGTTCTTTTCATTGATATCACATACGTAAACTTCTGCACCTTCATTGTATAGGTACTCACCAAGGTAGCGTCCAACAGAACCTGCACCTTGAAGTGCTACTACTTTACCTTTTGGTGAACGGTTTCCATAAACTTTCATACATGCTGCTTCAATACCTCTGAAAACACCACGTGCTGTCCATGGAGATGGGTTACCTGAACCACCGTGGATTTCAGCAACACCAGCTACGTTATTAGTTTCAGTAAATACGTGCTCAATATCATCAACACTAATATTTACGTCTTCTGCAGTAATATAACGACCGTTTAATGACTCCATGAAACGTCCATAAGAACGGAATAGAGCTTCTGACTTATCTTTTTCTGGATCACCGATGATAACAGCTTTACCACCACCAAGGTTTAATCCAGCAACAGCATTCTTATATGTCATACCTCTCGAAAGTCTTAGAACATCGTTAAGTGCTTCTTCTTCTGATTCATATGGCCACATTCTTGTTCCACCTAAAGCTGGTCCAAGTACAGTGTTGTGAATCGCTACGATTGCCTTAAGGTTACAACTTGGATCACTAAAAAAGATAACTTCTTCGTGTCCGTCTTTGTATAATCTCTCAAAACTAGGCATTGTTTTTTCTCCTTAGAAAGTTTGCAATAATTACCTGAATTTACGCAGGAATTAATGATGCTAAAATAGTGCTATTAGAGCTGAAAAGAACAATAAACTTTCAAGGATGAAAACTGTATGCACAGAGTGTCACTAATTGGAAATGATGAGCAAGTAACTGAATTTACAATCGAAGAAGGTCAGACAATTTTTGACGCAATACAGGATCAAGGTCTCACTCTACCCCATGGATGTCTAAGTGGGTCATGCGGCTCATGTCGTATTCAAATTATCGAAGGTAGTTGCAATCTACAAAAGCCAGGAATTATCGAGGAAAACACAATTGAGGCCATCGCTCCCGAGCACACTGAAGTTGCAGAAGGTAATATCCGTCTAGCTTGTCGTGCAAAAGTCACAGGTGATATTAAAATTTCGATTCTAAAATAAGTTGAAGAATTGCACGAAAGTGTTGCTTGCGATCAAATCTCCAAGATTCATTTTCACCTTTTAGAAAGTCCATATTTTTTTGATCTAGCACTGTTGTTAAGTGATCCACGTCGTTAATGATCACATGGCGATAAGGTTTTAGTAATGAAGATCTTAAATCAACCATTCCATCGTTGCGCCCAACTCTTTCAAAAATAAAGTTACGACTAATCTCTAGTGATGTCTCTCTTCCTTCTTGCTCGTTGATGAATGTAATAAATTGAAGAAGGTTAATATTTTCAAGTGCCGCTTCAATTTTAGCAGCATTGGCCTGCATATAATCAGAACGAATTTTTGTTCCAACTGATTCCATTCCGCTAACATCACCACCAAGCAGCGCAAATAGCCACCCCATAACAGTTTTCTTAAACGAGCTCTGAATAAAATAATCCGCTAAGACCGAACCATGATAAGGCGATTGCATTGAAACCCAACCAATAACTCTTTTAGAAACCTGCGGATTATTAATAAGTACATCCAAGAACTCGAGTCCACCTTTAGAATGACTGACGACGAGTATTGGGCCATTTATCTTATCAATCTCATTTTTTATAAATTTTGAATTCTTACTAACTGGATCTTCTGACTCAACGACTATTCTTTTGAATTTTACTTTATGTTCTTTTAATAGATCCATATAGTCGCGAAAGTAATCACCTGTGAAATACGAAAGATTCACGATCTGACCTGAACCCTCTATTGCTGATTGCGAGAGAATTCCAGGAAGGAAAACAACAGTTAGATTTGAAAGATTCTTTAGTTCGGCTTCTGTTAAGCCTTGTTTTGATTGATAAAGACTTCGGTATTGAGTTGTCTTATTTTGTGCCCTGACTACTACTGTAGTCAGGACAATTAATATAATTAAGCTAAACCTTGTGAAGTTAATAACGCTGCCCTTTTCTTTCTTCTGATTTTGGCGTTGATATCATCAAGTGAGTCAACGGCCATATCCCAAGCTGTGTAGATTTGCTTCTTACGGTTGGCCCTTAAATCACCTGCAACATAAAAGTTTTCAATATTTGTTTCACCTTTATCATTAGCTAGAACATAGCCTCTACCGTCAATTTCAGCACCAATAGCTTTGGCAAGTTCATTATAAACGATTGTTCCAAGCGAAACAAAAGAAAAGGCAGACTCTAGCGTTCTTCCGCTAGCAAACTTATAACCCTCGATTATTCCGCTCTTGCGATCACCAAGAATATCAACAATGGCTTCAGTGAACACTTCAATCTTATAGGCTTTGATTAATTTTTGAGTCTCTTCATCAAATTGTGGAGTCTCACCATTTGTTAAGATCGACATTGAAGGCGTGTTGTAGCGTTCTTTAAGCATCACTGCAACCCAGGCTGCACCAGAAGTGTGACCAATAATTGAAGTATGCTTGTCATAAACATGGTGGCCATCACAACGCAGGCAATAGTCAACAGTTTGAGCGTTTGCAAAAGGTAGAATTGGTTTGATGCTATCGTTAAAATGAGGCTGAACATCCATTATTCCAGTACAAAGCACAACATACTCTGCTTGATACTTTTCACCTGCACTATCGATTAACTCAAAACTTCCGTCACTTAACTTTGTTACTTCAGTAACACCCTTTCCCTTAACGAAAGTCAGATTATCTTTAAATTCAGATTGTTCAATCCACTCAAGAGTTTCTTTGTTAGGCTCTTCAATACCTTTTTTATATTTATGAGTACCAGGCATATTTTCAACTTTATATACCCATTTCTCACGAGAACGTTTCTTATCCTTAGGTGTTCCAGGAAAAAGAACAACTGAATCATTATTTAAAACACCGCGTAGAGTGGCCATCATTCCGGCCGCGCCACCACCGATTACTGCAATTTGAAATTTATTAGACATAACTACTCCATGACTAGTTCATATTTAGTATAGTCTATCAGAAAGAGGGAATCTAATAGATTCCCTCTATGTAAGCTTTAGCTAAATTTATGTTAATTTGGATTATTTAACAGGAATTTCTAACAGATCGTCAGTATTCTCAGTGGCCTCTTTGGCTTCTTTCTTAGAGAAGAAGTGCTTCTCCCCATCAACATCTTTAATCTTAACTTGCTTGATTTCATAGTCAAAGACTTCAGTTAATTCAAAGCTATAGCCTTCCCAGATAATAATCTGACCTGCTTCAGGAAAGTTATTCCCAAGCATATCAAGTAAAAAGCCAGCAAGAGTCGAATAATTATCATTAAGTGGTATCTTAATATCGTAATCGTGATCAAGATCTCTTAGATTAGTTGCACCATCGATATCAACACCTTCAATAAGATCACTCTCTTGATAGTCCTTTGTAATTTCATCAATATCATCATCGTGTTCATCTTGAATCTCGCCAAGAATCTCCTCGATAATATCCTCTAGTGTAATGATACCAACAATTAAACCGTTCTCATCTTTTACCAGGGCCATGTGAACTTTCTTACGGTTCATATGGTCGAAAACCGCTTGAATTTTCATGTGCTCATAAACAAAGAATGGGTCTCTTAAGTGGTTAACTAGAGTAAAGTTGTCACGTTCAGACCTCTTTAAAAAAGCAAGCTCTTTGACGTGAAGGAAACCTTCTATATTATCAATCTCACCATCAACAACTGGATAACGTGAGTGAATTGATTCTTCAATTTCACTAATTACATCTTTATATGAGCTATTAACTTGAATACTCTTGATTTCCTTACGAGGAATCATAATGTCTTTTACTTTAATCTTTGGAAATTCAAGGATTGAGTTAAAAAGATCAATTTGCTTATGATCAATCGTATTTTCTTTCTCTGCTTTTTGAATCATAAACTCAAGGTCATCCTTCGTTACAATTCTTCCTGTTAGCTGAGCATTCTCACCAAGAACAGTGTGGATAAGCCAAACCATAATTTTAATAACAGGATAAAGTAGATAATAGAAAATTTGTAGAACACGGATAACAAAAAGAGATAAGCTTTCAGCGTGCGTTCGTGCAAATGTCTTTGGAATAATTTCACCAAAAATTAGAATGACAAAAGTTGTCGCCCCGACTGCAATACCAATGGCATCATCCGCAAATAAACGGGTGGCAAGAACTGTCGTTAATGATGAGGCAAAAATATTGACGACGTTATTTCCAACGAGAATTGTCGTTAGAATCTCACTTGGGCGATCAATCATAAATGCAATTGCTCTTCCCTTTGCACCACCTTCTTGAATAAGCTGGCTAGCACGATCGTGAGGAATCGAAAGTAGGACCGCTTCTGAACCAGAAAAGAAACCTGAGCCAATAAAGCAGATTATTAATAGGACAATCTCAAGGCTGCTTACATCAGTCATTGCCTTGTCCTTGTTTAGTAAATTTCGTTGAGATTTTTTTTAAGAAGTAACAACAATAAAGCGGAGGTTCTATAAGGAGTTTCCTTGTTACGGGTAGGAATCTATATTGAGCTACCCCTTCGTTTAGATATAAATATTTTATCAGTAATTCTGATATGATTCAATACATCATAAACCAACAAATTTCAAGGATTTGAGCCACAAACCCTAGTGATGATCGAGTTGTTCGCCCTTGAAGTCATGATCCGAGTAAACAATACGATCATTCATTTCATGGTTAAAATCATATATCTCATTGATATTACTGACCTTCCTGAAGATTGTATGACACTTATAACAAATAACAACAGGAGGAAGTCTCTTAAATAGTGCAAAATCAAATACATATAAAATAATAAAAGGTGCCACAGAATATGGGGCATATTGAGTTGTTGCCACATATAAAGTCGCTAAGGCAGCAATTACAAAGAGCATTACCCCAATTTTTCGATTAAAGTCTTTTTGTTTGTAAAAATCCTTTCTTTCGCAACATGGGCAATCCTTAAGAATACCCTGTTCGTGCTCTTCATTCATCTTCACAGGAGCTTTGGTATGACAAATTTGACACTCAACTTCTGTCACCTCTTTATTAGGGTGAAAAGAAACAGCTGAACCACATTCTTCACAAGTTAAAGTAATTTCCATCATAGTAGTAACCCATATGTATAAAATAAATAAATCGCAATCATTTCACCAATAAAGACAAAGATTGTCATGGCATAGAAAATCCCTGTCGCACTTTGAATACTTCGCATACTAACAAGCTTCCACCCAAAGACGCTCATTCCAAAAATAACCAAGTATCCCCAAACATCACGCATGATAACCATTAGCCAATTGAAAGCATAACCGCCACCAAGTTCAGTTCCAGTAACTAAGTAAGGCCCAAGTTTAGTATGCTCAAATCCAGACCAAACAAGCTTAACAGCAAGTAGTACCCACATAGCGAGGGTAGCCTTTTTAAGAGGAACTTCCGAAAGCTTTGGTGTAACAAGATACCAGTGACCTAAGATCATGGCATAAGTAATAGCACCAAGATAGTAAACAGAAGAGCCAATATATAGGTAATTCACTAAGTTCTTATCTTGAAAAAGATAGAGAGCGTAAAAGCCAATTAAAGTTGGGATCGCATATAAAATCCAAAGAGCAGTATTCTTCTCATCATAGTGATTATGCAACTGATGATGAAAAAGGATGCATATTGTACTGATATAAAGAAGGATTGCTTCTAAGTCTGTAGCACTATTTCCAGTTACAATATGAGCAATGGCCGCAAAGAATAAACTCACAAGACAAGTCGTTGATAAAAGCTTTTGAAAGCCTCCACCTGTCATTTTAGAATTTGCTACTGGTGCGAAAGTAAAAACTCCAAAGCCCAGGGCCAAGAAGAAGTACTTTGCCATTTCAAATGTATTACTCATTCAAATTACTCTCTCGTATAAAATGCTCAACTAAGCGCATGATAATGATTTTATTTGCTGCTGGAATATTAAGGTTTTCTACAACATTTTGAGCGTTTTCAAAAGGTATCTTTTGACTGATCAGACTCATTTCTTTTGTATATTCAGTAACATAGACATATAAGAAAACACTTCGGTCTGAATATTCATGTTTGAGCTGAGTGAAGAGATTAATTTTATTTAATTCAAAACCAACTTCTTCCATAAACTCACGACGAGCGGCTTCTTCAACACTCTCGCTAGACTCGACCTTTCCCCCTGGGAATTCAATCATGCCATCGAGTGGGCCATCTTCTTTTCTAACTTGTCCCCAAAGAACAAGCCCATCATTTTCAAGTGAATATGGGATTACAATTGCGATTTCCATAAATAAACTTTTACCCTAAAAATTTTGAAATGTTAAAAAAGCAACGTAGCTTTTTGCGCCTTTATTGTTTATAAACCAAGGGTGAGTACATTACCCTTTAAACAAAATTCAATCATATTCGCTCCGATGGAAGGTGTGACGGATGGCCCATATCGTGAGGTCATTCAAAGAATATTTGGCGACTGGGATTATTACTATACTGATTTTTATCGAATACCATCTGTTGGTAATGTTCACGCAAAAACATTAATCAAACACTTTGGTGAGCCTTATCTACAAAAAAAGGCCCATACTAATCAAACGGCTTACCAATTTCTCACTTCTGAAATTGCACAAACTGAGCAGGCCATCTCACTTATCAGCGAATTGAACTATCACCATATCGATTTGAATCTTGGCTGTCCTTCAAAAAAGGTGAATTCAAATAAAGGTGGTGCCTATCTTTTGTCTGACCTCAAGGCCCTTGAAAAAATTATTAAGCAAATTAGAGAAGGTTTTAAAAATACTTTTACAGTTAAAATTAGAATTGGATATCGCGATGATAGTCTCTATCTTGATCTCTTAAAACTTTTTGAAGATTGTGGCGTTGATGGAATCACAATTCATGCTCGTACAAGGGACCAGCTTTATAAAGGCGTAGCTGACTGGAGCTATATCGAAAAGGCCGTCAAAGTTTCCAATCTTCCCATCATTGCCAATGGAGATATTTGGACTATTGAAGATATCAATCGAATCTTTGATCAATGTAATCCATATGCTGTCATGTGTGGTCGAAGCGCACTTAAGACACCATGGCTTGCTTCAATCTATAAAGAGTATCAAGGCAATTTAGATTTCATCAGTGACGAATTTCTATTAAAGGTACGCGCTCAAAATCTAGACCTCTACTTTTATGAGTTAGAAAAAGAATATCGAAAGTATGGTTTTGTCGATTCAACTATTCTTAAAAGATTTAAGGCATTTTGCCGCTATCTATTTGATGACTATGAAAATTTTGAAACTATTCGTGGCCGTTTTCTTCGTGCTCAGAACATTCATGAGTTTCGTGCTCATCTAGATCAATTTGTGGCGAGTTATTCTTAATAAAGAAATAAAATGTTATTTCAAAAAGAAGCACACCAACGACGTAAACAATTCGCGCCTGAGTTGAAATCCCAACAAGACCAACTAGCAAGAAAAATAAGAAACCTGGTAGATGTCTAAGGACGACATTTCCCCAAGTGTTATCAGGAATACGGTCTTCTAAGATCGTATAAAAGTTCATAACCGCATTGGCAAAGTTGAAGCGACTTGTACGTCCTTCAAAGTATTCGTCACGGTTTGGATGGCAGTAAAGACCTGCAAATGAAATGGCCGTAAAGAAACATATATATTCTTCAGTTGAAAAACTAAAAATAGCGGATGCAATAAAGAAAATTATCAATGCCGGAAGAAAATATAAATAATAACGAATTCCAATTTTCATCTCATCTCCAGAAGTTCCAAAAAAGAAAGGCACCATATCGGTGCCTTACTTATATTATAAATGGAAGTTATTTTACTTAGCAACTCCAACTGCTTTTGTCTCACGAACAACTGTAATTTTAATTGTTCCAGGGTAAGACATTTGCTCCTCGATTTGCTTAGCAATATTACGAGATAGCATAACAGTTTCCTCATCCGTAACCTTGTCATTTTCAACAAAGACACGAACTTCACGTCCACCTGAGATTGCGTAAGACTTGCTAACACCTTCAAAAGAATTAACAATTTCTTCAATATCAGTAAGACGAGATACATAAGACTCAGTAAGTGCTTTACGAGCACCTGGTCTTGCTCCAGAAATCGCATCTGCTGCTGCTACAATGTGAGCAAGGATTGATTCTGGTTTTTCGTCATCGTGGTGAGCACGGATTGCGTGAACAACGTCCGCAGACTCTCCATACTTTCTAGCGAAGTCAGCACCGATAACAGCATGTGAACCTTCAGCAGATGCATCAAGTACTTTACCGATATCGTGTAGTAGACCTGCACGGCGAGCTTGTTTAATATTCAGCCCCATCTCAGCTGCCATTGAACCACAGATAAACGCTGCTTCAATTGCATGCTGGTATTGGTTTTGAGTATATGAAGTTCTAAAGTTTAGAGCACCAACAAGCTTAAGGATTTCAGGGTGGATACCATGAACACCAATCTCCATTTGTGCTTTTTCACCTAGAGAAAGAAGCTTCTTCTCAAATTCAGCTTTTGATTTATCGTGGAATTCTTCAATCTTTGCAGGGTGAATACGACCGTCAGCAATTAGCTTCTCAATTGTATCTTTAGCAATCTCACGTCTAACAACGTTGAATGAGGAGATAACAACAATTTCAGGAGTATCATCGATAATTAAGTCAACACCACAGATTTGCTCGAATGCACGGATGTTACGACCTTCACGACCAATTAGTCGACCTTTAACATCATCAGATGGTAGGTCTACAGTTGAGATCGTCTTTTCACCAACGTGCTCACCTGCGTATCTTTGAATTGCAATTCCAACAATTCTCTTCGCACGAGTTTCAGCTTCTTCTTTAGCTTCTTCTTCCATACGAGTGATCATTTTAGAAAAATCTACTTGAGCTTCTTCTTTCATCGTATCAAGTAGTTCATCTTTTGCTTGCTCTTTTGTCATAGCAGCAACTTCAGATAATTTAGTTGCATACTCTTCTTGGCGAACAACAAATTTTTCTTTTTCTTTAAGAGCATCAAGCTCTTTTTCTTTTACGTCTTCTTCACGCTTCTCGACTTTCTTAGTCTTCTCATCAAGTTCATCCATTTTCGATTCAAGCTTTGCTTGTCTCTTATTTAGATCTTTTTCCTGATCGTTAAGTTCGCGCTTCACACGCTCGGCATACTTGTCAGCTTCCTTCTTTTCTTCTTGAGCTGCCTCTTTTGCCTCTTTTCTTGCTTTATAGCTAATGTCTTTTGCCTGTGCCTTGGCCTTTTCAATTATTTCGTCACCCTTCGCTTCTCTTTCAAGCACTTCTTTTTTAGCTTGAAGATTACGGATAACAAAACCAACTGCTAGTCCAACGACAAGGAAAAGAAGTGAAGCTAAGATTAAATCCATACTCATTTCTCTCTCCTATTTATTAACTTTAATCACTTCCCGATCAGTTACGATAAAATCCATTGCTTGATCATGTTCCTCAAAGACAACTTCATCACTTAACTGTTGATTAAAGCAAACTCCTATTTTTATAACTTTCTTCTTATCAATATTAATCAATCTATTAAGGTAAATGTCGTAATAACCTTTACCTCTTCCCAAACGATGGCCTTCATTATCAAAGGCAACCCCTGGAACTAAAATAACTTCAGGAAAAATTATTGAATCACTATCTCTAGGAACTCTAAATTCTTTTCCAAAAGCTTGAACTATTTCAAGTTCATTTATTGGTGTATTTCGAAAACACATCTGTGTTGATTCTTCACCAAACGAAGGGAAACTAAGTATTGCTTTCGCCTTCAAATTTAAACAATTAACTTCACCAGGAATTGGAAAGAAAACCCCTAGGTGCTTAGGATTTAAGTTTTCGGATTTTAAAAGAGAATCGATATTGGAACAGATTTTCTCAGACAGCTGTCTTTGATCATCTAAGCTTAAATTAGCTAATATTTCTAATACCTTTTTTCGAAGCTGTTTCTTTTCAAGACTCATCTTAATGAGTTTTTGGAAGTGCTTCTTCAATCAACTTTAGTGCATTATCAGAAAGAGACTTAACTTCGTTAATCTCACTTCTGTATTCCCTTTCTAAGGATAGCTTTTCTTTTGCCAACTCAAGTGCAACTAGAGCTGCTAGTTGTGAGTTAGAAATTGAAGGCGCCTTTTGGCGAATATTGCTTGCGATTGATTCAACATACTCAACAATTTCAGTTGCTGAAACAACCTCATCTTCATTAGACTCTTTGAGTCTAAAGTTATGACCTAAAATTTGATATTCTTTTACTTCCGTACTTATATCCATAGTTATTTAATTGTAGTCCTACAAAGGATTTCAGTCAATCAATCAATTACCTACTAGTGCGTCAAGATACTCATCTAAATTAAACACACTCAGGTCTTCGACATTTTCTCCAACACCAATATAGGTAATTGGAATTTGTAGACTATCAACAATGGAAATTGCACTTCCGGCTTTTGATGAACCATCACATTTCGTAAATACCAGACCAGTTAAATCAAGTGCCTTATGAAATTCCTCTGCTTGGCGAATTGCGTTTTGACCAGTGATCGCATCAATTACTAAGAGAGTATGGTGTGGCGCATCTGCCATTAGCTTCTTTAGAACATTCTTACTCTTTGTTAACTCTTCCATCAGGTTACCTGCAGTATGAAGACGTCCCGCAGTATCAAGAATACAGTAATCAGCTTTTTCATTAATCGCTGTTTGCAGTGCATCGTATCCAACACCACTTGGATTTGCCCCTTCTTTTGCACGAATCATTGTTGCACCTGCTCTCTCACACCAAACTTGAAGCTGATCAACAGCTGCTGCTCTGAATGTATCGCATGCACCAACAACAACTTTTGCACCCTGCTGAGTAAGTTTTGTTGCTAATTTTCCAATTGTTGTAGTTTTACCTGCACCGTTTACACCTACGATCATAATAACCTTAGGCATTCCCGTTGCATTTCCTTTAAATTCAAAAAGATCACCTTCGTTTCTTGATTGAACGTCGGCCATTTTATTCTTTAAGAATTCTTTGATGTATATTTTAAATTGAGCTTCATCGAAGTCAGCACTCTTTGCTTTCTCTTCAAGAGATTCGATCAGCTCACTTGTTGCCTTTGGCCCAAGATCTGCACCATAAAGAAGTTCTTCAACCTCCTCAAGCGCGTCTTCATCGAGACCACCAGCACCAAATAAACTTCCAATTTTTCCCCAAACACCATTACGTGAACTACTTAAACCCTTTGTTAGTCTTTCTTTCCAAGACTTCTCAGGAACAGGAGTTGGTACTGGTTGCGCCTTCGCTACCTCTTCAGCAACAGCAACTTCTTCGACCGCTTCAACTTCTTTAGTTTCAGAAGTAATCTCTTCTTTGACCTCTCGACCTGGAAGCTTTGATTGTGCCTTTGGCTTAAGAAGATAGAAAATACCAGTAAATCCACTGATACCTAGTGCTGAACATAGCGCGATAAATGCATACGCCATTTCAATAGTTATCGTCATATTTAGCTGGGCCTGATCTGCCCAAGACTGTAAAAGAGCAACGAGTTGCAACATAATATATTCTCCATTTTGTGTGTTTAAGAGATATGATATGTAAGCATAAAAATCAATATTTAAGGCGTAAATTGGCATGAAAATGACAAATAAGATCAAACTATTTCATCTACAACAAGCAATTCGAAACTTTTTCAATAAAGATGGTTTTATGGATGTGCTAACGCCGCCAATTGTTGAAAATCCAGGAATGGAAGTTCATATTCATCCCTTTGCAATTCACTCTGTGCATCAAAATAAAACTCATGACCTCTTTCTACATACTTCTCCAGAATTTCATATGAAGGAGCTACTTCAAGAGGGCCTAGAAAAAGTTTTTACAATGAGCTACTGCTTTCGTGATGAGCCAAATAGCTCAACTCACAGAAAACAATTCATCATGCTCGAATGGTATCGTGCCAATGAGAATTATAAAAAAATCATGGAAGATACAATAGACCTATATCGATTTTGCCACGACTACCTAAAGTCTAAAGGTGTTAGAGTTATCGAGTTAAATGACAAGATAAAGAAAGCAACTGTTCAAGAAATATTTTTAGAAGTTCTTAACATTGATATTTTAGAACTTATGGATCGCGATGAACTTTATCATTTAATTGATAAGAAATTTTCAAAAATAAGCTTATCAGGAAATAAAGATGATTACGCATGGGACGACCTCTTTTTTCTCCTTATGTATAATTATATTGAGCCTGAAATGGAAAAGTATGAATTTCTTATGCTCTATGAATTTCCGGCCCCACTTAGAGCACTCTCTACCATTAAAGAGGATGACTCAAGAGTATGTGAAAGATTTGAAGTTTACTGTCGTGGAATAGAGATTTGCAATTGCTTCAATGAGCTTACTGACTTAAATGAGCAAACTTTACGTTTTGAGAAAGATGCAGCATTAAAACAGGATCTTTATAAATACAATCTTCCTTGGCCTAAAAGATTTTTAAAGCAATTAGAAAACGGTTTACCAAGAAGTGCTGGCATAGCACTAGGAGTAGAGCGCCTCCTAATGTCCTTAACAGGAATGGAAGAAGACGCATTCTTTGATTAACTATTGTTTCTTTTGAAGTCGATTAAATAATAAGTGAGTCTTTAAGATAAATTCTGATTTTACAATATCAGGAGTCATCTTCATGGCCCAACGGTAGTGAACACCACTTTCCTTTGCCGAGCGTAACTTACTATTCCACATTGGAAATTCATTTGCTAACTCAGCAGAATAAACAGCATACCAGCGTGCAAACTCATCTTGCGAACGGGCCAATAATGCATCTTGTACCTCAATTGCATTTTCAACCAAGATTCTTTTCACTGAGTAAATATTTAAAGGATCAAGTTTTTTAATATCTAAATCCTTATTCAAATATTTTTTAAATATTGTAACTGTAATTTCCTTAGCAACTCTTGAAGTTTGTTGGTTATAATTTTCTAAGCGTTGGTAGTATTGCGATAGCACAAGTGAGCGATAAACTCCTTCACGAGTTCCCCCCTGCTCTAGAGTTGCATACCATTTTGATAACTCATCTCTATTTGCATCAAGTTCGCGCGTGGCCTTAATTAACTCATTAATAAATGATAAGTTATATTGAGACATCTGCTCTTTAGTGAAAGGTGATTTGTATTCCTTTTTAGAGTAAACACTTAGATCTTTAGCATCCTTTTTAACAATAGGAATCTCAGGAAGTTCGACTTCATCTCTTTCCCCCCAAATTTTATCGGCCAACGATGTCGATATATTCTTTTCTACAAATGGCCTTAAATTTTGCAAGAATGTTATCTGTGCAAAAGCAGAAGTTGAAATTAAACAAATTAGAATGAATCTCTTCACAAGTCTCCCCTGAAAATTCGAGTATTTATCAATATAAACACCATTATAATGGCGCTTCGAATTTTTAGGAAGTTAGCAAATTTTAGCCAACAAAATTTGTCAATTTTGTGTCTAGGTTCTAGGCAATTAATACCTCTAACTTCCGATAAACACTGACTAAATGAATTTTGGTAAAGATTGTTTAAGAATCATTCGATAATGAAGTTATGAAAACGTTAAAAGGTAAACCGTCTCTACATTTAATATTAATCCTTCTGCTCATCGCAACTTCATGTGTGCCTGATAGCTTAACGAAGTTCAAAGAAGATGGCGCAAGCAGTGATGATGCATCAAGTGCAGTTGGAGAGGTTGTTGATCCTCCAAGTGACTTTATCGACGAGGGCGGTAATGAGATTGATGGAAGTAAGATTACTGACCCGACTTCCGTTTTCTACAACAATGCAAGCAACTACATTTTTATCACTGGTGACTCTAGCTTAGCTAATTCAACGGCCGGTAAGAATATTGTTACATTTATAATTCCAGATGGTGAATTTGGAGATTACAATATTATCGACAATGATGGTTTTTTTACTTTATCAAATGCATCTAAGAATAACTTCCTAGATCCAATCACAAATCCTGGTTTTAATTTTGGTTCAGATATAACTACTACATATGCAGCGCACTTTACGACAAGTAATCAAAGTGGTCTGATCAAGCTAACAAATAGTTCAGTTTCTCCTGTTAGAAGTTTTACACTAGCACCAATTAATTTTAATTTTTATAGCCCTTCTACAGAATCGGCTCAAACATTAACAACAACATCTCAACCGAGAGTTTCAATTCAAGCACCAATTCCTGATAGGCTTACTTTTGAAACACAGCAGTCTTTCAATTGTACAGGTGCGGGAATCGGAACAACTCCTCCAGCAACCCCAACAATTGGTGACGTGTATCTAAGCGCAGGAACATGCTACTATAATTACGATGGAACAAATACAAACACTGTTGCATTTCCTTTTGTAGGACCTGTTTTTGTAGGATTTCAGCTAGATGATAATAGCGGATTCCTTACAAATGGTTTAACAAGCGAGACATTTACAACTGAAAATGGTGCAACAGGAACAATCACTTACAAGGATAGTAGTAACAATATTTACGGTACACTTACTTCAGGTACTCTATATACTGGCGACTTAATTGATAATGCTTTTCCATTTTCAAATAGAGAAGGAACAATTCAAAAAGTTAAATACTTTTTCCAACCAAATTCAAATATCAACTTAAAGTTGATTAATGATACATCAGAAGCTGTCGCAGAACATATCAGTTATAACAACAGTACTGATATTTCAATTACGCCAGACTTACCTTCTACATTAAGGCTCGTAAAAAATGTAGACAGTCCGCTATTTGGATACATTATTGATACATCTGGTGTAGGAGATCATAACTATCAATCTCCTATTGAATATACAATTACCGTTAAAAATGACATTTCAACAAGAACGTTCAAACTTGATCTTGGTATTATTAATCCTCCAGAGGATTTATCGTACTCACAACTTGTTGCGTTCAAAGTAAAAAATCTTGTTCAGACGACTTCAAATTTTACAGAAGGACAAGAAATTTCTGCAGCAACACTTCCACCACTAAGCAATGGTGCAAAAGGTATCATTAAAAGAATTCTTGATATTGATGGGAACGAAAAATACCTAATTGTTCAAGTTATCAGTGGTGAATTTGTGAAGGATATCTCAGTTGATAATTATAAAAACTTCCTAGATGAAGAAGCAGTAATTCAAACAACTCCAGTGTCTCTTACACATATTATGAGTCTTAACTCAACTGCTGCATTTACACCAGCTTACTTAGAAACAAGACCAGCTCTATGTATGAGATTTCCATCTGCACCGACAGACAGGTTTGCACGCGCGGTTGTAACAGGAAATCCAACAGATGCTGGACTAGCAAATATCATCTTTGTTAACCAAACAAAGAATGTTAACGACACTAATTCTAGTGAAGATTTTATTGCATCTAATAATGCACTTGAAGATTGTGGTAATGCTACGGCATACATCCTAAACGAAATTTGGACCCCTGTAATGAGAGCTACATTTACTGATGTATCTTCTCTTGTTAGTGGAATGGATATACTGACAAATACAGGACGAGCGAACCTTGTTGCTTCACAAATTAATAGTAGTGACAATACTGCTTTATTACAAAGTACAAATGGAGTGCCAATTACGATGACACTTCCAGGAGAATCATTCTCATCGGTTAGACCGTATAGTGCAAACGGAGCGACAATCAGTGATTTTCAAACTCTAACGACATTTGAATTACATCGTGGCGTTGATTCAGTCATCAAGTCAACTCTTCCAAAAGGAGAAGACATTGCATATAGCGTAAGCCCAGAACTTCCTCCAGGTTTAACATTAGATGAAGAGACAGGTGATATTATCGGTATTCCTGAAATTGCAGCCTCATCTAAGACGTATACTGTAACTGCTCAAAATATTCTTGGAAGCTTCTCAGCATCATTTGATCTATTGATCGAAGATTACTTTGAAGTAAATGTTGAAGTAGAAAATACTCCGAAGTTCTTCACTCACAAAGATGGTGAAGATAACTTCTTTAATAAGTGTCGAGTAAAGAAAAGAGATATCATCAGCAACCCAAGGGCCTTAGCATCTGATATTGAGGATGTAATCGATATTGATTGTTATGTTGATATTGGTGAAAATAACCTTTACTTTAGAGAGCTTAAGCTACAAGCAAATGTTGGCCCAGGTATTTGTCATAGTATTCGCTATAAGCCATTTTTCTTTTACAAGAAAAGACCAATGATGACACGTAGTTCAAATTCAGACATTGCATACAGTGCAGCTGCTCGCTATATCGTACAAGTTGTAACTGGTACTTCAACAGACGCTGTGGGAGTAGCTCCAGCCGATAATACTGCGACAGATGGGTTAGGAGGTGCAACTCCAGCAAATAGTTATTATGCAGATGGAATTTATGTCAACGGTGTTCTATTCGGTGGTCAACTTGATGATCTATGTTCAGGTAAATACCATGATCTAAATTGTGACAATGGTTCTTTTGAATATGCCGAGCTTGTTTATACATATACAGAAGCAAACGCAGACACTGGAGATCCAGCTTACTATAGAAATACTGTCGAGGTTTTAGAACATCAATGTGAGGGAAATGCATACTTATGTAGAAAGGGTGCAATTGAAGACGTCTTCACAACAGATGAGCTTGAGGATGGTTTTCAGTCGCTTGTTATAGAGGCATTTAGTGGTGCAAATTATGAGAGTATCTTAAAAACTCCACAAAAAAGAGGTGCGAGATCAAACCGTTCAATTGCTTCATTTGCACATGAAAACTCTTGTTATAATTCAATTAATAATACTGAATATTACTCAGAGGGTATAAAGCTTCACGCGGAAAGTGTAAGCCTTTCAGATGATCCAAACCAGATAGTTGATCCATTTATGGGGGCACAGCCTTACTATACATTCTCTTGTCTTGATGAATTCTCAGTTACTCAAGCCAGAATCAACTTACACATTAGAGATTGGGATAATAACTATGAGATGAACAATCTTGATAAGGTTACTATTGCGAGCATGGATGAAGGGACAAACCTAGATGTTTTTGATGAACCTCTAAACGAATTTAGTGATTGGGATGATTACACTAACTCAACAAATTATTCTGCCTGTACAGATGCGACAGCACCGACTTTAGGAAACTCATATACTGCTATTACAACAGGGAGTGGGACAGTTGGGTCACTATACTTTTACACAGTATCATCAAGTGATTTCTACTCAGGTATGAATGTTATTATTGGTGGACAAACTTATATAGTAAAAAGAGTTTACTCAAATGCAGTTCAGCTGACACGTCCGCTACATGCATCTTTTGGTGCAGGAACGGCAATTACTGGACGTCAGCTAATACCGTTCCCTTACAATGACTGGGAAGAAGAACCTTAGTAATCTAAATTACACGTCCAACTAAATCAAAATCTAATACATCGGTGATCTCAACTTTAACGAGGTCACCGATTTTTAAATCTCTCTCATTTAAGTCATTGATAATAACCTTACCATCGATATCAGGTGCCTGACCAAAATGGCGACCAACAATTAGAAGATCAGTATCTTCGTGAGTTCCTTCAACAAGAACTTCAACAGTTTCACCTAGGAATTCTTGATTTAATTCTCTAGCGATTTCTTTTTGAACTTCATAAAGACGATCAAAACGATCATCAATTACTTCTTGCGAATTTTTATCTTTTAAACGGTAAGCAGGTGTTCCTTCTTCATCTGAGTATCTAAAGATACCAAGGTGGTTGAAACGTGCTTGCTTGATACCTTCAAGTAATTTTTCAAAGTCCTCTTCAGATTCACCAGGGAATCCAACGATGATTGAAGTTCTAAGAACAATTCCAGGGATTCTTTCACGAAGCTTAGTGATACGCTCCATGATTTTCTCACCAGTAATCTTTCTATTCATACGCTTAAGTACATAATCTGAGAAATGTTGAACCGGCATATCAAGGTATTTACATACTTTCGAAGAAGTTGCCATTTTTTCAATAACTTCATCAGTAAGTTCATCTGGATAGAAGTAGAATAAACGTACCCAATCTACTCCATCAACAGTCTCAAGACCTGATAGAAGTTCGAATAGATTATTTTCATCACTCAGATCGACTCCATAATCAGAAAGATCTTGAGAAATAAGATTTAGCTCTCTAACACCAGTTGAAGACAATTGCTTTGCTTCCTCAACAAGAGATTCAACAGTACGAGATCTTAGACGTCCACGAAGAGTTGGAATAATACAGAAAGTACAATTTCTATTACAACCTTCAGAGATCTTTAACCATGCCGTATAGAACGGAGAAGTATTAAGTCTTGGATCAAATTCAGTATGAATAAATCTAGGAACTTCAACAAATGACTTCTTCTCTAATTTATTATTTTCAAGAGCAGTTAAAAGTGGAACGATTTTATTGTATTCACCAGTTCCAATGAACATATCAACTTCAGGCAAGCTCTTTTCAAGTTCATCTGAATATCTCTGGGCCATACAACCAGAAACAACCAGTGCCTTACAATTACCAACTTCCTCATCTTTATAGTCTGCAAGATCAAGAATCATCTCAATAGATTCTTGCTTAGCTGCTTCAATGAATGAGCATGTATTTACAACAATAACCTCAGAATCTTGAGGCTCTGTTACAACTTTAAAACCATTTAGTCCCATATGCCCGAGCATAACCTGTGCATCAACGAGGTTCTTTGAACACCCTAGTGAAGTAAAATAAACCGTGCGGTCATTAAATTTTTGGTTAACTTGAGATGAAATCTCAGACATATAATTCTCCATGTATAGCTAAAGTAGCTACTTATAGTGTTAAACCGACGTTTTTTCAATGCCTTATGTAATTTTTTTAGGAACAGAAATGCCTGTTTTCACATACTTGAAGGAAGTTACTTAAAGGCCTATCCTAGTAGTTAATGAGATTTACCTTACTAACTATATTTATTTTGGCCTTGTCTTGTACGAATTTATCAAGACCTCCTAAAACGAAACCACAAGATGGTGCTCTAACAAACTTACTTTCTAAAATTAGTAAGAATAATTCTGTTAGTTGTGACGAGTACCAAAAATTCTTGCATACACAATTTCCATTGTCCCCATGGTTAAGGGCCAATTATCACAAGAATTGTACTAAGAGCATTCAAGAATTAAGTGAAGAGTATAAAAATACAGAAGCGTATCCGTATTGGGCAAGAGAAGAACTAATTGATGCAATTATTTCAAAAACTTACTACACAGATGTCTATGCTAGTGCTGTCTTAAATAAGGTGGACTACCTCAATACTAAAGGTGAAGTTGAAAGGCTCTTACTTGATGCCATGAAGAAATTCGAAGATGGTAGTCAACAACAAGAACGAATCTATCAAAAATTAATTGATGTCTCTCCTCGCTTCATAAAAGAGCCGGAGCGAGAAAATTATCTAGATGTAGCCAAAAGCTTTGAACAAGATCGACAGTTTGTTAAGGCCCGTGAATATTACAAAAAAATAATTCGCGACAAAGATACTGTAAAAGAAGAAAAAGTTGAAGCTTGGTTTAGACTTGCAAACTCATATAAAAGGGAAAGAAAAAACGATAGCTTTAGAGACAATATTAGAAGCCTAGTTCTTTACCTTCAAAAAAACAGAGAAAGCCAAGAGCTAAAAGAAAAACATGCTGAATACACTATTAGGCTTGCTCGAATCTATTGGACAGAAGACAAATTACAAAGGGCGGTAAGAGTTCTAAGGAACCTCCTTCTCTTTAAGGAAGTCCCAACGGAGTATGTCGTTACAACTTACTACACGATTGGTGGTATTTTTGAGGATCTTAGAAAGTATGATCGCTCCATAAAATTCTATAAGAAGGCTTATGCTGCTGTTGAAGGAAAGCATGAACACCTTGAAAGTATTGTGTGGAATGTTGCCTGGACAAACTACAAGGCGGGCAACTATGAAGAAATGATTCAATGGTTTGATCGTTTTGAAGAAAAAAATGATGAGCCAAACTACCGATTTCTTTATTGGAAATTTGTTGGCCTAAAGAAGCTTAACCGCTTCGACGAAGCACAAAAACTTTTACTTAGAATTCAAAAAGAAGATCAATTTGGATACTATGGCCAAATTGCTCACATGAATCACACAAAACTTAAGCATATTGATTACAGAGAAAAGTTTGATATCTCGATTGATGAGCTTGCTTGGGCCGTTTATCTTGGTAACACAGACCTTGCGAAAAAAATTATTGATAGTAATGATAAGGTTAGCTTTAGTGACCTTTACGCTGCAAAATACTACAATATTATGATCTTTAAATTCTTCAGAGAAGATTCTAAGACGCAAGAAAAAATCTTAAAAGAAGATCCACAATTTGCCTTTCCTCTAGCGTTTAAAAAAGAGTTTCTTGAAAATAATAGATCTAAAACAGTAACGACACCACTACTGATGAGCATCGCTCGTCAAGAGTCTGCTTTTAATCAGTATGCGCGCTCACCTGCCGATGCTTTTGGACTACTTCAATTAATTCCAGAGCAAGGAAAGAGACTTTCTCGTCGCTACAAAATTCCATATGAAGGATATGAAGACTTATATAATCCTAATATTAATATTACTTTTTCAAGTCTCTTGTTAAATGAGCTTATGAAGAGAAGGGATAATAACTTTATCGACTTTGTTGCGAGCTATAATGCTGGAGGTACTCCTATTAAAAGATGGAGAAGTCGAATCATCCTTCCGGACTTAGAGTTTATTGAAGAAATTCCGTATAAAGAAACAAGAAAGTACGTAAAGTTAGTCGCACGAAACTACTTGATCTACTCTCGTCTTCTGAGCAATGAACCATTAACGCTAAAAGAAAATTTCTTTCGTGGTGGCTTTATTGATATGACACATTAGCATTCTTTGGAACGTTAAGGATGAAGTGCTTTGCTTGAAAGCTTTCGTTCTTAACGTTGCTAAGCTCAAGCTTAACAACTTTTCCATCAGCATAATTAATGTCAATTGAAGTAATATTAGAGAACTCTTTTTTCCCTTTCTTAAAAGTCAGCTTTGTTTCGACAACGCCTGTCGACTTAACTGAAGTCTCAGAAAAAACAAGTACACTATAATTATCACCGTCTTTAACTTTATAATTCTTATTTGATTTAAGGCCATTCTTTAGTAAATCAAAGAAGTTTGAAAGACCTTTATCACTACCCTTGTGAATAATAATTTCTGCTGGATCACCAGGCATGAAGCCATCTCGACTAATCCAAGTCGTTTTCTCATTTGTCACATAGACAAGAGCATCTGAACCCTTTTGTTCAAGCCTAAGCTTACCAGGGTATTCATAATCAAATCTTCCTGTTGACTCTTTTGGAGTACCAGTAAGCTGATTTTTTACAATTTGCTTATATTGAGTAGAAAAAGACCTTGGGACAAATCCCAAGGCCATATTTGAAATCATTAAAATAGGTAGTAGCTTTTTCATTACTGTAATTGTACCGAAACTGCCTTTGAAACACCAGGCTCCTGCATTGTTACACCATAAAGTGTATCATTTAGCTCCATTGTTTTCTTATTGTGTGTAATAAGAATGAACTGTGATTCAGCACTCATTTCACGAAGAAGTTCATTAAAACGACCAACGTTTGCATCATCAAGTGGAGCATCAACCTCATCCAGTAGACAGAAAGGAGATGGCTTAACTAGGAAGATCGAGAAGATTAGAGAAACCGCAGTCATGGCCTTTTCACCACCAGACATTAGGTTAATATTCTGCATTTTCTTTCCTGGTGGCTTAGCAATAATATCAACACCACATTCAGCATCATCAATATCACCAACGATTTCTAGACGTGCTTCCCCTCCACCAAAGATAATTGGGAATACTTTTCTAAATCTCGTATCAACTTCTTCAAAAGCGATTTTAAATCTTTCTTTTGATTTTTCATCGATATGATCAATTGCATTTTGAAGGTCTTCAAGAGACTTTCTAAGTTCAACTTCTTGAACTTTTAAGAAGTCATAACGAAGTTTTTGTCTATCGTAGTCTTCAATTGCTTGCCAGTTGATTTCACCTAGGCGACCAAATTCAGACTTGTAGTTCTTAAGTTTAAATCCTTGATCTTTAAGATCTTGGCCATACTTACGAACAAATTCATATGATTCTTTTTCAATTTCTTTTGGACCATTTTCTGTTTCCATAAAGTACATTGTCGAAACATCATTAAGTTTTTCAAAATCAGTTTCAGTATACTCAAGGTAGCGTCCAAGAGATTCGCGTAGATCAACACGGTATTTTTCGAAGATATTACGAACATTCTCTTCTTCTTCATTAAGACATCTTTCAAGGCGTACTTCTTTTTCAGCAACCTCTTTATCGGCCTTATTGATATTTTTAGAAAGTTCTTTAACCTGATCTTCTCTTTCTTGCATTGCAAGTAGAAGTTCAGAAAACTCATCTTTCATAATACTAAGAACTTCATCTTTGCTTGCAAGGATATCGGCTTTTTCGTTATTTGAAATTTCAAGTTCTTCGATTTCAACCTGCATATTTTCAAGCTCACCCTCTAGCTTAGTGATAAGCTCAGAGTTTGATTCTTTACGAAGGTTTTGTTTTTCGATTTGCTTTTCAATATCTTCTGATTGAGAACGTAGTGAATTCACACGTTGCTCAAAAGTTTTTGCTTCAACTTGCTTAGAAACATAAACCTCACGGTCTGCTTCATAAACTTCATTCATTTCATTATAACTATCGCGAAGGTCTTGAACTCTTTCACTAATATCAGCAATTGCCTCTTCAACCTCAGACTTATCTTTATTAAAAGATTCTTCTTTTTCTAGAATAGCTAGTCTTAGCTTTGAAGTTTCATCTTTACGATTCTTTAGAATTTCAAGTCTCGTGTTACCAGATTCCATAGATGCTAGCTTAGACTCAAGAGCTGAGTTTTTAGCAGCGAAATCGGCACGAGCTTCACTTAGTGTAAGACGAGCATTCTCTAGCTCATCTACTTTATTTCTTAGTAATTCATTTGAAGCTGTAACGGCTTCTTCAAGGTTTGCTACTTTTTCATTAAGACTTACTAATTCGTTTTCAAGTGCTTCAATTGTGTTATTTCTTTCAATTGCACTTTGCCCTTGTTCACCAGATCCTTTTACATGAAGAACTGTTGCATTTTGGCGATTACGTACTTGAATATTTCCACTGATATCAGAGATTCCACCAAAAGAGATTGAACTCTCTAGTGAAACAACTTTATCAAGATCAAGGCTTTCAACAATAAATAGGCTTGATAAATATGGAGTTAGTTTAGCTTTATATTCTTCTGGAAGTTCAATGATATCACTTAGAGTCGTTAATTCTACCCCAAGCTTTACTTGAATTCTTTCACGTGCCTCAGCAGAAATTACATCTGCAGACTTATCTGCAAGTAAGATCTCAAGTGCATTCTCATCATTTTCAGTTACCCAATTTTTAAGAAGTGAAAGATCACTCTCAGAAGTAACTAGAGACTCTAAGAACTCTCCAAGAAGTGCTGTTACGGCCTTAGTGTACTTATCGTCACATTTAATAATATTACCAAGTACAGTATATTTATCAGATTCTACTTCACTTAAAAATTTAGAAACACCCTCTTTAGCTCCTTCAAGTGAAGAGCGAATTTCTTTTAATGAAGATAGTCTTGATTGCTTAGTAATTTGTTCTTTTGTTAAATTCTTAAGTTCTGTTTCAAGATCACGATCTTTTTGCGTCAGCTCGTTTACCGTTTCCTTAAGTGTAACTTCTGATTCAGTTAACTCTTCCACTAAATTCTTAGCGGCCATAACATCATCTCTTTCCTTTGCAAGTTCACTTGAAACACCTGAGTATTGTTTTTCAATTGCTTCAATTTCAGTCGCAAGGTCTTGAAGAGTTGCAGCATATTCTTCAAGTTTTGAATTATTTTGGAAAGCTTGTTGATCCATTTTAACAAGCTCTTCTTTCTTAATTGATAGCTCTTCTTCAAGCTCACTAATTTGCGCTTGTCTATCTTCTAGCTCAGACTTTAAAGTTTCAAGCTTCTCGCTTGCTGCTTCATAATCGTAATCTTCTTTTGAAGAAGTGATAACATCGTTGATTTCAGTTTCAATTTCTTCTTTTTTAAGAAGTCTTTCTTCGATCTCTTGAGCTAGTTCATCAATCTCTTTTTGTCTTTGCTCTAGTTGCTCTTCTTTATCAGTTAAAGACTTACAAAGTGCATTCAGTCTTTCTTCAGCAGCAGCTAATTTATTTGAAACTTCATTTCTTTCTTTTTGAGACTCATCAATTCTTGCAGTCTTTTCTTCTCTTTCAAAACGCTCTTCTTCAAGAGAGATCTCAAGAGAATCTTTTTTCATGCTCCAAGCTTCAAGATTTGCTTTCTTCTCAAGAAGCTCATTACCTCCATCGCGAAGCTCACGAAGATCTTCGAATACTTTATGTGCAACAACAGAGATTTCAGTACGTTTAATTTTATCCTTAAGCGTACGCGCTCTTTCAGCTTTTTCAGCTTGTTTTTGAAGAGACTTTAGGTTCTTTTCAATTTCAATTGTTAGATCGTTTAGACGGTTAAGGTTTTGCTCAGTTGCCTCAATTTTTCTCATTGATTCTTTCTTACGAACTTTAAATTTCGTAATACCGGCAACCTCTTCAATCATTGTACGACGCTCAACAGGTTTTGCTTGTACAAGTCTATTGATTTCCCCTTGGGCAATAATTGAGTATGACTTTGCACCAGCACCTGTATCCATAAATACTTCTTGGATATCTTTCAAACGAGCCGGCTCACCGTTGATACGATATTCAGTATCACCGTTTCTATAAAGCTTTCTTGTTAATTGAATCTCTGAAGGATTTGCAACTTTCCCACCGATGTGGATATGCTTTCCATGAGTATTCTCAAGGACAAGTGTTGCCTCGGCCCATGCAGCAGGATTATATTTTGAAGAACCAGCAAAAATAAGGTCCTTCATTGAATTCCCTCTTAGGTGTTTAGCTGATTGCTCACCCATAATCCAAAATAAGGCGTCAACAATATTCGATTTACCACATCCGTTTGGCCCAACGATCCCTGTAATACCATCGTCAAAGTTAATAATTGTACGATCTTTAAAGGATTTAAAGCCCTGGATAATTAGTCTTTTCAGTTGCACTTTGATTCACTCCGTCAATTTATCTCTATAATGTGTGTTGTGTAGGCCTTAATGTACCATTTCAAGCACCTAATCGTACACTTTTAAAATTTCAGTTCCGCTAAATAAGAAATGCAATTTCAATAACTTAGACAAAGCAAATCCTAACAAGAACTAACACAATATTTTTACTTGTACGTATTTCGTACTAGGACTTTATCTGAACGGAGATTATGCCGATAAAAGTGCAATGGATAGCAACTCAAAAACAGTTTATTTTACGATCGACTTTCACCTCGTTGTTCGAGAAAAGCCGCTTCTATACAATATCTACATCAACTCTTCTACGATCAAAGGCAAGGATCACTATGTTAAAATAGTGCGACCTGGAGAAGTTCTCACCGATGATGATGTAGAAGGTTTTAAAAAGTATCAAAGGATACATGTTCTTGAATCTGAGCGTGGGCTCTACCTTCAGTCTCTAGCAGAAGATGAGAACATAGAATCGATTGATAAGGTTTCCGTTATCAAAGATTCAGCCGTGAAGCACCTTGATGATATTTTCAATCCAGGGAAAGAATTCAATACAGAAATTCTTGGTGAAGCACTCGATGGTTGTCATGATTCAATGAAGGCCATGGTCGATGTTATCAAAGACTATGATATTAATAGCCTAAAAAAACTAATTGGTGATTTATCATTCCATGATTTTTACACTTACGACCATTCTATTAATGTAAGTATGTACAGTGTTTTAATTTATAAACAATTAAAACCTAAGGCAAGTGAAGCTGATCTTGTTGCAATTGGACTTGGTGGCCTTTTACATGATCTAGGCAAAACAAAAATTTCGACAGAAATATTAAATAAAACAGGCAATCTTACTGATGAAGAATTTGCACAAATAAAAAAGCATCCTGAGCTTGGTGTTGAACTATTTAGAGAGGCAAACCCTGAGTTTCCTGGACTTAAAAAAGAGTCTATTGAAAAAGTAATTATTGAACATCATGAGAATATTGATGGCTCTGGTTACCCAAAAGGAATCAAGGGAGAAGATCATCATATCTTCTCAAAAGTCGTTTCTATCGCCGATTTCTTTGATGCCATCACGACGAAACGATCTTATTCACAGGCACTTCCAATAGAAGATGCTCTAGAAATTATGAAACGAACTGTTGGGAAAAAAATTGATTCAGAAATATTTGATTTCTTCGTTAAGAAAGTTTCTAAGGTCATCCTAACAGGAAAGACAATGATCGAACTACCGGTCGATTTTAATACAGAGATTGCACACGCAGAGCTTCCAATTCAAAAAGTTCAGCCTAAAAAACTTGGTGAGAATTTTACGAAAGCAGATGATAACCCAAATAAAATAACAAAATAAAAAGTAGAGGAAGTTCTTCCTCTACTTTTTAATATTACTTCAAAACTAAAACTGGAAATAAAGAACCAAAAAGTAGCACGGCCAAAATAATATTAAAAATGGCAAGGCGATACCCTTTCTCAAGAAAAGACTTAAGCTTTAAACCTGCAAAGACCCAAACAGAAATTGCCGGAATATCAACAAGACTATAAGCAAGAATAACTGCAACAACACCTAATGTATTACCATTTGTATAAATGGCAACAGCTGAAAGTGCCATTGTCCAAGCCTTTGGATTAATCCACTGAAACATCGCCGCTTCAATGAACGACATTGGTTTTTTAATCTGTGCTTCTTCCTTTGCAAAAGTACTAAATGCAATTTTAAATGCAAGTAATGCTAAATAAGTACCACATGCCATCTGCATAATTTTTTGAATGCCTGGATAAGTTTTAAAAATATCCGAAACTCCAAAACCAATTACCGCAATCATGAAGATAAAACCAAAGTAAACCCCAAGCATATGAGGGACGGTTCTCTTAAAACCATGATTGGCCCCAGAGGCCATTAGAAGAATATTATTTGGTCCCGGCGTTATGGCGGAAACAAAGGCAAAAGCTAAAAGTGCGTATAGATTTGTCGTGCTCATGTGGCACAGTTTACTCGATTTTAAGAATAAATTTATTGCAAAGAATCATGCATTTGAGAGATAATTTGCAACATATGAAGAAAATAGACACTATTGACGAAAGAATATTGCAAGAATTAGAAAATGACGGAAGAATCAGTAATTCTGATTTAGCCTCCATCGTAGGACTTTCACCTTCTGCATGTCTTAGAAGAGTACAAGAGTTAGAGAAATCTAAGGTCATCACTGGCTACCGCGCGCGAATCAATCGAGCAAAATTAGGAACAAGATTTACTGCTTATATTACAGTTGGATTATCTGTTCACACAAAGAAGTCACAAAAAGATTTTGAAATGGCGATTGCTGAATCACCCGAAGTAATCGAGTGTCACAACGTTACGGGAAGCTTTGAATACATTCTAAGAATTGAAACGACTGATCTTGTTTCATATAAAACATTTCACACAGAAGTTCTTGGAACACTTCCACAGGTAAATTCAATATCAACATACGTAGTGCTTGAGTCACCGAAAGATAAAAGAAAATAGAAAGGGATTTTAAAAATGGTCGGAGTAGCAGGATTTGAACCTGCGACCCCTTGCTCCCAAAGCAAGTGCGCTACCAAACTGCGCTATACTCCGACATTGAAATTTTGGGTAGGCTATTTATAAGTGATCTGAACCTTTTTGGCAACCCAGAAATTAAACCTTTTTAAAGTTCTTGAAAAAACTTTATAGCAGACACAACGGCCTTGGCCCTATGGGAGTTCTCGTTTTTCCACTCTTCTAATTGCGCTACAGTCTGATCTGGAAAGGCTTTTGGGCAAAATACAGGATCGTAACCAAAACCTCCTTCACCAATGTAACTATCTGAAATCTCACCTTCCATTCTACCCTCAAAAAAATATATTTCCTCTGGTGATAAATAAAAGCATAAGACACAAGTAAAGTAAGCATTTCGATTCTGCTCACCATTTAACTTATCTAATAATAGCTCGGCCCTTTGGCGATCTGTTAAACCTTCACCACCAAAACGCGCAGAGTATATTCCTAACTCTTGAGGAAGTGCTTCAACAGTAATTCCTGAATCATCTGCGACGACAGGAGTTTTAAACTCTTCAAAATAAGCTTGAGCTTTCTTAAGAGCATTCTCTTGAAAAGTATTTCCATCTTCTACAACATCTAATTTTGCAGAAGCTGCATTAATTGAAATATTCGTCTCTTTGAATAAAACTGCAAATTCTTCGGCTTTATGAGCATTTCCAGTAGCTAGAATAAATTTTTTCATTACTTTCCTAGTGCTTCTTTTTGTTTTGAGAAAACAACCTTAAGAGATTCAGCAGCACAATCCATTAGCGCATCCATTTGCTCTCTTGAGAATGCTTGCCCTTCAGCAGTTCCCTGTACTTCAATAAATTTTCCAGACTCAGTCATAACAATATTCATATCTGTATCGCAGCTCGAATCCTCTTCATAATTTAAGTCAGCAATGATTTTACCTTCGCCGTTAATTCCACAACTAATTGCTGCAAGAGGCTCTATAATTGGGTTCTCAGAAAGCTCACCACTTGCGATTAAACTTTGAATAGCAAGTTCAAGTGCAATAAAACTCCCAGAGATTGAAGTCGTTCTTGTTCCACCGTCTGCAACCATAACGTCACAATCAAGAGTAATCATACGCTCACCTAATTTTTTAAGATCGATAATTGCTCTTAAGCTTCGGCCAATTAAGCGCTGAATTTCTTGAGTACGGCCACCAATTTTTGAACGCTCTCTTCTTGATCTTGTGTGAGTAGAGCTTGGAAGCATTGAATATTCTGCTGTCACCCAACCTTTTCCACTACCTTTCATCCAACCAGGAACGCTTGATTCTATCGAAGCAGTGATATGAACCTTTGTATTACCAAATTCTGCAAGAACTGATCCTGCTGCATACGGGTTGATATTAATAGAAAATTTAACTTCTCTTGGAGTAGAACGTTCGATAAGTGACATATTGAATACCTCTGAATTTATTAGTATTGTTCGATAATAACATAATGAGAAAATCTATGAAACACCTACATTTTAAAGAAATTCCATCGACTCAAACAATTGCCATTGAAGAGGCACGTAATTATGACCAATTACTTATTAGTGCAACTGTACAAACTGAGGCAAGGGGCCGAAGACATAATAAGTGGGAAGATTTACAAGATAGTCTTTGTTTCTCTTGTAAATTAGAGGCAGGCCAAAAGCCAACTCTACTGGCTTTAGAAGTAGCAGTTATACTTAGTAATTATTTTAAAGAGCACAAGCTCCTCCTTAAGTGGCCCAACGATATCTTTAATGAGAATAGTCAAAAAATTATGGGGATCTTAGTTAATAAAGATGATGATAACTATATCGTCGGAATAGGTATTAACTATGGAGGTGTTCCACATGAGACATATGGTGTGCTTAAAGAAGGTACGAAATTAAGTGAGAATGATTTTGAAAGTATTCCGCTAGATATTTACAACTACTTACTAGGCAATCGTCTTACAGAAGAAGAAATTATAAAACAGTGGAATGACAGATGTTATCACCTAAATAAAGAAGTCGAAATCATCGACGAAGATTCTATTATAAAAGGTATTTTCAGAGGAATTGGGAACTTTGGAGAGGCCCTTATTGAGACTCAGGATAAAATAGAGAAAGCCTATACAGGCTCTCTCGTTATTAAATAATTATTCTGAAATTGATGTTAGAACTTGCTTACTGATATTTTTAAGCTCTTTCTTAATTAAGTTCTCGGCCAGATCAGGAACGATTTCCCAAATAATCTTTTCAATATTTTGCTCACAGTACTCGCGTGCAAATTTTTCAATAATTGGTGCAACTTCATTCTTTAGTTCGGCCTTAAGCTCTTCAATATTTACAGCCGGGGCCGTAGTAGCTGGAGCTGTAGAAGTTGCAGTATTAATCGATGCTGTCGTTGATGTACCAAATGAAAAGTCATCATTCATTTGAGTTACTGAAGAAAGATTTATCTCATGCTCATCTTCTTCTGGAGAAGAGAACATTTCACTAGACTCCTCATCAGCGTCCCATAAGTTCTCATCAGAAATCTCTTCAAAGTCATCTGAAAAGTCAGATTCAAAACCACTTTCCTCTGATTCAGTAAACACAGGCTCTACTTCTTCACTTTCTGAGTCCTCAAAATTTTCTTCTATTTCTTCTTCTTGACTAGGAAGCTCAAAGTCATCACCCAGCTCTTCATCAAGATTTCCAAAGTAGTTGCTAACATCGAGTATTGTCGAGCTAGGTTGCTCTTCTTTTGGAGGTAAATTTTCTATAACAGGAGGTAGAGTATCAAATTCTTTTGTTACATCACTTCCCTTTAAATTAGTAGGATCAAATCCCCAACCATCCAATTCTGACTCAAGATTATTATCTGAATCATCGTCATCAGTGAATGAATCGTGTTGACTCAAATCAAATTCTTGAGTCTTATCTTCTTCAGTTTGGGCAATTGAGCTATCAACATCCCAACCAGAGAAATTATCATCTTCAAGCTCATCTTGATTATCATCTGAAAAATCTTGTGTCGTATCTGTTGTTGAAACTTCACTTTCAATCAATTCATTACAAAGTGAAATAAATTTCTCTGTTTCAAATGGCTTAACAACTTTGTCAGAATATCCGCTACTACGTAGCTTATTTTCATCAACGATATCAAATGTTCCTAGCATCGCCAGAACTGGAGTTGTAGGGAACTTCTTACGCGTTTCTTCACCTAATTTATATCCATCATCTGAAAGACCAAAGTCTAATAAGATTAGATCAAAATCGTCATTTTTAGAAAATAATTCAGACTCATCAAGAGCTGAAACAATTTCAAAATCTTGATTTGCGAATGTAATACTAATTACTTTTTGGATTGTCTGACTGTCGTCAGCAACTAATACCTTTTTACTCATATAAAACCTCAATATATTGTTACGCAAAAAATCCAGCTAAGCAAGAGACAGTTTTAATGATTACGGTATGTTTCTATACGATTGAATAGATAATAGCTGACTGATTATCTAGATTACCTCGACGATTTGCACCGTCAAAAAGATTATCAATCTGAATAACTTCATCTTGAGTTGATTCTTGAATAATTCTTTTAATATCATGAAGGCTTAAACTTCCGTAGACACCATCACTTAAGACAATAATACGATCATTTGGTTCTACGTTTAACTCCCAAATTTTAGGGGATAAGTCTTCATAAAGGCCCAAAGCAACGAGAGGAAATGTACTTTTTTGGTGCGAGTTATCAGAAATTGAAATCTGTTTAACACAATCAGGTGTATTAATTAGAGATAAATCCCCATCTCGGTACATAAGAACCAAGCAATTACCACATGAAACGATTGATAAAATATTTTCAGAAAGCATCGTTAAAGCAGCAGAAACCCCACCTTTATCATTAAGAGGTTTACTCTTGTTGATATTTAGTAAGTTTTTATGAGCAATAAACATCGCATTCACTAGAGCATTAGTTTCTAGTACATACTGAGGTGAATAAAAGTAAGGCATTGTAGCATTCGGATCTCCAGACAACTTTGAGAAATAAAGATCAATTGACTGCTTAGCACTTTCTAGATTTCTATCAGAAATTCCAGAACCTCCAAATCCATCAAATATACCAAAAATTTTCTGTTTAAGATTAATAAAGGTATTATCCTCATTTAGATTAAGATATGGCCCTTGATGTGTTCTAGCAAAGAAGCTTTGAATTTCTCTCATAGATTTTTTAGCCTTTCACTCGCTTTAATATAATATTCATTATCCATAGGTGAGATTTGTTGCACCTCTTGAAACTTTTCTCGGGCATCCTCAAATGAACCTAACGATTCAGAGATTAAACCTTGACGATATACCTTACGGGCTCTTCTCGTTAACGTATCATTGATATCATCGAGTTCACTTTGTGCATCTAATTCATTAGGATTATAGCGTAAGACTTCCTTAAAAACTTCATAAGATGCCTTAAGATCTTCTGCTTCTTTAAGTGAACGGGCCTTACCTAAAAGTGGGCCAGTTATATTCTTAAGATTCTGACGTGACTTTTTAAGCATATCAATTGCTTTCTTCATTAGATCTTCATCCATTGATTTTTCACTAATGAATAACTCTAGAGCTCCAATTGCCTTATACCATTCTTCTTGAAGAAATAAAGTTTCACCCGGTTTAAGAGCATCTACCATACGCTGGCGTTCAGCTTTCTTCTGAGCTTCTTCAAGTTCTTTTCGATTTTTTTCCTTAATATAGGAATCCAGTTCTAACTCAAGGTTAGCAACATCATAATTATTAGGATCAAGTTCTTTAATCTGTTGAAATAGTCCACGAGACAAAGTGACATTACGCTCTTTTACCGCTTCAGTAGCTTTATCAAGAAGCGTCTTAACTTTTGCCTGAATTAATTTTCTCTTTTCTTCTGCACGTCTTTCAAGCTCTGCTTTTTCGAGCTCAGCATATTTATCCTTAGCCAACTGATAGAAAGTTTGGGCTTGTTTATAATCTTTTGTGATCATAAATAACCTTTCAAACTCAGTAATTGCTTCCGCAACATTACCCTCATTAGCATAACGTGTTGCTAACTGATATAAAGCTTCCGCTTTTTCTTGTTGCTCTTTTGTTAGCTTCTTATCAACCGAGGTAACAACCTGTTTCTTTTTTTGTTCCTTGGCCTGCTTATCTTTAGCCGTTGGTTTTGGTTTCTCGCCACTATCTGGAAATAAAAACATATAAAGACCCAATAATACAACAGTATAGATTAGGACTTTCTTACGCTTTTCAGGGTCATTAAGAATTCTCTTAATAATAGATTTTTCTTCACTAGCTGAAGGAGCATCAGATAATTCAAGGCCATCAAAATCTTCGTCATCATCAGATACTTCAACAATTTCCTCGACTTCAATTACCTGGTTATCTTCTACAGGCATCAGCATATCTTGCTGACTCTTTATAAAGTCACTAGCGATCTTAACTGTAAAAGTAGTTGAGCCAATAATAAATTCATCACCATTTGTGATCTCTTTTTGATTTATTCGCTTACCATTTAAAATCGTGCCATTGGCCGACTGTAAATCTTCTAATACACAAGTGATCTTATTCTTTTTAATTACCGCATGTACTGAGGAGACTTCAGGATCAGATAAGACAATCTGACATTTACTTGGATCACGACCAATATATGTTTCAGGCAGGTCTAAATTAAAATGATCATAAGGAACATCTTCACCAAATAACTCTAGAACAAAATTTGCAAAGCCAGAGAATACTTGAGTTTTATCCCCAATATCATCGTCTAGTGTATCGATGTCGTAAGATTCATCACCATAGTTGTCATCATAACCATCATCATAATTTTCTTCATAGTTTTCATCGAAGCCTTCTGAGAATCCTTCTTCCTGCTGTCCAAATTCTTCAAAACCACCTTCTTGAGAATCAAGAGGCTCTTCAGTATTAAACTCATTCTCGTTATCAGATGATTCCTCTTCAGTAGGTGCATCAAAAGCTTGAGTTTCTTCTTCAAAGTCAGATCCACCATCTATGATAGATGTTTCTTCTTCAATATCATTTTGTTCAGCGGCTTCAAAATCATCTTCAGGTAACTCTGGCTCAACGTTAACGATTTCTTCAACAGGATCATCACCAACTGGACTTTCAACTTCAAGACTTTCAAAAAGAACTTTAAATTCATTACAAACGAGGTAATAGCCACTCGATACTGGTATTTCCTCTAAAAACATTGGAGCGTTATTAACAAGAACAGTGTCATATGTTGATAATTTATTTAAAGTCCAACTGACACCATTAAAATTAAGGCTTGCTAATCGCCTTGAAATTTGTGGATCATCTAAGTGAACATGAGCTTCATCAGATCGACCAATAAGAAAGCTAGAGCTCTGCCCCATGATCACCTGATCATTAATCTCAATACGATTAAGAATTGTTCCATTTTTAGAAACAGTAATTATCACTCTTTTTCATCCCTAATTTTTCGGCCATATCTTCAACGTTCTTTTTAGCTTCGATAAAGCGCTCATCTGTCTTGTATTCAATTAAAAGTTTATAAATTGAGCAATATGTACCTAAAGCTCTATTATATTTTAAAGAATCTTTATTCTTTGTTGCTTGATTGAACATATCTTTAATTTTTTCATCAAGTCTCTGTTTTGCAATATTTAAGTGATAAGCAGCGTTACCATCATTTGGATCAAGTGTTAGAGCTAGATTAAATTCCTGCATTGCTCTAAAGTAGTTTCCTTCACGTGCTTCTCGTCTACCACGGTGAATATAAGCTTCAACTTTCTCACGTGTTTCAAGATCTTCAACATATTTACGGCCAGTATTACTATTTGAGGAATCAATAATTGAACTTCCTTCTTTTTTTACTGTTGCCTTCTTTGTTTTTGTATCACCACCATCCATAAAAAAGAACAGGCCCATAACTGCTACTGCAATATAGATAAGTTTCTTTCTCTTTTCCTCAGGTGTTGCAGGACCTTTCTTTTTCTTAGCTTTGGCTTTCTTCTTTACCTCTTCCTCTTCTTCCTCATCTTCATCATCTTCGTCTTCTTCAGGGTCCTCATATTCCACGAGGGCCTTTTCCTCTTTTACTTCGATGAATGAGTACTTAAAAACAGTAGAGCCAACAATAATCTTATCACCAGACTTAAGTTTATGTTGAGTCACTTTCAAGTCATTTACCATGACACCATTTTGAGACTTAAGATCGGTAAGAGTATATTCATTATTAACACGAGTTAATTCAATGTGTTCTCTTGAAGCTTGAGTATCAAGAATTTGAATATCATTAGAACTTAGACGACCAAGAACTACTCGATTACCGTTTAAGTAATAACAAATACCTTTATTCTTACCAGTCATACAAATAATACGATGGTACTGCCCAGATGATTCTGGGGAAGATAAATTCTTTGTCATTCTAATTGCGGCAACCATTTATACTTAGTCCTCTTTAATTAGTGTAACATAGAACGCCTTTGCAAAATTATCTCGCCCTATTAAACTCGTAACAAAAATATTATAGAAATGCCCAGAAAGCTCATATTCACCTTTCTGAGACGTTCCTCCATTATCCGCAGAGGCATCACATAACTCAATTATTGTCGCTGCAAATCCCTTTTCACGTGCCACATCTAAGAGGCTCATCCCTTCAGAAGAGCTACCTCTAATCGCCGTGATATCTTCTGCAAGCGTATTAATATGAGAAAGATTCTTTTGTGAATCTAGAACAAGGACAGCTCCCTGTGCCCCTTGCATAAATTCATATAAGCTTGAAACATAGGACTCATCACTTTCCATTTCATCAAAACTCATATCATCGTCAGTTTTCTGCAGCTCTCTAATTCTTTGAATCATGGAATTTATAGATGAACGTAATGGATCAATCTCAGACCATAAATATTCACTATCAACACTTTTTCGATTTCCTCTTAAGGCCTCTTCAATCTGAAACTTCATTTCATCTAGATGTCTAATCGTCATATAATAGACAATGGCAAAAAAGATGATTGAAGCAATAAATGACGTAATTAGTGCCTCGAGGTAAGCAACCCTACTTTTAGATGCCTCATCCGCAATTGATGCTGGTTTAAAACGTATAGCGATTACACCAACAACATCAAGGTTACCTGTCTTAACATTTGTTGCCTTAATCTTTTGACCGATTCCAATTTCACCATTTGACAATCGACTTACCATAGGAAGGTCACTAGAGTTCTTCATTGTTTTTTCGGCCCACTCTCTTACTTGAACAGAGAAAGGATCATCAATGTACATATTTAGCTTTGTTAGCGGTCTAACAATTCGTCCGTCAATATCAAATAGATCATAAGAAACAACACCGTTATTTCCTTGTTCCATAAACTTTGTATCAACACGATCAAGATCTTTTCTAGCTAATGCACCTCTATTTTGTCTTTTAATTTCATCCGCATAATGTGCACCACGCTTAGCAACTTCTAAAAGAAGTAGACTCTGAGACGTTTTCATTACTGGAAAAATAGTTAGAGTTACCGTCACAACAACGAAGATAGAAAGTAAGATACCAGTAAGAACACGCCATTCATATTCTTCATTAATTCCATGAACTAGTGGCATTAATCGATATTTAAAAAGCCAGATGATCTTTCCAAAGATATTCTCTGGCATTTCACCACCAGTGATATATGTTGGTTCATCATCTTCTTCAACAGTTTCAATTCTTTTTTTAATAATCTTCTTTTTCTCTTTTACAAAAACGACTTGAAGAATTGAATCAGGAAGAGCTATCTTGTCTCCATTTTTAACAGTGGCCCTTTTGACTGCTTTACCATTAACAAATGTACCATTTGAACTTCCAAGATCTTTAACAAAAGCTACATCTTGAGTAACAGTAACGGATAAGTGCTTCTTTGAAACACCATTTACAGGAAAGTGAACGCTACAATCCTCTGAGCGCCCTAGGGTATTTTCCCCTTCCTCTAAAATATATTCCTGTCCACGCAGTTTACCTGCAACAACAACTAATTTATACATAACTCTAGAGTATCCCCTTCCTTAATCTCTTGAGGCAATTGTCCATCTGCCAACTCTAGTACACGACTTGCACTAAAAACAATTTGCGTATGTCTCCATGGTTTAAGTCCACGGTATATTTTCTTAATTTCATTCTTACTATTAAAGAAGACAACATCGATTTTATAATTCATAAAACAGGTATGAATTGCATTTGTTCCATAAAAAATCATGCCATCAAAGCCATCCATGCTCTGAGAAAACATCAGCCCCTTTAGTTTCTTATAAAAAGAATCTGCAACAATGGCCTGCTTACATATTTCAATACCATTACAAGAAATCTTCATTAATTCCCTCCAACTAGCTCAACAACGAGTGGAGCAAAGATCATAAGAAGAACTGAAGGTACAATAAAGGCCATCATTGGAAAAAGAATCTTTGTTGCAGCAGTTGCACCTTCTTTTTCAATCTGCGCTGATTTCTTTTGTCTAATCTCAATTGAGAGTGCTTTTAGAATTGGTCCAATTGAAGCACCAACAGAGTCTGCAGCAATTAGAGTTGCACAAAATGACGAAATCTGAATTAAGTCCACTCGCCATGCCATATTTCTTAGTGCTTCTGCACGACTGGCCCCAATTTTAATTTCTTTAAGAAGAATTTCAAATTCTTGTGTAAGTGGACCAGGTTTAGCTTTATCTACAACCTTAGTCATCGCAGCAATGAAGTCTAGTCCTGCTTCAACAGATAGTGCTAGCATATCAACTGAAAAAGGCATTCCGTTGATAATATCTTTTTGGCGTTGTTCAATTTTTCCTTTAATCCAAATGTCCGGATATAAGAATCCAACAATTGCCATTACAGGAATAAGAGAAAGTTTCCAGTCTGCTTCAGTAAATTCTCTGACAGCTAAGAACATAATTGGGAAACCAATAATAAGAAATAACTTAAATGCGAAGAAATCCTCAGGAGTCATATCTTCAGTTAAACCAGCACTTGCTAGCTTTCTTTTATACTTCTCTTTAATCTTCTTCTTATTTTTCATAGAAGAAACAATTGGTGAAATATAGCGTTTAAAAAATGGTCTCGAATATTGAAGAATAAAGCCGTGCTTTTTTACGTTCTCAGCTTTCTTAGAACCACCTTCTTCTAATTTTTGCGCAGCTTGGAAAGATTCATTATCTTGAAACATCATCTGCGTGACAATATAAACAGCAATACCAATAAGAATAATTCCGGCCCACATTAGAAGCTGTGAACTTTCAAATAACTCCGCACCTTTTCGATAATCACAAGCGTTCTGCTCACCATTTTGACAGGCACTAATAATTAGCTTCTTACCTTCGGCAGGATAGTTAATTCCATCTTGCTTAAAGCTTTTATCAGTAAATGTTTGGTAAAGAAGTCCTTGCTCAAAACAACTCGATTGATTTCCTTTTTTACAAGAGACATCAAGTAAATTTGCATGATCGCGCTTTGAATAATTTCCGTAGCTCTGCGCATTTGCATCGAATGCAACGAGCAACGTAAACATATAAAACAATAAGGAAGTTATGAGACCTTTAGTCATAACATAAGAATATCAAAAATAATTGATTTCAAGCAGTTAGAGGCAATATTGGCCCTATGTGCTAACCTTGATTAACCTGCTCAACAATAGATAAATTCTCACGAGTACCAACCTTACCAGCAACATCTGGAATATAAGTAGGTGAGTAATTTGATAGGTATTTTTTCTTAAGCTCTAAGACACGTTCATATTTTTGAGAGATATCAACTTTATCAATATCACCAGCTTCAAAAGCTTGCTTCACATATGTATAGGCTTCACGACAAGCTTCAAAAGAACGATATTCCACTACATCCGCTCCAGCTGTTAGAGCTTTAAGAGCAGCTTCGCCGATTGTAATTTCATCTGAAATGGCCTTCATTTCCATATCATCAGTTATGATAACTTTTTTAAAGCGCAGTTCCTCACGGATTAGTTCATATGCTTTTTTTGAAAATGTACAAATATTTTCTGGATCAATTGCGTCGACTTTTAAGTGGGCCATCATGACAAAGTCCACTCTGGCTTTTACTGCTTTTACAAATGGAATAAATTCACTTTCTCTCAGTTCTTCTAGCGACTTATTAACAACAGGTAATTTAAAGTGCGAATCCTCTAAAGTATCACCATGGCCAGGAAAGTGCTTAGCGCATGACATAATCCCACTAGTTTGCTGACCGCGAATTATGGCCGAAACAAACTTAGTGACTTCGTCGGCGTTATCACCAAATGAGCGATCACCAATAACAGTATTTTTTGGATTCGTGAAAATATCACAAACTGGACCCAGATTAAGATTAACACCACAACTTAGTAACTCATTAGACATTAGCTGAGAGATTTCAAAACATAATTTTGGTGAATCTGTTCTTGCAACATCTAGCATTGGTGGGATTACAGTGAAGCCTTCACGAAATCTCTGTACTCTTCCACCTTCGTGGTCTGTTGCGATAAAGAGTGGATAATTATCTCTTAATGATTGAATATTATTAATTAATTCTGCCAATTGAGCTGGTGACTCATAGTTTTGTTTAAAAAGAATAACTCCACCAATATTTTCTTTTTGAATGAAATTTTCTTCCTCAGTCGTTAACTGTGTACCACTTATACCAGTAATAAATAATTGACCTAATATATTATTCATCTATTTGCCTTTACCTTTAAGTTTTGGATCTAAGTAATCTCTAAGGCCATCGCCAAAAAGATTTAACGAAATAATTAAACCAGTCATTAGTAAGCTCGTCACGATAACAACATGAGGTGCTTCTAATAAAACTAACTTCGCCATAGCAAGGATTGCTCCCCACGAGTATTCACTTGCCCCTAATCCAAGGAATCCTAAACTAGCTTCACTAATTATAACTCCACTTATTCCAAGAACAAAGTGAATGGAAATAACTGGCACAATACTTGGTAAAATTGACTTATAAAATAAACGAAATTCACTTACACCAATTGCTCTAGCACTTTCTACATATCCTAAATTTAAAACACGCATTGTCTCACCGCGAGCAATACGAGCGTAACCAGGCCATGAAGTAAAAATTAAACAAAGTACCAATCCTGTAAATGATTGCCCAGAAAAAGACATAACAAGAATGGCGAGTAAAATACTAGGAAAAATAAAAATTAAATTAGTAAACATATCCATTATTTCGGACACAAACTTTATTTTTATCGCAGAAAGATATCCAATAATTATACCGATTAAACATGCACTTGAACTAATAAGTAATGAAATACCTACTGTATAGATAAGACCGACACTTAGTACTTTAAATAAACTTCTACCATTAATATCAGTACCTAAAAAATAGTCATGTGAAAAAGGCTTAAATAATTCATGAGATATAATACTTGATGGAGTATAATCAAATCCATTCATTAGTAGCCACAAGACTGCCCACATAATATAAATTGATAGAATAAAGCCACCGAAGATCATTTCATTATTTATTTTCTTCTTTCTCATTAACCTATCCTTGGATCAATCTTTTCATTTAAGTAATCAACTAATACATAAACGAGCATATAGATAACTGTAGAGTATGCAATAATTCCCTGAACAAGTGGATAGTCACGATTATTTATTGCTTCAAATAAAAGAGAGCCTAAACCCGGAATATCAAAAATAGTTTCTGTAATAACCGTACCAGCAAGAACAACGGATAACTGAATCGCAACTACATTTAAAATCGTTGGCATACAAATTTTCACAAGACGATAGACTATTGCTGAATTAGATAAGCCTTTAGCATTTAAAACTAAGACCCATAGTTGTGACTCTTCTTCAAGATACTTATTCCTCATAACCCTTACAATTACAGATGACAGCGGTAATACTAAAGTTGTAACTGGAATAATCATATGCTTCATAGAAGTCCATTGCGAAACTGGGAATATACCGAGTTTGATAGAAAAAACTAAAACCAGTAGTGGCGCAAGTGAGAAGATTGGAAATGAAAGTAGAGTTAGTGTGATAACTCGAATTGCTGTATCAGGTAATTGAGATTTTTTTATCGCAGAGATAACACCTATGCCAATTCCTATAGGAGTTGATATTAATATCGATACTAGTGCCAAAATAACTGTTGGAGGCAAGTTATCTTTTATTAATTTCACAACAGGATCTTTCTTAAAGAATGATTTACCTAAATCTAAAGTAATAATACCTTTTGCAAAATCAACGTATTGCTCAACTAAACCTTTATCTAAGCCAAGTTCAGCACGGTACTTTTGAATTTCTTCTACTTTTGCCTCAGGGCCAAGAAGTCTTTCGACTGGATCCCCGGGAGTTAATCTCAACGCGAAGAAAATTGTCGTGATAGCAAAGAATAATGTCAAAAATGACTTTAAGAATAATTTCATTTTACCAACTCTTTTGATAGACCTTGAGATGCCCAGTAGTGACCAACAACATCTAAACTCTTATTTAATATATATACTTGTTCTTGTCCGCCAGCTGATAAAAGAAAACGATAATTTCCATTCTTATCGAAATCATCAAAACTCAATCTTGCTTCAGATAAAATCTCTTTTGGTATATTTAAATATTGTTCTTGGAAATATGGAAAGCTTTCCCAAAGAATATGAAAATTCATGTCTCCATTCTTTTTATCAATGGCCTTCTTAATAAAGCCCGAAACCTTTGCACACTCAACAATAGATGCATAGAAACATATGGCCTTAACATTTTTAGGAACATCATACTCACGCTGTCCAAGCCACTTATATTCAGGAGAATTCAGATTATAAAAAATCTTTCTACTTTTTAAATCAATCTGACCACTCACGGTGTAAATATCATTATTCAAGAAAAAAGTGGATTCGTATTTAATTGGAACTAAAAAGAATACATCCTTAGCAATCTTCTTTTGCTTAGAGATTACAATTGTCTTTTCATAAACTTTGGATTTATTTACAGGTGAAATGATTTGAGTTTTTCGTACATATTCACGATTCTTATTGAATCCTGACATTGTATCAACAAGATATTCACCACTGACTTCCAATTGCTTATACTGATTAGCACTGGCCGATAGCTGATCATTAATATCTTCTTTCAGTATACTACATGAAGTAATTAAAAATAAAAAAAGCACACCAAGAGGTCGCAACATAAACTACTCCTCTATTTGTTGATTAATATACTTATTAAATTCCTCATCAAGTGAAGTTAAAATTATAGATTTATCATCAAGCTCTTTTAAGTATGAATCTAAATCTCCATTACTTTCAAACTTAATCCCAATTTTCTTCATCGGAATATTATCAAGTCTGAAATTTACATAATCAATATCGTAAACTTTTTGAATATTTGAAATATCATATGAGTTTTTCTCTAAAACTAGAGTTCCCATTGAAAACTTTTTGTTAGAGAAATTTTTAAAGTCTTGAAGAGACATTACAAAAGAAGCACCATTACTTGAGATATCAATTAATTTTGCACCTCTTAGCTCTGGAAAATCATTCATCGAATAAGAAAAGTCTTTAATGAATGAGTCCTCTTTATTTTTAGATTTATTGAATTGAAGTACATTATCTGCAGACGGTGTATCTTCTTCGACTGCATCAAAATATAGATATGAAGATGTCATATATGAGACATTAAATCTCATATCCCCTCTTCTTTCACTTCGATATACTTTCCCTTCGATTTTTAGATTACCACCTTCAATGACACCTTTAAAAAAGTAGCTCATATAACGAAGGCTAAAGTTCGCCATCACGACTCCATCAAGAGCGTGATTATCATCTACAATAAGAGTATCTTCTTCAATCGCAAAAATCTCAACAGAAGCTACCTGCTGTGAGTTAGTCCAAATTTTTAATTTACTCTTTGTGGCAATGAGCTCCCTGATTTTTAGTTTTATATCAGAGAGCTCTAATTCGATAAAAAGATTTTGAGAATTCAATTGTAAACCTATTTTCGACTTATGATAGAGTCGCTACTTGTTTTAAAAGATCGATTGACTCTAGTGCCTTACCACATCCACGAACAACACATGTTAATGGATCTTCAGCAAGAGCAACTGGAAGACCAGTTCTTTCTTTAATTAAAACATCTAGGTTTGCAAGAAGAGAACCACCACCAGCTAGAATGATTCCGTTATCAACGATATCGGCAGCTAGTTCTGGAGGAGTTTTTTCTAATGAAGTCTTAATTGCTTCAACTACTTCAGCGATAGGATCAGAAAGTGCATCTCTGATTTCGTCAGAAGTAACTTCGATAATTTTAGGAGCACCAGCAACTAGGTCACGGCCCTTAACTTCATATGTTCTTACTTCATCATCAAATGGGTATGCATTACCAATCGACATCTTGATTTGTTCTGCAGTTCTTTCACCAATTAATAATGAGTATTTTTTCTTGATGTAAGAAGCAATTGCTTCATCAAACTTATCACCTGCAACTCTTTCAGATTGAGAGTAAACGATACCACCAAGTGAAATGACTGCAACTTCAGTTGTCCCACCACCAATATCAACAATCATATTTCCTGAAGGTTCAGTAATTGGAAGTCCTGCACCAATTGCAGCGGCCATTGGCTCTTCAATTAAGTAAACTTCACGAGCACCTGCTTGTTCAGCAGATTCCTTTACTGCACGTTTTTCAACTTGAGTAATACCGAAAGGAATACAAATAATGATTCTTGGCTTTACTAGCTTTGAACCTGATAGTGATTTTTGGATGAAGTACTTAAGCATGGCACCAGTTACTTCAAAGTCTGCGATTACTCCATCTCTCATAGGACGAATCGCTTGGATAGACCCTGGTGTACGACCAAGCATTTGCTTAGCTTCCGCACCAACAGCTAGAACCTTTGATCCAGTACCCTTATATCCTTGGTGTACCGCAACTACAGATGGTTCATTCACGATGATCCCTCTGTCCTTAGCGTATACAAGAATATTCGCTGTACCTAAATCGATCGCGAGATCGTTTGAGAAGAAATTAAAAAATTGCTTTAACATTTCATATTCCTTTATAAAATTTTACCAATGATAGTGTCTGATATTCTCACCACGCTCAGCAATGTCTGCCATAGCTTCAATCCCTAATTCGATGTGAATATCTGTATATTTCTTGAAGACAGACTTTGCAGACTTCTTCGTTTTAATACCATCCTTAGTCATTGGACAATCAGAGATTAAAAGTAATGCTCCGATATTTACCTTACTCACAAAGCAAGAAACAAAAAGTGCTGCTGTTTCCATTTCAACTGCAAGTACCCTTTGTTCGATTAAGCGCTCTTTAAAACGATCATCAAATTCCCAGAATCGGTAATCTGTAGAGTGGATCGTTCCAGTACGGTAATCATGCCCATGCTCTAATAATATTTGAGAAACAAATTTTTGTACTTTAAATGTTGGAAGGGCAGGAACTTCCCTAGGAAGAAAGTGCTCAGTAACACCTTCTGCTCTAATTGAAGCGATAGGAAGAACGAAGTCACCCACTTTTAACGATGGATGAACAGCACCTGCAAGACCTAAGAATAGTACTGCTTTAGGATGAATTACTGAAATTAGCTCACCGATAAGCGCGGCCATGGCAGCACCAACACCAAACTCAATAATCGTTACTTTTGCTTTCTTAGAACTTGAAGCTTTAAAAGCTGAACCTTGAGTATAAACATGGTCATCTAATAATGCGTTGAATCTCTCAACATAGTAATGGAAGTTAGTAAGAATAATTTGTTGTTGGAAGTCCCTAAAGTCGTGACCCGTGTAGCGCTCAATCATATCAATTGCAATCTTGCGCTTATCTTCATTCCAGTGAATACGGCGTGCTCTTAAAGCAGCCTTTTTCATTTCAAGGTTAGCACCTAGCTCTGGAGATTTAGATTTATTATTTAGTGAAAGTTCATCAACAAATGCAGTTGATAAGCTTGCATGAGAAGCCGAACTTGTCTTACGTAAAGAATTTTTCTTTGTCGCTTTCTTTGCAACTTTCTTCACTGACTGCTTTGCAGCTTTCTTGCTGGCCTTCTTTTTAGTTACTTTTTTTGTAATTTTTTTCGTCGTTTTGCTCGCAGCTTTCTTCTTAGCTGCTACTTTTTTCTTTGCAGCGCACATTCCATTATACCTTTTGATTAGCAATCCGTTTGCTTATATATGTAAAATGTACCATTTAGCTCATTTTATTGACAACCATTAATAACAGATTAAACACCGCGCATACCTATAAATATGACTTGGCCCTTGTCAAATTCGATATTTTTTTCTAGTATAACGAGACTATTTTCTAACACTACGCAAAAGGAAAGATTATGGGTGCAGGTAGAAAGAAAACTATTGCTAAAATGAGTAAGAGAAAAGCTCAACTTAAGAAAAAAGCAAGAATTTTACGCAGAATCAACGCTGCTAAGAAGTAATATAACTGGCGCTTAAGCGTCAGTTACTTACTTCCTCTTCAACTGATTTTTCATTCGGTTTTTCACTAGTCAAATTCACTTTATTTAAGCGACCACGGTATAAGCTCATGAGATTCATGTCCTTCATCCACACGTCGTCTTCTAATCTCCAAGAACCAGTAATACCAGCAACTTTCTTAGCATCAACTAACGTTTTCTCCAGTTCATCGCGGCTTGTAAAATCACCTAACGATAGAACATTCGCTGCTAGTGCCATACCTTCAAAACCAAGAATTTCAACAACACCTGGACGTTGGCCATAGCGTGACTGATAACTTGATACAAATCCAGAATCACCTTTTGGTACTTCTGAGTCGACAAAGAATAGTTTTCCAAGCTTAGAAGTTTCTCTAGAGATTCTTCTAGAGCGCCAATTAGGTCCACCAACTAAAGTTACATTAAATGCATCATAGTAATTAAAAGATGGGATTAACTGTAGAGCATCATTTGGTGCCGCTGGAAGTAGAACCCAATCGAAGTCCACAATTGGACCAAGTGTTTGTACTCGTCTAATTGATGTATTGCCTTCTAATTTATGAACAGACTTTAGAAGTTCAAACTCCTCTTGTCTTTCACGTGTAAAGTATAGACCAAGAATTTTTGCTACTGTTGATCTGTGGTCAGTCTGATTAGTATCAAATGATTGAATACTAACAATTTCAGCACCTGCTTTTTCGGCCATCTTCCATGCCGAATCAACATATGAATAACCAGTATCTGTATTTGGATAAATGATAGATACTTTGTTACCAAATTTTGATAAGTACTTTTCAGAGAATAATAAAGAAACTTGTGATTCTACTGAACCAGGAACTTCAATTAGAAGGTGGCCTTTATCATCTTTACTCGCATAGATTTGAGAAAGAGAAATAAAGAATGCACCATACTTTCTCGCAGCTTCATATTCTGCTTTAGCTTCATCTTTTAAAAGTCCACCGATAATAATTGAAGAATTCTCTCTTTCAATCATCTCACGAACCTTTTCCTTACCTACAATTGCACTTCCCATACTATCAAAGATTTTAATTTGAATAGGTTGAAAATTTGGTTTCTTAGCATTCTGTTCGTTATACTTTCTAACAGCGTGATCGATACCTGCAAGTGCTCTTTTACCAAATTTACTTTTATCACCAGTAAGAGGAAGAACAACACCAATTGAGCGAAGGTTAATTTTGCTATATTTCTTAAGGTTTTCAAAACGTGCCATTACAAGAGCAATGACTTCAGGAAACATATTGTAGTTAGACTTAACCCAGTCTCCAACTTCTTGTGCCTTTCCCTTATTTCCTTGATTGATAAGTTGCTCAATTTCTAAATAAGAAAGATAAGCACAAACAAAATCTTTTCCTTGTTTAAAGTCCTGAACTAAACGCACTCGCTCAGCTTGATCCACGATGAAGTATTGTGTAACAAGTTGACCATAGAATTTTTTCTCTTTTAATTCATCCACAGTATTGGCACCAGAATTTAGCCAAAGTAGAGAATCGAGTGCTACTGCTTGAAAATCAAGCTCCTTTGAAACGCGATAACGTAATTTATGAAAATTTTCTAAATCACGATTAAGAAGCCATCTTGAGTCAGTCCCATCAAGAGTTTTGAATGTATTTTCTAGATCTCCTAACTTATAGTAACTGCTTGCTAGATTTAACTTAATTTGAGCATTAAGTTGCCCATCTTCTCCTGAACTATTTAAAGCAAGATTAAATTGAAATATAGCTTGTTCATAGTTTTGATTTGAATAATTAATTACACCAATCAGATTTGTTTTTGTTGCAAGTTCCGCCGGCCTTAACTTTGCATCTTGAATTGCATTAAGTTGTCCTAGCGCTAATTCCTTATTCCCATCAACGAAACTCTTCTTTGCAACATCAAAATCTTTTAAAAACTTTTCTGTATAAAGATGTGAAGTGTCTCGGTTGATCATTTGGATACCACCGCAACTCACAAGTAGTGTGATTAAAATTAGAGAAATATACTTAAACATAGTCGACCTTTTTTAATTTTGTATGGTCTATTTTATTTGAAATATAGATAGATGAAAACAGGAGAAATATTAGGATTTTATAAACATGGGAGACTAATTCACTCAGTCTCCCCTGTATATATTAGAATTAGCTAAATAATTCTTTAACTTTATCGATGAAACCAGTACTCATTGGATGACACTGCTTACCTTCTAGCTTAGCAAGTTGCTCAAGTAATTCCTTGTGCTCTTTCGAAAGCTTAGTTGGTGTCTCAACATGTACAGTAAGAATTGCATCTCCTTGGCCATAACCACCAAGTTTTTGAATTCCCTTACCTTTTAGTCGCATCTTCTTACCAGATTGAGTGCCAGCAGGAAGATCAACAACAACTTTTCCATCAAGAGTTGGTACTTCAACTTCAGCACCTAAAGCTGCTTGAGAGAAGCTGATTGGTACAGTGTAGTGAACATTAAAACCTTCACGTTTAAAGATTTCATGTTCTTTTACATCAACAACTATATAAAGATCACCATTTGGTCCACCTTGAGCACCAGCATCACCTTCCCCAGAAAGCTTTAGACGCTGACCATGGTCGATACCAGCAGGGATTGTAACCTCTAGTTCAACTTTCTTCTTCTTACGTCCTTGTCCGTGACAAGTTCCACAAGGATCTTTGATCATTGTTCCAGAACCCTGACATTTTGGACAAGTCGAAGCAACAGTGAAGAATCCTTGTTGACGACGAACTTCACCTGCCCCGTGACACATATCACATGTAGTCGGTTCAGATCCTGCTTTCGCACCTGAGCCTGAACAAGTTTCACAAGTAGTTTCTTTATTGATAGAGACTTTCTTTTTGGCGCCAAATGCTGCTTCCTCGAATGTCACACTTACCGTCATTTGAAGGTCATTTCCAGGAATTCCAGAACGACGTCTTCCACCACGACGGCCGCGTCCTCCGCCACCCATCATGTCACCGAAAATATCACCAAAGATATCTCCTAGATCGCCAAAGTCACCAAATCCACCTTGGAAACCACCACCGCCAAAGCCACCTGCTTGACCGTTTACCCCAGCATGTCCAAATTGGTCATAACGCTGACGTTTTCCATCATCTAGTAAAACTTCTGCAGCTTCAGAAGCTTCTTTAAATTTTGCTTCCGCTTCTTTGTTATCAGGGTTGCGGTCAGGGTGATATTTCATGGCCATCTTACGATAAGCTTTTTTAATTTCAGCCTTATCAGCACCTTTTGCTACGCCTAGAATATCGTAATAATCTCTTTTATCACTCATATTTAAAATTCTCTATTAACGAACAAAGGGAGCACAGGGCTCCCTTCAATTCTATATTTCTAATTAAACTTCTTTAAAGTCAGCATCAACAACATCGTCGTCTTGCTTATTCGCACCAGCGTTTGCTCCTGCATCACCTTCTGGTCCAGCTTGCTGTGCACCTGCTTCAGCACCTGGCTGTTGATACATTTGTTGAGCAATTGCATGAGAAGCATTAGTTAGAGCTTCCTGAGCTGCTTTTAACTCATCAAGATTCTCAGACTGAAGCTTGCCTTTAGCTTCATTAATTGCTGCTTCTAACTTAGACTTATCGTCTTCAGAGATTTTATCAGCACTGTCTTTGATCATTTTTTCACAGCTTAAGATAAGTGCATCTAGATTGTTTCTTGTATCAACGATCTCACGTGCTTTCTTATCAGCTTCTTTATTAGCTTCAGCTTCTTGTACCATTCTTTCAATTTCTTCATCTGAAAGACCTGAACCAGCAGTAATCTTAATCTCTTGAGATTTACCAGTAGCTTTGTCTACAGCAGAAACGTGAACAATACCGTTAGCATCAATATCAAAAGTAACTTCGATCTGTGGAACACCTCTTGGAGCTGGTGCAATTCCACTTAGGTCAAAACGTCCTAGTGACTTATTATCTTTAGCAAATTCACGCTCACCTTGGCATACGTGAATTGTAACAGCTGGTTGATTGTCTACAGCAGTTGAGAAAGTTTGTGACTTCTTCGAAGGAATAGTCGTGTTCTTCTCAATAAGTGGAGTCATTACACCACCCAGAGTCTCAATCCCTAGAGTTAGTGGAGTTACGTCTAGTAGTAGTACGTCTTTTACGTCACCAGCTAGTACACCACCTTGGATAGCAGCACCTGCAGCTACAACTTCATCAGGGTTAACACCTTTTGAAGCTTCTTTACCAAAGATTTCTTTTACTCTTTCTTGAACAGCTGGAATACGAGTCGAACCACCAACAAGGATTACCTCATCAATTTCACTCTTCTCAAGACCAGAGTCTTCAAGACAAGTTAAACATGGCTTAGCAAGAGCAGTTAAGTGGTCAGCAATTAAAGCCTCAAACTTAGCTCTTGATAAGTTTACGTTTAAGTGTTTTGGACCAGAAGCATCTGCAGTGATAAATGGAAGGTTAACATCTGTTGAGTTAACGTTCGATAGCTCATGCTTAGCTTTTTCAGCAGCTTCTTTTAATCTTTGAAGTGCCATTTGGTCTTTTCTTAAATCAATTCCGTCTGACTTTAAAAATTCATCAGCTAGAAAGTTAATGATATTTTCATCAAAGTTTTCACCACCAAGGAATGTATCACCATTAGTTGCTTTTACTTCGAATACACCGTCTGAAGTAATCTCTAGAATTGAGATATCGAAAGTACCACCACCAAGGTCAAATACTGCAATATTTTTATCTTGCTTAGATTCTAGTCCATAAGCAAGTGCTGCAGCAGTTGGCTCGTTGATAATTCTTTTTACTTCAAGCCCAGCAATTTTACCTGCATCTTTAGTTGCTTGTCTTTGAGAGTCGTTAAAATATGCTGGAACTGTAATTACAGCTTCTGTCACTGTCTCACCTAAGTAATCTTCTGCCGCTTTCTTCAGTTTTTGAAGAACCTTCGCAGAAATTTCTTGAGGAGACATTGCTTTACCGTCTACTTTTACCCACGCATCACCATTATCATTTGCATAAATTTCAAATGGAGCTACGTCAGCGAATGACTTTGCTTCTGGAGTATCAAATTTACGACCAATAAGTCTTTTGATCCCGTAAAGTGTCTTTGAAGGGTTAGTTACAGCTTGTCTTTTTGCAACTTGGCCAACCAGAGTTTCACCGTTGTTTGCAAAACCAATAACAGATGGAGTTGTATTGTGTCCTTCTGCGTTTGCTACGATTTTGTATTTTCCGTTCTCAAGAACAGAAACACATGAGTTAGTTGTACCTAAGTCGATTCCAATAATTTTTCCCATTATAATCTCCTTTATATAATTAGTTTTTTGCTACTACTACTTTTGCTGCTCTAATCACTCTACCATTTAGTGAGTAACCATTTTGATATGTTTGTACGATCTCTTGATCCTCTTTTCCTTCTGCTGGCATTTGTGCCATTGCTTCGTGAAAGTGTGGATCGAAAATCTTACCTTCTGTTTCAATTTTTTCTAAACCATTCGTCTTAAGTGTTTCAAGGAACTGGTTTTTAACCATATCTACACCTGTGTAAATATTTTTAACCTTTTCATCTTCGTCACTTGAAATCGCTTGAAGGGTTCTTTCTAGGTTATCAACAACATCTAAAAGACCCATCATTACTTTCTCAGTTCCAAATTTAATTTGATCCTGTAGTTGTTTCTCGTGGCGTCTTTTTAGATTTTCCATCTCAGCCGCTACGTAATAAAATTTATCCTTAAATTCCATTAGCTCTTTCATTTCTTCAGAAACTTCATTTTCAGTTTCAATTTCTTCAACTTGAGAAGCTTCCTGAGTTTCTTCATTAGTCTCAGGTCCTAATTCTTTTTCATTTTCTTCATTAACGTGAGTTTCAGACATTACAACTACCTCTTTAAATTTATCTCTAACCTAAAGATGGTAGCCTTTGGCCCAGTGTCAACGTTGAGCAATAATTTTTTTTCGAATTGTTTTATAAGTACCTGAAACTACTTAGAAATTTTAAAGATTTCATCTATTATTGTATCTAAGATAAGAAAGCCGCGGGACGTTAAATAAAAGTGATCACGTCCGGCCATCGCTAATCCACGTGATTTCAAAGATTGAACCAGCTCGCTCAAGTCACCCCAATAAGAATCTTTAATCGGAAATCCAACGCTAGATCGAAGATTCATATAGAGTCTCTCAATTTGAAACTCATCTTCACTTAAATTTTCTTCAACGACATCCGCACCCTTGGTCTTCCACTTGTAGCGATAGCGATTGTTTTTAAGGTAACCAGTGGCAGAAGGGCCTATTGCTGCAACGGACTCCATTCTCCAGTAATTAAGATTATGAATTGAAGCCTTGTTCTCTTTAGCAAAATTTGAAACTTCATAGTGCCTGAAGCCATTTATAGCAAGGAAGTTAGCAACTTTAATATATTCATCACTTATCCACTCTTCATCCGGTAACTCATCGTAGTGCTTATAATGTTTTGGAACAGTTAGGATATAAAGACTAATATGACTTGGATTATAAGTAAGAATCTCAGTTAGCTCAGCAATAATATCACGATTATACTTCTGAGAAAAAGGTAGACCAATCATAAAGTCTACAGAGAAATTATAATTACCTTTATTAAAATATTTTAATGTTTCATGGACATCATCAATATTGTGGACGCGGTCAATGATCTTAAGAAAATTTGGGTTTAATGATTGGACGCCTAAAGAGTAGCGATTCGCTCCGATACTTCTCCAACTACTTAATGTCTCTTCAGTCCAGGCCCCTGGATTTACTTCAAGAGTAAACTCACAATCCTCTTTCAAAGAAATATTATTGTCTCTTAACCAATCCCTTAAGAAATATGCACCTCGGCTGCCCCATAAACTCGGTGTTCCTCCACCAATATAGAGAGTCTCTAGCTCCTTAAGAGTGGCCCTATGACTATCTAGAATAGTACTGTGCTTTGCAGACATATCTGCAAAGAGCCTTTCGAAATCATCGAGCTGTCCGTCGTTTTCTTTAATTGACTTAAAAAAGTCACAATAGTTACAAAGATGACGACAGAACGGGAAATGGATATATAACGACTTTATTTCTTCCATATTATTTTTTTGTAACCCAGACTATAATTAACAAATACCTAAAATTAAAAGGCAATGTAAATGAAATATGAAATAGAAAAGTTAAATAATGGTTTGGAAGTCATTTTTGTTGATGTTCCAGGAAATACAAGTGCATCTGTACAGATATGGTTCAGAGCAGGCTCAACTCTAGAAGATGAGTCTAACTTTGGAATTGCACACTTTCTTGAGCACATGTTTTTTAAAGGAACACAAAAAAGACCAGGGGCCAAGATTGCTCACGATGTAGAGTCATTTGGAGGCGAAGTAAACGCATTCACTTCTTTTGATTACACTTGCTATTATATAAATTCACCAATCGCCTACTTTAATACATCAATCGATATCATTATGGATATGGTATCTAACCCAATGTTTAAACAAGAAGATCTAGTGCCTGAAAGAGAAGTAGTTTTTGAAGAATATCGTAGAAGCCAAGATAACCCAGGCCAATACTCATTTCAAAGAATTCAAGAAATGTCTTTTAACGGTGGTTACGCTCACCCGATCCTTGGAAATGAAAAAACAATTAAAAACTTCACACGTAATCAGTTAATTGATTTTAGAAACAATCACTATAATAATGCTAACGCATTCTTAGTTGTTGCAGGTGACTTAAAAGAAAAAAAGAAATACATAAAGACAATTGAAGGTTATGAACTACCAAAAGGTAAACGATCTGAAAGACCTTCATTTTCTCTTCACAAAAAATCAACGATTGAGATTCATAAAAAAGACGTACGTATGTGCCAATTAACAATGGCCATCGAATGTCCACCGATGAAATCAGACAGTGCAGCAGGTGAAGACCTCGCCTACAATGCTCTAGGTTATGGAGAGACGTCACCTCTTTATAAAAATCTTGTTTTAAATAATACGATAGCAAATAATTGTACATCTTCTTCAATGTTCTTTGCTGACGGTGGTATTCACTTTTTAAGAATCAACTTCCCAAAAGAGAATTATCAAAAAGTCATGCATGAGCTAGAAAAAACGATAACAGAAGCGACTACTGTTGGACTTAAAGAAAATGATATTAAAAAGATCAAAAACCAATATGTAGCAGCTAAAATCTATGAAAAAGAATCTCTTGAGTCTTATGCTTTTTCTCTAGGTAGTAGTTACGCTGGAGCAAAGGATCTTGAGATCGAGCAAGAATTTATCAACAAGATTAAAAAGACTAGTCTAAAAGAAGTAAATAAGAAGTACTCTGATATTTTTGGACGCTCACTTCATCTAAGCCTTCAAATTCCAAATGAATTAAAGCCGCAAGAGTTCAAACCAAAACTTGTGGAGTTTAAGAATAAAATTGCGAAACTTAAAAAGAATACGAAAGAGCAAGCCATTAAGGCCACTAAGTCTAAGCATGATCCAGCAACTCAAATTGTTGAAATCAAGCCAGGAATTAAACTTCTTTATCGTTATAATGCAATTACACCTACGTTTGTCATGCATGCTTACCTCAAAGGTGGCCTAGTTGATGAAACAATAAAGACAAACGGATTATACAGCCTAATGAGTTCACAACTTACAAAAGGCTATAAAGGTCTAAGCTACGAAAAGCTAAAATTAGATCTTGATAATAAATCAACGATGTTTAACAGCTTCTCTGGAAAGAATGCATACGGAATGACGATGCATGGTCAAAGTGAATACTTTTCAGACCTATCTAAGCACTTTTTCAAGTCACTAATTCACCCTACTTTTCAAGCAAAGTTTATTGCGCATGAAAAGAAGTTAATCTTTAGAACTATTGAAGCCAATAAAGCGGACCCGACAAGGCACTGCTTTAATGAAGCTACTAACTTATTATTTAAAGGACATTCATATGCCCTTTCAACTATTGGAACAGAAAAATCTGTTAAAGCGCTAAAGAAAGAAGATCTAGCGAAAGTTCATGAGAAAAACTTAAGAACAAAAGAAATGCTTATCACTTTTTGTGGTGATCTTTCTTTAGATGAAGTTAAAGAGAAAGTTGAATTTTACTTTAAAGATTTAAAACCTAGAAAAGATAAGAAGAAAGAAGCAAAAAAAGTTGTTCCTATTAAAACAGTTGAAACACATATCGATTTTGATCGCGAACAAACACAAATTCTAATTGCTACTCAAACAAAGAAACTTACGGCCAAAGAAAATGTTGTTTTCAAAATGTTAACAACTCATTTATCTGGTCAATCTTCTGAGTTATTTGTTGATGTTAGAGATCGCAAAGGATTATGTTACGTTGCTCAACCGATTCATATGAATGCTCTAGAAGCAGGATATTGGGGAATTTACATGGCAAGTGGCCATGATAAAACAGTTGAAGCAATTAACGCTATCAATGCTATTTTATCTAAGTTACAAAAAGAAGGTCTCTCTAAATCTGATTTTGATCGCATTAAAATGATGATTGATGGTCAAAATCAACTTAACCTTCAAGTAAATGACGACTATGCAAATGTTTACTCTGTTCCTGCATTACACGGCCTTGGTGTTGATTACTTCTATAAATCAAATGAAGAAATTAGAAATTTTAAATATGAAGATTTCCAAAAAATTATCAAAAAAGTATTAAAACAAAATTGGATCACAATTACAGTTGGGAAATCACTTAATAATGGTATCCCAACTACGATACATCCTTAGTAAAGAGTAGATACTGCTCTTCATTTAAGTTGCAATCGCTTTGCAGTAAACTCATCAGATTAATGATGTCATAAAACTGCGAAGCGAGATTCTTAAAGAAGCCACTAGAATCATAGAATGTATGTTGATAGTGATCTAGTTTTTGATATGCAGTTTTACCAACCTCACAATAGTAGCCCAAATCAATAATTTTCTCGTTAACCGAATTTGAGAAATAACCACATAAAAATAAAGCTGTGTCAGCGATATCTCTTAATTCTCTTTTCTTTTCTCGCTCATTAAGATGTTCAGCTTGAAGTAGTTTCAACCCAAGAGTTTTCTCTCTTAATCTTCCATCTTTCTGCTCTTCAAAATAGTGCTGGGAAAGACCAAACTTATCCATAACTAATGATGAATAGAAAATAGATAGTTGTGGTAAAGGGTTTTGCCTTCTTAGGTTTATGCGATGCAGTTCATCATAGAAATATGCCTGCAGTGAAGGTTCAAGAGAAATGTTGGTCGTATGCTTTTTCACAATCTCCTCCGTATCTATAAATTATAACTTAATCTCATGACGCAAAACAACAACGAAACAAATTCCTAGGTTTTTATGGTATAAAGTTGGAATGAATATGATCGGAAAAAAGCTCAGTGATTTCAGTATTTTAGACGAAGCTGTTATTGAAGAGATCTTGGCCATTGCAAAAACAAGACCTTATATCTTCTTTGATATGGATGGAACAATATTAAATAGTGAGCCTCTTCACTACGAAGTCGTAAAATCTTTATGCCAAGGAAAGAAAATTCCATCAATGGAGGAAACTTATGGCATGTCCGATGGTGAAGTTTTTCCAATGATCCAAGAGGCATTAGGCCTCAACCACTTAGACGAGTATTTGACTAAAAAAAATGAAGCCTTAGTTAAGCTTATTGGCCAGTCTGATGCAAATAATATAAGACATAGAAATATTCATTCACTGCTTAAACGCTTAAAAGACAGTGATATCCGACTTGCACTAGTAACAGCAAGTCAATACGAAGTAACTCATCCAATTTTAAAACATTGTGAACTAGACTGTTACTTTGAAAAAATAATTACAGAAAGAGAAGTAGATAAAACGAAGCCTGATCCTGCACCATATCTATTGGCACAGGATTTTTTTAAAGCTCAAACACACGAATGTCTAATTTTTGAAGACTCACCGACTGGAATTGAAGCCGCTCAAAGAGCAGGAATTGATCACGTAGTTGTAAAGTGGTTTGAAGGAGAATAAATGCCAAATAATTCAAAAGATAACTTAAACACTTGGAAAGAATTAGCTGACAAAGAAACAAGAGGTAAAGGCCCTAAGGTTACTCAAACTCCAGAGGGGATTGAACTTAAATCTCTTTATACAAAAGCTGATCTAGAAAATAATAACCTCGTTGATACAATGCCAGGAATGGATCCGTTTATCAGAGGACCAAGAGCTACGATGTATACAGGACGTCCATGGACGATTCGCCAGTATGCTGGTTTTTCTACAGCAAAAGAATCAAATGATTTTTATAAGAAGGCACTAGCGGCAGGTGGACAGGGTGTTTCAGTTGCATTCGATCTTGCTACTCACAGAGGTTACGATTCAGACCATCCTCGTGTAAAAGGTGATGTTGGTAAAGCTGGTGTTGCAATCGATACAGTTGAAGATATGAAAGTACTCTTTGATGGAATCCCATTAGATAAAGTATCTGTTTCGATGACAATGAATGGTGCTGTGTTACCTGTTCTAGCAGGATATATTGTTGCAGCAAAAGAGCAAGGTGTATCTCTTGATCAACTTTCAGGAACAATTCAAAATGATATCTTAAAAGAGTTCATGGTAAGAAATACTTATATATTCCCACCAGCTCCTTCAATGAAAGTTATCGCAGATATTTTTGAATACACTTCAACTAATATGCCGAAGTTTAACTCAATCTCGATTTCTGGTTACCATATTCAAGAAGCAGGTGCAGATGCTGCTTTAGAGCTAGCTTACACTCTTGCAGATGGAAAAGAGTATATCGACACTGCAATTAAAGCAGGTATGCAGATTGATCAATTCGCGCCAAGACTCTCATTCTTCTTTGGTATTGGAATGAACTTTTACATGGAAATTGCAAAGCTTCGCGCGGCAAGACTTCTATGGTCTGAAATTGTTGAAAGATATGAGCCGAAAAATATTAAATCGAAAATGCTACGTACCCACTGCCAGACTTCTGGTTGGTCATTAACGGAACAGGATCCATATAACAATATTATTCGTACTACAATTGAAGCAATGGCAGCGGTATTCGGTGGTACACAATCTCTTCACACGAACTCTTTTGATGAAGCGATTGCACTTCCAACTGAATTCTCTGCTCGTATTGCAAGAAATACTCAAATCATCCTTCAGGAAGAAACAGGAATTACAAACACTGTTGATCCATGGGGTGGTTCATACATGATGGAAACTCTGACGAAAGAGATTGCAGACAAAGCTCGAAGCTTAATCAAAGAAATTGAGGAAGCTGGTGGCATGGCAAAAGCAATTGAGACAGGTCTTCCAAAACTTAAGATTGAAGAAGCCGCGGCACTTAAGCAAGCACGTATTGATCGCGGTGAAGATGTAATCGTAGGTGTAAACAAGTATAAGCCAACAAAAGAAGATCACGTTGAAGTTCTTGAAATCGATAACGTTCAAGTTCTTAATGAACAAATCAAAAGACTTGAAGAAATTCGTGAATCACGTGATGAAGCGAAAGTTAGTGAATGTATGGCAAAGCTTGAATATTACGCTAAAACTGGAAACGGCAATGGTTTAGAACTTGCTGTTGAGGCAATGGAAGCGCGTTGTAGTGTTGGTGAAATCACTTATGCACTAGAGAAGGAATGGGGACGCTACAATGCAAATACAAAAACTGTTTCAGGTGTTTATGGTAAATCATTTGAAAGCGATGAGGAATGGATGAGCATTAAAAACGAAATTGACCAATTTGAAAGAGACTTTGGACGTCGTCCGAGAATTCTCGTTGCAAAGATGGGGCAAGATGGACATGACCGTGGAGCCAAAGTTGTAGCAACAGCATATGCAGATGTTGGTTTTGACGTTGACCTTTCTCCGCTTTTCTCAACTCCGGAAGAAGTTGCGAAGCAAGCTGTAGAAAACGATGTTCACGTCGTTGGTGCATCTTCACTTGCAGCGGGACACAAAACATTAATTCCAGAACTAATTGCTGAGCTTAAAAAACTTGATGCAGAAGATATCATCGTTGTTGCAGGTGGAGTAATTCCTAGAAAAGACTATGACTTCCTTTATGAAGCTGGTGTTAAGGGAATCTATGGACCAGGAACAACAATTGCTGAAGCCGCAAAAGATGTAATTACAAAAATCAAAGAGGCACAAAAGTAATGCAAATTGATATCCAGAAATTAAAAAGTGGAAATATTAGATCACTTTCTAAATTCATCACTTTAATCGAAAGTAAGAAAGCTGAGCATCAAAAAGAAGCTCAGGAGCTCTTAAACGAAATTCTTCCTCTAACTGGAAAATCAATTCGTATCGGTATTTCTGGAACGCCTGGGGTTGGTAAATCTACATTTATTGAATCCCTGGGACTTCTCTTAATTAACAAGGGACTAAAAGTCGCAGTCTTAGCAATTGATCCAAGTTCTCCACTAAGTGGTGGAAGTTTACTTGGTGACAAAACTCGAATGGAGAAACTCGCCCAAGAGAAAAACGCTTTCATTCGCCCTACACCATCATCAGGTAATCTTGGCGGTGTCGCACTAAAGACTAGAGAGGTCATGCTTGCATGTGAAGCTGCTGGCTATGATGTTGTTCTAATCGAAACTGTTGGTGTTGGTCAGTCGGAATACGATGTTGCAAATATTGTGGACTTATTCACAGTACTTCTGCTACCAGGCGGAGGCGATGAACTTCAAGGAATTAAAAAAGGAATTATTGAATTATGTGACAATATTGTCATCAACAAAGCAGATGGCGATAACAAGCAAAAAGCTCACGATACAATGGTTCAGTATAAGTCTGCCCTTGGAGTAATCAAAACAGATCGAAAGATTGGTGCCAATGTTATGATGGCCTCGGCCCTAGAGAATAAAGGCGTAACTGAGTATTGGGACTTGATTGAAAAGATTTATCAGGAAAATCAGGAAAAGATTCAACTAAAACGTAAAAGACAAAATCAAGATTGGCTTAAGAAACTATTTAATGAACTACTTGAAAACAGAGTTAGAGCTAATCCATCACTTCAATCTGAATGGACTAAGCTCAACGACAATATCTTAAATGAAGTTGAAACACCTCTAAGTGCTGCAAATAAATTAATTCATATTTTATTTAATAATTGAACACTTCATTTTCTTCGTTACACTTTTAGGGCCAACAAGTTTTAACTCTCCTTCCTTACCCTTTAAAATGAATCGAAAACCAAGATAACCTTCAGCCTTAAGCACACCAGTATAGTTTGCCCCAGATTGCTTTACTGAAACATCATAAGTAGATTCTAATGTTTTAATGACGGCCTTATTTTCATGAACACTAAAAGAATAGCCTTCACCCTGGCAGCTTATATTTGTCGAATTTGCAAAAGCAAAAGATGTAATAAGAGAAATAATAAACAATTTAACTAACTTCATTCAATCTCCTAGATCGAAATATAGAACTTACCATCTTCAAAAGTAACATTACTTCCAACAATAGCATTCTTAATAATTTTTTCAATTAACCAGATCCATTTAACCTTGATGAAGCCAAACGGAACAACTACATCTGTTACATCCATAATAATTTGAGATTCTTTTTCATTAAATGAAACACTTGCCGTCAGATCAACATCAAAATTCTTCTTAAGAAGAACATTCTTATATGCATGGGCCTTAACCTTAGCGACACCATTAGTAATTTTAATTGAAATATCTGAAAGGTTAGATTTATCTAAGCTTAGATTTGCCAGTGGCCTATAAGAATCAATTTCCAAGTTCTTATATCGACTCGAAACTGTTTGTCTTGAGATCACACGTCCGCGAGGATCTGTAATTGTTTTAATATCTTCATTTGTTTTTAACTTAGCAATGTCTATAGATCCATCAATTAAACATTCTTTGATCATTGAAGGAATATCTAATAAGTCAGATTGAATAAGCTTTTGGCATTTAACGTTCAGATCCTTAACTGTTACTGATTTTTTAGAATCAATAAATTGAAAAATATCTGAATGAAAGTTAAGCCTCTCATTTTTCACATTTAACGTATCAATATCAAAATAAAATTTTGTTTTCTCTTTAGAGTTTGAAACTAAGATCTTTGGAACATTTAAGGCCGCAGTATTTTCACAACCACTCATAAGAGAGTCCGAATCGATCTCAATCAGATCCTCATCCTTCTCACACTTGAGATCTACAGATTTAGCCTGAACATCATATTGTTTATAGTCCATAACAAGTAAAGGTGAAGCAATTTGTAAGAATCTCGCAGCTTGTAACTGCATTGTTCCAATGTCTCCTCTTGCTGTAAATATAGCACCATCTTGTAATTTCTTTTTTAAAGCAAAGTTAACAGGCTCTTTGTACGATTTAGGAGTAATATTAAGCTCGGTCATACAACCCTTAACAATTCCATCTCCACTTGCCATATCATAATCTGGATCATTCGTTGTACAGAAAACAAAAAAGTTATTTGCCTCGAGTTCTAAACCTTCTCTATCCATAAAGAAACTTGAACCATTTATATTAAAGTAAGTAGCATTAATGGCAGTTTCAGAATTATTCATTTTTAATTTATCGAGGGTATTTAAAAAAGTATTTCCACTCATATCAAATTGAGCAGTCATCGAACCATTATCAAGCTTCAATTGATTATTCTTAAAATAAACTTCAGCACTTGATTTATTCTTATCTCGATCAGAAATATTAAAAGAAAGGGTGTCACGTGAGATTATTGCACTTTCATATTCCATGTAGCCCATTCGACCAAATATATCATCCTGCTTAGAAACATTAAGGTCATGAACTTTAACTTCAATAAAGCTATTAGCAATTGCCAGAAATGGTGTAAGTGATAAAAGGATTAATTTCTTCTTTAACATAGAACTGAATATAGAAGAAAAAGATGCCAAGATACTGAAAGTTGAAAAAATTCAGTACCTTGTCTATTTAATAAACATTAGAATTCATAGCCTAAACAACTGAAATTACTATAAAACCCCAGCGCCTTGCCTAATGACATCGGCTTCACCATTAGTGAAGTCAACAATAGTTGATGAGCCTACAAACTCGTGTTCACCTGGATCGACAATCAAAGTAACAACACCTGCAAGCGACTCTTCAATCATATAAGAATAGAGTTCACCATAAGAAGATAGGGCCGGAGTAAATTTATCTAAATCAATATTACTTGATAAGACCGGTTCACCATGGATTTCTAGTAAGCGACTAATCAATGTCGAAGGTACAAATCGAATTCCCACTTCATGATCAGTTTTATTTGCGGCCACAGCCTTAGTAATCTTCTTATTGGCATTAAAAATAAATGTATAGTGACCTGGGATAATTCTCTTTATATAGCGAAATACACCATCATCAATATTAGCAACATCAGAGGCCATTGAAATCGAATCACATAGAAGAGAGAAAGCCTTTAACTTTGGAGCATTCTTATACTTGTAGATTCTCTCAATCCCCTTCTTGCTAAAGGGAGAAGCAATTACAACCCAACTAGTATCAGTCGGTAAGCACACAAGCTCTCCATTATTAAGAGCTTGTGAAACTTTTTGTAATACACGATCATCTGGATTTTCTGCAATTACATATTCAATCAATGCTTACCTCAAGTATTTTAAGAATTCATTATCGTTAGAGATTATAAACTTAGTGTTACCTTTAATCGATGTTTTATATGCTTCTAGAGAACGTACGAACTCAAAAAAGCTTGGGTCCTGAGAAAATGTCTTAGCATATACTGCAGAAGCCTTTGCTTCAGCACGGCCCTTAATCAATTGAGACTTCTTATAACCTTCTGATTGAATTGTTTGTAAATCTTTTACCAAACGTCCTTCAATCTTGGCCTTTTCACCTTCACCAATTGATCTGATCTTCTGTGCAATTCTTTGACGTTCAGAGATCATTCTTTCGTAAACTTTACGCTCAACTGATTTCTCGTATGAAATACGTCTTAATTGTACATCAATTAATTGAATACCAAATTGTTCTAACTCTCCATCGGCTTTGCTTACGATTAATTGAGATAATTTTTCTCTACCAACGCTTACATCTTCAATGTCACCAGTTATTTCTTCTTCAATTTCGTTAACATCTACTTTAGTAGCATTTAACTTTTCAATAATTGCATTTGAATTACGTACGGCTTCAACAAGATCGTGAGATGAAATCACATTTCTCGTCGCAGAGTCTAAAATTGTATCGATTCTCTTTTTAGCACCTTCAGTATTTCGAACTGTCTGAATAAACTTAAGTGCATCAATTATTTTAAATCTCGCAGTTGTATCTACTTTAATAAATTTCTTATCCTTTGTAGGGATTTGATTTGGAAAACCATCCCAACTAAGAATTCTCTTATCAACGAAACGTACATCTTGAACGAAAGGCTTTTTAAAATGAAGGCCAGCATCAGTAATTGGATTACCAACAGGTTTACCAAATTCAGTGATAATTGCTTGTCTTCCTTCACTTACGATAAAGAGTGATTGTTTTCCTAAAACTAAACCTATAAATAGAATAACAATTAGAATTAATGCTTTATTCATTTCTTAGCTCCTTGGTCATAAATAGGAAGTAATCCCTTAACCTTTGGATCAATAATTGTAAGATTGTCGTACTTCTTATAAAGCCCTTCCATTGCTTCAATATAAAGACGCTTCTTTGTAATCTTAGGGGCACGACGATACTCTTTTAGGATTTCTTGAAACTTTGCAACATCCCCTTCTGCACGGTTTACAAGAGCAGCTGCATAACCTTCAGCTTCAGATACCATTTTCTCCGCCTTACCACGTGCCTCTGGAATAACTTTGTTATAAGCACCTTCTGCTTCGTTAATGGCCTTTTCTTGTTCTTGCTTTGCTTCGTTAACTTCGTTAAATGAAGCTTTAACGACTTGTGGAGGATTAACATCCTGAAGCTTTACAGAGATGATCGAAACACCCATGTCATACTTATCAATTACTTCTTGCATAAGTAGCTTAGCATCAGCTTCAATTTCTACTTTACCAACTGTTAAGACATCAGTAACTGATCTATCCCCAACAACTCGTCTCATAATTGATTCTGAGATATCGCGGATATTTCTTACTGGCTCACTTGTTTGAAAGATAAACTTGAAAGGGTCACGGACTTGGTATTGAACGGCCCACTCAACAGAGGCAACATTTAAGTCACCTGTAAGCATAAGTGACTCGTGATCAAAGTTATCACCAGAATAAGAAGAACGTCGTGATCTCGAACTCTTTGTTCTAAATCCAAACTCTTCTTGAAGAACAGTTTTAACTTTAACCTTAATTACTTCATCAACCCCAAATGGAATCTTAAAATGAAGGCCTGGAGTATTAGTATTAATATACTTACCCAGACGAATTACGACGGCCTCTTCATCAGGCTCGACAGTGTAAAAAGATGTGTATCCGAAAATAACTAAAACAATGAATATAAAAAAGGGCCCAAGTAACTTGAGCCCCTTATCTAAATCTTGTTTCATTTTTTCGAAGTCATTTCTTGGTGCTTGTCCATTATTAAAAGACATTTGCTCTCCTTGACTTGCGTCCTATGCTTCTACTTCTAACATGAGGACGTTTTCTTCTAAGGCGTCCCCTTCCTTTACGTGAATTGCTTTAACAACACCATCGATACCACTCTTAATTTCGTTTTCCATTTTCATGGCCTCAAGAATGATTAGTGTTTCACCAGCAGCAACTGTCTGACCAACTTCAACATTGATCTTAACAACTTTACCTGGCATTTTAGTAAGAAGTTCACCAGCGTCAGCTCCACCTAAACCAGAAGGCTTGTAACCTCTGAATAGTGAGTAAACTTTATCAACGTTAACAACTCTTGATGGAAGATCCTGTCTTGGGATCTTTTTCCAAGTTTTCTTATCTTTTGAGATAAAGTATTGGCCACAAAGCTTTCTTAACCACATTGTTTCATGAAGACTTCTTTCTCCATCTTTTAATGTAGAAAAATCAAACTCAACTAAGCTGTGATCGTGAACTTTAGTTCTTGTTAAATCAACAATTACTTCTTCATTATCATTAATTAAATATGTTCTCATCTTAGATACCCATCCTACGTGCTTCAGAACCAGCGATGATCGTATAAAGCTTAATATGATCTAGGTCTGTCTTCACGTTATTCTGAGGTGCTACTTCACCAATGTAAGCTGTTGAGTAGTGACCATCAACAAAGTTCTTCTCAGTCATAATTTCTTTTAGAAGAGGAAGATTTGTTTTAAGTCCTTCAATGAATAGTCCATCAAGTGCTGCATTCATTTTTCTAACAGCAACGTCACGAACGATCCCTTTACAAACTAGCTTACCAACCATTGGATCGAAGTCTGGAGTTACTTCTAACCCTTTATATAGACAGTGATCAAAACGAGTTCCTTGTGGGAAGTTTGTTTCAAATCCTGTTACAAGTCCTGGAGCAGGAAGCATTGTAATTGGATCTTCAGCACAAATACGACACTCAATCGCATGTCCTGATCTTCTAATAAATTCTTGAGAAGGAATACCTAACTCATCACCAAAAGCTGCTTGGATCATACATACGATAAGATCCATTCCAGTAATTTCCTCAGTAATCGGGTGCTCTACCTGAATACGAGTATTCATTTCTAGGAAATAGAATTGCTTATCTTCACCCATGATGAATTCAACTGTACCAGCAGAATCATAATCGACAGCTTTTGCAAGCTTTACAGCTGTTTCACAAACGCTTTGACGTAACTGCTCATCATTTCCAATAAATGGAGACGGTGCTTCTTCAATAATTTTCTGGTGTCTTCTTTGAACTGAACACTCTCTTTCAAAGAAGTGGAAAGTATTACCTTTCTTATCTGCAAGAATCTGAACTTCAATGTGACGAGGATTAACAATTAGTTTTTCAACTAATAGATCCCCATTATTGAAAGCTGCCATCGACTCACGTCCAACAGCTTCAAATTGAGCACGAACTTCTGTTTCGTCTTTACAGGCACGCATACCACGTCCACCACCACCGGCAACAGCTTTAAGAAGAACTGGGTAACCAATTCTATTTGCAATTTCAACTGCTTCATCAACAGTTGGAACAGCGTGATCTGTACCAGGAACAGTAGGAACACCAGCATCATTCGCTAGCTTCTTAGATGTTGCCTTGTCACCCATAACTCTGATGGCCTCAACGTGTGGACCAATAAAAGTAATACCTGCATCTGAAAGAGCATTTGCAAAATCTCTATTCTCAGAAAGGAAACCATAACCTGGGTGTACACCATCAGCATTAACTTCCTTTGCAAGAGCAACTAGCTTCTCAACATTAAGGTATGTCTCAGCATTTGTTTTACCTTGTAGATAAACCCATTCGTCACAAAATTGTAAGTGAGTTCCTTGAGGTTCGTTATCAGTATAAATACCAATTGCAGTATGCCCAAGCTCACGACAAGCTTTTGCAACACGTGAAGCAATCTCTCCACGGTTAGCAATTAATACTCTTCTTTCCATGTTCTTTGGCTGTCTGATCATCATAATTGAATATTCCCGTGTTTACGTTTTGGACGGTCAACGTTCTTATCTTTTAGAACAACTAGATATTCATATAAACGCTTTCTTGTTTCTTCTGGAAGAATTACTGCGTCGATATATCCTCTTTCAGCTGCAACGTATGGGTTAGCAAAGTTATTCTCATAGTTAGCAACTAGCTCAGCTTTCTTCTGATCAAAAGCTTCACCTTCAAGACCTTGAAGTTCTTTTCTAAATACAATATTTACTGCACCTTCAGCACCCATAACTGCAATTTCTCCAGTTGGGTAGGCAAGGTTTACGTCTGAACGAATGTGCTTAGATGCCATAACGTCATAAGCTCCACCGTAAGACTTTCTTGTAATAAGAGTGATTAATGGAACAGTCGCTTCTGCGTATGCATATAGAAGCTTAGAACCGTGCTTAATGATCCCACCGTACTCTTGTACTGTACCTGGTAAGAAACCTGGAACGTCTACAAGTGAAACAATTGGAATATCGAAAGCATCACAGAATCTAATGAAACGAGCTGCTTTACATGAAGAATCGATATCTAGAACACCAGCTAGTACTTCTGGTTGATTTGCTACGATACCAATTTTAATTCCACCAATTGATGCGAAACCAACGATGATATTTCTTGCATAATCTTTATGTACTTCTAAGAAGTGTCCATCATCAACAATATCAAGAATTACTTCTTTCATATCATATGGCTTCTTAGGATTACCTGGAACTACTTCTTTTAGTTTAGAGTTATCTCTATAAACAGGATCTGAAGTATACTTAGGCGCTTGCTTCTTGAAATTAGAAGCAGGGATATAGCTCATTAGCTCTCTTACTCTTTCAAATGTCTCGTCTTCGTCTTTACACTTAAACTGACATACACCTGATTTTTCTGAGTGTGCTGTTGCACCACCAAGGTCTTCTTTTGTTACTTCTTCGTGAGTTACAGTCTTGATAACATCTGGACCTGTAACAAACATATAAGATGACTTATCAACCATGAAGATAAAGTCAGTTACAGCTGGAGAATAAACAGCTCCACCTGCTGAAGGTCCCATGATTAATGAAATTTGAGGAATTACACCAGAAGCCTTTACGTTTCTGTAGAAAATTTCCGCGTATCCACCAAGTGCATCAACACCTTCTTGAATACGAGCTCCACCTGAATCTTGAATACCAATAACTGGAATTCTGTTATCAAGAGCGAAGTCCATGATCTTACAGATCTTTCTTGCGTGAGCTTCACCAAGTGCTCCACCCCAACAAGTAAAGTCTTGAGAATAAACAGCAATCTTCTGTCCGTTAATCTCTGCAATACCTGTAACTACACCATCTCCGTAAAACTTCTTCTTTTCCATTCCGAAGTTTACACAACGATGTGTAACAAATTTATCAAACTCAATGAAAGTACCCGGATCAACAAGTCTCTCAATTCTTTCTCTTGCAGTATACTTACCTTGCTCGTGTTGCTTTGCGATTCTCGCTTCACCACCACCAAGCTCGGCCTGCATTCTTCTGTCGATTAGAAGAGCTCTTTTTTGCTCTAATATATTTTCGCTGGTTGTTGACATACATCCCCTCCACCAATTTCTCTTTCGAGATTCTATGTAATTAAATTATCCGAGCATATTACACCCTTAAAAGACAATTTGCCCAATCACATTGCGTTATTTTCGAGGGGTTAAATCATTGAAATTATAGAAATATAAATAAAAAGGCCCTCGGAGAGGGCCTAAAAGTGTCTATCTTTTTATTTTGATGTGTTTTATCTATTCATTACCTGCTTTCGCACGCTTATCTAGCCCATACTTATCAACTTTCATAATAAGGCTGGCCCTAGACATCCCAAGCTCTTTTGCAAGCTTAGACTTATTAAAATTACATCTCTTAAGTCCTTCACGAATCATAATAATTTCTAATTCTTGAAGAGCATCTTTTAGCTTACCTGCAGTGTTTACACCTCTAGTTGACTCAACAGGAGCAGCACCATGATCAAGAAGTTGTGGACTTAGATTATCTGGAGTAATCGATTTTTCGTCTCCAGCAAGTACAACTAATCTTTCAACTTCATTTTCAAGCTGACGTACGTTACCTGGCCATGGGTAATCTAGCATCTTCTCCATACACTTCTTAGAGTATGACTTCATCGGCATTCCCGACTCATCACACTTCTTCTTAAGAAAGTGCTCCATTAGTACTGGGATATCTTCTTTCCTATCCCTTAATGGAGGAAGGTTTACGTTAAGAACGTTAATTCTATAATAAAGGTCTTCTCTGAACTCACCTTTGGCCATCATTGTTTTAAGATCTTTGTTTGTTGCTGCAATAATACGAACATCAGTTCTTCTAGGTGAATCAGCACCAACAGGCAGGTACGTTCCTTCTTGAAGAACTCGAAGTAACTTTACCTGCATAGACAGTGAAGTATCCCCAATTTCATCAAGAAATAGTGTTCCACCATTTGCTAATTCGAAAAGACCTGATTTTTCTTTATGAGCACCTGTAAATGATCCTTTTACGTGACCAAATAATTCTGAATCTAGAAGGTTTTCGTTGAATGCAGAGCAGTTAACAGCTAAGAACTGAGCATCCTTACGAGGAGAAGCAAAGTGTACGGCCTTAGCAACGAGTTCCTTACCTGTACCATTTTCACCTTGAATAAGAACAGATGATTCACTTGTTGAGATTCTCTCTAATAGTGAATAAATCTTCTGCATTTGTTTCGATTTACCAATCATATTATGGTAGCGAAATTTTTCACCAAGCTCTGAGTTAAGCATATGAATTCTTTCTTCACGCTTAGAAATCTCATAGTGAAATGTAGAAATTTCACCAGCGACTAGCTCAACTAATTCTTTTAAATATTCAATTTCTCTCGGGAATAATCTTCTTGTTTCATTAACACATTCTTGTGCTGCCTCTGGAGATGCACCATGCTCAATTAGTGCTGCCACAAGCTCTTTTTCTTCAGTTTCAGTGAATGTACTTTTTAGAAATGGGAAAGCGAAAACCGTACCATGATACTCACCTTCAATTTCAATTTTTGTTCCCATCATCTTTACACCTGGAAAATAAGAGTCAAAAATCATGACAACTTCACCAGACTGACTTAATTCATCACTAAATCTTTCAACATCAGCAGTAACAAAATCATAACCATGTGGAAGGGACATTTGCGTCTCAAAGAAAAGATTCTTAAAGTTATAGTCCTTATCTGTATGCGAACTTCTAATCTTAAAATGAGTATCAGCATAGAAAACCTCTACACCAAACCACTTATGAATTACTTCTTCGAGCTTAGAAATAACATGAAGTCCTTTTAGTTCATTCCAGTTGATCATTTTTATTCTCCGATGTTTAATTCTTTGGCACAAAAAACGATTGGCCAAAGCAAAGTCTGTAAAACTTTTCGGCAGAATTTAATAAAACTTAACTATGAATGAAAAAAAAATAGACGAATTTAAAGAAATATTATTAATTTACTTCACGCCTAAGTAACTAAGAACACGAACAAAATATGAATCCATTTTCCAATCTTGCGGACCTTTAAACATAATTCTGTGCTCAAGTTTTGAATCGAAGACGAAAGTCTCCGGTACCTTAACAACACCTAATTTACTCATAGAAATTCCTGCTTGATCATGAATAACTATTGAATTAGACGGTAAGTCATTGAATCTTTTAAGAAATTTTTTAATTTTCATATCGTCATCTTTAACGGCCATGAAAACAACTTTTACATTTTTTTCTTCTAATTTGCGTGCAAAATCTACAAATTCCGGAAATTCAGCTTCGCAAGGAGCACACCAAGTTCCCCAAAAATGAACTACTAAACCATTTGAATTACGTGCTAAATCCTGTAGCTCAACCTCAGAATTATCAGCAAAATTATCCAGCTTTACACTTGGAAGTGACTTAAGAATATAGTCTCGACTCTTATCTACATAAGAATCAATTTTACCTTTATGGTAAATAGAATATCCCAGTGTGATAGCAACAATAATAAAAATAATAGAAACTTTAGAAGATGTAGTCATAGATTTTAGAAAAAAAGTTTTAAATAAAAAAACCCATCATACGTTAATATGATGGGTCTATCTATCTCATTCGAATTAAAAATTAATCAACAAATGCGATGTATGCCATTTTAGAGTTATCTCCAACTCTATTCTCAGAAAGTCTCATGATTCTAGTGTAACCACCATTTCTCTCTTTGAATTTTGGCCCAAGCTCAGTAAATAGCTTGTTTACAGCATTCTTATCATTAAGTTTTTTGAATGCAAGTCTTCTGTTAGCAACAGTATCATTTTTTGAAAGAGTTACTAATTTCTCAACTACTGGCTTGATTGCTTTAGCTCTTGTAAGAGTAGTTTTAATCATACCGTGGTCGATAACTTCAGAAGCAAGGTTTTTAACCATTGCAACTCTGTGTGAAGGACTTACACCTAGTTTATACTTATGTTTTTGATGTCTCATATCTCTACCTCAACTTATAACAACTTTTATTCTTCTTTTAGATCTTGCATGATGCTATCAACTTTCATACCTAGACCTAGTCCCATTTGAGAAAGTACTTCTTTAATCTCATTTAGTGACTTACGCCCAAAGTTCTTAGTTCTTAGCATCTCACCTTCAGTCTTAGAAACTAGCTCATAGATATACTTAATATCTGCGTTCTGCAAGCAGTTTGCAGATCTTACAGACAGCTCAAGCTCAGAAACTGGCTTTAATAGAGCTGCATTAGCAGTATTTTGTTGCTTCTTAGGCTTAGTTTCCATTCTTGTGATTTCTTCTTCATCTTCGAAGCTTAGGAATACAGCAAGTTGGTCTCTTAGGATCTTCGCTGAATAAGCTACTGCATCCGAAGGTTCAACACCTGCGTTAGTCCAAACTTCTAGAGTAAGCTTATCAAAATCTGTTCTCTTACCAACACGTGAGTTTGTAACTGTATAGTTAACACGTGCAACTGGTGAGAAAAGAGAATCAAGATAAATCCAACCGATTGGAAGATCAAAAGATTCTTTATTATCTAGAGCTGTTACGTATCCTTTTCCTCTTGCAACAAGTAGTTCCATCTTAATAGATCCACCAGTTGAAAGGTTACAGATTGCGTGCTCTGGATTTAAAATTTCAACATTTGCAGACTCAGAAATGTCACCAGCAGTAACGATACCCTCTACCGATTTCTCAAGAGTAAGAGTTACCTGCTCTTTATCTTTAATCTTAAAGTGAACTTCTTTAAGGTTAAGAATAATCTCAGAAACTTCTTCTTTTACGTTGTTGATTGTACCAAACTCATGCTCAACACCATCAATTCTGATTGCAACAATAGCTGCACCCTGAAGTGAAGAAAGTAGTACACGACGTAAAGAGTTTCCAAGAGTTTGTCCATAACCTCTTTCTAGTGGCTTAGCAACGAACTTACCATAAGTATTAGTTAGCTTATCGTTATCCATTTCCAAAGCTACTGGTCTTATCATTCCTGTCCAATTTTTTGCTGTAAATGTGTCCACAGACAACTCCTTAATATAAATCTATAAAATTATACTCTTCTTCTTTTCGGTGCACGACATCCATTGTGTGGAATTGGTGACCTGTCAGCAACAGAAGTGATTTTAAGGCCTGCAGCGATAAATGCTCTTACAGCATTTTCTCTACCTGCACCCGGACCTTTAACTCTTACTTCAACAGTAGATAGTCCGTGCTCCATAGCCTTTTTAGCTGCTTCCATAGAAGCCATCTGTGCCGCGAATGGAGTCGATTTCTTAGACCCTCTGAATCCTAATTGACCAGCAGAAGCCCATGAAATAGCGTTACCGTTCATATCTGTGAACGTAACGATTGTATTATTGAAAGAGCATTGAATGTGAGCAATACCTCTCGAAATATTCTTTTTAACTTTTTTCTTTGAAGCTGTTTTCTTAACCATCATTAACTCCTAACAATTACTTCATTGACTTAATAGACTTCTTACCTGCGATTGCAACAGCTGGCCCCTTACGAGTACGAGCATTTGTAGAAGTTCTTTGACCTCTTACAGGAAGACCTTTTCTATGTCTGATCCCTCTGTAACAACCTAAGTCTTTTAGTCGTTTAATGTTAAGACCAACTTCTCTACGTAAGTCACCTTCTACAGTGTACTCACTTTCAAGAAGAAGTCTGATTTCGTTTGCTTCTTCTTCAGTTAGTTCGTTTGAATTTTTGTTTGAATCGATGTTTGTTTTTTCTAATACTTCCTGAGCCACTTTCGGTCCTACACCGTAAATTGACTGAAGGGCAATTTTCATTACCTTATTTCTAGGAATATCAACACCAAGAATTCTCGCCATAGCTACACTCCTTTCCTATGATTAACCTTGTCTTTGTTTGTGCTTAGGTTGCTTACATACAACTCTAAGTACGCCTCTTCTTTTAATAACTTTACAATCTTTGCACATCGGCTTTACAGATGCTCTAACTTTCATAACAACCTCGTAAATTCTACACTAGCGTTTTTTACTTCTATATGTAATTCGGCCCTTCGTTAAGTCATACTTGCTAATCTCAACAAGTACCTTATCTCCAGGTAAAATCTTTATAAAGTGCATTCTCATCTTTCCACTAATGTGGGCAATAACAGAATGTCCATTCGGTAATTTAACCTTAAATTTAGTGTTAGGAAGAAGTTCAGTAACTTCACCTTCAACTTCAATCGTTTCCTGATTACTCATATAATACAAAACCTAAAGTAATTGCTTATATATGACTCAGGGCCATATTGCAAGACGAATTACTTATATAATAAATTATTTAACAATTTTTTTAATTTCTTCAAAAATCTCATCAAGCCCTTTTGTAGCGTCTACTCTAACAAGGCGTCCCTGAGACTCATAGTACTCAAGAACTGGCTCGATATTGTCAGTAAAAACCTTCATTCTAGTCCTTACTGTATCCTCGTTATCATCTTTACGATGCACAAGGTCCTCTCCAGAAACATCACACTTACCTTCAACTTTTGGTGGCTTTGTTTTTAGATTGTAAATCTCACCACTAACAGGAGCTACACGTCTATTAACAATTCTCTCCACTAAAGTATCTAGTGCAATGTCAAAGTAAATTGCTTTAGACTGTACTCCACCAAGTAGGGCACTATCTAAATCCTTTGCTTGAACAAGGTTTCTTGGATAACCATCAAAAATATATGTTGATTTCTCAACAGCACAATTAGCCTTTAGAAGATCTAATACTAATTCATCACTTACTAATTCACCTGAATCCATGACCGCTTTAATTTTACGACCAAGGTCAGACTCTTTAGCAACTTCTGCTCTTAATAAATCGCCAGTAGAAACATGTGTGTACCCAAGCTCTGAAACTATATTCTTAGCTTGAGTACCTTTTCCTGATCCAGGAGCTCCAATTAAAATTAGTTGTGGTGCCATGGATTAGAACCTTCTATTGTTACCGTTATATTTACCTTTAGATTTGTATGACATCTCATACTTATCAGCAAACATAAACGATTGAACATTCATCATAACTCTAACAGATACAGATACTAAGATTAGCATTGATGTACCACCAAATCTTGTCTGAGCCCCTGTGATTAGTGAAGGAACAATACAAACAACGATTAAGAATAGAGCGCCAAAAAATGATAAACGATTTAATAACGTGTCTAAATATTCTTTTGTTTTATCACCTGGTCTAATACCTGGGATAAAAGCATTATTCTTTTGTAACATTTCTGAAATCTTCTTCGTTTTGAATTGGATTGGTGCATAGAAATAAGTCATATACACAATCAGAGTTGCAAAAAGAATATTAAATAAAATTTGCCCTGGTGCCAAACTTTGTTGAATTGTATCAAAGTATGGTTTGAACACACTGTCTGCAGGGATAAAAGTAGCAAAAGTTGCAGGCGCTGCTAGCAGAGAAGAAGCTAAGATCGGAGGCATAACTCCACCTGTATCAACTCTCATCGGAAGTGTCTGATTTCCACCATACACTCTATTATTAACAACACGCTTAGCATATTGAACCGGAACGGCTCTGAAAGCCCTTTCGATGAATGCAACAACAAAGAATGCAACGACAATTACGGCCACGAAAGTAAGTAGTTCAAGTCCACCCATTTCACCGTTTCTAAATAGTGTAATCTTTTGAATAACTTCAGAAGGTAGCTCAACTGCAATACCTGCGAAGATAATAAGAGAAACACCATTTTCTAAACCAAATTCTGTAATACGCTCACCAAGCCAAAGTAAGAACATTGTTCCTGCAGCCAGAGTGATCATTGTTACAATTCTGAAAAGCATACCTGGTTCAGGGATAACTCTAGCACCACCAGGAGAAACAAATGTCTCAAACACAGCAGCCATTGAGTAACCTTGTATGCAACAGAGAATTACTGTTGCATACCTAGTCCACTTTTGAATTTTTTTGTTACCTTCTGAGTCTTCTTGTAGCTCTTGGATTTGAGGTATAACCTCACCTAAAAGAGAAAAGATGATTGAAGTAGTAATATACGGCATAATCCCCAGTGCTAAAACTGAGAAACGCTTGAAGGCACCACCACTAAAAGTGTTGATAAGGTCAAAAAGACTTCCCCCACCAGCTTCCGCAAAATAAGAAGAGATCGCCTGCGCATCAACTCCTGGTACAGGAATTTGCGCAACCAATCTATATACTACTAATAATAAAAAAGTAAAAAAGACTTTTTTCTTAAGCTCTTCAAGTTTTCCTTGAGCGTTTGACATCAGACGATCCTTTTATCTATTTTGTTGCTATTTTTCCGCCAGCTTTCTCGATTGCTTCTTGAGCACCTTTAGAAAACTTTTCAATATTAACAAAATTTAACGATTTTGAAAGCTCTCCGTTAGCAAGAATTTTCACTGGACGTCTTTTATCTGCACCCTTAAGGATACCTTTCTCAATTAGAGCTTCTTTTGTAACGTCTCCGCCATCAAATTTAGCTTCTAATGTAGCAAGAGATACCTCAGCATACTCAGTTTTAAATGGTGCATTAGAGAAACCTCTTTTTGGTAGACGCATGTAAAGTGGCATTGCTCCACCTTCGAAACCAGTTCTTACACCGCCACCAGCACGAGCCTTTTGACCCTTGTGCCCTTTACCAGCTTGAGTACCTTGACCTGAACCTTGTCCACGACCAATTCTCTTAATGTTTTTATGTGCACCTTTTGGACTTTTTAAGTTATTTAAAGTTAACATATTTACCTCTTAATCAACTAATACCGCTTATTCTTGAATGTCTAAAAGGTGAATTACCTTCTTGATCATCCCTCTAACAGCAGAAGTGTTTTCTAAAGTTCTTGAAGTTCCAGTTTTTCTTAGACCTAGGCCTCTTACTGTAGCTTTCTGCTTTTCAGTACATTTAATAGTACTTTTCTTTAATGTTACTGTAATTGTTTTCGCTGTCATATCAACCTCAATTAACCTTTAATTCTTAAGCCTTTAGCTTCTTTACCACGTGCCTTAGCTACTTCTTCTACAGATCTTAATTGCTTAAGAGCGTCAAAAGTTGCCTTAACGATATTATGTGGGTTGTTACCTCTTAAAGACTTCGTTAGAACGTCTTTAACACCAGCAAGTTCAAGGATTGAACGACATGCACCAGCAGCCTTAACCCCTGTACCTTCTGCAGCAGGTTTGAATAGAATCTTACCAGCATCAAATTCACCTAGTACTGAGTGAGGAATAGTTCCTGCATCTACTGGTACTGAAATCATGCTTTTTTGTGCAGCTTGAGTAGCTTTTCTGATTGCTTCTGGAACTTCCTTAGCTTTACCAAGACCGTAACCTACGCGACCATTTTTATCACCAACGATCATTAGAGCACTGAAAGAAAATCTTCTACCACCCTTCATAACCTTTGCAACTCTATTTACAGCAACAACTCTTTCTTCAAGTTCAACGTCCATTGAGCTAGCTTGACGCTTTTTCGCTGGAGCTTTTTTAGAAGCTTGTCTTTTCTTTGGTTCTGCTTTTACTGTTTTTTCAACGCTTTTATTTTCTTCAGTCATCACTTACTCCTAAATTTGAATTCCATTTTCTCTAGCAGCTTCAACAACAGCCTTGATTACACCGTGGTATCTAAGTCCGTTTCTGTCGAATACAGCAGTTGAAATATTGTTAGACTTTAGGTTTTCAGCAAGTTTTGCACCAACAAGCGTTGCACCAGCAATATTGCTTTTTCCTTCAACAGCATTTTTACCATAAGTTTGAACACTGAAAAGTGTCTTGTTAGCAACATCGTCAATTACTTGAACTGTGATGTGCTTGTTTGTACGGTTAACTGATAGACGTGGTCTCTCAGATGTTCCGTTTACTTTCTTACGGATAGCAAGTTTTCTTCTAATTTTTCTAGCTGTACTTGCTTTACCAGCTTTACCATAAGGCTTTCTAATCATTTTAAACTCCTCACCCTAGGCCCTCACTGCGGGCCATTCTCAGGCTACTTTTTATTACTTACCGCCAGATTTACCAGCTTTTCTTACGATTGTTTCTTCAGCGTATTTAACACCTTTACCTTTATATGGCTCTGGTGGTCTGAATGAACGGATCTTTGCAGCAGCAAATCCAACTAGTTCTTTGTTGCTACCAGTTAGTTCGATTTCTTTACCAGCAACTTTCGCTGCTACACCTTCTGGAAGAACATATTCAATTGGATGTGAGTATCCAAGGTTAAGAGTTAATGTATCACCACTAACAGCTGCCTTATAACCAACACCGTTGAATTCTAGCTTTCTAACAAATCCATCAGTAACACCAGTTACCATGTTGAAAACGATTTGTCTTGCTGTACCCCACATTGCACGAGACTTTTTAGACTCATCAACAGGAGTTACTTTAATTTCATTACCTTCTTGTGCAAAAGTCACTCTATCATTGAAAGTGTACTCTAGCTCACCTTTAGGTCCTTTAACTGATACATTTGTACCATTTATTGTAACCTGAACTTTCTCAGGAACTACTACCGGGTTTTTTCCTACACGTGACATTACTCGCTCCCTACTACCAAATATTACAGATTACTTCACCACCAACTTTAGTCGCTCTCGCTTCTCTATCAGAAATAATTCCTTTAGAAGTTGATAGGATTGAAGTACCTAGACCACTAATAACTCTAGAGATGTCCTTGTAACCACGGTACTGTCTAAGACCTGGTTTAGAAACTCTCTCAAGACCTACGATAGCGTCGTCTTTAAGTAATACTTTGATTCTAATATCTGATTGGCTCTTTGCAATAATTTTGAATGAACGAATATAACCTTCGTCTTTCATAACTTTACAAACACCTGCTTTCATTTTCGAAGCTGGAAATTCCACTCTATCGTGTCCAGCATTAATTGCATTTCTAATTCTTGTTAACATATCTGCAATAGGATCAGTCATCATAATTTCGTCTCCTCAACCATTACCAGCTTGACTTAGTTACACCAGGGATCATTCCTCTAAGTGCTAACTCTCTAAATTGAATTCTTGATAGTTTGAACTTTCTATAGAAAGCACGTGGACGACCAGTTAATTCACATCTATTTCTTACTCTAATTGCAGCTGAATTTCTTGGTAGTTTCTGTAGCTTGATCATCGCTTCGAATCTTTCTTCGTCAGAAAGATTTTCATTGATAATAGCAGCTTTAAGTTCTTTTCTTAAAGTACCGTATTTTTCAGCAAGCTTAGCTCTTTTTTTGTTACTTTCAATTTTCGCTTTTCTAGCCATTACATTATCCTCAATTACTTGTTAAAAGGCATACCAAAAAGGTTTAGAAGCTCTCTACCTTCTTCGTTGTTTCCAGCAGTAGTTACGATTGAGATTCCTAGACCTCTTACTTTATCAATTTGATCGTAAGAAATTTCTGGGAAAATAATCTGCTCTTTTAAACCTAAAGTGTAGTTACCTTTTCCATCAAAACCTTTAGAAGAAACACCTCTAAAGTCACGAACTCTTGGAAGAGTGATGTTAACAAGTCTATCAAGGAATTCGTACATTCTATCACCACGAAGAGTAACGTTTGCACCTAAGGCCATACCTTCTCTGATTTTGAAACCAGCAACTGATTTTCTAGCCTTAGCTACAACTGGCTTTTGACCAGTAATAGTACCAAGATCGTTAACAATCGACTGAACAACTTTAGAGTTAGTTACTGCGTCTCTTGTACAACAGTTAACTACTATCTTTTCTAGCTTAGGAATTTGGTTAACATTCTTATAACCAAACTTCTCAGTCATTTTATTTTTAATTTCGTCATTATATAGTTTTCTGAATCTGCTCATTTTTGCCTCTATCCTTAACTCAGTACTGATCCACAAGACACAGCGACTCTAACCTTCTTACCATCTTTTTCTTCAATTTTTACTCTAGTAGCCTTATTTGTTTTTGGGCTAACTACAGCAACATTTGAGATGTGAAGTGGTGCTTCAATGTCTACGATACCACCAGCTGGGTTCTCTTGAGTTGGTTTAATTGCTTTCTTTACTAGATTAACACCACCAACATAAACAACTTTGGTCTTGAAGTTGATTTTCTTAACTTCACCAGTTTTGCCTCTGTCTTTACCTGTTAAAACTACAACATTATCATTAACTTTTAGCTTTTGCATAACTTCCTCACTGAACCTTGATTAAAGAACTTCTGGCGCTAAAGAACAGATCTTCGTAAAGCTCTTGTTTCTTAACTCTCTCGCAACAGGACCAAAAATACGTGTCCCTACTGGTTCATTGTTATTATTTAGTATTACAACGCTGTTCTTATCAAATCTGATGTATGAACCGTCTTCTCTTCTAATTGGGTACTTAGTTCTAACGATAACCGCTTTCTTAACATCACCCTTTTTAATTTTTCCACCTGGTAGTGCTTGCTGAACTGCTACAACAATAATGTCACCAAGATTTGCGTTCATTCTTTTTGAACCACCAAGAACCTTGATACACTTTACTTCTTTAGCTCCAGAGTTATCAGCAACTTCTAACTTAGTTTGCATTTGGATCATTACTAACTCCTAAAATAGGCTTATTAAGCCCTACTTATTTACCTTTAACAGTTCCCACTTTTTGAGTTTTGAATAAGGTTTACTTTCAATAATTGTTACATTGTCACCTAGATTCGCTTCTAAACTTACGTTATGAGCGTGGTACTTTTTAGTTTTTGTAACGAATTTGCTGTAAACAGGGTGCTTGAAACGTCTAGCAACATTCACAACAACTGTATTTTCATTCTTTACAGAAACAACTACACCATCTAGCTTTCTCTTAAACGTATTTGTACTCATGGTTACTCACCTTTAGCATTTTTTGCTGTTAATAATTTAGCAATATTCTTTTTTGCAAGTTTTAGCTCATGAGGTTTTTCGATACCACTTGTCGTTTTAGACATGTTGATATCAAAAATCGCTCTTCTCATTTCAGCTACTTTTGCATCAATTTCTTTACCGCTTAAACCGCTTATATCTTTGTATTCTAACTTTTGCATAACTTCCTCTTAACGATTTAAAGTTCCTGCTGCTCTCTAGAAATAATTCTAGTCTTTACAGGTAGTTTATACATTGCAAGCTTAAGTGCTTGTTTACTTAGCTCAGGATCGATGTGCTTGATTTCAAACATTACTCTTCCTGGTTTTACAACTGCAACCCAAGAATCTGGAGAACCTTTACCTTTCCCCATACGAACTTCAGCTGGCTTCTTAGTAAGGACCTTATCTGGGAAGATCTTGATCCAAACGTTACCACCTCTTTTGATCTTTCTTGTCATTGCAATACGGGCAGCTTCAATTTGACGGTTAGTTATATACCCACATGATAGGGCTTGTATAGCAAATTCACCGAACGTGATAGTATTTCCACGGTTCGCCTTACCCTTCATTCTTCCTTTCTGCTGCTTACGCCACTTTACTTTCTTTGGACTTAACATATTTACCTCAATAAAATAAATTCACTAACGAATTTCCTACTACTTATAGATCTCACCTTTGTAAACCCAAACTTTTACACCGATAACACCGTATGTAGTGTGAGCTTCAGCAGTATTGTAATCAATGTCTGCTCTAAGAGTATGTAGTGGAACTTTTCTTTCTGTATAACCTTCAGCTCTTGCCATCTCAGCTCCGCCAAGACGTCCTGCTGTTCTAACACGGATACCTTTTACACCAGCTCTGAATGCTGACTGCATAACTTTCTTCATTGCTCTTCTGAAAGCTACACGTTTTTCAAGCTGACCTGCAATGTTTTCCGCGATTAACTTAGCTTCCGCATCTGGTCTCTTAACTTCTGCAATATTGAAGATTAGTGTACCTTTAGTAAGTTTCTTAAGGTCGTTTCTAATTTTCTCAATTCCTGCACCTTTTTTACCAATAGCAACACCTGGCTTAGCTGTATAAACAGTTACTTTAACCTGGTTTGAAGTTCTTGATAATTCGATATTAGCTACAGAAGCATTTTTCATGTTTTTTTCAATGTAGTTTCTAATCGCTAGATCTTCGTGAAGTGTTTCACCGTATTCTCTATCGTTAGCAAACCAGTTTGAATGCCATGACTTAATATAACCTAATCTAAAACCGTATGGATGTACTTTTTGTCCCATAATTTATCCTATGCTTCTTTTAGTTCAACTGTTATGTGACTAGTTCTTTTTCTAATTCTGAACGCACGACCTTGAGCTCTTGGCTGAATACGCTTTAAAGTTGGACCTTCGTCCGCTTTAATTGTACCGATAACTAGGTTATCTAGATCATACTTCTCAGAATCAGCTGCGATAGCTAATCCACTATTAATTAATTTTGTTAAAACAAGTGCAATTTCTTTCTTCTCTTGGAAGCGTAAGATTTTTAGCGCTTCAGAAGCTTTCTTCTTTCTAATTAGATCGCAAACCTGTCTTACTTTTCTTGGTGCGATACCAACTCTACTGTTTCTAACTGTAATGGCCATCTGACCTCTCCTTATTCAACTCTAACTTTACTATCTCTTCTTAGCTTTCTTATCTGCACCGTGACCGAAGTATGTTCTAGTTAGTGCAAATTCACCTAATTTATGTCCAATCATGTTATCTGTTACATAAACCGGTATGAATTTTTTTCCGTTGTGAACGGCAAAAGTAAGTCCGATGAACTCAGGAACAATAGTTGATCTTCTAGACCAAGTCTTGATCACTTTGTTACCTTTGTTACCTTCTTCTTGCATTTGTAGAGCTTTTTTCATTAAGCTAATATCAACAAATGGACCTTTTTTTAATGAACGGGCCATATTAATCTCCTACTACTTTCTTCTCTTAACGATGAACTTATCAGTTCTCTTATTAGTTCTAGTCTTGTAACCCTTAGTTGGTGTTCCCCATGGTGATACTGGATGACGTCCACCTGAAGTTCTACCTTCACCACCACCGTGTGGGTGATCAACTGGGTTCATAGCAACACCACGTACAGTTGGTCTGAAACCAAGCTTTCTCTTACGTCCAGCTTTACCAATGTTACGTTTTTCATGATCAAGATTACCAACTTGACCGATTGTTGCTACACAATCAACTTCAACTTTTCTAAGCTCACCTGATGGCATTCTAAGAAGAGCAAAACGACCTTCTTTAGCCATAATTTGAACGTAAGAACCAGCAGAACGTGCTAGCTGACCACCAGCTCCTGGGTACATTTCTACGTTGTGTACAAGAGTACCAACTGGAATGTCCTTAAGCTTCTTAGCATTTCCTACTTTAATATCTGCATCTGCAGAAGCGATTACCTTATCACCAACTTTTAGACCAAGTGGAGCTAGGATGTAGCTTTTTTCACCGTCTAAGTAAGCGATAAGTGCAATATTACAAGTTCTGTTCGGATCGTAAGAGATCGCTTGAACAGTTGCAGGGATATCTGTTTTATTTCTTTTGAAATCAATAATTCTGTATCTTCTCTTAACTCCACCACCTCTGTGTCTAACAGTGATACGTCCAGAGTTATTTCTACCTGCAAAATTTTTCTTAACAGCTGTAAGGCCTTTAACTGGCTTTACACCTTTTGTTAACTCATCACTATTTACGACTTGCATCTTTCTTAGTGAAGGAGTTGTTGGTTTAAATCTTTTAATACCCATAATTTCCTCAGCTAACTAGTTAAACACCTTTAAAAAATTCAATCTTTTGACCTTCCGCTAATTGAACGAAAGCCTTCTTGAATTTACTAGTCTTTTTTACACCTTTACCAGCTCTTTTAACTTTACCTGGAGTGATGTTTGTCTTTACATTTAAAACTTTCACATCATATAGAGCTTCAACAGCATTCTTGATTTGATGCTTGTTTGCTTTAAGATCAACTACAAAACCAAAACGGTTCTGGCTGTCTGTAGCAACAGAAGTCTTTTCAGTGATAAGTGGTTTCTTTAATACATTTTCTAACGTCGCCATAATCTACACCAACTTATTTAATAGGGTTTCTAATGCACTCTTTTCGATAACTAGGTTTTCAAATTTTACTGCTTCGTATACAGAGAAACCTTCTACGGCCATCCCTTTACCCCACTGTAAGTTCTTCACTGCTCTAAGAGCTGGTGAGTTTTTATCAGCAGTTACTACTAAAGCAGGAAGTAAACCCTTACCATTTAATAGAGTGTACATTTCTTTAGTTTTACCAGTTGATTCAATTGTATCTACTACTGTCAACTTTCCAGCTTGGAGTTTGTCAGCAAGTACAGATTGAATTGCAACCTTTGCCATTTTCTTGTTAACTTTTTGAACATAGCTTCTTGGGCTTGGACCGTGAACAGTTCCACCGCCTACCATAAGAGACGATCTAATTGAACCTTGTCTTGCTCTACCTGTACCTTTTTGCTTGAATGGTTTTGCACCACCACCGCTAACATCTGAACGACCTTTAACACAAGCATTACCTTGTCTTCTTCCCGCTAGAGTAGCTTTAACAACCTGGTGAACAGCCGCTACATTAATATCTTCAGCAGTTAAGCTTACTGGAGCAGTAAGTGTTCCTGCATTTTCAAATTTCGAATTTAATACTGTTACATCACTCATAACTTCTTACCTCAGCCTACAATTACTTCTTAAGTGCTTTTGCAATTCTTACAAAACCATTTTTAGAACCAGGTACTGATCCCTTAAGTAGCATGTATCCTTTATCTTGATTAACTTCAACAACCTTGATGTTTTGGATTGTTTTTGTGTCACAACCCATGTGACCAGGCATTCTTTTGTTCTTCCAAACCTTACCAGGAGTCGCTCTGTTACCGATCGAACCACCACGTCTGTGAAACTTAGAACCGTGAGTAGCAGGTCCACCTTTGAAGTTGTGACGCTTCATTTGACCTTGGAACCCTTTACCTTTTGATGTACCTGTTACATCAACATATGTAGAAGCTTCAAATGACTCTAGAGATAGATCTTTACCTAAGTTAGCAGCATCTACGCCTTCTGTTCTAACTTCTGCAAATTTTACAAAGTTATTTTCAACATTAGCAGCTTTAAGGTGACCTTGAGTTGGCTTGTTTACAAGCTTTTCTCTTTTTTCGTAGTAACCTACTTGGTAAGCCTCGTAACCATCTTTGTCTAAAGTTTTAACTTGTGTAACTTTGTTAGGAATTAACTTGATAACTGTAACTGGAACGTGATTCCCAGCTTCATCAAAGATTCTTGTCATACCAGCTTTAACACCATAGATAGTATTAAGCGATACAGTAGCAGTAGTCTCAACTGCTTGAGTTTCTTCTGTCATTTTGCCTCCACAGCATCACTCTTCTCCAAGAGATGCATGCATGGTTAATAATAAAAATTTTTTTCGTTTATACTAGTACTTGATCTCTACGTCAACACCAGCTGATAGATCTAACTTCATTAGGCTATCAACAGTTTGTTGAGTTGGATCAACGATATCAATTAGTCTCTTGTGCGTTCTCATTTCGAATTGCTCACGAGATTTTTTATCTTTGTGAGGTCCTCTAAGAACTGTAAACTTGTTAATTTCTGTTGGTAATGGGATTGGACCCGCTACTCTTGCGCCTGTCTCTTTAGCTGTTTGTACGATCTCATCAACTGAGCTATCTAGAAGCTTGTGATCATATGCGCGTAATTTAATTCTTAACTTAGAAGCTTTCATACTCATCCTATTATCAATTTTAAAAGTTGAACCTGACTTTTACTGTTTTTTTGGGCCTATTGTCAAATTATTTTTACGCTAGGCCATATATTTTTTACGCGTCAATTCAAAATATTGAGCATAAAAAAGGGGTGATTTAAAAATCACCCCAGTATTTAACTAAAAATTAGTCTAGAATTTCAGATACTGTACCAGCACCGATTGTTCTACCACCCTCACGGATTGCGAACTTAAGACCTTTTTCCATCGCGATTGGAGTAATTAGCTCTACTGCGAAAGAAGTGTTGTCACCTGGCATAACCATTTCAACACCGTCTGCAAGTGTAATATCACCTGTTACGTCTGTTGTTCTGAAGTAGAACTGTGGTCTATAACCTTTGAAGATTGGAGTGTGACGTCCACCTTCATCTTTTGAAAGGATATATACTTCACAGTTAAATTTCGCGTGTGGCTTTACTGAACCTGGCTTGATTAGACACTGACCACGCTCTACTTCTTCACGCTTAACACCACGTAGAAGAAGACCAACGTTATCACCTGCTCTACCTTCGTCAAGAAGCTTTCTAAACATCTCAACACCAGTTACAGTTGTTTTAGTTGTTTCTTTAATACCAACGATTTCGATTTCTTCGTTAACTTTGAT